>NZ_JAALFW010000039.1:0-752 GCF_011800485.1 Pantoea sp. EKM20T | reverse complement strand
TTTTGTGTACGGGAGTATCACCCTGTACCCTGCGACTTTCCAGACGCTTCCACTAACACACAAGCTGATTCAGGCTCTGGGCTGCTCCCCGTTCGCTCGCCGCTACTGGGGGAATCTCGGTTGATTTCTTTTCCTCGGGGTACTTAGATGTTTCAGTTCCCCCGGTTCGCCTTGCAGCACTATGTATTCATGCTGCAATGATGCACAGAGTGCACCGGGTTTCCCCATTCGGACATCGACGGCTGTAGCGGTTCATATCACCTTACCGTCGCTTTACGCAGATTAGCACGTCCTTCATCGCCTCTGACTGCCTGGGCATCCACCGTGTACGCTTAGTCGCTTAACCTCACAACCCACAGGCGTTTTACAACGCTGCGAATTGCAAGCATTTGAGAGACTCGAACGCATCGCCTTGTCATCCCTTATTACGGAGGAATGACGCGCTGCGTCGTTTCAATTTTCAGCTTGTTCCGGATTGTTAAAGAGCAATATCTTAAACATGACTCGTAAGTCATCTTTAAGATATGTGGGTAACATCTTTCACCTGTCACCAAGCTTTGGCGTCCCCTAGGGGATTCGAACCCCTGTTACCGCCGTGAAAGGGCGGTGTCCTGGGCCTCTAGACGAAGGGGACAATTAAGTCTGTCTTCGAAAGACACTTTGCTCGTTATTTTCTATCAGACAATCTGTGTGGACACTGCGCGGGAAGGTATCTTCAGGTAAGGAGGTGATCCAACCGCAGGTTCCCCTAC
>NZ_JAALFW010000038.1:0-797 GCF_011800485.1 Pantoea sp. EKM20T | reverse complement strand
GGAGCGCAGACGGTCTCGTCGGTAGCCAGCCTGCCGGACGGCGGCGCCATCGTGGTGTGGCAGTCGGCGAGCGGAGACGGCTCTGGCAGCTGCGTCAAGGGTCAGCTGCTGGATGCGAAAGGTCAGCCGGTCGGGGCGGAGTTCACGGTGAACACCACCACAGCGGGCGACCAGATCACGCCGCAGGTTACCGTGCTGTCAGATGGCACTTTCCAGGTGGTATGGAGCACGGATTCCGGTGCGCATATCAAGGGTCAGGGCTATACCTACAGCTACGACGGTGCGGGTAACGTGAACGGCGTCGTGACTAATGGCGCAGAGTACAATGTGGACTCCAGCACCGCCGCCAGCAAAATGCGCGTTCCGGTGATCACTTCGCTGGAAGACGGCGGTTATCTGGTGGTTTGGGAAGCGAGCCTGAACGGCAACTGGACGGTCTATGGTCGTCAGTATGACGCAAACGGCACGCCGGTCACGGCGGAGACCGTGCTGGCAACCACGACCCTGAACGCAAATGCCATCATTCCTGAATGGGAGCCGTTGCCATCTGTTACAACGCTGGAAAATGGCCAGGTTGCGATTACTTATGCGATTAAAGCCACCGGATATGATGTTGGTGTGTCAGTTTATGATCCGTCAACGCATGCTGTAACAGGCAGCTTCGTAGCGAACCAGACCCTGACTAACAATCAGGCGTCATCCGCAGTCAGTGCGCTGCAAAACGGCAACTACGTGGTGACCTGGGACTCTAACGATACCAGCGGACCGGATCAGAACGGTTACAGCGTCTGGGGCCG
>NZ_JAALFW010000037.1:0-910 GCF_011800485.1 Pantoea sp. EKM20T | reverse complement strand
GCGTGGACGCCAAAGACGTCGTGGTGGAAGCCACCGACGAGGCGGGCAACAGCAACAGCGTTGTGATCGACGGCCCGGCAGACAGCACGCCGCCGGATAACCAGACCTCGGGCCTGGTCATCGACAGCATCACCCTGACGGACGACGTCGGTGCGATCACCGGCGAAATTGCCAGCGGCTCGGTCACCGACGACGCGCGGCCGACCCTTTCCGGCGACGCAACCGCCGACATCGATCACGTCAACATCTATGATAACGGCGAGCTCGTCGGCAGCGCAGCGGTGGAGGCGGACGGCAAGTGGAGCTGGACGCCGGAGCAGGATATGGCGGACGGCACCTCCCACGACCTGACGGTCGCGGCGGTGGACGCGGCGGGCAACGAAGGCCCGCAGGCAGACGGCGACTGGAGCTTTACCGTTGACACCTCGGTGCCGGATAACCAGACATCGGGTTTAGTGGCGGACAGCATCACGCTGACCGATGACGTCGGTCCGGTACAGGGCAAGATTGAAGATGGCTCTGTCACTGACGATGCACGTCCGACCTACTCAGGCACGACTACCGCAGACATCAGTTACGTCAATATCTACGACAGTGGCAAGCTGATCGGCAGCGCAGCGGTGGAGGCGGACGGCAAGTGGAGCTGGACGCCGGACAGCGCGATGAGCAGCGGGGCGCACGCCCTGACGGTCGCGGCGGTGGACGCGGCGGGCAATGAAGGCCCGCAGGTAAGCGGCACTGCGGATGCAGCGTGGGACTTCAGCGTCCTGACCAGCGCCCCGGCGCAGCCGGCGATTGAAAACGTGGTGGACGACTACAGCCAGGGCGAAGACGCGGACAGCGGCTTCCTGCAGAAGGGCCAGTTCACCAACGACGGCACGCTGACGCTGAACGGCACCGCGGGCGCGGG
>NZ_JAALFW010000035.1:0-1229 GCF_011800485.1 Pantoea sp. EKM20T | reverse complement strand
TGAATCGCCACGGATAATCTAGACACTTCCGAGCCGTTGATAATACTGGTTTTCATATTCTGTCGGTGGCATCTGATCGCTAGAACCATGCCGACGCTTACTGTTATAAAACATTTCGATGTAATCAAAAATATCGCTGCGGGCTTCTTCCCGCGTTCCGTAGATCTTTTTCTTTATCCGTTCGCGTTTCAACAACTGGAAAAAGCTTTCTGCAACCGCATTATCATGGCAGTTACCGCGACGGCTCATGCTGCCCTCCAGGCCGTGTGATTTCAGGAACGACTGCCACTCATGGCTTGTGTACTGACTGCCCTGATCCGAATGAACCAACACCTGTTTTTGGGGATTACGCCGCCATACAGCCATCAGCAGTGCGTTCAGGACAATGTCCTTTGTCATCCGGGATTGCATGGACCAGCCGATAATTTTGCGTGAGAACAGATCAACAACCACGGCAAGATACAGCCAGCCTTCGTGGGTCCTGATGTAGGTTATGTCCGTTACCCAACGCTCATCCGGAGCATCCGGATTGAACTGTCGCTGGAGCCTGTTGGGCGACACGATACTGGCCTCGCCTTTACGTGCCCGCGGGCTCCGGTATCCGACCTGAGCCTTTATCCCGACACGTTTCATCAGTCGCCAGACTCTGTTCACTCCGCACTGTTGCCCGCTGTCCCGCAGATCCAAATGGATTTTGCGATAACCATAGACGCATCCCGATTCCAGCCAGAACTGTTTAATCTGTCCTGTCAGTCTTAGGTCTGCCTGATGGCGTTGTGAATGCGGCTGCTGAAGCCAGGCGTAAAAACCACTGGGATGAACATCCAGCACCCGACAGAGCAGGCGAACAGGCCAGCAACAGATGTTGTCACGGATAAAGGCGTACCTCAGTCGGACAGCTTTGCGAAGTACGCCGCGGCTTTTTTTAATATGTCCCGTTCGTCGGTAACCCGCTTCAGCTCTTTCTGGAGACGGCGGATCTCGGCCTGAGCATCTGACTCTTCTTTATTAGTGGAAGAATCTGGACCGTACTTCTTTATCCAGGCGTAAAGGCTGTGGGTGGTGATATCGAGACGTGTTGCAACGCTGGCAACAGAATAACCGCGATCAACAACCTGTTTGACTGCTTCAATTTTAAACTCTTCGGGATAACGCTTACCGCTCATGGACACCTCTCTTTAAGCCATCTTAAATGACTCTGAGGTGTCTGTTAAACCCGTGGCGATTCA
>NZ_JAALFW010000034.1:0-1237 GCF_011800485.1 Pantoea sp. EKM20T | reverse complement strand
GCTTAGAGGCTTTTCCTGGAAGCTGGGCATTTATCACTTCAGCACCGTAGTGCCTCGTCGTCACGCCTCAGCGTTAATAAGCGTCCGGATTTACCTGGACACTCCGCCTACACGCTTAAACCGGGACAACCGTCGCCCGGCTGATATAGCCTTCTCCGTCCCCCCTTCGCAGTAACACCGAGTACAGGAATATTAACCTGTTTCCCATCGACTACGCCTTTCGGCCTCGCCTTAGGGGTCGACTCACCCTGCTCCGATTAACGTTGAACAGGAACCCTTGGTCTTCCGGCGAGCGGGCTTTTCACCCGCTTTATCGTTACTTATGTCAGCATTCGCACTTCTGATACCTCCAGCATGCCTCACAGCACACCTTCGACGGCTTACAGAACGCTCCCCTACCCAACAACACATAGTGTCGCTGCCGCAGCTTCGGTGCATGGTTTAGCCCCGTTACATCTTCCGCGCAGGCCGACTCGACCAGTGAGCTATTACGCTTTCTTTAAATGATGGCTGCTTCTAAGCCAACATCCTGGCTGTCTGTGCCTTCCCACATCGTTTCCCACTTAACCATGACTTTGGGACCTTAGCTGGCGGTCTGGGTTGTTTCCCTCTTCACGACGGACGTTAGCACCCGCCGTGTGTCTCCCGTGATAACATTCTTCGGTATTCGCAGTTTGCATCGGGTTGGTAAGCCGGGATGGCCCCCTAGCCGAAACAGTGCTCTACCCCCGAAGATGAGTTCACGAGGCGCTACCTAAATAGCTTTCGGGGAGAACCAGCTATCTCCCGGTTTGATTGGCCTTTCACCCCCAGCCACAGGTCATCCGCTAATTTTTCAACATTAGTCGGTTCGGTCCTCCAGTTAGTGTTACCCAACCTTCAACCTGCCCATGGCTAGATCACCGGGTTTCGGGTCTATACCCTGCAACTTAACGCCCAGTTAAGACTCGGTTTCCCTGCGGCTCCCCTATACGGTTAACCTTGCTACAGAATATAAGTCGCTGACCCATTATACAAAAGGTACGCAGTCACCCCCATAAAGAAGGCTCCCACTGCTTGTACGTACACGGTTTCAGGTTCTGTTTCACTCCCCTCGCCGGGGTTCTTTTCGCCTTTCCCTCACGGTACTGGTTCACTATCGGTCAGTCAGGAGTATTTAGCCTTGGAGGATGGTCCCCCCATATTCAGACAGGATACCACGTGTCCCGCCTTACTCATCGAGCTCACAGCATGTGTG
>NZ_JAALFW010000033.1:0-1406 GCF_011800485.1 Pantoea sp. EKM20T | reverse complement strand
TGGCCGTCGGCGCCGTAGCGGCGCGCCATCACGCCGTCGCCGCTGTTGTCCAGTCCGTTAACGTTGGACTCGTAGACAATCAGAAAGCCGCCGTCGGTCAGCGCTATCACCTGCGGGCTGTCCTGATTGTTGGCCGTGCGCTGGTTCACCTGCTGCTCGGTGCCGATTTTACGTATACCGTCGGCCTCAAAGAGCTGCATGTAAACCTCAGTGCCGGAGACACCTGCGCCCTGCCACGTCACCACGATGCGGCCGTCCGCCAGCCGGGTCGTCGACGGGTTAAGCTGATCGCCTGTGGTAGTGGTGTTCACCTGCATACTTTCATTCAGCAAGCTATACGTAGCCAGTGCAGATCCCTGGAAGGCCACTGTATCGCCCTTGTTCCCTGCTGGATCGATAGCGTAGATCTCTCCTGACTCGCCAGCTGAGATTGGGTTAGGTGCTATCACCCATTTACCCTGCTGATCGGCTACTACGCTATATTCCGTGCCGTTCTTATCGACAATAACAACCACAACGCCAGGCTCAGTAACACCGCTCAGTGACTCCTCTGAGTTTCCTGAAATCCCAACGTTAGGCGCTGTGATATCGATAATAAAATCCCAGCTACTGCTGATTTCACTGACGTTACCTGCAGCATCCGTTGCCGTCGCCGTAATACCGTGTGTCCCTTCCAGCAGGTTAGTGGTCGGCGTATAGCTCCACTCACCCTGTGCATCTGCCGTCACTGTCGCAAGCAGGATGCCATTGTCATAAAGCGTAACCAGCGAGCCTTTTTCCGCCTTGCCGGTAAAGGTCGGCGCCGGATCGTCAATGACATTACCTGCCACTGGTGAGGTGAACTGCAATGTACCGACGTCATCCTGTAATGACTGGATGATCACTGGTTCTGGCGGTGTGGTATCCACATTCAGGGTAAATTTCGCCTCGCTGCTGTTGCCCGCTGCGTTAGTTACCGATGCCGTAAAGACGTGCTCACCATCAGCCAGCTCCGCCACCGCGAACGTCCATACGCCGCTGCTGTTTGCCGTGCTGCTGCCCAGCACCGCGCCCGATTGGTCGCTGATGGTCACCACCGCGCCCGCTGCCGCCGTGCCCTGCAGCTCCGGCGTGCTGTCGTCGGTCAGGCCGCCGTTCAGTACCGCGCCGGTGATGCTTCCCGCATCGTCGTTCGCCTGGTCAATGCTCAGCTCCACGCTGCTGCTGTCCAGCCTGAAGGTCGCGCGCTCGCCGCGGGTTTCGTTCCCCGCCGCGTCCGTCACCTTCACCTGCCAGCTGTGCTCCCCGTCCGTCAGCGTGCCCAGCGCCAGTGTCCAGTTGCCGTCCGCGTCCGCCACCGTGCTGCCTGCCGGCGTGCTGCTGTTGTCCAGATATACCGTCACCGTCGCGCCCGCTTCCGCCGTGCC
>NZ_JAALFW010000032.1:0-1421 GCF_011800485.1 Pantoea sp. EKM20T | reverse complement strand
AAAAACGCCTCTGGCGTTGTAAGGTTAAGCCTCACGGGTCATTAGTACCGGTTAGCTCAACGCATCGCTGCGCTTACACACCCGGCCTATCAACGTCGTAGTCTTCAACGTCCCTTCAGGACTCTCAAGGAGTCAGGGAGAACTCATCTCGGGGCAAGTTTCGTGCTTAGATGCTTTCAGCACTTATCTTTTCCGCACTTAGCTACCGGGCAATGCCATTGGCATGACAACCCGAACACCAGTGGTGCGTTCACTCCGGTCCTCTCGTACTAGGAGCAACCCCCCTCAATTCTCCAGCGCCCACGGCAGATAGGGACCGAACTGTCTCACGACGTTCTAAACCCAGCTCGCGTACCACTTTAAACGGCGAACAGCCGTACCCTTGGGACCTACTTCAGCCCCAGGATGTGATGAGCCGACATCGAGGTGCCAAACACCGCCGTCGATATGAACTCTTGGGCGGTATCAGCCTGTTATCCCCGGAGTACCTTTTATCCGTTGAGCGATGGCCCTTCCATTCAGAACCACCGGATCACTATGACCTGCTTTCGCACCTGCTCGAGCCGTCACTCTCGCAGTCAAGCCAGCTTATGCCATTGCACTAACCTCACGATGTCCGACCGTGATTAGCTGACCTTCGTGCTCCTCCGTTACTCTTTAGGAGGAGACCGCCCCAGTCAAACTACCCACCAGACACTGTCCGCAGCCCGGATTACGGGCCTACGTTAGAACATCAAACATTAAAGGGTGGTATTTCAAGGTTGGCTCCACGCAGACTGGCGTCCGCGCTTCAAAGCCTCCCACCTATCCTACACATCAAGGCTCAATGTTCAGTGTCAAGCTGTAGTAAAGGTTCACGGGGTCTTTCCGTCTTGCCGCGGGTACACTGCATCTTCACAGCGAGTTCAATTTCACTGAGTCTCGGGTGGAGACAGCCTGGCCATCATTACGCCATTCGTGCAGGTCGGAACTTACCCGACAAGGAATTTCGCTACCTTAGGACCGTTATAGTTACGGCCGCCGTTTACCGGGGCTTCGATCAAGAGCTTCTCCTTGCGGATAACCCCATCAATTAACCTTCCGGCACCGGGCAGGCGTCACACCGTATACGTCCACTTTCGTGTTTGCACAGTGCTGTGTTTTTAATAAACAGTTGCAGCCAGCTGGTATCTTCGACTGGCTTCGGCTCGGGGAGCAAGTCCCTCCACCTACGCGCCAGCGTGCCTTCTCCCGAAGTTACGGCACCATTTTGCCTAGTTCCTTCACCCGAGTTCTCTCAAGCGCCTTGGTATTCTCTACCTGACCACCTGTGTCGGTTTGGGGTACGATTCTGTGTTACCTGATGCTTAGAGGCTTTTCCTGGAAGCTGGGCATTTATCACTTCAGCACCGTAGTGCCTCGTCGTCACGCCTCAGCGTTAA
>NZ_JAALFW010000031.1:0-1829 GCF_011800485.1 Pantoea sp. EKM20T | reverse complement strand
GGCACGGCGGAAGCGGGCGCGACGGTGACGGTATATCTGGACAACAGCAGCACGCCGGCAGGCAGCACGGTGGCGGATGCGGACGGCAACTGGACACTTTCGCTGGGCACGCTGACGGACCGCGATTACAGCTGGCAGGTGAAGGTGACGGACGCGGCGGGGAACGAAACCCGCGGCGAGCGCGCAACCTTCAGGCTGGACAGCAGCAGCGTGGAGCTGAGCATTGACCAGGCGAACGACGATGCGGGAAGCGTCACCGGCGCGGTACTGAACGGCGGCCTGACCGACGACAGCACGCCGGAGCTGCAGGGCACGGCGGCGGCGGGCGCGGTGGTGACCATCAGCGACCAATCGGGCGCGGTGCTGGGCAGCAGCACGGCAAAAAGCAGCGGCGTGTGGACATTCGCGGTGGCGGAGCTGGCAGACGGTGAGCACGTCTTTACGGCATCGGTAACCAACGCGGCGGGCAACAGCAGCGAGGCGAAATTTACCCTGACCGTTGACACCATCGCACCTGTCCTGCCGACCATCACCGAGATGATTGACGATGTAGGCACTGTACAGGGCACGTCTACGACCAGTGGTGGCGTAACGGACGATCCGTCGCCGACCTTTACCGGCAAGGCGGAAAAAGGTTCGCTGGTTACGCTGTATGACGGCGACAGCGTGCTGGGCAGCGTTCGGGCGGATGCGCAGGGCAACTGGAGCTATACGCCGACCACCAATATGGTAGACGGCGATCATAGTATCAAAGCCGTTAGTACGGACGCGGCAGGAAACATCTCCGCGCCTGGCGCAGAATGGCCGTTTAAGCTGGATACCAGCACGGCGGCTCCGGAAATCACGAACAACACCGAAGACGAGCTGGCCGGTAACGCCGAGCCGGGTGTGGTGATCGTAATCACCGATCCGGTCAGCGACAGCGTGACCAGCACGGTGGCAGATGCTGACGGTCACTGGAGCATCCAGCCGAATCCGGCGGGCGTGGACGCCAAAGACGTCGTGGTGGAAGCCACCGACGAGGCGGGCAACAGCAACAGCGTTGTGATCGACGGCCCGACAGACAGCACGCCGCCGGATAACCAGACCTCGGGCCTGGTCATCGACAGCATCACCCTGACCGACGACGTCGGTGCGATTACCGGCGAGATCCTGGATGGCAGCGTCACCGACGACGCACGGCCGACCTTCTCCGGCGACGCAACCGCCGACATCGATCACGTCAATATCTATGACAACGGCCAGCTTATCGGCAGCGCAGCGGTGGGCGCGGACGGCAAGTGGAGCTGGACGCCGGAGCAGGATATGGCGGACGGATCCTCACACGACCTGACGGTTGCGGCGGTGGACGCGGCGGGTAACGAAGGCCCGCAGGTGAGCGGCACTGATGACGATGGCTGGAGCTTTACCGTCGACACCACTGCGCCGGATATCGACGCCTTTACAGACAGCAGCATCACGCTGACCGATGACGTCGGTCCGGTACGGGGCGAGATCGCCGACGGTGCAACGACTGATGATGCACGCCCGACCTACAGCGGTAGCGTGAGCACGGCAGGAATAGCGCAGGGTGTGGTCAGCGTCAATATCTACGACAGTGGCAAGCTGATCGGCAGCGCAGCGGTGGACGCGGACGGCAAGTGGAGCTGGACGCCGGACAGCGCAATGAGCAGCGGGGCACACGCCCTGACGGTCGCGGCGGTGGACGCGGCGGGCAATGAAGGTCCGCAGGTAAGCGGTACGGCGGATGCGGCGTGGGACTTCAGCGTCCTGACCAGCGCCCCGGCGCAGCCGGCGATTGAAAACGTGGTGGACGACTACAGCCAGGG
>NZ_JAALFW010000030.1:0-2681 GCF_011800485.1 Pantoea sp. EKM20T | reverse complement strand
CCGTCCACGTTGTCCGACTGCCACGTCACGTATACGCTGCCGTCCGCGGTCAGCACGGCGTCAAAGATGTGCGTTGCATCCACCGAGTCGCCACCGGTACCCTGGTTGCCGCTCGTGGTGGTGTTCACCAGGAACTCGCGTCCCACCCTGTTATCGTTCGCATCAAAGCGCTGTGCGTAGATGGCCGAGCCATCCCCGTCGCCGCCTTCGGAGCCCCAGATAAGCAGGTAGCCGCCATCATCCAGCGCCACGCCGACCGGCTTATACTGCTTGCCGCTGGTGTAGCTGTTGACGATGAAGTCACCGCTGCCGACCAGCGTCAGCGTTCCGGTGGCGGCATCCACGCGGTAGTGCACTGCGCGGATGTCAGAGCCGCTGGTGCCGCTGTCGCTGCTGTCCCAGAACACCACGATGCTGCCGTCGTTCAGGGTGATAACGTCCGGATAGTTCTGGGAGCTGTCCGTGGTGGTGTTCACCTGGAAGTTACCCCCCAGTGGCGTGCCGTCTGCGGCAAAAATCTGCCCGACAACCCCGCTGCCGCTGGTGTCACCCGGACCGCTGGTGGCGTTCCACACGGTCACGTACATGCCGCCGTGCGCCGCATCGGTAAAGGCCGCCATTTCCGGACCGCCTGAGCTGCCCATGCCCTTGCCGGTTGCCACCGTCACTTCGCCCGTCACCGGCTGGTTATCCGCCCCGTAGCTGCGCTGCACAATGCCTGTGCCCTGGTCTTCCCAGCTGATGATGTAGCCGCCGTCGGCGGTTGCCATCGCACCCGGACGGTTCTGCGCACCGCTGTAGGTGGTGTTCACCTGGAACTCGTCGGTCACCGCCTGGCCGTCGGCGCCGTAGCGGCGCGCCATCACGCCGTCGCCGCTGTTGTCCAGTCCGTTAACGTTGGACTCGTAGACGATCAGAAAGCCGCCGTCGGTCAGCGCGATCACCTGCGGGCTGTCCTGATTGTTGGCCGTGCGCTGGTTCACCTGCTGCTCGGTGCCGATTTTATGCACACCGTCTGCCTCGTACAGCTGCATGTAAACCTCGGTACCGGAGGTGCCGTCACCCTGCCACGTCACCACGATGCGGCCGTCCGCCAGCCGGGTGACCGACGGGTTGAGCTGATCGCCTGTGGTAGTGGTATTCACCTGCGCGCTTTCATTCAGCAGATCGTAAGCACTCAGTGCGGCTCCGGAGATCAATACTGGCTGGCTCTGGTTACCTGCCGCGTCAATAGCCGAGAGCGTTCCGTTTTCACCGACACTGAGTGGGTTAGGTACAATACTCCATACACCCTCAGCATCTGCCACCGTGGAGTAAACCGTTCCAGCCGCATTCGTTACGATAACAGTAGCGCCTGCTTCGGTCTGGCCACCCAGAGTCTCCTTAGTATTGGTAGAGAGGCCCACGTTCGGCGGCAGTACATCGGTGTCGCTCGACGCTGGTGTCGTCGCAGGCTGATAGTCAATGGTCGTCGGATCGTTGTTGTCCGGCGTCATTTGCTCCAGTCCCAGCGTTTCAACCAGATCCACAACGCGTCCTTTAATCGCCGAGCCTTCGCCGTCACCCACACCTTTGTCAGTCCAGGTCACGTAGAGCTGACCGCCCGCAAGGAAGGTCGCATCGACTTCAACCTGCTCGCCATAGGTCAGCTGATGGATCTGCATCTGCTGGCCCACTTTGTTACCCGCTGCATCAAAGTACTGCGCGTAGATGCCGCTGGTACCTGCACCCGGCGCCGTATCTGTTGCAGACATAAAGAGCGCAACGAAACTGCCATCAGGACGGCTCACGACTTTCGCCAGATGTTGATCGCCTGCTGTTGCCGTGTTGATCAGGAACTCGCTGGTCAGCGCCGTACCGTCTGCCGCATAGATGCGGCCCCAGACGCTGTAACCGTTCTGATCCGGTCCGCTGGTATCGTTAGAGTCCCAGGTCACCACGTAGTTGCCGTTATCCAGCGCGCTTACTGCAGGTGATGCCTGATTATTAGTCAGGGTCTGGTTCGCTACGAAGCTGCCGGTTACCTCATGCAGTGAAGGATCGTAGATCGACACGCCAGCGTCATACCCGGTACCTTTAACGGTATAGGCGATAGCGACCTGGCCGTTTTTCAGTAACGTAACAGACGGCAGCGGCTCCCAGTCAGCGCCAAAGCCCAGCACGCCGTTTACGCTCAGCGAAGTCGTAATCAGCATAGTCTCCGCCGTGACCGGCGTGCCGTTTGCATCATACTGGCGGCTGTAAATCGCCCAGTTACCGTTCAGGCTTGCCTGCCATACAACCAGATAGCCGCCATCTTCCAGCGAGGTAATGGCGGGTTCAGTCAGTTTACTTGCCGTGGTACCGGTGTTAACGCTGAACTCTGTGCCATCAGCCACCAGACCATTTACGTTACCCGCACCGTCATAGCTGTAGGTATAACCCTGACCCTTGATATGCGCACCGGAATCCGTGCTCCACACCACTTCGATATGGCCGTTTGTCAGGACCGTAACCTGCGGCGTGATCTGGTCGCCCGCTGTGGTGGTGTTCACCGTGAACTCCGCCCCGACCGGCTGGCCTTTCGCATCCAGCAGCTGACCCTTGACGCAGCTGCCGGAGCCATCTCCGCTCGCCGACTGCCACACCACGATGGCGCCGCCGTCCGGCAGGCTGGCTACCGACGAGACCGTCTGCGCTCC
>NZ_JAALFW010000003.1:0-492738 GCF_011800485.1 Pantoea sp. EKM20T | reverse complement strand
CGCTTACCGCTCATGGACACCTCTCTTTAAGCCATCTTAAATGACTCTGAGGTGTCTGTTAAACCCGTGGCGATTCAAATAGCTGGCGCTCGTGAGCACGGCGGCCCTGTCGACGCCAGCAGCATGTATCGGGTAGGCGAAGGCGGAAAGCCTGAAATCTTCAAAGCCAGCAATGGCAGCCAGTACATGATCCCGGGCGACAATGGTTCTGTAATCAGCAATCGAGATATTGGCGGTGGTGGCGGTGCCGGTGGTGGGCTTGTGATGAATTTCAACTTCGATATTCAAACCACGGGCGGCGTTGACGAAGCCACGCAGAAGCAGATGGCGCAAATGATGCAGACCGTTGCCCTTCGCACTATCAAAGACCAGCAGCGGCCCCGAGGTATGCTGAGCAAGGGGCGGTAAAGGTTTGATATAATACTCATTGTGATTAATTAAAAAAGGGATAAAGGATGGATTATCAGGTAGAAGAAATCACGTCGTTTGACAACCTGAATGGGTCGGGAATTCTTGCAAAAGTGAGTTTCCTTTCTGACGACCACAATAAATCTACTGTTGTACATGTGCGACTACCGTTGGATAAAAATGCCTCGTTGGCTGAAATTGAGGACAGAGCCTTGAGTGAAGCAAAGCAGCAACTGAAAAGCCTCACATCTAAGTTTTAATTGCGCTAGACAGCCATGTAAAAACCCGCTTCGGCGGGTTTTCTTTTAAGCGGAGAACCCAATGCCAGAAACTTTCACATGGAGCCCACAAAAAGGCTTCACGGTCTCGCGGGCGCCAAACGTAGCTGTCGTAAAGTTGGGCGACGGCTACGAGCAGCGCCAGACTCGCGGCATTAACCCGCTGATGGATAGCTATTCGCTGACGTTTATAGGCTTCAATGATGCTAAGTGGCTACGGTCTAACGTAGCTACACAGGCCGAAGCGTTCCTGAAAGCACGAATGGCGGTGGAGTCATTTTACTGGACGCCCTCAGATACTGGCGCTCAGGGGCTGTATGTGTGCCGATCATGGTCATTGATGAAAACCGGCAATCAGCATGAGCTGACTGCCACGTTTGAACAGGTATCGAAATAACATTTCAATCTAATGTAACGATATTATAATCATGCCGATTAATATATGGAAATGCATTAAGGAATGTTCCGCTTAGGCTTTTGACAATTTCCTGTAGCATATGGAATAGCATTAATAAATTTCCATCTTCACATTCACTCATGACCCATCTTAAAGTTGGGTATGCTTTTCTTATCTCGTTGAGGGCAAACCCATACTGTATGTTGTCAAAGTAAAAGTACCCCTTCTTTAAAACAAAAACACCATCAATTGATGGGCATTTTATTTTAAATCTTGTTTCGTCTAAAGTTAACGTGGGCAGGGATATTCCTAGTTTATCATGTATTGGCTTTAGCCAGTTGTGAATGGTTTGCATTTTTGCTGGTCCAGTGTAAGCAACCACATAATTTTTAATGCCAGATGAGCCAGCAAGGTTTGTTGAGATGACTTGTTGAAAGTTAGTCGTTAGGTTTTTTGAATTGTTTGCAGCAATAATCGAGCGCTCAAGCTCATCACTTGTTAAAGTTGATTTTACTTCTATCGTTGCGACTACGGATTCAATCAGATATGCGTTTACGCCACCGCCAAAATTAAGCTTTGGGTAATCGTTTCTATAAAGAATGATATCATATTGATTTCGGGGTTCACCAGGAGATGAATTGCAATCAATTATCTCACCTGTGCCTATGGATATAGTGGTAGGTAAATGATCTTTTAAGAATTCATGAATAAACGATTCTCTTGGGGTTCCTTTGTGAAGAGGATGCCCTGTTATTGAAGCACTTGTTGACTGCGCCACCAGTATTCTTTCTTTATTATCCATGTGGGATTTTAACATTTTCTATTCTCATGGTTTAGATGACCGTTAATAAGCATTGATGTCTAAATAGCTAAACGTACCCTATCGTAAAAAACTTCAGCTTATAAGGGTTTTCTGTTTGAGAACATCAAATAGGGCTGGCAAAGGTAATACATGAGAAACATACCAGCAGAACTGATCATCGAGAGTACTGACTCGGGCGTCGGCGCGATGCTCGACCTGTTCGAAGTGGACCTGCAGTCATTCGGGGGCGATGTTATCCGCTTCCATGCAGGTACGAACGGATATTACGGCGATGTTATCTGGCAGGGCCGACAGTACTCAGCCTATCCGATCGCGGTTGAAGGGTTTGAAACAAAGTCAGAAGGCACCTATTCGCGCCCGACGATGAAGGTGGCGAACATCACCGGCCTTATCACCGGTATCAACCACGATTTCGATGATGCATTGGGCGCGGTAGTAACGCGCAGACAGGTGCTGGTAAAGCATCTCGACGCGGTGAACTTCCCGAATTGTAATGCAGATGCAGACCCGACCATGGAAGCTGTATCCCGTTACGTCATAGAGGAGATGGTTGAAGAGACATTCGAGACCGTGACCTATAACCTGGCGACCCCGGTTGACTGCGATAACGCAATCATACCTGCGCGTACCATTCTGGCAGATGTTTGCCAGTGGGTATACCGCGGTGACGGCTGTGGCTATTCAGGTGGGCCGGTTGCTGATGAAAAAGATAACCCAACTTCGGACATGTCACGGGATAAGTGCTCAAAGCACCTCACTGGTTGCCGCATGCGATTCCCTAAACCTGAACCGCTTCCCTATGGTGGCTATCCCGGATCTTCAAAGGTGTCCTGATGATTGAAGATGAATGCCTGGCATATGCGGCTTTATCCCGAGATGAAGTATGTGGCCTGATTATTGATGGCGCTCGGTTCATGCGCTGTTATAACCAGCACCCAAATCCGGGGTGCAACTTTCGCATAAGCGATACTGACTGGATGAGAGCGGAAGCGGCGGGAGAAATCACCGCCGTTTTTCATTCCCACCCAGAGCCAAAGCTCGTTCTTTCGGCTGCCGACAGGGTGGCGCAGATATCTACCGGCATTGAGTGGTGGCTGGCAAGCGCTGGCAGGCTTAGAAAGTTCCGACCGGTACCGCATTTGCTGGGCCGCCGGTTCGAGCATGGTGTGATGGATTGCTACACGCTTTTCCGGGACGCCTACCACCTGTGTGGCATCGACCTGCCTGACTTCGAGCGCACTAACGGATGGTGGGTGAGGGGGCAAAACCTCTACCTGAAGAATATGGCTGCCAACGGATTTTACGAACTTACTCCGGCCGACATCCTGCCGGGTGATGTGATCATCCGGCGCGCCTTCCCTGAGTCAGACCCTTGCCACGCGATGCTCTGGCTTGGAGATAACACAGTACTTCATCACGAACTAGCCGGGCGCCTCAGCCGCCGCGAGACCTACCGGCAATCCTATGTAAGCCTGACGCACTCTATATGGAGGCATGAACAATGCTCATCTTTAGATTTGCGGGGAATCTCCGACAACATTTCCGCCAAATCACTCTGAACGTCGATACACCCTCGCAAGGCCTGCGCCTTCTGCTTGCTCAATGTCCCGAATTCAAACGCGATTTCTATAAAACCCGCTTGCGCCTTCGCATTGATGGCGGTGACGTGTCACAGGATAACCTCGAATTCCACATGAACAGGCACCTGAAAGACGGCGCAACAGTCCTCTTCGTGCCGATTGTTGAAGGGGCAATCAGCGCCCTAGCTGCAGTGTGGATCATGGTGGCCGTCACGGTTGCCTCGGTTGCTTACTCGCTCTATATGTCCTCACACATGAAGACGCGGAGTGCAGCAGACCAGGACAAAAACTCCATTACCAACAACTCATTCACCAGTGCTGAGAACCGAATCGGGCAGGGCAGGCCGGTCCCGCTACTGATTGGCGAAATGGTGGTTGGCAGCAACGTTATCTCTCTTGGTATTGATACCAGCAACAATCAGGACTGGGATATTTCCATCAGTTAAGGTGAAAGCATGAGCTCAGGCGGCGGTGGCGGAAGCACTCCCAAACTTATCGATGACAACCTCAAATCAAAGCAGTATCTCAAAGTCCTCGATCTCATTTCAGAAGGTCCGATTTACGGACCGGTAGACCAGAACCACCTTTCCTCATTCATGCTGAATAAAACGCCCGTCACTGATGCAGGCGGTAACGTTACGATTAACGGCGTCAGCGTGGCATGGCGTCCAGGCTCTTCAAATCAGTCACCGATCACCGGCTTTGACGCGATTGAAGCGACCACGGTCGTCAATACAGACGTAACCCAGAGCACGCCTCTTGTGCGCACGGTAACCGACACTGATGTGACCCGGGTGCGAATGAACATCGGCGTAACTGGCCTGGTGGAGCAGGATACCAAGGGCAACCAGCACGAAACAGCGGTAACCATGGTCATCGAGACGCGCAATGGAACGTCCGGCTCATGGAATATTCAGAAGACCGTCACAATAAGCGGCAAAATATCAGGTGAGTACCTTGAGGCTCATATCATTGATGCCCCCCTTCAGAAACCATTTGATATCCGTCTGCGTCGCGTCACACCTGACAGCTCAAGCGACCTGATGACTAATGGCACCATCTGGAACAGCTTTACTGAAATCACTGACGACCGGCTTTCATATCCTTATGCTGCCGTGGCTGGCTGCGTGGTTGACCGGGATCAGTACACAGACACCCCTTCGCGTACCTATCATCTGCGCGGGCTGATTGTAGATGTTCCGGATAACTATGATCCGATAGCCCGGACGTATACCGGAATCTGGACCGGTGGATTCAAATCAGCATGGATGAACAATCCTGCCTGGCTGTTCCGTGCACTAGTGAAGAACGCTCGCTACGGTCTGGCTCGTCGCGCCGGCTATGTTGATGTCGATGACGGCAGCCTGTACGTGCTTTCGCAGTTTTGCGATCAGCTTGTCGATGATGGCTATGGCGGAAAAGAGCCACGATTCACGCTCAATGCTTACATTACAGAGCAGAAAAGCGCACGCGAATTGTTGGATGATATTGCTAGCATGTTCCGTGGCATTGCTCTGTGGGATGGCATGCGCTTCTCGGTGATGCTGGATAACCCGCAGGATCCGGTCGCCTCAATAACCAATGCGAACGTGGTTGATGGGCTGTTTACTTACAGCTCCATGAAGCGATCTGAGCGATTTAATGCTGTTATCGTCTCATGGACCGACCCGAACAATGGTTGGTCTCAGGTTAAGGAATACGTGTCCGACGACGGGCTAATTGACCGCTACGGATACAACGAAACCACTATGGAGGCATTTGGTTGCACGTCACGCGGCCAGGCATTCCGCACAGGAAAATGGTTAATTGAGACCGCCAAACGCGAAACCAAGAAGACCACCTTCAAGATGGCACGCGAGGCAATACGCTTCATACCCGGCGACGTGGTAGAGGTGCTGGATAACAATTATGCAGCCACACGTCTGGGCGGGCGCATTATCTCGCACAGCGGCACTTCAATAACGGTGGATGCTGATGTTTCGGATCTGGCCGGCAGCGGCGATAAAATGTCGGTCATGGGCTCAACTGGTAAATTCATCAAGTACGAAATCGCCAGCGTCACAGGTCGCGTTATTCGCCTCAAGACTGCTCCGGCGTGGGTGCGTGATGGCACCGTTTTTATTATTTCTACTGACGAAGTCGCGCCGCGCCTGTTCCGCATCATGGGCATTTCCGAAGACGAGAACAACTCGGTTTATTCCATCTCAGCAACGTTGTACGACCCGAATAAGCAGGCCGTAGTTGATGACGGCGCGATATTCGATACGTCCGGCGACACGCTCAATGGTTATCGTGTACCGAACATTGAAAACCTGCGCATCATCAACGTCAACAGCGAGACCATTCAGGTATCGGCAACGTGGGAGACTGCAACGCTTACCAAGAAGATTGTCTTCGAGCTCTATGTTTACAGCATGGATGGAAAGGTGGTGGCGCAGCACGAAACTGACCAGTTCCGTTACGACTTTTACGGCCTGGAATCAGGGAGCTATTCGCTGGGGGTTCGTGGACGCAATGAGAATGGTATGAAGGGCGCTGAAACTCAGGTCAGCTTGGTCATTGGCGCGCCTTCTGCACCTTCTTTCATTCAGTGGACGCCTGGCATCTTCTCCGCAGACATCGTTCCGGTAATGAGTGTATCAGCAACAACCGACACCTCTTTCGAGTTCTGGTACACAGGAGAGGTTCCGGCAAGCTCTATAGGTGCAGTCGAGACTGAAGCTCAGTTTTTAGGGAGGGCTTCGCAGTGGACGTTGCACGGCCTTAAGGCTGACCATACTTACTACATGTACGTCAGGACCAAAAACGCATTTGGCGTCTCGCCTTTCGTTCAGGTCTCGGGTCAGGCGTCATCAGATATCCCCGGGATGCTTGAGTATATCGATGAAGCAATAAGGAATTCAGATGCGTTTGAAAACCTGTCAGGTCAGATTGATAACAACATCGAAGGAATGCTGCAGAACGCGTTAAACAGCGATGCTTCTGTAGATCACCAGTTCCGCCAGTTTGGTGAGATCAGGGCGGACATCATCACCATTCGCACAACTGTAGCTGACGTTTCACAGGCGATGGCTCAACTTGAGACGCAGGTTCAGGCTCAGTACGGTGAGTTAAGTGCTGCGGTGAATGAGAAGCTGACAGCAACGGTTACTGATAACGGCGTGGCTAAAGCGTCGTACACCTTGCGCGTAGGCATCAATCGCGGCGGTCAGTATTACGGTGCTGGCATGGCTATTGGCATCGAGCCGTCAGGCGGAGCATACAAGTCCACCCTGGCATTCAATGCTGACCAGTTTGGTATCTATACCGGCAGCGACCCGGGTAATTATCAGATGGCGTTTGCTGCGGTAAACGGTCAGATTTTTATCAACGACGCGTTTATCAACTATGCCTCGATTACGCTTGCCAAGGTTGGCTCATGGTATTCGTCAAATTACGTCGCCGGTCAGACAGGGACGATCATGCGCTCCGACGGATCATTTGAGCTTAATGGGCCAGTTTCAGGTCAGGGTAAGTTTGTGCTGGATAACAGAGGGGCCGCCTGGTACAACGCAAGCGGTCAGTTGGTGTGCTCGATGGGGATTCAGAGGTAATGGCAGGATTTCAGGCTTTTATTAACGGAACCTCTTTTGATGCTGTAAACGCCATGTCATACAATTTTATTGCTGACGTGGCGTCAGTGTCAGGATCTGGCAGCAAAAGCTATAGCTTGCCGGGGTTTTCAATAAGCGCAGCGATAATTGGCGGAAGGACCTCAGCAGGCGCAAGCAATATAACCTATACAGTATCTGTTTCAGGCCAGACTGTTTCTTGGGCAGGAGTGGATATTGTGTCGAAGTTAATCGTGACCGCCACTCCTACAACCACTTTAAGCTATGCAGGATTCGTATATAACGACTATTCAGTCAATCCACCGATATTCAAACTTGCACCAACATTCACACCCTTTAACCTCGTGCAGGTTATAGACCTTACACCTGCTTTTGGTCAGGTAGTGCAAACAAACGTTCCAGTAAGTATTCCCTTTATAGCCTTTCACAGGAGCCTGGCTGCATCTGGTTTCAATCATGTGTGGTGGACGGAGATAAACCAGAATGGATATTGGGCGCTGCAGTTCAGGCCCAACTTTGGCTACCAGATGACAGCCACCCGAATATATATCTTTGCCAAAATGATGGTAAATGTGCCATCTGGCGGTTTCTTCATGTACAACAATGGGCAAATGGTATGGCACAGCAATTGTCTGCCGCTTCAGATGCAGACTGGTTCAATCACTAACGCGGGGCAGCCGGTGGCATCTACCAGTGGTGTTTCTGTGGTGGTCAGCCAGCCTTTTGATCCAGCATTCCCGAACACAGGTATTACGCTCTATAACTGCTATAGCGGAGGTATAAATAGTTCTGGTCAATATGAGGCTAGCGGTGGTGATCTGTATTCATCCTCTAACTATCAGGTTCCACAGGGAAGGCCGCCGAGTTACTCATGCGGCCCCCCCGGATTCATATTCTGTAACGCCTATGACTCTTACTATAGGCAGGCGCTAGGGGGTTAATCGATCGCATGCTGCTGTGTTGGTAAACTGGGATTTGTCTGTCCATGTATAAAAAGGCTTGCCAGCAAGGTATTTACCGTCTTCAATTTTAAACACTGCAATGTCGTACTTTTGTTTATAAATAACGGCTTCGTTATAGCAAATTGGTGGAGAGCTTGATACACAAGCTGACAGAGACATTGCAACACAAATGATAGTCATTACCTTTTTCTATTAAATATCCTTTTCTGATTATGTGCTGATTTTAGATCATGCACGGTTTTTGTGATTAAGTGAATTAACAAGATGCTTGGCTTTATTTTGCTTAATTGAGATAACTGGAAACCATTCCAAATAACACCCGGCCTCTCGCCGGGTTTTTTATTGTCCGGAGAAAGCTATGCCAGCAGGCACTATTGCACTAACTAATAATTCAACCGCGGTTACCGGCACCGGAACATCATTTACAACAGAGCTTAAAGCTAACGATTTCGTAGTGGCTGTCGTGGGTGGAGTTGCTTATACGCTGGGTATTAAGTCAGTCGATTCCAACACGGCTTTAACGCTTGCTCAGTCATATACCGGACCTGCTGCATCCGGGTTAGCGTGGACGCCAGTACCCTTTGGCACAATGACGGCAATCACCGCTCAGTTGGCTGCGCAAGTGACTTATGCCGTGCGTGGCTTCAATCTTGACAAGGCTAACTGGCAGGGGATATTTACCGGTTCAGGTAACGTGACAGTCAATTTGCCAGATGGAACATCTTGGACGGGTCCTGCGTGGAATGGAATCGCACAGACGATTTCCGGAAAGTTCGATAAATCTGGCGGTGAAATCACAGGTGATTTGACCGTTGATAATGATCTTACTGTGAATGGCTCAACCACTATTTCTGGCCCGCTTGGACAGTCAGGTGGGGCTAAGTTTTACAATGGTGACGTTCTGGTAGATTCCGGAGAGGTAATTGCCAAAAAAATCACCGATGCAGGAGGGGGTTATTATAACTCTGCATTTGTTAAGTCCGTGCTTAGTGGGCGGGGCGCCATGGGTGACTCTCGTGGTGCCTACGCCGCGCTTCTTTGTCAGGAGCAAAGCGGTGTTAAGTTTTCCGGCTATGTGGCTTTAAACGGTTTTGGCAACAATATACTTTTTGAGTTCAGAAACAACGGAAACGCTTACGCACCTCAGCAGTGGGTTTCGTCATCCGATAAACGGATAAAAACCAATATTAAAAAAATAGAAGATCCTCTGGTGAAGATGCGCCTTATCAAAGGTGTTACATGGGACAGGCTTGACCGTTTCGCACCGGGTATTGGTTTTATTGCGCAGGATGTTCAGGCCGCTTTCCCCTCAGCCGTTTCTGTCTACGGCGACATGACAATGTCAGATGGAACTGTCGTTAAAGACGTTCTGGCACCTGATACTACCGGTGTGGCCGCAGCGCTTCACCATGAGGCTATCCTGGCCTTGATGGATAAGATTGAAAAGCAGGATGCCATAATTAGTGAGATGCTCAGTAAATTAAAATAAGTTGATGTGGATTGATTTTTGTTTAAAATTAATTTTCAATTGCTGAATTTTTTAAAAGGATAAAAAATGAAACTTGCATTGACGCTCATCTCTGTTTTTTTCTTGGCAGGCTGCGGGCCAAGTGATACGACAAAAACAGAAGCCATATCAAAGGCAAAGTCATATCTCCGAGAGCAGGTCGGGAATCAGGGTATGATAAATTTCGGTAAGGTAGTAGTTAATAGCCGTTTTTATGATAAGAATAGCGCGGTCTGTGGAGATTTCAAAATTGGAACAGGACCATCTCATAAATTTTATTCATTGCTTTACACTAAAAATGATGGCGACATGGATGTGACGAAACCTATTCATAATGACGATGCAAATCAAAGTAATGGTTTCGACGTTTTCTGGGATAGATTTTGTGGATAAAAGGGATTGCTGCGTCTTCTTAGATATGTTTTTCTAATAGTATGAACCAGCAAGTAATACCATTTAATCAGCTTTTTTGGCTGCCGGGCAATGGCTGAGTCGCTCCTGTCTGAGCCGGATACGTGATGGGTCTGATAAGCTTAGATCAGCAGCTGAACGGGAGCCAAGCGATGAGCATGAAAAACCCGGCGCGGTGGCCGGGTTTCGGTTCTATCGCCCTGGTAAGGCAGGTCGCTGTACGGCTATTAATATTTGCTCTGCCTTTGGTGCTGGCAATGCGCCTTCTCCAACCTTTTTTGTTAGATAAGGAGCAAGATGGGTATGCACATAAGTGCTTTGAAGCCAACTACGGAATACACCCAATGACAGGATAGGGTATATCCATGCTTCCTTTTGATTGCCCTGCGCCTGAGGAAAATTCTCAGGATAGTTATGTGGAAACTTTACTCTTTCCCCATATTGATCAGCCAAGGAATTTTTAGACCAGTATTTACCCCAATGAATACCAACACTTATGTCAGGTATAGATTGCGCATCCAGTTTGAAGTTACTGTTAGCTAAATGAAATGTTAGGTCAGCCATTTCTCGGAAAATTGAGAAATAATTGGCAGGGATCTGGTCATTAAGTTGCAATCTTTGCTGGAATACTTGCAGGGAAGCAAGAGTGCTCGCCTCGCTGTAGCCAGTTCGCTGATAAATGAACCTGCGGAATGAATCACGAGCCAGAATTCTATAATTGTTTCTGGCTACTTCAGAATTGGGCTGGCTTGCATCTAGAGCATAGTATTCCAAGATCGACATGCAAACGGCATCGGTATAAGCATGGACCTCACCACCATTCCCCTTCGTTTTAATGACAAGCTGATCTGAGTTGTAACCTTGAGCTGTAAGTGAGGCGTCGATTTTTCTTCCTCTAGGCTTCAGTCTTTCTGCTGGCCAATTTGCCGCTATACCTTGGATTACTGAGGGAGCAACGCCGCACATTATGGCAAGACCGCGCATTGTTAAATAGGGAGTTCCGTTAGACAAAACCCCCATCTGAATCCCATCTATTTCTACTTCACGAATAGCCCTTAAATTCAAATCTAGCTGTTCACCATTTGTGGGTGGATTGAATCTATCCATTTGAAAATCCTGATTTAATTGGTGTTCTGCAAACGTGCAGCTTTCCCTGAATTGTCATACGGCTAAGTCTCATGCTTGGCTCGTGCTGTGTGTATTATCTTCATATCTATAAAATGCTATCGGAAGAATAAAGCCAGTTCCAGACTTGATCAAATCTACCGATCGATATTACTGTTTATCCATACAGTATTATCGCGGGAGGATTTAACATGGCGAGAGAGAGTGACATACAGGCGGCGTTCATAGGCGCACTGGCGCTTGACGGTCGGGGGCGGCAGATTGTCACCACGGCAGCATTCCAGAAGCGCCTGGATGACGTTAATCACGTCTGGACGCTGGCAGAGTGCAATCGGTGGATTCGGCGTTACCAGAACTTCTTCTTCGGGCTGGTTACCGAGGAGAGTGAGAATAAGACCTGGTCGTTACGCAACATGGGATACGTGAGGTAGATATGGGATTTCCATCACCTGCAAACGACTATATTGAGCGCCGCCTGGACCTGAACGACATCCTGATGCCTCGCCGCAACAACATGCTACTGATTGAGACGCCGGACGGGTTCGTACTGGCCGACAAATCGCTGAAGCCAAAGTCGGGCGATAAGGTCGCATTCCAGCTAGGTGAGTTTCCGCAACTGGGCAGATTGTTCAGTACAGGGATTATCACTTCGGACGGTGAGACGATCGACGGAGAGGGCATGGACGGGATTATCGTGCTGGGTAAGGTGACGGCCGAGGTAGTGTCTGTCTATGAACCGCTGAGGCCGACAATTTGAACCGAAGTCATATCAGGCATAATATGATGTTAAGCGCGACGTGAAAGTCATAGTGAAATTTTATTTAGTACATTGCGTAGTACATAAAAAACAAAAAGGCTAAAATATAAATGCGTAAGTTATTGATGGTAAAAGAACATAGACATTAAACAGCTTATTTACTTGTGTAACCTGGAGCGTGAACGCCATTTCGGGCGGGCCGCGGAAGCCAGTTTTGTTACGCAGCCAACCCTCTCTATGCGCCTGAAAAATCTTGAGCGCGAGCTGGGCCTGCCGCTGATTAACCGCAGCAATAACTTTGCCGGATTTACCCCAGAGGGCGACCGTGTGCTGGCGTGGGCGCGGGAAATTGTTTCGGTCTATCAGGGGCTGAAGCTGGAAGTGGAATCGCTGAAGCATGGGGTGAACGGTACGCTGCGGGTTGGCGTGGTGCCGCAGTGCAGTATGGCACTGCCGCTGCTGCTGAAAGCGGTGCAGGCGCGTTATCCTCAGCTCGACTATCGCATTGCGGTACTCAGTGCTGACCAGTTGCTGGAAGCACTCAACAGCCACACCGTGGATGTCGGGATCGGTTTTTTCGAGATGGCAACCCTGCGTGAACTCCATTTTCAGACCGAGATGCTGGCAGATCGGGGCGTTGAAGCCATATTCCATCCCGACCATTTTCCTGAGCTGGTGGGGGAAACCGCGCTGACGCTTGATGAAGTGGCACAACAGCCGCTCTGCCTGGCGGAGCCGACGCGTTATTTCCGGCGTTATCTCGATATGGCGTTTCGTGAAGCGGCGCTGGTGCCCCGGGTGATCGTGGAGAGCGCCTCTGTCATGCAGCTGATGCAGTGCGCGCAGGTCGGCCTGGGGCTGCTGGTGTCGCCGGTCGGTCATCTGCTGGCCGCTTCATTACAGGGGCTGCAGCAGCGCGCCATCACGCTGCCGCCGATGGCGCGCCAGGCGGCGCTGGTCATCGCTGAGCCTAGCCGTGCCACACCGCTGGCACAGCACTTTTTCGACGAAGCGCGCGGTCTGCTGCCGGTTTAGCCGGCTACTGCGATTCGCCCAGTGCGTAAAACAGGCGGCTGTTCCAGTTGCCTATGGCAACACTCTGCATCAGCGCGAACAGTGCATCAGCCTCCCAACCCGCCTCCATTAGCGGTTGCAGATGGGCCGCGCTGAAACGCTCTGGCGAACGGGTCAGCTGCGCCGCCAGCGCAATAATCTGCTGCTCCTGGTCTTTTGCCCCAGCATCATCCACGCCCTCTATTAACATCTCATGTCCGGCCAGCAGCCGGAACGCCCAGCGACTGCCCAGAATCCGGGCGGCCGTCGCTTCTGCCAGGGTATTGTCCTGAGTGAGATGCTGACGCAGTTGCGCCCAGCCATAGAGCACTGAGGGATCGTGCGCCAGCAGCCATACCGCGTCCTGCATTCCCGGCAGCGATTGACAGCGGGTAATGGCAGCGAGCTGCTCAGCACTGGCATACCGCAACTCCAGCGGTTTCAGCACGGGCTGCCAGCGGGCAGGCTGATCAAAACCTGCGGCCTCAGCATCCGGTGGTGCAGTGCTGCCGGGCAGCCAGCGTACCGGCTGGGCCTGCAGCGCCTGTAAACCGGCGACCACCCGCGCCTGATAACTGACAAAGCCGATCACCTGATTCAGCGTCACAATATCGGGCTCTGTCAGGCCGACTGCATCCAGGGCAGTGATTGCGCTGGCGCTGATCAGCTCAGGCTGCATCGCCAGCTGGCGTGCATACTGCGTAATCTGGGTGAGGCGATTATTACTTTCACGTGAGGAGTCGGGCCCGGGCAACGGATTGAGGCGGGCAGAGTAGTGATTACACAGCCGCTGTACACCCGCCACCTGCGCTACCGTCAGCGCCGTGCTGAGGCGATCGTAAAGCGTTAAGGTATGCGTGAGCGTGGTGACGACGCGGTCGGGGAACAGCAGCTGTGCCAGATCGCGCGCCGCCAGCAGGGCGGGCTGATTAGTGCGCAGCAGTGACTGCACCACGTTGTCATCGGTGTAACAACCCAGCAAAAAACGGTCATCGATATGGGCGGCCTCTGGCACCAGCGGTGCGGCCTGTGAGGTACGTGGACTGGTCTGGCTCTCGTAAAACCAGTGGTTATGGCCCGGATAGCGGCGTTGTTCCATGATCAATCCTTTTGCAAATTCGGGTTCGGTATGCAGGCGGCAGAATCTGAAAATGTGCATAAACCGAAGGGCAGGCTTATCGTCGCTGATGGCCAGTCCGGGGCAAAAGATTGATCGGTGATAATTAATAGCGTTACGGTATAACGGCAGCGAAATCAGGCAGGAAGGGCGAGGCGGGAGCAAAGAGAAGGGCGAGCCAGGCTCGCCCTTGCAGAACTTATTTCAGTTCCAGTTCGTTCATTGCGGCGATGCTGAAGCCGCCATCAACGTGTACCACTTCACCGGTGATGCCGCCAGCCAGGTCAGAGCAGAGGAATGCTGCTGAGTTGCCGACATCTTCGATGGTAACGGTACGGCGAATCGGGGTGACCGCTTCGCAGTGTGCCAGCATCTTACGGAAATCTTTGATGCCTGATGCTGCCAGGGTGCGGATTGGACCGGCAGAAACGGCGTTAACACGCACGCCTTCCGGGCCCATGGCGTTTGCCATGTAGCGCACGTTGGCTTCCAGCGACGCTTTCGCCAGACCCATCACGTTGTAGTTCGGGATCGCGCGCTCAGCACCCAGGTAAGAGAGGGTCAGCAGCGCAGAGTGTGGATTCAGCATCTCGCGGCACTCTTTGGCCATCGCGACGAAGCTGTAAGCACTGATGTCATGCGCGATTTTAAAGCCTTCGCGGGTAACGGCGTTCACGTAGTCGCCAACCAGCTGCTCGCCAGGGGCGAAACCGATAGAGTGAACGAAACCGTCAAATTTCGGCCAGGTTTTTGCCAGTTCAGTGAACAGAGATTTGATGCTCTCATCTTCGGCTACGTCACATGGCAGCACGATGTCTGAACCCAAATCTTTGGCAAACTCTTCCACACGACCTTTTAATTTGTCGTTCTGGTAGGTGAAAGCCAGTTCTGCGCCCTGTTTGTGCATCGCCTGTGCAATACCGTAGGCGATGGAAAGTTTACTGGCAACGCCAGTAATCAGAATGCGCTTACCGGAAAGAAAACCCATAGCTGTAATCCTTATGGTCATTGTAGTTGGCGGCCGCATGGTTAAAAAGTAAGCGACCGACGTTAATCGACGTGCGGATTCTAGCACGTCTCTCATAAATCAGGTAAATCGGCCCGCAATTTCCGCGATATGCAGCAAAAATCAACGCTCTCGCCGCCAGGCTTCGGCACTCAATGCTTCGCCAAAGTGGCTGCTGATCAGTCGTCGGGTCAGATCGTGCAGCGGGGAGGCCAGTACATCAGCGGTGCCGCCGCGCTCGACCACTTCGCCCTGATGCATCACCAGCACCTTATCGCTGATGTGCTTCATCATCCCCAGATGCTGGGTAACATAAATGTATGCGATACCATGCTTCTCCTGCAGTTCCAGCATCAGATTCACCAGCTGGGAACGCATGGTCATATCCAGTGAGGCCAGCGCTTCATCGGCCACAATCACTTTGGGTTGCAAAATCAACGCGCGGGCCAGCCCCAGACGCTGCTTCTGACCGGGTGCCAGCATGTGCGGATAATAGCCGGCGTGATCGCGCAGTAATCCCACCTGACGCAGGGTGGCGATAATGCGTTTCTCTCGATCCTCCGCGCTGAGATCGGTATTAAGCCGCAGCGGGAACTCCAGAATCTGGCTGATACGCTGACGCGGATTCAGGGAGGTTGAGGGGTCCTGGAAAATCATGCGGATGCGCTGACTGCGATAGCCATAATCGCCGAAGGTCAGCGGATGATCGTCTATCAGAATCTCACCTTCGGTAGGGGCGACCATGCCGCTGAGCATCTTCGCCAGCGTGGACTTGCCGGAGCCATTTTCGCCGATTATCGCCAGCGTCTGCCTCTCGCGTAGGGTAAAACTGACCGACTTCACCGCCTCAACGTGCTGACGGCGGAACAGGCCCGTGCGATAGCGAAAGGTTTTACTCAGGTTGCGCACTTCCAGCAGGGTCTCCATGCTACTGGCCCTCCATATTCAGCGGGAAATGACAGGCATAAAGATGCGTTTTGCTGCCGGTGAGCCGTGGCGTTTCAATACATTTGCGCTGCGCATAAGGGCAACGTGGCCCCAGACGACAGCCAATCGGCAGGCTCTCCAGCGACGGGATCGCCCCTGACAGGGTATTGAGACGGCTTTTGTGCGGCAGGGATCGTCCAAAATCGGGCATCGCCCGAATCAGCGCCTGAGTATAAGGATGGTGCGGCGTACTCATTAAATCTTCGCTCTGGGCGGTTTCTACCGTCTGACCACAGTACATCACGTTGATACGGTCCGCCCACTGGCTCATGGTGCGCAGGTCATGACTGATCAACAGAATGGTGGTGTTGTTATTCTGGTTCAGACGGCTCAGCAGGCGGAAAATCTGCGCCTGCGTAGTGGGTTCCATGGCATTCGTCGGCTCATCGGCAATCAGCAGACGCGGCTGATTAGCCAGCGCAATCGCGATCATGACTTTCTGGCATTCGCCTTCGGTCAGCTCATAGGGGAAGCTGCGCATTATATCTTTGTGATCTTTAATGCCGACGCGATGCAGCAGTTCGATGGCGCGGGTTTTGCGCCAGAACCAGAAGCGTTTCAGCCACGGACCTTTATACGTCCAGCGCGGGATCACCTGCATCAACTGACGACCGATGCTTTCAGAGGGATCCAGACAGGATTGCGGCTCCTGAAAAATCATCGAGACGTTATGTCCGATAATGCGGCGGCGCTCGCGCGACGACAGGCGCAGCAGGTCGACATCATCAAATACCATGCGATCGGCGGTGACACGCCAGTTATCGTTAGTTACGCCGCAGATCGCCTTGGCAACCAGACTCTTACCGGAGCCGGACTCACCGACCAGGCCACGGATTTCACCTTCGCCCAGCGTCAGATTGACGCGATCGACCGCTTTGACCGGTCCGTCAGCGGTCATAAATTCAATGGTCAGATTACGGATATCGAGTAACGGCATTTATTCCACTCCCGCTTCGACGGCGCGACGGATGCCGTCACCGAGCAGGTTAACAATTAATACGCTGACCATCAGCGCCACACCCGGCAGCATAACGGTCCAGGGGGCGACGTAGATCAGCTCCAGCGAATCACCCAGCATCGCTCCCCATTCGGGCGAAGGCAGCTGCGCGCCCAGATCGAGAAATCCGAGTGCGGCAATATCCAGAATCGCCATCGATAGCGCGCGGGTAATTTCGGTGATCAGCAACGGTAAAATGTTAGGCAAAATGGCGTAGCGCAGGATGTTGCGGCCTCTGGCACCGTCAAGACGTGCCGCCACCACATACTCTTTTTCCAGCTCATCATGCACGGCACTGTAAATCTCGCGCACCAGACGTGGAATCAGCGCCAGCCAGACCGCCAGCAATGCATGCTCGAGTCGTGGTCCGAGAAACGCCACCACGATAATCGCCAGTAACAGCGACGGAATAGAGAGCAGGGTGTCCAGCACGTGGTTCATCACCGCCGAGCGTATGCCATGCGTCATGCCCGCCAGTACGCCCAGCACCAGCGCGCCGAGCGTGGCGAACAGCGTCACCAGAATCGCCGAACCCACCGTCGGGCCCGCACCGCTCAGCAGGCGGCTCAGCACATCCCGACCCAGATCGTCGGTGCCGAGAAAGAAGGAAACATCGCCATAATGTGACCAGGATGGCGGCAGCAACTGATAACCCAGGAACTGCTGATCGATATCGTATGGCGCTATCAGCCCGCCAAACAGACAGAGCAGCAGCAGTGCGCCAAAGCCATACAGCCCGACCATCGAAATCGGGTTGCCATAGAAATGGTGCCAGCTCTGACGAAACGCGCTGGGCAGGCGTTTTTCGGCGTAAATATTATCGGAGGGCATACGCTTTCACTTTATTGTGCTTTACTTCGGACAACGTTTTTTTATAAAAATCATTCATATCAGAGGGTTATCCTGATGGCATGCTTTAAGTTTTTTTATCATGGCTGACTCTGAGTAGCGTTAATTTATGTGTTTTGTGTACGCCTCTGCGTAGACGCAAAGAAGATGTCCACATTGCAGACAGACACTAAGCTCAGGAAAGCGCTGGGTAAGCGCCGCGACAAAGCAGAGGTTATCTTCGACTCGCACGGACTGAATGTCAGGCTCTCCATTCGAGGCAACGTGACATTTTTCTACCGGTATCGCTGGGAGGCTTAGCCCGTCAGCTGTCTACAGGGGATTATCCGTCGATATCCCTGTTACAGGCAAGGAAACGGCGTCAGCAATTTCGGCTCTGGATTGCAAAGGGTTATGATCCGCGTCGGCATATCATCCTGAACAGCCTGAAAAAAGTTATATTCACCTCCGGATAACAGGCAATAAAAACCGCCCTGTTGGGCGGCGGATTAGATCTTAGCGGAGGCTACGCTGGCCGGACCCTGGCCTTTGTCGGGTGTCCATCAGGCCCATCGTCATGGGTGTGGTCAGGATCCGGCTCAATGATCACGATATAATCTTTACCTATCCCATCGCGCGTTAACGTCACTAAATCTCCGGCAACAGGTTTGGTGTCAAACTCATGTTCCTCTTCAACGCCAGTATCTTCAAAAATTACAGCGAATTTCATTTTTCGTCCTCTTTCTGATAAACCGCGTCGTTACCGCGAGGTTTGTTGCTGACGCTTACATAAAGAATTTTAGCCTATCCTGGAAATATCAGGCATCTCAGTGAATTACCTGATTCCGATATTACGCGCGATTACCGGCTGGCTTCAGGTGTCCCGGTGTTCAGACCGCTATGGACGCATACCCGCCTGGCGGTTTCAGGTGCAGACGCTCTACGCGACTAGCTACGCGATTAGCTCACTACTGAAACCCTGCTGTAACCCGCACCGGAAATCGTTCATGATGCTGCATGAGTAATACACCGTAGATCATCCACAGAAGACGGATAATCCAACACCTAAGACGTTCGCCTCAACAGAGATCCCTTTTTGTGCAACATTGACAGATTCTTCATCATTTCCAGATTGTTCATTGATGACTTTGAGGGATAGTCGCGTCCTGAGAGTGAACTCTTTACTAAAGGAGATAAATCGGTGGCGAGAATAAAATGAAAGGAGCTTAGACAAGGGAATTGCAAACGATCAATATAGAATTAAATTTTGTGTGACAATGGATTTGAATTAAAAGAGACCGCAAAAAACGCAAAAGGGGGATGGCATGACAGATAAAAACTTCTTTAATGCATTAACAGAATGGATTGATGATCATGCGGATGAAAAAATAAGCCTGGATAAAGTGGCTAAAAAAAGTGGATATTCAAAATGGCACCTTAACAGAATGTTCACAAAACAGTGCGGAGTCAGCCTCGGGAAATATATTAATAACACCAGAATGCAGGCGGCCTCGCTGAGTTTAAGGTTTACTGAAGCCACTATTGCAGAGGTAGCTGATCAGTTCAACTACGACTCACAGCAAACGTTCACTCGCGCCTTCTCACGACATTTTGGTATGCCTCCCGGCATCTGGCGAATCACTGATGCTGCAAAAAAATCAGATAAGAACTCTCTCTGCTTCCCCAGCGATGACACCATTTTCAGGCAGAGGTTAATAGCTTACGTAATGCCGTAGGTTTACCTGATTGTATCCGCAGAAAATTATTATCTACAGGACGGCGGGGAAGGACCGCGATGCATAAAAAATTAAAATCGGCCCTGAGATTAAACGTTTTATCTTTAAACACCCTTCATTGGTGCCTGGCAATTCAGGAACGCGCGGTTTTGTGCTAATTTTCAGCCGCTTTGTTGCAGAAAATAAGCCTGATTCCTAAGAAAGATTAAAAAATTGTTTTCCCCGTGGAGTGCGCATCCGCCCAGCGAAGCTTATACGTCCATTCTTTATCAAGTGAACCGATTGAAAGCCTCATCTCCTTGCCCGTCTGCTTACAGTAGTCCCGTGCCGCACCAATGTTTTTCCACATAAGCAAACTACCCGGGCTAAGGTCCGAATATTTCATGTTAACGCCGCCGTTTGGCACATCAAAATAGATAATGTGTTCACTCTCAGCCATGAAGAGCAGATCCATTGCGCATGGCTCGTTCCCAACAAAAAGAATATAGCCGAAGAGCATCCTTTTCATGGCAACGATAAGCGTGATCAGGTTCTCCCTGGAATAACAGGTTATGTTGTCAGAAAAACGGGATTTAAAAAGGAAGATATAATAGTCTGCCAGCTCTTCAGGGCTGAATTGATTCATATCACAGCAGCGGCCACCCGCACGTATGAACCGGTTGTATTCGTTGCGGCGATTCTTTTCTGTTTTAACTGAATAGCTCTCTTTTACAAAGCACACTTTATTTTTTCGGGCAAAAGAAAAGTTAAAATTTATGAAGTTGTGCTTGTTGAAATGTGACATTTTATTTGTTCTTTCAGGGAAACACATAGAAGCATTTTTAGCCGCTGGCACCATGATCTCATCATAAGATAGCGGGAATTTTTTCCATTGATCGACACCTATCCGTGAGTGATCCAGCAGGGCATACGCGGCAATATAGCCACCTTGCTTTACTTTATGAAAATACGTTGCCTCATGACCTGTGCGAGATGAGAAAAACCTGATCACGTCAGGATGCATATTAACACTCCCGCCAAAACGGTTAAAACAGTGCTCATAAATGCCAGCGTCGGATTTTTCCCAGCCGTAAAGCATTCTTTTGAAGTGGCTCATATAAAATGTTAAACCTGATAGTTGTTCTGATAAACCGAGTTAAAAAGATGGCTCCTGAATGTCAGCCACCCTATGCTATCTTTTCCTGTCACTAACTCCGGACAGATGGTCTCTGCTGTGACATTTTAATCAGGGCATTATGTATTTTTTTTATCAACGTAAAGGCAAGGAAATATCAAGAATCTATCAAGCGATGTCGTTTTATTGCTTTATATTTGTGAGGGCTGCCTGACATTTATATCAAGTTTATCTGAGTCACCCGCGTAATAGCCTGACCGGGTGACTTCATTCTCTTTCAAACAATCCGCTGGCTCTGCTCCCGGCGATGCTTATGATAATCCTCATCACACTCGCTTGAACAGAAAGCAGTTTCAGCCACTACGGGCTCATCTTTGCACCAGATGCATAAGCCGTTTGGGCTTTTAAGTTTGGCCTTACGAGCTGCCAGAGAGGCAGCGAGATGCGCTTCTTCACGCTCCTGTGCCAGATCAACTTCATCCATAAATGTTCATCTCCTCATTAATTATTACGCTTCGAACTTAAATCGGTTTCTGCAGGAACAATATTCGTGTACATCAATTCCTGCTTGCAGCACGACTTCTGAAAGACAAAAGTCATATGTTTATTCTATGTTTGCCTTAGCGCCCTGAGCGTTAGCGCAGGGCATACCATTCCTTATGTTTCAGCGGATTCATGGCCGCACCAATCACGTCAGAAATCACATTGACCAGAATCACCAGCCCGCCAATCACCATCACGCCAGCGGAGATCGCCGCGTAATCCTGCTGTCGAATCGCGTTTATCAACCAGCGGCCCAGACCCGGCCAGTTAAAGACCATCTCGGTGATCATCGCCAGCGTCAGCATGGTGGAAAATTGCAGACCCAGACGCGGGATCACCGGCGGCAGCGCATTATGCAGCACGTGGCGGCGGATCACGGTAAACGGCGAAAGACCCCGCGTGGCCGCCGCTTTGACATAATTTTTGTCCATCACGTCGCTGGTGCTGTTGCGCAGCAGGCGGATCACTTCCGTCGTCGGCGCCATCGCCAGCACCAGCACCGGTAAAATCAGGTGGTTCAGGACGCTGATTATCATCTCATGTCGCCAGGGCGAAGGACTCATCCAGGCATCAATCAGCGCAAAGCCCGTGACACTCTGCACCGGATAGAGCAGGTCGTGACGACCGGACACCGGCAGCCAGCCCAGCGTCAGCGAGAAGAACAGCGTCAGCAGTAGCGCCAGCCAGAAAATTGGCGCAGAGAAGCCAATCAGCGCCAGCGCACTGATGGTTTTGTCCTGCCATTTATTGCGCATCACGCCGGCACAGATCCCCAGCGGGATCCCGACCAGCAGCGCGAACAGAAATGCCAGGATGCACAACTCCATGGTGGCCGGGAAAACCTCACGCAGTTGCAGGCCAATCTCCTGACCGTTGGTGCTGGAGACGCCGAAATCAAACTGCAGCATCCCTTTAAACCAGAACCACCAGGCGTCCGAGAGCGCCGCGCCTTCCAGCGGGGCGTCAGGTGTAAAGTAGCTCAGGCTGAAGCTCACCAGCGACAGCAGAAACAGGGTAATGATCAGTAGCAGCAGGCGCCGCAAAATATAGATAATCACTTACTTTTCCTTATCGCTTTCACGATAAACCCCGGCAAACGAGGCGTTGCCAAACGGACTCAGGACCAGCCCTTTAATATCATGACGAAACGCCTGCAGTCGCAGAGAGGATGCCAGCGGCAGCACCGGCAACTCCTGCGCCAGAATCTGCTGCGCTTTGTCATAACTGTCGATGCGGCCAGAGAGTTGTTGTGATAACAGCGCATTCTGCAGCGTTTCGTCAAAGGCCGGCGAGCACCAGTGCGCGTAATTGGTCTGCGAGCGAATCGCCGCACAACTGAGCAGCGGCCGGAAGAAACTGTCTGGATCGTTACTGTCGGTGGCCCAGCCTGACAGTGTCAGATCATGATTCATCGCCATCAGCTGCGCCTCCTGAAAACGCCCCTCTACCGGCACAATGGTCAGCCGGACGCCAACCTGCGCCAGATCCGCCTGCAACAGTTCGGCGGTTTTCAGCGGGCTGGGATTCCACGACTGCGACGCGGCAGGCACCACCAGCCGCAGATGCAGATCGCTGATGCCCAGAGCTGCCAGTGCGGCACGGGACTTCTCCGGATCATAGCTTGTGATGCGCGCATCATTATCATATGCCCATGAGGCGCGAGGTAATATCGAGGCGGCGGTTTCGGCGGTGCCGTAATAGATTGACTCCATCAACCGCTCATTGTTGATCGCCAGCGCCAGCGCGTGACGCACCTCAGGGCGGTCGAGCGGCGGCTTACGGGTATTAAAGGCCAGATAGGCGATGTTCATGCCGGGACGCAGCGTCATCCGCAGGCGCGGGTCATCGCGCAGGATGGTGAGCTGGCTGGCCGCGGGATAGGCAAGCACGTCACATTCACCGGTCAGAAGCTTGGAAAGCCGCCCGGTGCCGCCCGAGCCGAGATCGATCACCGCCTGTTGCAGACGCGGCACCCCTTTCCAGTAGTGAGGATTGCGCGCCAGGCGGATGTACTGACCGGTGCGGTATTCGCTGAGCTGATAAGGACCGGTGCCAACCGGTTGTCTGTCCATCTCTTCCTGCCGGCCCTGCGCGGTAAGCTGGTCGGCATACTCTTTCGACAGCACTGGTGCATAGTGGGTCGCCATGTGCCACAGGAACGACGCATCCGGGCTGTTTAACCTGAACTCAACCGTCCTGTTATCGATTTTCTTCACGCTCTGCACGGAGTCGGAGAATTGCAGACTGTCAAAGTAGGGATAGTTGCCGCCGTTGACGTTGTGCCAGGGGTGATTGCGGTCAAACATCCGGGCGAAGCTGAACACGACATCGTCGGCGTTCAGCGCCCGGGTGGGGCGGAACTGATTCGTCTGCTGAAACTGCACGCCGCTGCGCAGATGAAAGCGATACGTTGCGCCGTTATCGCGCACTTCCCAGCTGGACGCCAGATCGGGCTTGAGACGATAGGTGTAAGGATCGACATCCAGCAGGCGGTCATAGAGTTGTGCCGCCAGCGTATCGACAGTCAGCCCGCTGCTGGCCATCTGCGGATTAAAGGTGTTCAGCGTGCCGCTGACGCAATAGACGAAGCCGGTCTGGCGGATATCACCCGCAGGCGCTGACCACGCAGGGGCACTCAACACGCTGAGACTTAGCAACAGCGAACATATTAGTTTTGACATAGAACTCAACGATTTTGAGGCATTAAACAGAGTGTATCGCAAAGCGGGCATTGTCCCAAAACCTGCAACCGCTGCCAGACTGATTTTCATCATCGCGGCGGTAAAAAGAGCGTACAGAAGGTGTGGTAATGAGAAAAATTCTCAATAACTTGTTTACAGATGATAATAAGAATGATTATTATTCATCTGCGCTTCGACGGTGGCTCTGCCGTAGAAGAGCACGACATTGCTCACATTGCTTCCAGTATCGTTGCCCGCCTGTTGGCGGGCTTTTTTTTGGTTTTTATAGAGTGGCATGCCTGCCTGGACGGGGAAGGGAAAGCTGCTGAAAGAACCGGCGCTTTAAATGCGGTGTGGCGATGAAAAAAGGGAGAGAAAAGTCAGTTAATGCTGATGTTATCTCTGCTGGCCTCCCGTTTAGCTAAGCGGGTCCTGAATTAAACCGCACTTAACTATTACAAAAACGCAGGTACTATAAGCTCATCTTCTGGTCACCCACTTCCTGGCAATGAATAAATTCCAAAAAAACGTTCAGGCTTTTCAGCATACATCCTTTCGCTATCTTTTTTTTGGACGCCTGTTCACCGTGCTGGGCAATGGGATTGCACCCATTGCGCTGGCTTTTGCGGTACTGGATATTGGCGGGTCTGCTTCTGATTTAGGGATAGTGGTTGCGTCCCGTTCACTGTGTAACGTGCTTTTCCTGCTGGTGGGCGGTGTTGTCGCCGATCGCTACTCACGCAGTCGGGTATTAGTTTCATCGGCAGTAGTTGCCGCTGTTTCTCAGGCTATCGTCGCCTGGGCTGTGCTTGATGGCTCTGCAACCGTCATTAGCCTGACTTTGCTGGGTGCTCTGAATGGTGCGGCGGCAGGCATCGCACTGCCTGCATCGTCTGCGCTGGTTCCGCAGGTAGTTCCTGCAACGGATTTGCGTCAGGCTAACGCGTTAATTCAGCTGGGTATTTATGGCGGTACGGTAATGGGGGCATCGATGGGGGGAATTATCACCAGCGCTGTCGGGCCGGGCTGGGGGCTGGCAATTGATGCGCTGGGTTTTGCTGTTTCCGCGCCGCTCTATTTTCTGATCCGTGTGAAATCGAATAAAGCCGCGGCTTCGCAAGGCAATATCCTGCTCGATATCAAAGAAGGCTGGGCAGAGTTCGCCGGACGAAGCTGGATTTGGTCGATAGTCCTTCAGTTCGCCATTATCAACGTCGCGTTCAATGGAATTGTAGAGGTATTTGGCCCGACGATTGCCGACGCCTCTTTCGGGCGGGCGCGATGGGGAATTATTGTGGCTGCTCATAGCGTAGGTTTAATTGCAGGTTCATTTCTGGCCATGAAATGGCATCCACGTCGTGACCTTCTGATTGGCGCGATGCTGGCGGGTCTTTGCGCACTTCCAATATTTATGCTGAGCCAGGATGCGTCAGCAGCACTGCTGATAGTGGGATTCTTCATTGCTGGCATGTCATTGGGCCTGTTCGGCGTAACCTGGGCGCACTCATTACAGACTCATATCCCACCGGATAAGCTGGCTCGCGTGTACGCTTATGATGCGATGGGTTCCTTTATCGCCATTCCCTTTGGACAACTGGTCGCGGGGCCGCTGGCAACACACTTTGGTATGAGTGCTGTATTGCTGATGTCAGCGCTGGCCGTGGTGATGGCTACCGCTGGCGTCGGTCTGGTTCCTGCCATCAGGCAACCTGAAAAAATGGGGACTAAGTCGCACAACACATAATGGATAGGTGGCTCAACGTGAAAAACAGCCCGGTTTATACCGGGTTGTTAATTCACAAAGCAGAGAAAAATCATAGGTTGGGGCGGCGTTAATTAACTCTCTGCTTTTATATCGTGCTTCTTCATCATTGCGCGCAACTGATGATAGGTGACGCCTAATAAGCCAGCCGCACGGCGTTGGTTATAACGTGCCTGTTGCAGGCTGGCTTCCACCAGATCCCGCTCCTGCTGATTCTGCCATTGACGCAGATCCAGCGGCAGGGCAGGCAGCGCGCTGCTATCCGCCTCCTGACTGGTCCGGATGACAGCAATCGGTTCAGGGCGTGAAGCAAACGGGTTGATAATCACATTATCCAGCGGCTGCTCGCTGCTGTTATGACGATAGACCGAGCGCTCCACCACGTTTTTAAGTTCGCGAACGTTGCCGGGCCAGTGGTAATCAAGCAGAGCCTGCTGTGCCCGTGGGGTAAAGCCGGGAAAAAGTAACAGGCCGAGCTCGCGACACATCTGGATAGCGAAATGATCGGCCATCACCAGTATATCGCTGCGTCGTTCGCGCAGTGGCGGTAACTGCACCACATCAAAGGCCAGACGATCCAGCAAATCGGCGCGGAATTTTCCCGCCGCCGCCAGCGCGGGCAGGTCTTCGTTGGTCGCACAGACCAGTCGCACATTTACCTGCAGGGAGTGATTGCCGCCGACCCGCTCCAGCTGTCCATATTCAATTACCCTGAGCAGCTTTTCCTGAACCAGCATCGGTGCCGTTGCCAGCTCATCCAGAAACAGCGTGCCGCCGTCAGCACGTTCAAAACGGCCAAGATGTCGCTTCTGCGCGCCAGTAAAGGCGCCAGCCTCATGACCAAACAGTTCAGAATCGAGCAGATTTTCATTCAGCGCGGCACAGTTCAGCGAGATAAATGGCCCCTGCCAGCGGTCAGAGAGATAGTGCAGTCGGCTGGCAATCAGCTCTTTGCCCGTTCCACGCTCGCCAATCACCAGTACCGGTTTCTCAAGGGGAGCCAGTTTGGATACCTGCTCCAGCACCTCAAGAAAATTGTTCGACTCCCCGAGGAGATTATCGCTAGTGCCTGTCATGATGAATTTCGCCACCCCTTAATCATTTTGACTATCTTAAAACAAGCGGGAAGGGCTGTAAAATTTAAAATATGATAAAAATCAATAAATTATAAAATTGGCACGCATTTTGTATTAACTCAGCAGGACTTCACGTTTTAAAACATTAAAAGAGGAACATCATTATGGGTATTTTTTCTCGTTTCGCCGACATCGTTAATGCCAACATTAATTCCCTGCTGGAGCGTGCGGAAGATCCGCAGAAACTGGTCCGGCTGATGATTCAGGAAATGGAAGACACCTTAGTTGAAGTGCGCTCCACCTCTGCACGCGCACTGGCTGAAAAGAAACAGTTGTCACGCCGTATTGAGCAGGCGGAGATTCAGCAGGCTGAGTGGCAGGAAAAAGCGGAGCTGGCGCTGCGCAAAGATAAAGATGATCTGGCCCGTTCGGCGCTGATTGAAAAACAGAAACTGACCGATCTTATCGCCTCCCTGAAACAGGAAGTGGGTCATGTTGAAGAGACGCTGGAGCGCATGAAAGGCGAAATCAGCGAGCTGGAGAAAAAACTGAGTGAGACACGTGCCCGCCAGCAGGCGTTGACGCTGCGTCATCAGGCGGCCTCTTCATCACGCGATGTTCGTCGTCAGCTGGACAGCGGTAAGATCGATGAAGCAATGGCACGGTTTGAATCTTTTGAACGTCGCATCGACCATATGGAAGCGGAAGCAGAAAGCCACGGTTTTGGTAAACCAAAGACGCTGAACCAGGAGTTTACTGACCTGAAAGCGGACGATGAAATCAGCGAGCAGCTTAATGCGCTGAAAGCCAAAATGAACCGCAGTGAGTAATCATCGACGTTGCGATAAGTGATTAAGGAGAGTCAATGAGCGCACTTTTTTTCGCCATACCGTTAACGATCTTCGTGTTGTTTGTCGCACCGATCTGGTTATGGCTGCATTACAACAACAAACGCAACGGCGGTTCGGAACTGTCGCAAAGCGAAATCCAGCGCCTGCAGCGCGTGACCCAGGACGCGCAGCGGATGCGCGAACGTATTGACGCGCTGGAAGCGATTCTGGACGCCGAACATCCAAACTGGAGGCAGCCATGATTAAAGGACGCAAGTTGTGGCGCAAGCCAGATGAAGGGAAATTTATGGGTGTCTGCGCAGGCCTGGCAGAGTATCTCGATATTCCGGTTCGTCTGCTGCGTGTCATCGTGGTGTTATCACTGTTCTTTGGCCTGTTTCTCTTTACGGTGATCGCCTACTTTGTGCTGGGTTTTGTGCTGGATGTGAAACCCGCCTCTGCCTCCCAGACTGAGCGCCAGCCCAGCGCCAGTGAACTGCTGGATCAGCTGGAGAGCACCCTGCAACGGGATGAGCGCAGCGTGCGCGACCTGGAACGCTATGTGACGTCTGAAACCTTCAGCGTGCGCAGCCGCTTCCGCCAGATTTGATTCTGCTACTGTTATTGCCGGGCCTGTCTCAGGCCCGTTCGCTCACTCAATGGAGGTGTTGATGTCTTTTTCGCGATCCACTGCTTTTCGTCACCGCGCGGCACCTGCATTGAAGTCGGCCGCCAAATTCATCATTATTAATGCTGTTACCTACGGTCCCGCCGGTGTCACTGGCTGGGCAGTGAAATCGGTAGCGCGACGCCCGTTACGTCTGCTGCTGGCTGTGGCGCTTGAGCCATTGCTGAAACGCGTGATGAACCGGCTGGCATCGCGCTTCATCAGGGAGAAAGATGAAAAGACTGCAAACTGAATTGATGGCGTTGATGAACCGTGGCGTTGATCGCCACCTGCGGCTGGCGGTAACCGGATTAAGCCGCAGCGGCAAAACCGCCTTCATCACCTCACTGGTTAATCAGCTTTTAACCGTTCACAGCGGCGCGCGTTTGCCGCTGTTTTCCGTGGTGCGGGATGAGCGCCTGTTAGGCGTAAAGCGGGTACCCCAGCGTGACATGGGCACGGCCCGTTTCACCTATGACGAAGGGCTGGCACAGCTCTACAGCACGCCGCCTGCCTGGCCCACACCCACACGCGGCGTCAGCGAAATGCGACTGGCGCTGCGTTATCGTCCCAATGATTCGCTGCTGCGTCACCTGAAAGAGACCGCGACACTCTATCTGGAGATTGTCGACTATCCCGGCGAATGGCTGCTGGATCTGCCGATGCTGGCGCAGGATTATCTCGCCTGGTCCCGGCAGATGAACGGTCTGCTGCAGGGCGATCGTGCTGAGTGGGCAAAGCCATGGCGAACCCTCTGCGAAAAACTCGACCCGCTTGCACCCGCCGATGAAACCCAGCTGGCAGAGATTGCCGCTGCCTGGACCGACTATCTGCATCGCTGCAAATCTGAAGGCTTACACTTTATTCAGCCCGGTCGCTTCGTGCTGCCTGGCGATATGGCAGGCGCTCCCGCGCTGCAGTTCTTCCCCTGGCCGACGGCTGATGAAGCGCAACTCACTAAGCTGGCGCAGGCGGACAAGGGCAGTAACTTCAGCATGCTGCAGCAGCGGTTTAACTACTACTGTCAGCATGTGGTGAAAGGTTTCTATAAAAACCATTTCCTGCGCTTTGACCGCCAGATTGTGCTGGTTGACTGCCTGCAACCGCTTAACAGCGGACCCCAGGCGTTTAACGATATGCGGCTGGCACTGACGCAGCTGATGCAGAGTTTTCATTACGGTCAGCGAACCCTGTTTCGTCGGCTCTTTTCACCGGTAATCGACAAATTGCTGTTTGCCGCCACCAAGGCGGATCACATCACCAGCGATCAGCACGGCAATATGGTGTCACTGTTGCAGCAGCTGGTGCAGGATGCCTGGCAGAACGCGGCGTTTGAGGGGATTAGCATGGATTGCATCGGGCTGGCGTCGGTGCAGGCGACGCAGAGCGGGCTGGTCGATCACCGGGGCGAGAAGATCCCGGCCCTGCGCGGAAACCGGCTGGATGATGGTGAGCCGCTCACCGTCTATCCGGGTGAAGTCCCGCCGCGTCTGCCCGGTAATGCCTTCTGGCAGCAGCAGGGTTTTCAGTTTGAACAGTTCCGGCCGCAGCAGCTTGACGTCGATCGCCCGCTGCCACATATCCGCATGGATGCCGCGCTGGAATTTTTATTGGGAGATAAATTGCGATGAGTGATCCGCTGAAGCCGCGTATCGATTTTGCCCGTCCGCTGGATGAGAACAGCGCCACGCCGCTGCGCCCGGCACAGACTTTTGAAGCGGAAGCGCAGGCGGCGTTTCTGGCGGTGCAGGATGAAGAAGTCGCTGTCGAAGAGGAGGGCGCAGGCGAACGGGCGGTGGAGGCTGCGCTGAAACCTAAGCGCAGCCTGTGGCGCAAACTGGTGACCGCTGGCGTGCTGCTGTTTGGCGTCAGCGTGATTGCGCAGGGTGTCCAGTGGACACATGACGCCTGGCTGGCCCGCGACTGGTTTTCACTGGGCAGCGGCGTGGCGGGTGGTCTGATTGTCCTGGCGGGTGTGGGTGCGCTGACCACCGAGTGGCGTCGTCTCTATCAGCTGCGTCAGCGCGCCGAAGAGCGGGATGTGGGCCGTGAGCTGCTGCACAGTCATGGTATCGGCAAAGGCCGGGCATTCTGCGAAAAACTGGCGCAGCAGGCAGAGCTGGATCAGGCGCATCCGGCCCTGCAGCGCTGGCATGCCTCGCTGCACGAAACCCACAATGACAGTGAAATTGTCCGCTTATATGCGCAACTGGTGCAGCCGGTGCTGGATCGGCAGGCGCGGCGCGAAATCAGCCGTCATGCTGCGGAAGCCACGCTGATGATTGCGGTCAGCCCGCTGGCGCTCGTGGATATGGCGTTTATCGCCTGGCGTAATCTGCGGCTGGTCAATCGCATCGCGGCTATTTACGGCATTGAGCTGGGCTACTTCAGCCGCATCCGGCTGTTCCGTCTGGTGCTGCTCAACATGGCCTTTGCCGGGGCTTCCGAACTGGTGCGGGAAGTGGGTATGGACTGGATGTCTCAGGATATCGCCGCCCGGCTTTCCACGCGCGCCGCGCAGGGTATTGGCGCGGGTTTGCTGACTGCAAGACTGGGCATCAAAGCGATGGAACTGTGCCGTCCACTGCCGTGGCTGGAGCAGGATAAACCACGGCTTGGCGATTTCCGTCGTGAGCTGCTGGGCCAGTTGAAAGAGGCGTTGCAGAAGGGCGGCAATAAGTCAGCCTGACGCTCTTGTGACAAATTAAAGGCGGCATTGCCGCCTTTATTCTTTAGTGTGGCTGGCGCAGCACCTGTCGGGAGTCGATGACCAGACACTCACCCGGACAGCCCGACTCATCAGTGATCACCGGATCCGCTGGCAGCGTGTAGGCCATTCCATTTTTCTCCCTGATAAAATGCGCCATCCCGGCAAACATTTGTGACCACTCATCAGGATTTTCTCGGGCAGTACAAAAGTCCGCCATACGCGTCGGAGCTGTCAACTTTTCCTGACAGATCCCTTTCTGCAGGTGCGCGACTTAGCGTATTATTGTCTTATCTGAACCTGATTAAGGCGAACGCAATGCGTCTGGAAGTGTTCTGTCAGGACCGACTCGGTCTGACGCGTGAACTGCTCGATCTGCTGGTGGCACGCAACATTGATTTACGCGGTATCGAAATCACGGCGCTGGGCCGCATCTACCTGAACTTTTCTGCACTGGAGTTTGATGCCTTCAGCAATCTGATGGCTGAAATCCGGCGTACACCGGGCGTAACAGATGTGCGCACGGTAGCGTACATGCCCTCTGAACGCGAGCATCGTGCGCTGAGCGCCCTGCTGGTGGCGATGCCGGATCCGGTTTTCTCCATCGATCTGAAAAGCAAGGTTGAACTGGCTAATCCGGCCGCACAGAACCTGTTTAATCTCGATGAAGAGAAGATGCGCAACTTTAGCGCCGGTAATCTGATTAACGGCTTCAACTTCATGCGCTGGCTGGAGAGCGATCGGGTTGAAGCGCAGGCGCAGCATGTGGTCATTGAGGGCCGCGATTTTCTGATGGAAGCGCGTCCTATTTATCTGCCGGGCGAAGAGGGCCAGATCAACAGGCCAGTGGGGGCGATGGTGATGCTGAAGTCGACAGCCCGCATGGGTCGTCAGTTGCAGAATCTGGTGGTCACCGATGAATCGGAGTTTGACCATATCATTGCTGTCACGCCGAAGATGCGTCAGGTGGTGGATCAGGCGCGGAAACTGGCGATGCTCGATGCGCCTTTACTGATTGTTGGCGACACCGGCACCGGGAAAGATATGCTGGCACGCGCCTGCCATCTGCGCAGTGCCCGCGGTAAGAATCCCTTTTTGGCGTTGAACTGTGCCTCTCTGCCCGATGACGTCGCCGAAAGCGAGCTGTTTGGTCATGCCGCCGGAGCCTATCCGAATGCGCTGGAAGGTAAGAAGGGCTTTTTTGAGCAGGCTAACGGCGGCTCTGTGCTGCTGGATGAGATTGGTGAGATGTCGCCGAGAATGCAGACCAAGCTGCTGCGTTTTCTCAATGATGGCACCTTCCGCCGCGTCGGTGAAGAGCATGAAGTGCATGTCAATGTTCGGGTAATCTGCGCTACGCAGAAAAACCTGATTGAGCTGGTGCAGCGCGGAGAATTCCGCGAGGATCTCTTTTACCGGCTCAATGTGCTGACGCTGCAACTGCCGCCTCTGCGCGATCGTCCGCAGGATATTCTGCCGCTGACCGAGATGTTTGTTGCCCGCTTTGCGGATGAGCAGGGGATGGCGCGTCCGCGACTCTCGCCGCAACTTAACGCTTTTCTGACTCGCTACGCCTGGCCTGGTAACGTGCGTCAGCTTAAAAATGCGCTTTATCGGGCGTTAACCCAACTGGAAGGTTACGAACTGCGTCCGCAGGATATCGTGTTGCCTGAACAGGCACTGGATGTGTCACTGGGCGATGAGGCGCTGGAAGGGACGCTGGATCAGATCACCAGTCGTTTCGAGCGGTCGATTCTGACGCGGCTCTATCTCTCCTATCCCAGCACCCGAAAACTGGCAAAACGGCTTGGTGTGTCGCATACGGCGATTGCGAATAAATTGCGGGAGTATGGTCTGGGGCAGAAGCGCACCGAAAGCGAGTAAACGGCAAACAGAAGATGAGAAGCGGATAACCTGGTTATCCGCTTTTTTTATTACTTCAGCGAGGTCAGCGCAGCGTCATAATCAGGCTCAGTGGTGATTTCATCAACCAGCTGGCTGTAGATCACTTTATCGTTCTCATCCAGCACAATCACGGCACGTGCGGTCAGACCTTCCAGCGCACCATCGGCAATTTCCACGCCATAATCATATTTAAACTCTGAGCCGCGCAGCGTCGACAACGTCACCACGTTGTTCAGGTTTTCTGCGCCACAGAAGCGCGACTGGGCAAACGGCAGATCGGCAGAGATGCATAACACCACGGTGTTATTCAGTTCGCTTGCAGCCTGATTGAACTTGCGCACCGATGAAGCACAGACACCGGTATCTACGCTCGGGAAAATGTTCAGAATTTTGCGTTTTCCTGCATACTCAGAGAGCGCGACGTTGACCAGGTTTTTCGCTACCAGCGTGAAAGCTTTGGCTTTATCGCCAGCCTGAGGAAACTGACCAGCAACCGGTACGGCGTTACCCTGAAAATGAACAGTCTGAGACATAGTGATTCCTTTTAATGATAAAAAAGATCTGACACAAAACGGCTAAAGATAGCCGTTGTTTATGACATAAATGTTAAGGGTTTACGAGTTCAATTGTGGAATTTAACGTGGCGGTCTGCCACTGCGTCGCACATTGTGGAGTGGAAATGAGAACGGTAAAAAGTTATCCCGAAGCCTGGCCGTTGCATACGCCGTTTGTCATTGCCCGTGGAACCCGCACTGAAGTCAAAGTGGTGGTGGTTGAAATTGAGGAAGACGGAGTAAAAGGCGTTGGCGAAGCGACGCCTTATGCGCGCTATGGTGAAAGCGAGGCGTCGGTACTGGCGCAGATCGCCGCGCTGCTGCCCGCGCTGCAACAGGGCATGACGCGCGAGGCGTTACAACAGACGCTGCCCGCCGGGGCGGCGCGCAACGCCATTGACAGCGCACTATGGGATCTCGCCTCACACCAGCAGCAGAGCAGCCTCTGGCAGCTTAGTGGTGTGACCGCACCTGAGGATGTCGTGACCGCGCAGACCGTCAGCATTGATACTCCCGAGGCGATGGCCAGCAGCGCGCTGGCGCTGTGGCAGCATGGGGCAACACTACTGAAGATTAAGCTGGATAATAATTTCATTACCGAACGGCTGATGGCGATTCGCGCCGCCGTGCCGGACGCGACCCTGATTGTGGATGCCAATGAATCCTGGCACGCTGAAGGTCTGGCGGCGCGCTGTCAGCTGCTGGCGGACATCAATGTGGCGATGCTGGAACAGCCCCTGCCAGCGGGTGAGGATGCGGCGCTGGAGAACTTTATCCATCCATTACCGATCTGCGCCGATGAGAGCTGTCACACCCGTGACAGCCTGGTGTCGCTGCGAGGCCGTTATGAGATGGTCAATATCAAGCTGGATAAAGCGGGCGGGCTGACCGAGGCGCTGGCGCTGGCCAATGCGGCTCTGCAGCAGGGTTTTGCGGTCATGCTCGGCTGCATGCTCTGCACCTCGCGGGCGATACGCGCCGCACTGCCGCTGGTGCCGCAGACCCGCTTTGCCGATCTCGACGGGCCGACCTGGCTGGCGGTGGATGCAGAACCGGCGATTAAAGTGCGCAACGGTCAGCTGATCATTGCTGCCAGCGCAGCAGATTAACCATCATCTCCAGGTAGGTTTCAGTGGCTTCATCCACTGAAATCACCGGCATTTCAGCGGTCACGCAGGGCAGGCTGAGATCTTTACACCAGCTGCCGAATGAGCCTGGTGTGTCATAACCAACGCTGCTGACCCGCGGAAGGCCGGTGTGGCTGGCCAGCCAACCACCAATCTCTGCCTGATGCGGGTCGTCAATACAGCCCAGCGGTTCATGCCATGAGACGATCCAGCGTGGTTTCAGCTGATGAATCAGCGCGCAGAGCGCCTGGGTTTCCGGTTCAGAAGCCGGATGAGCCCCGGTCGAGAGCGCCACATCACGCTCATCGGCAGCGCTGTTCCAGCGATACACCGTCTCGCCTGACTGCCAGTTCGCCGCCGGAAAGTTGCGGTTGAGATCGACGCCGTTAGCGTTCGCGCGCAGTCCGAGCTGACAGCCATCAGGATTGACCGCCAACACCACGTGGTGCCGACGCATTCCATCAGGCAGCGTCCGTAATGCGGCGGAGAGGGTGGCGATGGCCGCATTCTCATCACCGTGAGTGCCCGCCAGAATCAACCCGCTCTCGGGATCGCCCAGCGGTGCCGGAAACCAGAGCAGCGGCGCGCCCAGCACTGAGCGGCCATACTGCTGATAGGGGACGTCCAGTTTGCCGCGCAGGGGACGTGGATGGAGTGGCGACATAGTTATTTCCTCAAAGGGTTTTACTAAAAGTAGCGGAAAAGCCGTGCGCGGAAAATAGCTATTTATCTGTCAGCCATTTGCGCTAAAGTGCCCTGCACAAGTTGCATCGGCAACAGACTGATGCAGCGCTTCTTTGGGGTAAAGGAGTGATAATGGTCAAGACCTTTCGCATGACGCTGGCAGCAATCAGCCTGAGCAGCATCATCACACCCGCCATCGCGGCGAATCCACCCGCTGGCGCACAGCTGGCTGAACAGCAGCAGATCGTTCGCCATATTAAAGATGAACCCGCTTCGCTCGATCCGCTTAAAGCGGTAGGGCTGCCTGAAATTCAGGTGATACGCGATCTGTTTGAAGGACTGACCAATCAGGATGCGCAGGGCAAAATCGTGCCGGGCGTGGCGCAGAGCTGGAGCAGCAGTGATAACAAAACCTGGGTCTTTACGCTGCGTAATAACGCGCGCTGGTCGAACGGTGATCCGGTTACGGCTCAGGATTTTGTCTACAGCTGGCAGCGCCTGGTCGATCCGAAAAACAGTTCAGCCTTTGCCTGGTTCGCGGGCTTAAGCGGTATTCAAAATGCGGCAGCGATAACCAAAGGCGAAATGACGCCCGACAAGCTGGGTGTGGTCGCCCAGAGTAAAAACCAGCTGAAGGTGACGCTGGATCGTCCGGTGCCGTGGTTCCCGGCGCTGGTGGCTAACGTGGCGCTTTTCCCGGTGCCGCAGAAAATTATTGCGCAACAGGGTGACAGCTGGACGTCACCCGGCAAACTGGTGGGCAACGGGGCCTATCAGCTCAGCGAACGCGTAGTGAACGAAAAAATCGTACTGACACGTAATCCTCACTACTGGGATGATGCCCATTCGGTGCTGACGAAAGTGACTTTCGTGCCGATTAATGAAGAGTCGAGCGCCACTAAACGTTATCGATCCAACGATATTGATATCACCGAATCCTTCCCTAAAAACATGTATGCGCTACTGAAGAAAACCCTGCCCGGAGAGGTCTACACACCTGACCAGTTAGGCACCTACTACTACGCGTTTAACACGCAGAAAGGGCCGACGGCCGATGTGCGGGTTCGCAAAGCGCTCTCCTGGTCTATCGACCGGAAAGTGATTGCTGAAAAAGTGCTGGGCACCGGTGAGAAACCGGCTTGGCACTTTACGCCAGATGTGACAGCAGGCTTTAAGCCACTGCCCACGTTCATGCAACAGCACGATCAGAACAGCCTGAATGCACAGGCTAAATCGCTGCTCGCTGCTGCCGGTTACGGTCCCGGCAAGCCGCTGAAACTCAAACTGCTCTACAACACCTCTGAGAGCCACCAGAAGATTGCGATTGCTGTGGCCTCGATGTGGAAAAAGAACCTGGGTGTGGATGTCACGCTGGAGAACCAGGAGTGGAAAACCTATATCGACAGCCGTAACAGCGGAAACTTCGATGTGATCCGCGCCTCGTGGGTCGGTGACTACAATGAACCCTCCACTTTCCTGAATCTGCTGACGTCGGGCAACAGCAGCAACATCGCGCGCTTTAGCAACGCGGATTATGATGCGGTTATCGCCAAAGCCAGCCGGGAGACCAGCGATCAGGTACGTAACAGCGATTACAACCGTGCCGAGCAGATCCTGGCTGAGCAGGCTCCGATCGCCCCCATCTATCAGTACACCAATGGCCGCCTGATTAAACCCTGGGTCAAAGGCTATCCCATCACTAACCCTGAAGATGTCGCCTACAGTCGCGAACTGTGGATTGAAAAGCACTGAGTGCAGGTGGCCGGTCAACCGGCCACCCTCTGACATCTTTCTACACAGCCCGGAGATTGCAACTCAACACCGTCACGCTAGACTGTATCGTATTGATTTTAGTAGTGAGGCGACGGTGTGGACGTAATTGAAGGAAAAGCGTTACAGGTTTCAGATGCCATAATTTCCTGCCAGCTGGATGGCAAGGGCGGGATGATCCCGATTGCTGAAGATGAAGTCATCCAGTGTGAGCAGCCCTGCTGGCTCCATCTGAACTATACCCACCGTAAGAGCGCGGAATGGCTGCAGTCGACGACACAAATCCCTGATGCCGTGCGTGACGCCTTAGCGGGCGACAGTATGCGTCCACGCGTCAGCCGGCTGGGCGACGGCTTTATGATCGTGCTGCGCAGCGTCAACCACAACAGCGATGCGCGTCGCGACCAGCTGGTGGTGATGCGGGTATTTATCAACGATAAGCTCATCGTCTCGACCCGGCGGCGTAAAGTTTCTGCTGTCGATGAAGTTCTCACGGATTTGCAGAATGGTAACGGCCCGATTGACTGCGGCAGCTGGCTGGTCGATATCTGTGATGCCCTGACCGATCACACCAGCGAGTTTATCGAAGATTTACATGACAAAATCATTGAGCTGGAAGATGCGCTGCTTGACCAGCGGATGCCGGCACGAGGCGAACTCGGCCTGCTGCGCAAACAGCTGATTGTGATGCGGCGGTATATGGCGCCGCAGCGTGATGTCTATGCGCGGCTGGCCAGTGAAAAACTGGCCTGGATGGATGACACCGAACGCCGCCGGATGCAGGAAATCGCCGATCGGCTGGGACGCGGGCTGGATGATCTGGATGCGGGGGTGGCGCGTACCGCGATTCTGGCTGATGAGGTTGCTTCTGCGATGGCGGAGTCGATGAACCGTCGTACCTATACCATGTCACTGATGGCGATGATTTTTCTGCCAGCCACCTTCCTGACCGGCCTGTTTGGCGTCAACCTGGGCGGTATTCCGGGTGGCGAATGGCGATACGGTTTCTCTATCTTCTGTCTGCTGCTGGTGGCACTGGCCGTCGGGGTAGCGGGGTACCTGCGCAAACGGCGCTGGCTCTAACGTTATGCGTAGCGTATCGGTTATCTGCGCTGAAAATCCCGTAAAGGACGCAAAAGCTGATCGACATCAAGAACCCATTGTCGCTGCTGACGCAAACTCTCTCCCGCAGGTGAATGCAACGTCAAGCGATGGGCGTTGCGCTCCATATTGTCTTACTTCCTAATTTAGAATTAATGCATAGCACATTTAATTCGAAACATGCCGGCCCGTGTGCCGGCTTTTTTTTTGCCCGCCTGGCTGTAACGCCGTTCCTTACCTAAGCTTAAAGTCCATTCGCAACAAAAGGAGTACGGCATGAGCGCGATTCTTAACAGCGAGCCGATCCCCACGGATCCGATCCCGATTCCTGAGCCTATTCCTCAGCCACAACCCCAGCCTGATCCGCCGACAGATCCGGAATTTCCGCCGATAATGGATCCACCACCGCACCGCAATATATAAAAAAAGGGCGTGCTGCCAGCAGCACGCCCTTAACCTTTCCAGCACTTATTTAATCTGAATCACATCCAGACGCGCGCTGGTATCAGGGGCATCCTCTTCTTCAGCCCGCCAGCCAACAGGCTGTAGAGGCAGGGTTTCCCGGTCAAAGGCGAGATCCCCGCCGTCAACCACCGCATCGCCATGCTTAATGCTTTTGAAATCGAACAGATTGATATCCGCCATGTGTGACGGCACCACATTCTGCATCGCGCTGAACATGGTTTCGATACGGCCAGGATAGCGCTTATCCCAGTCTCGCAGCATATCGGCCACCACCTGACGCTGCAGGTTCGGCTGAGAACCGCAGAGGTTACACGGAATAATCGGGAACTGACGCGCTTCTGAGAAGCGGATGATATCTTTCTCGCGGCAGTAAGCCAGCGGACGGATCACAATCTGCTTGCCATCGTCGCTCATCAGCTTTGGCGGCATGCCTTTCATTTTTCCGCCGTAAAACATGTTCAGGAACAGCGTCTGTAGAATGTCATCGCGATGGTGGCCCAGCGCAATTTTAGTACAGCCCAGCTCAGTTGCGACGCGATAGAGAATGCCACGGCGCAGGCGCGAGCAGAGTGAGCAGGTGGTTTTGCCTTCCGGGATCTTATCTTTGACGATGGAGTAGGTATCTTCTTCGATAATCCGATACTCAACGCCCTGCGACTCAAGATATTCCGGCAGGATATGCTCAGGGAAGCCCGGCTGTTTCTGGTCGAGGTTAACGGCAATCAGACTGAAGTTGACCGGCGCACTTTTTTGCAGACTGCGCAAAATTTCCAGCATGGTGTAGCTGTCTTTGCCGCCCGACAGGCAGACCATGATGCGGTCGCCTTCTTCAATCATATTAAAATCTGCAATGGCTTCGCCGACGTTACGACGCAGACGTTTTTGCAGTTTATTGAGGTTGTACTGTTCTTTCTTGTCAACCGTTTGATTATCTTGCATTTTTACCTATCTCAAAATCCAGAAAGCGTAGCTAAAGGGCAAATTGCCGTGCGCGTTCAGCCAGACACTTCACTGCGGTGTCACGAATATGCAGCGTATGGTACGGATTGTTGCCGCGAATGCCAGTACTGGAGTGAAGTAATCAGCGGATAGCCGCCCGGGGAATCCGGCAGAGACTACCCGTTAAGGGAGCAGCGACATAAATCGATGCGGCGGTACTCAGTGAAAAAAGAGGGCAGGCCTTAACAGGTCATTACCCAAAAATTGCGGGCTGAGACAACACGAACAGAGTTCAACTATGCGATGTCAGCTGGCTGGGACATCTTTCCATTGGCAATCGATTTCATCATTGTGCGCAGAACAGGATGGCAGTGATGCCTGGTAAGCATCAGCCCGCGCATTCTCTTTTTTTGCCGCACAACCCGCAGTCATAAAAATGATTGAGATAATTAACAGATATTTCATCAGAGCGACCCGTTAACAAAAAAAAGAGCATGCACCGCTATTAATCAATCATGCATAAACGGCGTTCTTTTTATGCTTATCTGATTTGAGAATTTCCTTCGAATTGTTGCTATAAATTCGCAGTGAGTTAAATATCCTGATGCACTGTTAATTTTATTAGCGCCTGAATCTGAAAAACGCTGCTGTTGAATATGCGTTGACACTGCCGGGTTATAATTGTGAATGCGTAACATGCACCGGCATCAGTTTTTTTGTATCCCATTAAGTCTGAATCTATTCTACTGGCACATATCGCCACGTCCAAAACTGTTGCTTTTCAAAGCAGACGGGTGAAATTAAAGCCATTAAAGTGAATGTGAAAGTTAAAAAGGGCGGCTTTAATTTTTACACTCATAACTGTTTTTCCTGAGAGACTTGCTGTGACTTCATCGTTCCGCACATCATGGTAATGCGGGCAGCGTAACAAATCGTTAAATTGCTGGCTATATAGGTGAATAAGGACGGAGCAAACTTTAAATTCGATGAGACATCCGGTAAACACTCACGATATAAAAAATTATGGTGTCCGATTTATATTGACGCTGATACTCTTTTTACTCTGCTATGTTGCAGTCATGTATTGCGGCGTTTTGTTGCTGGTAAACCGACACGGATTGCTGCATTTCCTGCTGCACTGAATTTATTATTGCTAGCCACAGGCTTTAAAAATCCAGCGATAAGCATGATGTAAAAAATGTCTGAGCATTTCCAGCAAACTTTCAGCGCCTTCCCCCACCAGACACTGTCCGGTCTCAAGCGCATTATTTACGGAATTACGATGATCCAGGATCATCATGATGGCCATAGCGCCCGCAATCAGCGTAAAGATAAGCATGCTCAGTACTGGCCAGCTACTTTTACGTACAGAAGCGGACAGGGTTTCGTCACGATGGTCAGAGTTCTGGCGCATTTTTCACCGGATAAATGGTTACCTTAATAAACAATCACGGATTATGACATTAATTCCCGGCGGGCTCTATATCTCAGGTCAGGCTGCATGATGATGATAATAGATGAATCTGATGGAGAGGGCAGAAGGCAGTGCATACCGATAACTCCCTTCTGCAACGTCCTGGCGCTGAACGGCCTGTGTTCAGCAGGAATGATCTTTATGGAAAGGAATTTACATCATCTCCAGCGACTGAACTCCTTTGATCTCCATGACCTTATCGTAGAGGTGAGCATCGTTTGATTTGCGGGACAGCGTTACCTGAACGCTGAGCTCACACAGACCACTCTCCTCATCCCGATTAATCACCGTCACATTGCCATAGCGAATGCCTTCCCGCTGCATGACCAGCAGCACCAGCGGCACACTTTTGGGCTTAAGAAAAACCAGCAGCGTATGATGTTTACCGATGAGAAAATGGCTCAGGCGGCGGAAGACTTCCAGCACCACCAGTGCCAGCACTGTGCCATAAATGCCTATCTCATACATGCCGCTACCAATCACCAGACCAATCGCCGCAGTCACCCATAATCCCGCCGCCGTGGTTAAGCCTTTCACCACCTGCTTCTGAATCATAATGGTGCCTGCGCCAAGGAAACCCATGCCGCTGACTACCTGGGCAGCAATACGGCTGGGATCCAGTGCCACATGGTCACTATTGAGCATATCGGCGAAGCCATATTTCGATACCAGCATAAACATCGCACTGCCGATACCGACCAGAATATGGGTACGCAGTCCCGCTTCTTTGGCCCGCATCTGGCGCTCCATGCCGATCAGGCCGCCGAGAATACCGGCCAGCGCTATGCGAATTAACATATCCATTAACATGGCTTTACTCCGAATTAATAAGGGCCGAAAAAGGGTGACAGTTCAGCGATAACAGGTAAACAAGATAATTCTGCTTGCAAATGACGCCGGAGAATTTTGTAAAAAGCTGTTTCACCTCTCGACCCGTTGTGCTGCCTGACATATGCTGAGCCAGCCTTTTCCCCCACTTCCCGGAGTCCGACTGATGAAAGCAGCCACTTTTTTGCTGGCCGGTGCCGCATTATTACTCTCTGCCTGCAGCAGCAACAGTGATGATAACGAGCCACCGCAACAAGCCACCGCCGCCCACATCCAGCCACGGGTGGTGATGTCTTCCCTGGCAGAAAGCACCTGTTCGAATGCGGGCGGAACGCTGGCATTTTCACATCAGCTGGATGGCTCGCGAGTGGGGATGTGTCAGTTAGTGAATGGACGTCGCTGTGATGAGCAGGCGTTAATTGGCGGGAATTGCGCGCGCTGATGATCAGGCCGGATTGCTCCGGCCCGCACAGTCAGGCAGAGAGCCGGTTCGGGCAGTTTTCACCCCGGTCGAGCTGGCTGAGATTATTCAGTGTCGTTTCAGAAATGGCGGTCAGCGCTTCGGCGGTTAAAAACGCCTGATGGCCGGTGAACAACACGTTATGGCACGCCGACAGACGGCGGAACACATCGTCCTGAATCACATCATTCGACTTATCTTCAAAGAACAGATCACGTTCATTCTCATAAACATCCATGCCGAGCGCGCCGATTTTCTGCTGTTTCAGCGCGTCAATCGCTGCCTGTGAATCAATCAGACCACCCCGACTGGTGTTGATAACCATTACCCCATCGCGCATCTGTTTAAACGCATCGGCGTTGAGCAGATGATGATTTTCCGGCGTCAGCGGACAGTGCAGGGTAATGACGTGGGATTCAGCAAACAGCGTCTTCAGATCGACATATTCCGCGCCCAGTTCCAGCGCCTGATCACTCGGGTAGGGATCATACGCCAGCAGCCGCATACCAAAACCTTTCAGAATCCGCATCGTCGCGATCCCGATTTTACCGGTACCGATAACACCCGCGGTTTTGTTATGCATGTTAAAACCGGTCAGGCCGTCGAGCGAAAAGTTTGCGTCACGGGTACGCTGATAAGCGCGATGAATACGGCGATTCAGGGTCATCATCAGGCCGATAGTATGTTCAGCGACCGCTTCCGGTGAGTAGGCCGGCACGCGCACCACTTCCAGACCCAGCTCTTTTGCAGCAGCCAGATCAACATTATTGAAACCGGCACAGCGCAGCGCGATGTATTTCACACCCAGCCCGGCCAGCTCTTCCAGCACCGGGCGACTGCCGTCATCGTTTACAAAGATACAGACAGCATCGCAACCCACAGCGGTTTTGGCGGTGCTTTCAGAGAGTAAAAAGTCAAAAAACACCAGTTCAAAGCCGAACTGCTGATTGACCTGCTCAAGATATTTCTGATCGTAATGTTTGGTGCTGTAAACCGCGATTTTCATCGTTGTGCTCCTGCAGAGGTGATAGAGCAAGGATAACGTTTTCTGACTGACTTTGCTGAAACAGCTGACTTGTGTCCGGCGCAGACCTTCACCTCTGGCAGATTACATGCCATCATCGTTGTCAGGATACTGTAAGGAAAAGGATTATGGCTTTTATGCCACGGATGTTCCGGCGACGGCTGGCCGCCATTCTGGCGCTGATTCTGCTGCTGCTCGGCCTGATCTTGACTGTCACGCAATGGCTGCCGCGGCTGGTCGGCATCTGGCTACCTGAAGATACCCGCATTGAGCTGTCGGGCGCACCGCGCTGGCGGGAGGGTGGCCTGTGGTTGCCACAACTTCGTTATCTCGCAGGGGATTGCTCCCTGGCAACGGTAAAGGCGGTGTCACTGGGCTGGCATCAGTCGCGCTGGAAACTGAATGCGTCAGAGCTGACGCTGGATAGCACCTGCCTGCAAAAATTACCTGCCAGTGATGGCAGCACGGCAGCCCCCAAAACGCTGGCCGAATGGCAGGCAATGCTGCCTGGCGCCGACGTTCATCTGGGCAAATTAATTGTTACGCCGTGGCAGACGTATGCGGGCGCGCTGGATCTGACGCTGGAAAAAGATCGTCAGCAACTCAGTTATCAGGGCGATAATCTGCAGCTGGCGGCAACGCTGACCGGTCAGCAGCTCGCTATCAGTCGCCTGACGCTCACCCATCCTGCACTTCCTGAACCCGTCACGCTGAGTGGTCATCTGGCGTTACCCACCTTTGCCACTGATCTGCCGGTGAACGGCGAGGTGACCGGACAGCTGGCGCTGGACGCGCTGCCGCATCCCCTGAAGCTGACGCTTAACTGGCAGCAGCAGCAGGGCGAGCTACGCGTGGCAATGGCCGAAGTGACCAGGCCGCTTCTCAGACTGCCGTGGCAGATCAGCCGCGATCAGATTCGGATTGAAAAGGGCGAATATTTCTGGCCGCTGGAGGCTCAGCCGCTATCAGGGTTTGTTAACCTGACGCTGGATAACTGGCAGTCTGGCCTTGAAAGTAGCCAGATTAGCGGTCGCGTTAACCTGCTGACCCAGGGACGCGGCGGCAAGGGCAACGTGGTGCTCGGCGTCGGGCCCGGCAATCTCAGCCTGACCAACAGCAACCTGCCGTTTCAGCTAACCGGCGAAAGCAAGCTGGCCGACCTGCAACTTTACGGCTCCATTCCGGGCGTGCTCAGCGGCTCGATCCTCGATCCTCAACTGGTGCTGCAACCTAAATCGCTGCTGCGCCTGCGTGGCCGGTTGCTGTCAACGCTGGAAGTGGACGAAGCGCGCTGGCCGCTGGCGGGCGTACGACTCTCCTCGCAGGGTATTGATGGCCGCCTGCAGGCCATTCTCAATGCGCACGATGCCAGTTTTGGCCGCTTCCGGTTGCATCTTGATGGCCGCGCCGATGATTTCTGGCCCGATAAGGGCGAATGGAACTGGCGCTACTGGGGAGGTGGCGAGATGCTGCCGCTGCAGGCGCGCTGGGATGTTAAAGGCACGGGCGGCTGGCACGACACCCTGATCCATCTGGATACCTTGTCTACCGGTTTTAATCAGCTGGCGTATGGCAGTGTTAACGTTGCAAAACCGCGTCTGACACTGACTAAACCGGTAAACTGGCAGCGTGATGCGGCGCATCCGGCGTTCAATGGGCATTTCCGCCTGCAGGCAGGAGAGACCCGCTTCAGCTATGGCGGACATCTGGCAGACTCCACGCTCGACTTTGAGGCTAAAGGTCGTGATCCCGGCTATTTTATCTGGCGAGGCAGTTTACAAGCGGGCAAGGTTGGCCCGCTACGGGTTAACGGCCGCTGGGATGGCGAACGGCTGCGCGGCCAGGCCTGGTGGCCGGCACAGTCGCTGACGGTGTTTCAGCCGTTGCTCAGCCCCGACATGAAAATGCAGATCCAGGGCGGCCGTTTGCAGGCACAGGTCGCTTTTTCCGCCGCAAGTGAACAGGGTTTCCAGGCGGGAGGCCACTGGACGGTAAAACAGGGCAGCATCTGGACGCCTGACAGCCAGGTTAACGGTATCGACTTCTCGCTGCCGTTCAGATTCCATGAGCAGCAATGGCAATTTGGTCAGCATGGCCCGGTATCACTGCGCATTGCCGAGGTTAAGAACCAGTTTGCGATGCAGAATATTCGCGCTGACCTGCAGGGTAACTGGCCGTGGTCCGAACAGGCGCCGCTGACGTTGCAGGATGTCAGCCTTGATCTGCTGGGCGGACAAATTACGCTGCCCGCTTTGCGCATGCCGCAGCATGAGCCAGCCCGGGTGTCGCTGCGCAATATCAGCCTCAGCGAGCTGGTGACGGCGCTGAAACCTAAACAGTTTGCCATGTCGGGCAAGGTCAACGGTGAGCTGCCGCTGTGGCTCAATAATCCACACTGGCTGGTGGAGAAAGGGTGGATTGCCAACAGCGGTCCGCTGACCTTCCGGCTGGATAAAGATATGGCGGATGCGATTACCCGCAATAACGTGGCGACGGGCGCCGCGCTGGACTGGTTACGCTATATGGAAGTCTCCCGCAGCTGGGCCACGATCAATCTGGATAATCTTGGCGACCTCATCATGGAGGCGCAGGTGCAGGGCGTCAGCCAGTTCAGTAACCGTCGTCAGACAGTCAATCTCAACTATCATCATCAGGAAAACCTGTTTCAGCTCTGGCGCAGCCTGCGCTTTGGCGATAATTTGCAATCCTGGTTAGAGCAACATGCGAATTTGCCATCCAACAAGGACACTTCACCATGAGCCTGAGGGCACTACTGGTTCTGGCAGCCGGACTGCTGAGCATCGGCTGCGTGCCGCGCATTGAAGTCACGGCACCTAAAGATCCCATCACCATCAACATGAACGTGAAAATCGAACATGAGATCCACATCAAAGTCGATAAAGACGTGGAAGCGCTATTGAAAAACCAGAGCGGTCTGTTCTGAGGAGAGCAACGATGAAACGCATAAGCGCGGTGCTGTTCCTCGCCCTGACGATGGCGCAGCCTGCCTGGGCACTGACGCTGGATCAGGCGCGGCAATCGGGGCGAGCAGGTGAAACGCTCTCCGGCTATCTGGCGGCACGTGCGCAGGATAGTGAAACGCTGGCACTGGTGCAGCGTATTAATGCCGGACGTCAGCAGGAGTATCAGCGACTGGCAGAACAGAATAATCTCTCCACGGCCGATGTCGCCAGTATTGCCGGACAGAAGCTGGTGAGCCGTGCGGCAGCGGGGGAATATGTGCGCGGCATGAACGGTCAGTGGCTGAGAAAAACGGCAGAGAGCAGTCAGTAACCGGCGAAAAAAACCGGGCGCATGGCCCGGTCTTTTACAGCGTCATCCTGAGATGAGTGAGACTTATGCCGTCACGATCTGCTTGATAGCGTCTTTCGCTTCAGCGGTCGCTTTGCTGGCCACTTCCGGACCGTAAGCGATGCCTTCAGCAAACACGAACTCAACGTCAGTGATGCCGATGAAGCCCAGGAACAGCTTGACGTAAGGGGTCAGCAGGTCAGTTGGGGTATCTTTATGAATGCCGCCACGGCTGGAGATAACGACTGCCGTTTTGCCTTTAACCAGACCTTCCGGGCCTGCTTCGGTGTAGCGGAACGTCACGCCAGCACGGGCAATCAGGTCGAAATAGTTTTTCAGCTGCGTCGGGATGTTGAAGTTGTACATTGGCGCGGCAATCACCACTTCATCATGAGCCTGCAGTTCTGCAATCAGTTCATCAGACAGGTCCAGAGCCTCCTGCTGACGAGGTGACAGCGGGGTATCAGAGGGACGCATTGCACCCACTAACTCGCCATCCAGTACCGGGATCGGGTTAGCCGCCAGGTCACGTACGGTAACCTCTTTACCCTGGGCCTTTGCCTGTTCGATGTAGAAGTCAGCGAGCTGGCTTGATTGTGAGTAGCCTGCAAGAATGCTTGATTTCAGAACTAAAACTTTGCTCATGGTGGTTTCCTGTCTGTTACGCGGAAGACTTTCCGCTCAATGGTTTACACTCTACGGTTATCGATGGCGCGGTGAAAGCGCAATATTTCGAGACCCATGTTCGAATTTATTGAATAAGCGTAACCGGGGCCAGCCGCCGGAACAGTTCAGAATGTGCTATGATGCGCGCAATTATTTTTTATTGAATCAGCTGGTTATCCCGGCTTGCAGGGCGCTGCTTCAGGCAGCGACACCGTCTGAGTAAGGTACGTCACTATTATGTCATCTCCCGATACTTCCCCACTGGCAGCGCTCTGGTCACGCCTCGAGGGTGTAATGCTGCGCGATCGCCAGCGGTTACAGCGCCGTTTACAGGGTGCCAGAAAAGCTAAAAATCCCGAGGCACAGCAGGGCATTGCCAGCGAGCTTGAGCAGGACTTTATCGCTGCCGAGCAGCGCGTGGCCCAGCGCCGTGCGGCCACGCCAGCCATTACCTTCCCGGACAATCTGCCGGTCAGTCAGAAGCAGCAGGATATTGCTGAGGCGATTCGCGATCACCAGGTAGTGATTGTCGCCGGTGAAACCGGCTCGGGCAAAACCACGCAGCTGCCGAAAATCTGTCTGGCGCTGGGACGTGGTGTGACGGGTCTGATTGGTCATACGCAGCCGCGCCGTCTGGCCGCACGTACCGTGGCGAATCGCATTGCCGATGAACTCAGCACTTCGCTGGGCGGCTGCGTCGGCTATAAAGTACGGTTTAACGACCAGGTCAGTGACCTGACGCAGATTAAACTGATGACCGACGGGATTCTGCTGGCGGAGATCCAGCAGGATCGTCTGCTGATGCAATATGACACCATCATTATTGATGAAGCGCACGAACGCAGCCTGAATATCGATTTCCTGCTCGGTTATCTGCGTGAGCTGTTGCCGCGTCGCCCCGATCTGAAAGTGATTATCACTTCCGCCACCATCGATCCACAGCGTTTCTCGCGTCATTTCAATAATGCGCCGGTGATTGAAGTCTCAGGCCGGACCTATCCGGTTGAAGTGCGCTATCGGCCGGTGGTTGAAGAGGCGGATGATGGCGATCGTGACCAGCTGCAGGCGATTTTTGATGCCGTAGATGAGCTGGGCCGGGAAAGTCGGGGCGATATCCTGATCTTCATGAGTGGTGAGCGTGAAATACGTGATACCGCCGACGCGCTGAACAAACGCGACCTGCCACACACCGAAGTGCTGCCGCTCTATGCACGGTTGTCGAACGCCGAACAGAACCGGGTGTTTCAGTCGCACAGTGGCCGTCGTATCGTGCTGGCGACCAACGTCGCGGAAACCTCGCTGACGGTGCCAGGGATTAAATATGTGATCGATCCCGGTACGGCGCGTATCAGTCGTTACAGTTTCCGTACCAAAGTGCAGCGCCTGCCGATTGAACCGATATCACAGGCGTCTGCTAACCAGCGTAAAGGGCGTTGCGGCCGCGTTTCAGACGGTATCTGTATCCGCCTCTACGCAGAAGATGACTTCCTGAGTCGTCCGGCCTTTACCGATCCTGAAATCCTGCGCACCAACCTGGCGTCAGTCATCCTGCAGATGACCTCGCTGGGGCTCGGCGATATCGCCGCCTTCCCGTTTGTGGAAGCGCCCGATAAGCGCAATATCCAGGATGGCGTCCGCCTGCTGGAAGAGCTGGGCGCGCTGACCCTGAACGAAGAGACCGGTCACTACAAGCTCACCGGTTCCGGGCGTCAGCTGGCGCAGCTGCCGGTGGATCCCCGCCTGGCGCGGATGGTGCTGGAAGCGCAGAAATTTGGCTGCGTGCGCGAAGTGATGATTATCACCGCAGGCCTGTCGATTCAGGACCCGCGTGAGCGTCCGGCAGATAAAAAACAGGCGTCCGATGAGAAGCACCGGCGCTTTGCCGACAAAGACTCCGACTTCCTCGCCTATGTGAATCTCTGGAACTACCTGGCGGAGCAGCAGAAAGCGCTGTCCGGGAATGTTTTCCGCCGCCAGTGCAAAAGCGATTTCCTTAACTATCTGCGCGTGCGGGAATGGCAGGATATCTACACCCAGCTGCGGCAGGTGGTGCGTGAACTTGGCATTCCGGTTAACAGTGAACCGGCTGAGCTGCAGCCCGTCCACTGCGCGCTGTTAAGCGGTCTGCTGTCGCATATCGGGCAGAAAGACACCGATAAGCAGGAGTATACCGGCGCGCGCAATACCCGCTTCGCGATCTTCCCTGGCTCCGGGCTGTTTAAAAAGCCGCCGAAGTGGACCATGGTGGCGGAACTGGTCGAGACCAGCCGCCTGTGGGGCCGCACGGCGGGCCGTATTGAACCGGAGTGGATTGAGCCGCTGGCACAGCATCTGATCAAGCGTAGCTACAGTGAACCGCACTGGGAGAAATCGCAGGGCGCGGTGATGGCCACCGAAAAAGTCACGCTCTATGGCCTGCCGATTGTCGCCGCCCGTAAAGTTAACTATGGCAGCATCGATCCCACCCTGAGCCGTGAACTGTTTATTCGTCACGCGCTGGTGGAGGGCGACTGGCAGACCCGACACGCCTTCTTCCGCGCAAACCAGAAGCTGCGCAGCGAAGTGGAAGATCTGGAACACAAATCCCGTCGTCGCGACATTCTGGTCGATGACGAAACGCTGTTTGCTTTTTATGACCAGCGCATTGGCAAAGAGGTGGTCTCGGCGAAGCATTTCGACAGCTGGTGGAAACAGGCCAGTCGCGAAAACGCAGAACTGCTGAATTTCGACAAGCAGATGCTGATCAAAGAGGGTGCGGATAAAGTCAGTCAGCTCGACTACCCCAACTTCTGGCATCAGGGCAACCTCAAACTTAAGCTGAGTTATCAGTTTGAGCCTGGCGCAGATGCGGATGGCGTGACGGTACATATTCCACTGCCGCTGCTGAACCAGGTAGAGGATAGCGGTTTTGAGTGGCAGATCCCCGGTGTGCGCCGTGAACTGATCATCGCACTGATTAAGTCTCTGCCCAAGCCGCTGCGCCGTAACCTGGTGCCGGCGCCCAACTACGCCGAGGCGTTTTTAGGAAGGGTGAAAGCGATGGAGATGCCGCTGCCTGATGCGCTGGCGCGGGAATTCCGCCGCATGACCGGCGTCACGCTGGAGCGGGAAAGCTGGCAGTGGGAACAGGTGCCCGATCATCTGAAAATGACGTTCCGGGTAGTCGACGAGCACAATCGTAAGCTGCTGGAAGGCAAAGATCTTACGGCGCTTAAGGCACAGCTGAAAGACAAAGTGCAGGAAACGCTGTCGAAAGTGGCGGATGACGGGCTGGAGCAGAGCGGGCTGCATATCTGGAGTTTTGGCGATCTGCCACGCAGTTATGAACAGAAGCGCGGAAGCTACCAGGTTAAAGCCTGGCCTGCGCTGGTCGACGAGAAAGAGAGCGTCGCCATTCGTCTGTTTGACAGCGAGCAGGAGCAGCAAAAAATGATGTGGCGCGGTCAGCGTCGCCTGCTGCTGCTGAATGTGCCGTCACCGGTTAAATATCTGCACGAGAAGCTGCCGAACAAAGCCAAGCTCGGACTCTACTTTAACCCTTATGGCAAAGTGCTGGAGCTGATTGACGACTGCATCGCCTGTGGCATCGACAAGCTGATGGGGGAAGCGGGCGGTCCGGCCTGGGATCAAACCTCGTTTGAGCAGTTGCGTGACAAAGTGCGCGGCGAACTCAATGAAACCGTGGTGACCATCGCGAAGCAGGTCGAGCAGATCCTGACGGCAGTCTTCAACATTAATAAGCGTCTGAAGGGCCGGGTCGATATGACCATGGCGCTGGCGTTATCTGACATCAAAGCGCAGTTAAGTGGCCTGGTTTATCGCGGCTTTGTCACCGGCAACGGCTGGCAGCGACTGGCCGATACGCTGCGTTATCTGCATGGGATTGAGCGCCGACTGGAAAAACTGCCTGCCGATCCGCACAGCGATCGTGCGCGGATGTTAAAAGTACAGGCAGTGGAGCAGGCTTATCAGGCGTGGCGCAACAAGTTGCCGCCGCAGCGTCAGGATGATGAAGAGGTGCAAAATATCCGCTGGATGATCGAAGAGCTGCGAATCAGTTATTTTGCTCAGCAGCTGGGTACGCCTTATCCCATCTCAGATAAGCGTATTCTGCAGATGATGGAGCAGATAGCGGGTTAAACGCCGGGATGCGCGCCGTTACAGGCGCGCATCCGATGATGGCGAGTGAGAGTGCGGACTACTGCGCGAGGGATTCCAGCTTATCTTTAAACGAGGTGACCGAAATCGCACGGTTATCAGCCAGGTAGCGATCTTTCGCTGCCGGTGCTGAGCTTTGTACCGCGATTAACTGCCAGCCTTTATCGCTATTGAGCAGCAGTGGCGAACCACTGTCACCTGGCAGGGTGTCACACTGATGCGACAACACGGCGCGCTGCGCCCAGCCGGTGATCAGGCAATCGCTGTGAGAGTAAAGCGTGTCCAGATGATCAGCCGGATAGCCTGCCTGCGTCACTTTGCGTCCGGTCAGCTTCAGCGCCGCAGTGAGATCGCTGCGTGAGCCATCGAACAGCGGAATAGGCGTAATCGCTGAGGGCGGATTGCGTAAAATCACGATGCCGTAATCATAGGGGGCTGCACTGCTCGGCACGATCCAGCCTTCACCATCCGCTTTTAACTTTGACGCCAGCGAGGGTTCAACCCGCGCATCAATATCATGAAGCTCGTAGCGCCAGCCTTTATCGCTGGCCATAAATCGCAGCGCAACCGGCTTATCGAAATTACCCGGCGGGGCAAGCAGGCAGTGTCCGGCGGTCAGCGCCAGATGCGGAGAGATGAGCGTGGCAGTACAGAGGTTGCCGCTTTCGGTTTCCAGCTGACCAATGGCATCCCAGGGGGCAGCGGTAATATCGGTGATTGCCTGGCGATGATCCTTACCGAAAAACAGCATCTTAATTTCAGCAGGAGTAGGCGAGTCATCGTCATCATCGGCATGAACCGTGGTGGCAAAGCTGAAGAGTCCAACCATTAACAGGGTAGCCAGGCGCATAGAAATCTCAATGGCGAGAAAAAATTAACGTTATTGTTATTACGTAAGTACGGTAACTATAGTCGGTGAGCGTTGAAAAAGGGAGTTTTATTGGTTAATCAGTACGCTACAGCGGTTAAACAAAAAAGCTTGCTGCAACAATGCCACACAGGATCATCACCAGCAGAATAATTTCGAAGCGATAGCGACGCACCATATCATCCACTCCAGTAAAGAAACACCCGGCAGAACCGGGTGTTTTTAATCATCATCTCGTGGCCGTGCGCTGAAGGCGACCTTAGTTTTTAGCTGCTGGTTTCACAACTTTTTTGTGGTGAACTTTTTTAGCAGCCTGAGCTTTCTGTGCAGCTGGTTTAGCTACTTTTTTGTGGTGAACTTTTTTAGCAGCCTGGGCTTTCTGAGCGGCTGGCTGAGTGGCTTTTTTGTGGTGAACTTTTTTAGCGGCCTGGGCTTTCTGAGCAGCTGGTTTAGTGACTTTTTTGTGGTGAACTTTTTTAGCGGCCTGGGCTTTCTGTGCAGCAGGTTTAGCTACTTTTTTATGGTGAACTTTTTTTGCAGCCTGCGCTTTCTGCGCGGCATCTTTTTTCACAGCTTTTTTGTGGTGTTTCTTAGCAGCCTGCGCTTTCTGAGCCGCTTTATGGTGTTTCTTGTGCGCAGTTTTGTGAACGGTTTTAGCCGGTGCTGCAGCGGTAGTAGTGGTTGTTGCGGCTGGCGCAGCAGCTGGAGCAGCTGTGGTGTCAGCAGCGAAAGCAACAGAAGACATACCCATAGCAGCGGCGACAACCAGTGCAAATAATTTTTTCATTGCAAATCCCTCGAAGACTATTTTTTCATGTGTAGCCCACTGCGGGGCCGGTGAAGAGACTATAGGGATATCAATGAACGGTGTCCGTGGGTGTTTGGTATCGGCGTGTAACCGATTGTACAAAGGCGGGAAAGGGCGGTCAGCTGACCGCCCGAAAGCTTAGCTATTCAGGTAACGTTGTTCAAGGTGCTGGCGGAAGAAAGCCGGATTCAGCGCTTCGCCGGTGGCGTTGATCAGCAACTGGTCGGTGGAGAAACGGCTGCCGTGCTGCCAGATGTTCTGTTGCAGCCAGTCGAATACCGGCTGCAGCTCACCGTGCTGAATCAGCTCGCTGAGCTGAGGAATCGCAAGATGTACCGAGCGGAACAGCTGTGCGGCGTACATCGCGCCCAGCGTATAGGTCGGGAAGTAGCCAAAGGCGCCGTCGGTCCAGTGGATATCCTGCATACAGCCATCGCGGTAGTTACCCCGGGTATCCAGACCCAGCGACTGCATCATTTTCTCATCCCACAGCGCCGGAATATCCTCAACCTCAATCTCGCCTTCAATCAGCGCCTGCTCGATTTCATAGCGCAGAATGACATGCGCCGGATAGCTGAGCTCATCGGCGTCAACCCGGATCAGTCCAGGCTTAACCTGCTGGGTCAGGCGCACAAAATTATCCGCCTGCAGGGCAGACTGGTCGCCAAAGGTGGCGATCACCTGCGGCAGAATGCGCTGCAGGAATTCGCGGCTGCGACCAAGCTGCATCTCCATAAACAGGCTTTGTGATTCGTGGATAGCGGTGGAGCGCGCCAGCGCCACCGGCTGCCCGCGCCACTGCTGCGGCAGATTTTGCTCATAGCGGGCGTGGCCGGTTTCGTGGATCACGCCCATCAGGGCGCTGAGAAACTCATTCTCGTTGTAACGGGTGGTAATGCGCACATCTTCCGGCACGCCACCGCAGAAGGGATGCGCACTGATATCCAGCCGGCCATGGTTAAAGTCGAAACCCAGCGTTTCCATGATGCTCAGGCCGAGCTGACGCTGAGCAGGCAGGGCGAACGGTCCCTGCGGCGTGACAACAGTCTGTTTCGCCTGTTTTTCCACGACCTGCTGTAACAGATCGGGCAGCCAGGTTTTCAGTTCGCCAAAGGTTTCATCCAGCCGGGCGCGGGTCATCCCCGGTTCATAAAGATCCAGCAGCGCATCGTAACGCGAGCTGCCAGTGGCGTCGGCGCGGCGCTGGGCTTCTTCGCGGCTCAGACGCACCACCTCTTTGAGATTGGCGGCGAAGCCCTGCCAGTCGTTGGCGGGACGCTGAGTGCGCCATGCATGTTCACATACCGAACCGGCGATTGATTTGGCTTCTACAAAATCATCAGGCAGCAGGGTGGCCTGCTGGTAAGCGCGCTGCATCTCGTTGAGATTGGCCCGCTCAACATCGTTGAGTGACTGCTGCTCTGCGGCCCTGAGCCACTCACCAACCTGAGGGGCAGTGAGGATCTGGTGCTGCAACACGCTCATTTCGGCCAGCGCTTCACCACGCGCCTGACTGCCGCCCGGCGGCATGGTGGTTTGCATGTCACATCCGGCGATGGCCGTGACGTGGCTGAAACGGGAAAGGCGCTGGAACGTCTTGGTAAGTTGTTGATACGCTGAGGTCACGTAAGACTCCTTGTGGTTTTTAACGCAGCGGAATTTCCCGCAAGGTTAGATCAACCGGCCAGCAAAAGCGAACGCTGGCGCCGCCCAGCGGACTGGATTCAATAGTCACATTGCCGCTCAGCGCCTGGGCAATAGAGTGCACAATCGCAAGTCCCAGTCCGCAGCCGCCTGTAGCGCGATCGCGGCTGGGGTCCAGCCGGACAAAGGGTTCGAAAACCCGTTCACGCTCTTCAGGCGGAATGCCGGGACCGTCATCTTCCACCTGCAGACACCCTATCGGACCGTCGAACCACAAACTGACGCGCAGCCGCTGTTGCGCATAACGCAGCGCATTGTTGACCAGGTTATCCAGTACCCGCTCCATCAGGCGGGTATCAGAAATGCCGATGTTTTCACGCTGCGGGAGCTCAAGGTCGAGCCGCACGTCGGGATTGATAGTGCGGAAATCGTCAAGCCGTTCGCGCAGCCAGTTGGCCAAATCCAGTGTTTTCAGATTGAGATCGACGCGCGGCCGATCAAGACGTGCATAGGTCAGCAGCTCCTCAATCAGGCTTTCGAGCTGGCCGATGTCGCGATTCAGCGCCACCCGTTCGCCATCCGTGAGGTTGTCGCTCATCTCCAGCCGGTAACGCAGGCGCACCAGCGGTGTGCGTAGCTCATGCGCAATACCGTCTATCAACTGCTTCTTACTGGCGACCAGCGTATTGATGTTCTCGGCCATCTGATTAAAGGCGATGCCGAGCCGGAACAGGCTGGAGGTACTGTCGAAATGGGTGCGCACGTCCAGCTCGCCACGGCCAAAGCGCTGAGCCGCTTTTTCCAGTCGCTGCATCTCCTGCCAGTGGGGACGCAGCCAGATAAACACCGGCAGCGCCAGTGACATCCCTATAAAGATCAGCAGAGCAATATCCAGTAGTCGCATCTGATGCAGATAGAAGAGATAGGGAATCGGCCCGACTGACAATACGTAGTGGCTGCGCGGAATGTGCTGCAAAAAGGTGTATTGATCGTCGAGCGCCACGATCTCTCCGGCGCGCAACCGACGCATGTTGCCTTCATCAAGCTGATATTTGTTCATCGGCTCAATGTGCAGGTCGAACGACAGGCCAAGATCGAGACTCTTGATGGTTTTATTCCAGTCACGCGGCGGGATCTCGCGCAGTTCGCTGCGAATCAGGTAGAGCGAACTGGCCATCAGGTCATTCATCGACTGGCGGCCCGCACGCTCAGCGGTGAACTTGTAGACCAGCCCCACCAGTAGCGCCATCACCAGAAAGCAGACAAACAGCAGCAGATAAAACTGAATAAAAAGCTTTCTCATAGTCCGCGGGTATCCCAGGCCTGGGGCGCAAACAGATAGCCTTTGTTACGAATGGTTTTAATGCGGAACGGCTCGGTGGCGCTGTCGTGCAGCTTTTTGCGCAACCGGGAGATGGCCACGTCGATGCTGCGGTCAAGGCCGTCATAGCTGACCCCGCGCAACGTTTTCAGCAGCGCATCACGGTTAAGCGTCTGGCCCGCATGGCTGGCGAGTACCCACAGCAGATCGAAATCCGCGGTGGAAAGGGCAATCTGCTCGTCAAACAGCGTGACCTGGCGGTTCAGCGCATCGATGGTCAGCGAGCCAAAACGCAGCATACGGTTGGCGGCGGGTGCGCTGGGCGCATCGTCCGGCTGTCCCTGCTGCGACTGACGCAGATGAAGGCGCAGGCGGGCCAGCAGCACCGCTGGCGGCGTGGTTTTCAGAATGTAATCCTGCGCACCCATCTCCAGGGCCAGAATATGGTTCATGTCGCTGTCCAGTGAGGTGAGCAACACGATCGGCCCCTGCCAGTTGGCCCGCAGGTCACGGCAGATAGTCATGCCATCTTTGCCTGGCAACATGATATCCAGCATCACCAGATCGGGCTGCTGTTCGGCAATGACCGCTTCAGCACGGTCGCCGCGCATCTCGACAATCACCTCAATATCATGACGACCCAGATAGGCCGCAATCAGTGAGCCCACTTCGGGTTCATCTTCTACATAAACAATTTTGTTCATAGTTCACAAAGCAGAGACAGGGATGGACGGAAGCATATCTTTTCCTGGTCCTGAGCTCTAGGTTACCGCACGAAATATCCGTAGCTTGCTGGTATATAACCGGCAAAATGTGCAATCATTAGCGCGGCCTTTTTGCGCCAGGTTTGGGATATTGATGATTATCATGAGGAGCGTTAGTGTGTCTGATAAAGAGCTGGCATCAGCCATATACCCCGACCGCATCTGCTTCAATTACAGTGACTTTCTCTCCGCTTCCTGCAAAAAGCGCTGGAGCTTCGTCGATGCTATTTATGGTGTGATGCCGATATTTGGCATGGTGACACGTAAATCGGCACACCGCTTACAGGGCAGTGACGACCCGTTAAAAGAATTAGCATTACAAATCATTTCTACTCAGGTCAGCGACGAAATTAATATCGCGCGCCTGATTACCCTTGCGGAACAACAGCAGATTAGTCGCTTCGATATTCAGCTTCCTTATCCGCTTTCGGCGGAGCAGCTGGACGCGATCCATCATGAATATTCCAGGCCGCTGAATCTGACACAGCAGGATGACCTGCTGTGTGTCTCAATACCTGTGCAGTCGCACTGAGAGCCTTTCCCATCAGGCTATCTGATTTCTCAGTCTGAACCTGGGCAGTGCTCACCATCCTCACGTTCTGTCTGTACGCCTGGTTGCTCCGCGCTGACCGGGTTCGCACTGCCTGCAACCATTACGCCTGCCGGGCCAGGCGCTAAGTCGTCAGCTGCCACACGGCGGGGAGCGTCGCGGCAATCAGCAATCCCATTGCAATTCGCTCCAGCGAAGTCAGCGCAAACTCTGCGCGGCCGCCGCGTCGTGCAAACAGAAACAGCAGCAGGCCCGGTGTATAGAGCACAACAGACATCATCAGGTGCAATGGCCCCGAGGCGTAAAGCAGCCAGATGCCATACAGGCTGGCACCGATACCGGTCGCCATCGCCAGCGGTTTATGCTGTCCGCGTACCACTTTGATCAGATATAACCCCACCAGCAGATAGGGCACCAGAATCATCTCAGAGGCGATGGTCAGCAGGTTGTTGTAATTCGCACCAGTCAGGGCAATCAGGATCAGGCAGAGCTGAATACTGCCGTTGGTCAGCCACAGTGAGGCGGCTGGCGCGTTATGGCGGTTTTGTCGGGCGATACTGCGTGGAAATGCACCCTGTTGCGCAGCAATCAGGGGCACTTCAGCGGCCATAATCGTCCAGCTCAGATAGGCACCGCACACCGAGATAACCAGACCCACCGCAATCACCGCATCGCCCCAGTTGCCCATCAGTCGGGTCATCAATCCCGCCATGGAGGGGTTACGCATCTGAGCCAGTTCAGCACGTGGAACCACGCCAAGCGACAGCAGTGTCACCAGCAGATAGACCAGCAACGCTGCCAGCACGGCGAATAGTGTAGCCCGGCCCACATCCTTTTTCTGGCGCGCGCGTGCAGAGACCACCACCGCCCCCTCGACGCCGATAAAGACCCACAGGGTAATCAGCATGGTCTGCTTGACCTGCTCCCAAAGCGGTTGTCCCAGCGTGACGCCGGAAAAGTCAAAGCGGAAACGATCATAGTTGAATGCCATCACCGCCAGCACAATAAACAGCAGCAGCGGCACCAGCTTGCCGAGCGTCGCCATCAGATTAATGCTGGCAGCGGTCTGCACGCCGCGCAGCACCAGCCAGTGAACCAGCCACAACAGCACGGATGCACCCAGCATCGCCTGCCAGGTGTTGCCATCGCCAAAGATAATCCGGTCCGGCGTATCGGTGAAGAAGCTCAGGGCAGAGAAGACAATCACCAGATAGGAGACGTTGGCGATCACGGCGCACAGCCAGTAGCCCCACGCGGAGCAGAAGCCCATCAGCTCGCCGAAACCGGCACGGGCATAGGTAAAGATGCCACCATCCAGCTCGGGTTTAAGGCGGGTCAGCAGCAGCATCGCCAGCGACAGAAAGATGATGCCGACGCCGGTAATCAGCCAGCCCAGCAGCAGCGCCGCCGGACCAGCCACTGCAGCCATATTTTGCGGCAGACTGAACACGCCTGCGCCCAGCATTGAGCTGAGCACCAGCGCCGTCAGCGCACCGAGACCTAATTTTTTCTCCAAAACAACCTTCCCGCTAGCATATATGGCTGGGTAAATCGGATTCTGTCGCTGGGTTATGTCACACCAAAGGCACAATACAGGGACAATATCCGGTAAAACAGGCGGAGGATTTTACGGAGTGTGGCAGGGGATGGCAATGCGTGACTATGCAAAACAGCGCAGGAATTATGCAAACAGCAGGGCGGCAGGCGCCGCCCTGAGAAGGATTACTTAAACAGGTCAGCCGTGACGGTCAGGTTACCGCCACTCTGGTTCTGCCACTGACGGGTAACGTGGTAGAACTTGGCACCTTTGTCCGCCGCACGCTTCGCCACTTCTTCTGAAATCTCAGTTGGCGTACCGAAGTGACCGGTGAAGGTTACGGTATCGAACGGCTGCATCTGCGCAGCAGTAATGGCGTTGACTTCCTGCACCGATTTGCCGTTTGGCAGATTAACGGTATAGCGCTTGCCGGTAGAGCTTTGGGTTTCGAAGAAACGGCCCACTTTGTTGCTTGGCGTTTCAGACGAGGCCACGCCTGGAATCTCTACGTTAGCCGCCGCAGCGCCACCGGTTGCCAGAGCGGCTTTACCCGCTTCTGAATCGGCAGGAATCGCATTCGGTGTCTGCACCGCGCGCTCTTTAGCATCCGCTTTATAGACATAGGCGGTGACATACTGATTGCCGCCGCTGTTGGCATCGATCTGGCGAACGATAAAGAAGGAGGCTGCGCCTTTCTGTTTTGCGGCTTTCGAAATTGCGTCGTTTACATCCGGCTGGCTGGCAAAGAAGCCGCTGACCGAAACGGTATCGAAGGGTTCGAGTTTATACGCTTCTGCTTTTGGCAGTTCGTTTACGCCGTTGAAACGACGGTAAGTCGTTGACTCTGTGGCTGCCGGGGCATCGGCTTTATAGAGGTCAGCCGTAACGCGCCAGTTACCGCTGTTACCGTTGCTGTCGTTGATCGCCTGGATGTAATAAGAGGCCGCGCCCATCTGATCTGCACGCTTAGATACCGCATCGGCAGCGTCGCCAATTGCGTTGAAACGGCCGGTGATATTAATACGTTCGAATGGCTTCAACGCGGCCGCTTTTTCTGGCGTAAGTTCCTGCGCAGCGAATGCGTTGGCTGCCAGCAGGGACAACAGAGTGGTCGCCAGAATAGTGTTCTTCAGCTTCATAAAAATAATCCTTCGCCTTACGCAAAAATGAGTACGAAAACGTGCTGGACTCTTGATGTATAACAGAATAGCCGCTGATTATTGCATGTTATAAACAGACTGTCGCAGCGATTTTTTGTGTCAGATCGCGTTATTCAACCATGATTTTTTCATTTGTTTGTCATCAAACGCAGTTATGGCCAGTTTTAGTGACAGTTACCACTAAAAGCGGTAACTATTAGCGATAAAATAGTTAATGCATTGTTAAATAAAGGTTTTTGTTGTTGATTAATTCGTCCTGGTACAATTATCTCTGGCAGATTATCTGCCTGTGAGACTATTTTGCAGTGGGATAACGCAGGTTTCTTAACAGAACACTGCATAATTGGGTGAATGTCATCACTCTGCGTGGTCGCTGTAGATCGCTCGTCACATTTTCAGTAGGTTATAAACACTTTGAAATACCTGCGTTTCGTCCAAAAGCGGCTGAAATCGCGTTTCAGTCGCGCTCTCGTGGTGCAGGTTCGGGCCATCATCCTTTAACCGATGAAAGGAAACACTATGTTAATTGGAATACCCAAGGAAAGGTTGCCAAACGAGTCGCGCGTGGCCGCCACGCCTAAGACCGTGGAACAACTCATCAAGCTGGGTTTCAGCGTCACCCTTGAGCATGACGCCGGTAAACGCGCCAGCTTCGATGATGAAAGCTATATCGCAGCCGGTGCCACACTCAGCGACAGAGAGCAGGTCTGGCAGTCCGATATCGTGCTGAAGGTGAATGCGCCGGATGACGAAGAGATTGCGCTGACGCGTGCGGGCAGCACGCTGGTCAGTTTTATCTGGCCCGCACAGAATCCCGAACTGCTGTCAAAGCTGGCCGCACGTCAGGTCACGGTAATGGCAATGGATTCAGTGCCGCGTATCTCACGAGCGCAGTCGCTGGATGCCCTGAGCTCTATGGCGAACATTGCCGGTTATCGCGCCATTGTCGAAGCCGCCCATGAATTTGGTCGCTTCTTTACCGGTCAGATCACCGCAGCCGGTAAAGTGCCACCGGCAAAAGTGATGGTGATTGGGGCCGGTGTTGCCGGGCTGGCCGCGATTGGCGCAGCGGGCAGCCTGGGCGCGATTGTCCGGGCGTTTGATACCCGTCCCGAAGTCAAAGAGCAGGTGCAGAGTATGGGCGCCGAATTCCTTGAGCTCGACTTTGAAGAGGAAGCGGGCAGCGGCGACGGCTATGCCAAAGTCATGTCCGAGGCTTTTATCAAAGCTGAGATGGCACTGTTTGCCAGTCAGGCCAGAGACGTGGACATCATTGTCACCACGGCGCTGATCCCAGGCAAACCGGCTCCGAAACTGATCACCGAAGAGATGGTCGCCAGCATGAAGCCGGGCAGCGTCATTGTTGATCTGGCGGCGCAGACCGGCGGCAACTGTGCGCTGACCGTCGCTGACCAGGTTACCGTCACGCCGAATGGCGTGAAAATCATCGGTTACACCGATCTGCCCAGCCGTCTGGCGACACAATCCTCCCAGCTCTACGGCACCAATCTGGTCAATCTGATCAAGCTGCTGTGTAAAGAGAAAAATGGCGAAATCCAGGTCGATTTCGAAGATGTGGTGGTGCGTGGCGTCACCGTGGTACGCGATGGCGAAGTGACCTGGCCAGCCCCGCCGATTCAGGTCTCCGCCGCGCCACAGGCTGCCGCTGCCGCCGCGAAGCCGTCAGAAAAGATTGAGGCGAAGCCCGTTTCACCGTGGCGTAAATATCTGCTGATCGCCCTGGCTATTGTGCTGTTTGGCTGCCTGGCAAACGTGGCACCGGCCGACTTCCTCTCCCATTTTACCGTGTTCGCGCTCGCCTGCGTGGTGGGGTATTACGTGGTCTGGAACGTCAGTCATGCGCTGCATACACCGCTGATGTCCGTAACCAATGCCATTTCCGGCATCATTGTTATCGGTGCGGTCTTGCAGATGGGCCACGGTGGCTGGGTCACCTTTATCTCCTTTATTGCCGTGCTGATTGCCAGCATCAATATCTTTGGTGGCTTCACCGTCACCCAGCGCATGCTGAAAATGTTTCGTAAGGGGTAACACATGTCTGGCGGATTAGTCACTGCAGCCTATATTGTGGCTGCGATTCTGTTCATCTGTAGCCTTGCTGGTCTTTCGCGTCATGAGACCTCAAAGCGGGGTAATATTTTCGGTATCAGCGGTATGGCGATTGCGCTGATCGCCACCATATTTGGCCCGGACAGCGGTAATGTGGTCTGGATCCTGCTGGCGATGGTCATCGGCGGCGCTATCGGCATTCGTCTGGCGAAGAAAGTCGAAATGACGGAAATGCCAGAGCTGGTGGCGATTCTGCACAGCTTTGTTGGCCTGGCCGCAGTGCTGGTGGGCATCAACAGCTATATCGACCATGCGCCTGGCCTGCCAGCGGTGATGGAGAATATCCATCTCAGTGAAGTGTTTATCGGTATCTTTATCGGTGCCGTCACCTTCACCGGCTCGCTGGTGGCGTTTGGCAAACTGTGCGGCAAAATCTCTTCACGGCCGTTAGCGTTACCGCATCGTCACAAGCTGAATCTGCTGGCGCTGGTGGTTTCGTTCCTGCTGCTGCTGTGGTTTGTTAACACCAGCAGCACGGCTGTGCAGGTGTTTGCACTCTTGCTGATGACGGTGATTGCGCTGGCGTTTGGCTGGCATCTCGTCGCGTCGATTGGCGGCGCGGATATGCCGGTCGTGGTCTCGATGCTTAACTCCTATTCAGGCTGGGCCGCCGCCGCTGCTGGTTTCATGTTGAGCAACGATCTGCTGATTGTGACCGGTGCGCTGGTGGGGTCATCCGGTGCGATCCTCTCCTACATCATGTGCAAAGCGATGAACCGTTCGTTTATCAGCGTGATAGCGGGCGGCTTTGGTACTGAAGCCAGCAGTGGCGATGAAAGTCAGGAAGCGGGGGAGCATCGTGAGATTACGGCTGAAGAGACCGCTGAAATGCTCAAGGCTTCCAGCTCGGTGATTATCACCCCAGGCTACGGCATGGCGGTAGCGCAGGCGCAGTATCCGGTCGCGGAAATGACTGCCCGACTGCGTGCGCTTGGCATCAAAGTGCGCTTCGGTATCCATCCGGTGGCGGGGCGTCTGCCGGGTCACATGAACGTGCTGCTGGCAGAGGCGAAAGTGCCTTATGACGTGGTGCTGGAGATGGATGAGATCAACGACGATTTCAGCGACACCGACACGGTGCTGGTCATTGGTGCTAACGACACGGTCAACCCGGCGGCGCAGGATGATCCCCGCAGTCCGATTGCGGGCATGCCGGTGCTGGAAGTGTGGAAGGCGCACAACGTGATAGTGTTCAAACGCTCAATGAACACTGGCTATGCCGGGGTGCAGAATCCGCTGTTCTTCAAAGAGAATAGCCAGATGCTGTTTGGCGATGCCAAAGCCAGCGTGGAAGCGATTCTTAAAGCGCTGTAATAAAAAAGGGCGGCTAATCAGCCGCCCTCTCTGTTTCTGAGGAGGATTAATCCTCCTCATCCTCTTCATCATCCAGGTCAATCGGCGATTTGAAATCGTCCGGCTTAAGCGCCAGCAGATCGCAACGCAGATGATCAATCACCTGTTCCGCCGTATTGCCGAGGAATGCCGCCGACAGGCCGGTCCGTCCAATCGTGCCCAGCACCACAACACCGGCTCCCAGATGTGCCGCCAGATCGGGGATGACCTCTTCCGGCAGGCCCTTAGCCACATGGGTGAACTCTTCACCAATCGAGAACTTCTGCCGTAGCGCTTTCATTGCCACCAGATGCTGACCACGGATCGCGTCGTTATAGACGCTGGGATCAAAATCGGGCAGTTCGATAGCAATATTGATAGGGGTAATCGGGTAGGCGCCGACCAGATGCACTTCGGTCTGATTCACCTTTTCCGCCAGGATCACCGTTTCACGAATCAGCTTCTGATTCAGGCCATCGTGATGCGGCTCTTCGCTGGCTAGATTGACCGCGACAATCGCTTTACCGCCTTCCGGCCACGGCTGATCTTTGACCATCCACACCGGACACGGGCATTTCCGCAGCAGGTGCCAGTCGGTTGGAGTGAAAATCACTGACTCAAGGCGATCGTGCTGATGCGCCATCTTCAGCACCAGGTCATGCTGATGGGCGAGCACTTCCTGAATAATGGCTTCGTAGGGACGGTTGTGCCAGATCACTTTAATGTCAATTTCGACACCGGCATCAAGATAAGCGCGGGCCTGCTCGCGGATCCATTCGGTACGCTGGCTGATCACGCCCTGGCGCATCGACGCGCGCTCATCCGGCGAAAGCAGGGTGGTCATCTCATATGAGAAGTCATAGATAGGCAGGAAGGCTTTAATTCTTCCGCCAAGACGTTGATTCAGATAGACCGCACGTCGCAGCGCGGGCTGATCGTCTTGCTGGGCATCAATGGCGACCAGAACATTTTGGTACTGGGACATGAGGCGTTCTCCTTAAACCAGAGCGACTGGAATAAAGATAGCCTATGTTGCACAGCGGAAGAAGTGAAAAAGTTACTGCCGGATCAACAAAATAAGATTTATTGATCCGGCTGAGGATCAGGCGGCCTGGTGGCTCTGACCGGCGAGCTCTTCCAGCAGGGCGTGGTTTTCAATCGTGATGTACTTGCCTTTCACCGCCAGCATACCGGACTTCTGAAAACGCCCCAGCAGGCGGCTGATGGTTTCAACCGTCAGGCCCAGGTAATTACCGATATCGCCACGCGTCATAGTGAGGCGGAATTCGCGCTGTGAAAAGCCGCGCTGGCCAAAACGACGGGAAAGGTTCCAGATAAACGCCGCCAGGCGCTCTTCAGCATTTTTCTTCGACAGCAGCAGGATCATGTCCTGATCGCCTTTGATTTCACCGCTCATCAGACGCATCATCTGCTGACGCAGGGCCGGCATTTTGCCCGACAAATCATCCAGCGTTTCAAAAGGGATCTCACACACCATTGCCGTTTCCAGCGCCTGCGCAAAGCTGGGATGGCTGGAGCCCATAATCGCGTCAAAGCCGACTAAATCGCCCGCCAGATGGAAACCGGTGATCTGCTCATCACCCTGTTCAGTAATGGTGTAGCTTTTAATGGTGCCGGAGCGAATCGCATACAGAGACTTGAGTTCATCGCCTGCTTTGAAAAGCGTTTGCCCTTTCTGAATGGGTTTTTTACGCTCAATGATATTGTCGAGCTGATCCAGCTCATGTTCATTTAGCGTAAAGGGGATGCAGAGCTGACTGATGCTGCAATCCTGGCAGTGAATGGCACAACCGCCCGACTGAATACGACGAATGCTGCGTTTTTCAGGGATCATAATGGTTTGCTCGACGATTATTGACTGGGGTCAATTTTAACATTTTTTGTGCTGAAGGGAACTCATCCGAGCAGTTTTACACTTACAAATATTATGGACTAAGCACACAACGACAAACGCTGATGTGACGGGCTTCTCAGAATCCCGACAGTGCCGACTGTCAAGAAAACTTTCCGCTTATGTGATCTGTCACACGCTTCTGCACTGGCAGTGACTTTCGAAAAAGTGGGGTGGGCCGGTGATTCCAGCTTTTGCTACGCTAACGGGTAAAGCGTGATTTGCACATTCCATCAATTTTAACCAGGTGTGAGAAAACCATGAACCTTGATGATAATGATCTCTTTCGGGATGCCATGGGCGATGTCACGCCGTTAAAAGACACCACCACAACCTTGTGGCTCAAAGCACCCTCAACGAAGGCGCCACGAAAACCGCCAGGTGAATCTGAGCTGGAGAATTTCCTGACCCGGGGCGATCTGGAGATCGTTCCACTCAATACCCCGCTGGAATATAAAGCCGACGGCATTCAGCAGGGGATTCTGGATAAACTGCGCAGAGGAGAGTATCAGCTGGATGCCAGCCTCAATCTGTTGCGGCAACCGGTCGAAACCTGTCGTCAGGCGCTCTTTAACTTTATGATGCAGGCGCACAAACAGGGATTGCGCAATCTGCTGATCATCCACGGTAAAGGTCGTGATGATGAATCTCATGCCAACATTGTGCGCAGCTATCTGGCGCGCTGGCTAAAGCAGTTTGATGACGTACAGACCTTTTGCGTGGCCCAGACCCGGCATGGCGGGGCCGGGGCGCTTTATGTCGGATTGCGCAAAACCGATAAAGCCCGGCTTGAAAACCGCGAGCGGCATGCGAAACGCAGCCGCTAACTGTGAAACTTACGGATGGTGGACATCAGCACTTCAGCACTCAGGCTCAGCTCTGCGCCGGTGCGGGTAATGATGCCCACCGGTTCGCCCGGCCCGGAAGAGGCGATCGGCAGCGCACAAACCGCGTTGTGGCTCAGATCCTCTTTAATCGCCCCGGAAGGGACGAACCAGATGTAGTCGTAGCGAAGAGCCAGCTGGCGTGCCAGTGAAGTCGAAGAGGTCTCAATGCAGTGAGGCGGAAGGGTGCAGCCCTGTTCATCCAGCATCTGCTGTGCAATCCGGCGCGGAGCCGTGCCCTCGGGCGATATCACCACCGGCCACTGCATAGCACGCGAAAGCGTGACGTTGTCACTTAAAAGCGGGTGTTCCGGCCTGACTACCAGCTTGAGTGACTCCAGAAACAGCAATTCATAGGTCAGCCCGGTCATCATGGCGCTGTCCGCCATCCGGCCAATGCCGATGTCGAACTCACCGCCGCGCAAGCCCGCCAGCAGCACATTATTGTGAAGTGTCGCCACCTGAATGGTGGTGTTGGGCTGCAGTTGATGAAAACGATCCAGGATGCGTGGCAGCATCCCCATCGCGGCAGTGGTCAATGCCCCCAGCCGGATAATCACCGGCGCATCGCCCGGCTGCTCATTAAAACTCTGTCCGGCATGGTTTAGCGCGTCGAGTACCCGTACCGCATGGGTCAGAAACTGCTCTCCCATGGTGGTCAGCTGCGCGCCCAGCCGGCCACGTTCAAACAGACGAACGCCAGTCAGCTCCTCCAGCTCATTCAGGGTCTTGGAGAGGGCAGGCTGGCTGAGGCTAAGCGTCTCTGCCGCCCGGCCCAGTGTGCCTTGCTGCGCAACCGCAACAAAGGTATGTAGATGGCGCAAGCGAATGCGCTGATTGAAAAGGATATTTTTTTCCATATCCTAAACTTAATGAGAATGACCGGCTTCAGGCAACTGTTAAAAATGAATTCTGTTAACTTTGCTGCAAATTTATTTTAACAAACGAGTCGAAATGACCGCGTTACCCTTTAACTCTCTGATTAAAAAGCGCTCAGCCGGGTATGCCGCTGAAATACGCCATCCTCTGACTACGGTATATCAATAACTTAACGGCTTAAAGTTGAATAATTCTCAATATCATATAAAAATCTGACCGCTTAAGGTTAACGATCGGCTATCATTAGCGCCGTTTTTTTTACTTAAACTGATGTCAGATTTCGTTACTCCAGAGGAGTGTTCATTGACCAGCGTCGAGGCGGTAGATGTCCGCCAGCTTATCAACCAGCAGGGGCTGAGCCACTGGCAAAAGCGGCTCATTGCGCTCTGTTTTATCGTGGTGGCACTCGATGGCATGGACATTGCGATCATGGGATTTATTGCGCCGACACTGAAAGCCGCGTGGGGGGTGAGCAATCATCAGCTCGGGGTCGTCATCAGCGCAGCGTTAATCGGGCTGGCGCTGGGTGCCATGGTGGCAGGGCCGCTGGCTGACCGCTATGGCCGTCGCATGATGATTATCCTCAGCGTCTTCTTTTTCGGTCTCTGGACGCTGGCAACGGCGCTGTCACAGAACATTGAGCAGATGATGCTGTTCCGTTTCCTGACGGGGCTGGGGCTGGGTGCGGCGATGCCCAACGTCGGCACGCTGGTGGCGGAATATGCACCTGAGCGGCGGCGGGCTTTTATCATCACGGTGGTGTTCTGCGGCTTTACCTTTGGTGCCGCCAGCGGGGGATTTGCTGCCTCCTGGCTGCTACCGCGCTATGACTGGCACTCCGTGCTGCTGCTGGGCGGTATTCTGCCGCTGCTGGTGTTGCCATTACTGATCCGCGGCCTGCCGGAGTCGGTGCGATTTCTTATCAGCCGTGGCGCACCGGCTGCCCGCATTCACGCCATCCTCGACCGGATGATGCCGGGCAAAACCGCGCCCGACTGTGCGTTTCACGCGCCAGAGGCCACCGTGCCGGTGAGCGGCGCGATAGGCACCGTACTTTCACGCCGCTATCTGTTTGGCAGCACCATGCTGTGGGGCGGCTACTTTATGGGGCTGTTCATGGTTTACCTGATTGGCAGCTGGCTGCCGTCGCTGGTCAACACCCTGGGCATGTCAGTGACCGAAGCGGCGATTATCACCGCGATGTATCAGGCGGGCGGGACGCTGGGCTCCCTGTTTGCGGGCTGGATGATGGATCGCTTCAACGCTAATCTGGCGCTGGCGGCGATCTACGGCTGCGGCGGTCTGTTTATTGTGGCACTGGGCTTTTCACCCGCGGAAGTGGGCATGATGAGTGCCATCGCCTTTTGCAGTGGCTTCTGTTTCAACGGGGCCAATACCGGTATGAATGCCTTATCCGCCAGCTATTATCCTACCCACGCCCGCGCTACCGGTTCCAGCTGGATGCATGGAGTGGGCCGCATCGGCGCGATTTTAAGCGCCTTTGTTGGCGCAGAGATGATGTCTCTTGGATGGTCTTTCAGCGTAATCTTTCTGCTGCTGGCAATACCGGCTGTGATCACCACCCTGATGCTGCTGTTAAAAAACCGCTACGGCTTTAAGCCGATCACAGATTCGTGATTTTTTCCGCTGAGGCCAGCGTGTTGCATTACATTAGCAGCAACGCTAACGGTGTCAGGTGGATAAGATGGACAACTTTCTCAGTGCGGATCTCATCCGCACCCGTTTCTCTCAGGCGATGTCAGCTATGTATCAGCAGGAAGTGCCACAATATGGCACGCTGATGCAACTGGTGGCGACCGTCAACGACCGCGCGCTGGAAGCGGATATCGCGCTGAAAGATCGTCTCACCGCAGCCGATGAGATCGACCGACTCAACCTGGAACGTCACGGTGCGATCCGTGTGGGCACGGCAGACGAATTAGCCACACTGCGGCAGCTGTTTGCGGTGATGGGAATGCACCCGGTTGGCTATTACGATCTCTCTCAGGCTGGTGTGCCGGTGCACTCCACGGCGTTCCGGCCGATCACCGATGCGGCGCTGCGGCGCAATCCCTTTCGGGTCTTTACCTCGCTGTTACGCCCTGAACTGATCGACGACCGCGCGCTGCGTGAAAAGGCGGCGGAGATTCTTGCCGCGCGCGACATTTTCACCCCCCGTTGCCGGGCGCTTCTGGAACTGCATCAGCAGCAGGGCGGATTAACCGACGAGCAGGCCACTGAGTTTGTTACCGAAGCACTGGAAACCTTCCGCTGGCATGCCCATAGCAGCGTGGACAGTCAGACCTATCAGGCGCTGAACCAGCAGCATCGGCTGATCGCTGACGTGGTCTGCTTTCCCGGCTGCCACATCAACCATCTCACGCCGCGCACGCTCGATATTGACCGCGTACAGCAACTGATGCCGTCGCGCGGTATCGATCCGAAAACCCTGATCGAGGGACCGCCGCGTCGTCAGGTACCGATCCTGTTACGTCAGACCAGCTTTAAAGCGCTGGAAGAGCCGATCATCTTTAAGGATGGGCATCAGGGAACCCATACTGCACGCTTCGGTGAAATTGAGCAGCGCGGCGTGGCGCTGACGCCTCAGGGCCGTGCGCTCTACGATCGGCTACTCAGCGAGGCGGGCAGCGGTCAGGATAATCAGCAGCATCAGCAACATCTGGCGGCGATTTTCCGTGACTTCCCCGACGACGAAACTACGCTGCGCCAGCAGGAGCTGGCCTGGTTCCATTATCGCCTGAGTGAAAAGGGCATCGCGACGCCGCCGGCTCAGGGTGAATCGCTGGAGACCCTCATCGAAGAAGGTCGTGTGCTGGCAGACCCTATCATCTACGAAGATTTTCTGCCCGTCAGCGCGGCGGGCATTTTCCAGTCCAACCTCGGCGATCGGGCGCAGGTTCGTTCGGCGGGACAGGCGAGCCGCCAGGCATTTGAAGCCGCGCTGGGCGCTGTCGTGCTGGATGAGATGGCGCTATACGAAGAGCGCCAGCAGCGCTCGCTGGCACAGTGTGGCTTACGGCCAGACTGACGCCTCTGCAGGCAACAGGCGCGCTGCCCGCAACGCTTTCTCCGCACTCGCCCTGCTAAGGCCAGTGGACCTGAAGTGGGGCAACGCGGGTAATATGCTGACAGGACTTGGGAAAAACAACGCTTTACCGCTCAGCGCAGGTTTACCCGCGTGAGTATCTTAATCTATTAGCAGACTGACTGATTAACAGCCGCACAACCGCACGTGATAACAGAGCAACGACGCGCCACTCCGGCGCTGGCAGCGTCATTGACCAATTGCGAAAAGATAAACAACGTTGAATCATAACCCTAACTGACTCTCTGAACCTGTTGATGAGCGTGTTCACGCCTGCCCCTCACGCTTCGGCATATTCTGCAAATCCCTTCCGTACCTGGACAATGCTGGCGGGCCTGCAAATAATGGAGGGACGTTTGAACAGGGAAACAGGAATGAAAAACGAAACAGGTCTGAGGATCATGACTGCTGAGGGGGAGTTGCGTGGATGCATGGACGATGACCTTTTCGTATTCAAAGGCATACCTTATGCGGCGGCACCGCTTGGCGCACTGCGCTGGCGTCCGCCTCAGCCGGTTACGCCCTGGCAGCAGGTGCGCGACGCCACCGCGTTTGGGGCTTCCGGCTGGCAAAATCGCACTTACTGCCAGGCCGTGGGCGGTGGCGATCCGGGTGAGTTCAGCGAAGATTGCCTCTACCTTAATGTCTGGACGCCCGATGTCGCGCCCGTGAAACCCCTGCCGGTGATGGTATGGCTGCACGGTGGTGGCTACACCATTGGTGCTGGCGGGCTGGCACCTTACAACGGCAAGCCGATGGCTTCACGCGGCGCGGTGGTGGTGACGCTCAACTACCGGCTCGGCCATCTCGGTTTCTTCTCTCATCCGGCCCTGGATGCTGAATACCCTGTTGCCAGCACGGTCAACAATTTTGGCCTGCTGGATCAGATTGCCGCACTGCAGTGGGTGCAACGCAACATTCCTGCCTTTGGCGGCGACCGCCGCAATGTGACACTTTTCGGTGAATCCTCAGGCGCACGCAGCGTGCTGTCACTCTGCTGTTCGCCACTGGCCGAAGGGCTGTTTCATAAAGGGATCGTGCAGAGCGCCTACAGCCTGCCTGACACGCCGCTGAAAAAAGCGCGTCAGCAGGGAATGGCGGTGGCCCGCCATTTCGGTCTGCCGCCCGATGCCAGCGCTGATGACCTGCGCGCACTGCCTGCCGATGCCTTCTGGTCGCTGGAAGGGCCGCTGGCGATCCCGCCGGTGCCGATTGCGGGTGATGCTGTCCTGCCTGAGCCGATGCTGAAAACCTTTATGGCTGCAAAACAGCACCGTCTGCCGCTGATGGCGGGCAGCAACAGCGATGAAGCCAGCGTGCTGGAATATTTTGGCGTGGATGCCACCGCGGTGCTGCATCAGTTACGCGATAAAAATCGTCTCACTTACCGGACGCTTAAATGGATGTATGACATTCATGACGATCAGCGGCTGGGACGTGCCGTGGCGCGCGATATGGCATTCAGCCTGGTGCCGTGGCTGGTGATGCGGGCGCAGCACAATGCCGGAATGCCAGGCTGGCGCTACTGGTTTGATTATGTCTCTGAACATGCCCGTGACCTCTATCCGCACGGCACCTGGCACGGCAACGAAGTGCCTTATGTGCTGAACACGCTGAGTCAGATGCCGGATCCCAACGAAGAACGACCCTTCAGTGAGGCCGATCGGGCATTTGCGGCACGGGTCAGCGAGTACTGGTTTACCTTTGCCCGTGATGCTACGGAATATAAGCATCAGCTGGAGGGGGAAGTCGTGTGGCCAGCCTGGCACCCGGGCTCTGACGTGACAATGTCACTTGGCGATAATCGGAAGAGCGGGCTGGTTCTGAAGCGGAACTTTATGCGCGCCCGTATGCGGCTTTTCCGGCTATTAATGAGCCGTATGGTCAGGCTTTAAGTAGTGGCTCATGGTTAGCCTGCTAACCATCAAATTGCGCGAATGGAATTAATCTGCTTTTTAAAGGTTAACCTGCTGAATAAAAAGGATATAAAGTGAAATTTGCCTTAGGGACGCTGTAAAATATTAGGTAACAAAACAGTTACATCTTCACAATCGCATGCCGATAAACCTCCTATGCCCGACGCTTGCGGGTCAACGTGTATAGGATTTTGGTATGGGAATGCTCAAAAATTTTACCATTCGCGCAGTGATGCTCTCTATTCTGGGACTGTTTTGTTTACTGTGGAGCGGCGTCGGGCTGTATAGCATTCACTCTCTTGGCGCGCTCAGCGAAGGGAATGATGTGGACCGTCATCTGGTTGAGCAAATGACGGTGCTGAGCAAAGGCAACGATCAATATTTTCGTGTTATCACGCGCTTATCCCGCGTGATGGAAAGCAAAGCCGCAGGTCAGACCCTGAACGATGAGGCTTATGTTCCGGTGCAGCAGGCGCTGGACAGCATGACACAGCAACTGGCGCGCTTTAAACAACTGGCACCCGGCCCGATGAACCCGGACGTCGTGGATGGGGTGATTCAGAGCTGGCAAAAGCTGCTGGATGCGGGCGTCACGCCACAGTTGCAGCTGGCCCGTCAGGCCTCGCCTGATGCTTATCGTCAGCAGGCAAATAACGTCACGCCGCCACTCAGTCGTGCCTTTGGCATCAGCGCAGAGAAATTCAGCCAGGGCGCAGCTGAAAAGCTGGATGCAACCCGGGTTGAAGTGGATCACCTCACCGCGATGACCAAAACGATTATTACCATCACGGTAATTATCGGCCTGTTTATTCTGCTGTTTACCGACCGCTATCTGGTGGCGATGCTGGTCCGTCCGCTGGAAAGTATCCGTACCCACTTCGCGGTCATTGCCACGGGCGATCTGAGTCAGCCTGTATCCGATTTCGGTCGCAACTGCGTCGGTAAACTGGTACCGCTGCTGAGTGCCATGCAGGATAGTCTGCGTGAAGCGGTCAGCGCCATTCGCAGCGGCACTGAGAATATCTCGCGCGGTGCCGCAGAGATTTCTGCCGGTAACAACGACCTCTCTTCACGTACCGAAGAGCAGGCCGCTGCGCTCGAACAGACTGCGGCCAGCATGGAGCAGTTGACGGCCACGGTAAAATTCAACGCCGATAATGCCCGCCAGGCCAGCCTGCTGGCAGAAACCGCCACCACCACGGCACAACGTGGCGGTCAGCTGGTCAGTGAAGTCGTCAGCACTATGGATGGCATCTCAGGCAGCTCGAAGAAAATCGCTGAAATCACTAACGTGATCAACGGCATCGCTTTCCAGACCAATATTCTGGCGCTGAACGCCGCCGTCGAAGCGGCACGTGCCGGCGAACAGGGGCGGGGTTTTGCGGTCGTTGCCTCTGAAGTGCGTAACCTTGCACAGCGCAGCGCCAACGCCGCGAAAGAGATTGCGACGCTGATTGAAGATTCGGTTCAGCGTGTAGGTAAAGGCGCCGAGCTGGTCAGCACCACCGGCGGCACCATGAACAATATTCTGAAATCGGTGCAGGATGTTGATGCGATCATGAAACAGATCGCTTCCGCCTCAGAAGAGCAGAGCAAAGGCATCTCTCAGGTGGGTGCTGCGGTAACCGAAATGGATAGCGTGACCCAGCAGAACGCCTCACTGGTTGAAGAGGTTTCTGCCGCGGCGAGCGCACTGGCATTGCAGACGGAAGCGCTGCAGGCTTCTGTGTCGAAGTTCCGTCTCTCCAGCAACCGCCAGACCGCACCGGTCATCACGAATAAACCTGCCGCGCCGAAAGCAACCGTGCTGAATGCGCCTCAGGCTAAACCGGCGGATAACGGCGACTGGGTCACCTTCTGATCCCTGCACAGCCACGCCACCAGCTCCGCCAGGAACGGTGGCGCATCCTGCGCGGGCCGTTTCAGTAAACTGTAAACGGCACCGGTTTTTACCTCGCCAGCGAACGGCTTAATCAGCCTGCCGCTGGCTATATCACTCTCCACCAGATTGCTGTCGGCCATCGCCACACCAAACCCCTGAATCGCTGCACTGATCGCTAAGTCCATGGTGGCAAAATGCTGGTTTCGCTTCATGTTCAGTGTCACCTGCTGCGCCTGCAGCCAGCACTGCCAGTCACGCGTATCTGCCGTCGGATGCAAAAAGGTCATTGTGGCCAGTGCCGCCGGGGAGTCCGGGCGGGGTTGATCGGCTGCCATCACTGGTGTCAGCGACTCACTGAACAGGCAAATTCCGTCAGGGTGCGGCTTACCATAGACAATCGCCACATCGAAGTTCTCCAGCTGCGCGGCATGATCCAGCGTGGTGGTCAGGGCCACATGCAGTTCAGGACGATGATGCTCCAGCGCCATCAGCCGGGGCACCAGCCAGCGCATCGCACAGGTTGGCGCTTTCAGGCGAATGCTGACCTGACTACGGCGGGCCTTCTCGCTGGCCTTAACCATCAGCTCAAAACCCTGCTGTAAGTCAGGCAGCAGCGCCGCGCCCTGAGGGGTCAGGCGCAGACCGCGCGCGTGGCGGTCAAACAGCGTCACGCCCAGCCACTGCTCCAGGGCGGCAATCTTACGACTGACGGCGCCCTGCGTCAGGCAAAGTTCGCGGGCAGCGTGGGTCAGATTGAGATGTCGGGCGGTCACCAGAAAGGCGTGAATGGCATTAAGCGGCAGCGATAAGCGTGACACGGTGAACCTCAGCTATGCATTTTTGTCATGGCTATTATGACGACATTTCGCTTGCCGACTCAAGTCGCAGCCCGTTGAATAGCTATCTACCGCATCTGAGCGGTTATGCCCCTGACGGAGAGAGTATGTCCCTGAAAACGCCTGTCGCTATCCACTCAAAATTGCCGGACGTCGGCACCACTATTTTCAGCGTGATTGGCCAGCTTTCGGCGCAGCATCAGGCGATTAACCTGTCGCAGGGCGCGCCCAATTTCCCCTGTGATCCGGCGCTGGTCGACTCAGTCAGCCGCGCGATGCAGGAAGGACATAATCAGTATGCCGCTATGATGGGCTTGCCCGCCTTACGCGACGCGCTTGCCAGCAAAGTGCAGGCGCTCTATGGACAACAATATGATGCCACCAGTGAAGTGCTGATCACCGGCAGCGCCAGCCAGGGGCTCTATATGGCGATCACCGCGCTGGTCCATCAGGGCGATGAGGTGATCTTCTTTGAACCGGCGTTTGACAGCTACGCGCCGGTGGTGCGGTTGCAGGGCGGTAAACCGATTGGCCTGAAGTTGCAGGTGCCGTCGTTTGCTATCGACTGGGATCAGTTGCGGGCAGCAATCACGCCGCGCACCCGGATGATCATTATTAATACGCCGCACAACCCCAGCGCACAGGTGCTGACCCCCGACGACCTGAATCAGCTGGCAGCCTTAATCCGCAACACCGATATCGTGGTGCTCTCCGATGAGGTTTACGAGCATATTCTGTTTGATGGCCGCCCGCATTGTGGGATGGCGACGCATCCGGAGCTGGCAGCGCGCAGCGTCATTGTCTCTTCGTTTGGCAAAACCTTCCACGTCACCGGCTGGCGGGTAGGCTACTGTCTGGCACCGGCAGAGCTGATGACTGAGCTGGTGAAAGTACATCAGTTTATGATGTACGCCGCCGATACGCCGATGCAGGTCGGTTTCGCACACTATCTGCAGACGCCAGAGAACTATCTGTCGCTCAGTGCCTTCTATCAGCAGAAGCGCGATCGGCTGATTGCCCTGATGCAGAACTCCCCGTTCCGGCTGCTGCCGAGTGCTGGTTCGTTCTTTATGCTCGCCAGCTATGGACATTTCAGTGACGAACCGGACAGTGAAATGGTAAAACGTCTTATCGTCGATCACGGTGTGGCGACCATACCGCTGTCGGCGTTTTATATGGATGGCACAGATAACAAACTGATTCGGCTCTCTTTTGCTAAAGACGAGGCGACACTTGAGGCTGGCGCGGCTGCGCTATGTGCTTTTTCTCACTGATTCACGCCACCGCGTGAGGCAGCTCGGGGAACAGGTAACCAGGACTTTTCGGGGTAAATAACATAATGAAGAAACTGAACGCGCTTTTTCTCGCTCTGGGCATGATGACATCGGTACAGGCACTGGCACAGGATTTACGCTACGGCGTGGAGTCACAATATCCGCCTTTTGAAAGCCGCAATGCTAAAGGGGAACTGGAAGGCTTTGATATCGAGCTGGGCAATGCCATCTGTAAGGCGGGCAACTTCAGCTGCCACTGGGTTGAGAGCAGCTTTGATGCGCTGATCCCGGCACTGCAGGCGAAAAAGTTCGACGCCATTAACTCGGCGATGAACATCACCGAAGCGCGCGCCAGAAGCATTGCGTTTACGCAGCCGATCTACCGTATTCCGACCATGTTAGTGGCGAAGACCGGTGAAAATCTGGCACCGACTGCCGAAGGTCTGAAGGGCAAGAACATCGGTGTATTACAGGGATCCATCCAGGAAACCTATGCGAAGAAGCACTGGGAGCCGCAGGGTGTGACCGTGACCTCGTATCAGGATCAAAACCAGGTTTACAACGACATGGTCGCGGGCCGCCTGGATGGCACACTGGTGATGTCTGCTGCCGGTCAGTCTGGCTTCCTCGATAAACCGCAGGGCAAAGGCTTTGGTTTTGTTGGCAAGCCAGTCGAAGATGACGCGATTCTTGGTTCAGGCATCGGCTACGGCCTGCGCAAAGATGACGCGCAGCTGAAGCAGTCACTGGATGCGGCGATTGCTAAAGTGCAGGGTGATGGCACCATCAAAAAGCTGGCTGAAAAATATTTCCCAGGCATTGATGTCAGCGCGAAGCCATAATGGCAATCGGGCGCGTTCTGCGCCCGATTCCTCCGCTTATTTTGCCGCCAGATAACAGAGTTTTTCCGCCACCTGATAGGACTTCACAAACGACGTTACCGGCAGAAATTCGAAGCGTGAATGGAAGTTGTGCGCGCCGGTAAAGAAGTTCGGCGTCAGCAGACCTTTGGCTGACAGCGCGGCACCGTCTGTACCGCCACGCATCGGAATCACCTTCGGCTCAATCTCCAGCGCGGCAAAGGCACTGAAGATCAGGTCAATCGCCCGACGATCCTCGCCCAGGGCATTGCTGATATTGCTGTAAGTATCGCTGATACTCACGTTCACCTTGCCGGTGGGGTAACGCGCCGCCAGATCCTCTGCGGCCTGCTGCAACTGCTGCTTACGTGCCGCAAAGCTGGTCAGATCAAAATCACGGATTGAGGCCTTCAGCGTTGCCTTGCTGGCGTTGGCCTGAATCTCATTGAACCAGATATAGCCTTCACGGCCTTCAGTGTGCTCCGGGGTCTGCTGCCGATCAAACAGGCTGATATAGTCATGGGCCATCAGCAGCGGATTGACCAGCACCCCTTTGCCCGACATCGGATGGGCCGGTACGCCGGTAAACACAATTTCTGCAGCGGCAGCATTGAAGTTTTCATACACCACTTCGCCCAGTTCGCAGCAGTCGATGGTCCAGGCGAAATCAACATTAAAGCGCGTTTCCAGATCCAGCGCTTTCGCGCCGCGCAGCCCAATCTCTTCGTCCGGCACAAAGGCCACCACGATGTCGCCGTGGTCGCCGTTAAGGTTCTGCATCAGCGTCATCACCACGGTGACCGCCGCTTTGTTGTCCGCGCCCAGCACGCTGGTGCCGTCGCTGAAGATCACCTGCTGACCGACGTAGGGCGCGATCTCCGGATGTTCATCGCGGCGCAGCCAGATATCCTGCTCTGCATTCAGACAGAGATCTTCGCCCTGCCAGGTGAGGATCTGCGGGTGGATATCGGGCGACAAACCGACATCAACGGTATCAATATGCGTAATGAACCCGATGCGCGGCGCGTCAGGCCGGTTGCCGCGTTTCACCGCCGTCACCGTGGCATGGTCATCAATCACCACCTCATCCAGCCCTGACGCGCGCAGCTCATCCGCCAGCAGTTCCGCCATGGCGTGCTGGCTCGGCGTGCTGGGCAGGGTGGTGGATTTGGCATCGCTCTGACTGCTGATGGCGAGGTAACGGAAAAAACGTTCTGTGAGCTGCGACTCAAGTTTGTCTGTCATCACTATTCCTTATTAGTCAGCCACCGGCGGGGTTCGTTATGGTGCCGAATCGTGCTATCAATGAAGCATCTGAATGATTCATTTAGATATTGTGATCACCGGAAGTCAATACAAAGCGAGGATAATAATGAAAATCAAGATAGCCACCTTAGCGCTTGTTACGGCTGGGATAGCGCTGGCTGGCAGCGTTAACGCCAAAACGCTGGTCTTCTGTTCTGAGGGATCGCCAGAGAACTTTAACCCGCAGCTCTATACCTCCGGGACCAGCGTTCACGCCAGTGCGGTGCCGGTCTTTAACCGGCTGGTGGACTTTACGCCCGGCACCACCAATCTGGTGCCCAGCCTGGCGGAACGCTGGGAAATCAGCCCGGATGGCACGGTTTACACCTTCTATCTGCGCAAGAACGTGAAGTTTCAGAGCAATAAAGCCTTCAAACCCAGCCGCGACTTCAACGCCGACGATGTGATCTTCTCGTTTATGCGCCAGATGGACCCTAAAAATCCCTACCACAATGTCTCTGGCGGCACCTATTCCAACTTCGAAAGCCTGGAGCTCTCCACGCTGATTAAAAGTATCGACCGGGTCGATGACCACACCGTACGTTTTACGCTGTCCCATCCGGAAGCGCCGTTCCTTGCCGATCTCGCCTGGTACTTCGCCTCGATCCACTCGGCGGAATATGCAGACGCGATGCTGAAAGCGGGGACGCCGGAGAAGGTCGATATGAACCCGATCGGCACCGGGCCGTTTGAGCTGGTGCAGTATCAGAAAGATTCCCGCATTCTCTACAAAGCGTTCCCGGACTACTGGCAGGGCAAGGCGAAGCTCGATCGGCTGGTGTTCAGCATCACGCCGGATGCCTCCGTGCGTTATGCCAAGCTGGAGAAGAATGAGTGTCAGGTAATGCCATTCCCTAATCCCGCCGATCTTGAAAAGATGCGCGCTAACCCGGATATCACCCTGGAACAAAAGGCGGGTCTGAATACCGGCTTCCTGGCGTTTAACACCACTAAAGCGCCAACCGATAACGTTAAAGTGCGTCAGGCGCTGGCGATGGCGATCAACAAACCGGCAATAATCGAGGCGATTTTTAAAGGCACCGGCACGGTTGCGAAAAACATCCTGCCACCGGGCATCTGGAGCGCCGACAAAGATCTGAAAGATTACGACTACGATCCAGAGAAGGCCAAAGCCCTGCTGCAACAGGCGGGTGTGAAACCGGGTACCGAAATTGCGCTCTGGGCGATGCCGGTTCAGCGGCCTTACAACCCGAATGCGCGCCGCATGGCGGAGATGATTCAGTCGGACTGGGCTAAAGTGGGCATCAAAGCCAATATCGTCAGCTATGAGTGGGGCGAATACCTGAAACGCGTGCGCAGCGGCGAGCATCAGGCGGCACTGATGGGCTGGACCACCGCCACCGGCGATCCGGACAACTTCTTTGGCCCGCTTTACAGCTGTACTTCTGCACAGGGCGGTTCCAACTCCTCAAAATGGTGCTATCAGCCGTTCGAGAAGTTAATCACCGAAGCCCGCGCCGAGCCGGATCAGGGCAAACGCACCGCGCTTTATCTGCAGGCACAGCAGATGATGCATGACCAGATGCCTGCGGTGATGATTGCGCACTCCACCATCTTTGAGCCGGTGCGCAAATCAGTCAGCAGCTATCAGGTCGATCCGTTCGGCAAACACATCTTCTATCAGGTTGATATTAAGCAGTAAGGGATTGCCGCTAAAAACAGAGCCCCACTTCCAAGTGGGGCTAAGTTTATGCACTAAAGTCAGGGTTTATATGACCGCAATGATAAAGCTCAACGCGAAGGGAACACGAGCAGGGAGGAAAGCGTCCCGCCGCCCGGACAAAAACGCCGGGAGCGTTTTTGAACAACGCAACGCGTTGGCCCGGCTACGGGCGCACCTCAGGGATGAGGTGCGTAATCGCGTGGGCCGGGCATGCCATGGAGGCCGGCTTTTGCGACTTTCCGATCGGGTCGTGTTCCCTAAGCCAGCACTATCTGACAGCCATCCAGCGCAGACTTTAACAACCAAACTTCTTTAAGCCTGTATCACTCATCCCATCCTCACCTGCTGATCCATCTCCGTTAGCCGCTGCTGCAAAAACTGCAGAAACAGCGTCAGCGCCGCATTCCGCTGGCGGCCGGACACCGTCTGAAGCTGCAACGTTCGCTGACTCAGCTGATCCACTCCCATCGAACGCAACACCAGATTTTGCGTGTCGCGCTCAAACAGCAGGGTAAACGCACTGCAAATGGTTACTGCCTGCGGGGTATGCAGCAAAAAGTGGTAGAGCGTAGCGAAATAGTCGCAGGTCAGCACCGGCTCGACCACGCAGTCGTTCATCTGACAGGAGAGGTCAAACAACTGCCGCACGGTAGTATGCTGACCTGGCAACGCCAGCGGCCAGCCATGCAGATCGGCCAGCGTCACCTGACGCGACGCCAGCGGATGTGACTGATGCATCGCCAGTAACACCGGCGCCGGCCACGAGCCGAGCACCTCAACGCTGCGCTCCGGTTGCAGACTGAACTGCAGCGCAACATCGCATTCACCAGCTCTGACGCATGCCGCCACGCCCTGAGAGTGCGTCACGTTAAGCGCAAACAGCACGCCGGGGTTGGCCTGACGGAACTCCGCCAGCAGACCCGGCAGCAGACTGAACGCCATTCCGTCGGTACAGGCGATGCGGATCAGGCTGCGCCGTATTGCTTTCAGCCCCTTAATCTCCGCAAGCGCATATTCCATATCGAGCTGACTCTTGCGCACATGATGCGCGAATATTTCACCGGCTTCGTTCAATACCATGCCGCGTGCATGCCGCTCAAACAGCGGCACACCCACCTGCGTTTCCAGGCGCTGGATCTGGCGACTAATCGCCGACACCGCCACAAAGAGCTGCTCGCTGGCGGCGCTGAGCGATCCGCACTGTACGACCGCCAGGAAATAGCGGATCTCACTGCTTAACATGGTCACTCCGGCAAAACGCATCATAAAAGGGCAGGCGTGGCTTGCTTTAAAAGCAAGGCTCACTCGATAAATTAATAATTGTGGCAAAGAGAGAAGTTTGTCAAAGATAAAGCACGATAAAAAGAACAGACAGGGCAAACATGACAGAGCAACAGACCGTTGACCAGGCGATGCACTATTTCGACAGTGGCGAGTTTCAGCAGCTGCTGGCACGACGAATTTCCTGTGTGACCGAAAGCCAGCACGCCAGCAGGCAGGTGGAGCTTGAGAACTATCTGCAGCAGGAGATCGGCCCGCAGCTGGCGGCGATGGGCTTTACGCTGCACCCGTTTGAGAATCCGCAGCCCGGCAGCCCGCCGTTTCTGATCGCCACGCTCATTGAAGATCCCTCCAGACCGACGCTGCTCTGCTATGGCCACGGCGATGTGGTGTTCGGCGACGATGAGAACTGGCGCGACGGTTTATCACCGTGGCAACTCACGGCTGAAGATGACCGCCTGTATGGGCGCGGCAGTGCGGACAACAAAGGCCAGCACTGCATCAATCTCGCGGCGCTGGAGCAGGTGTGGCAGGCACGCGGTGGCGCACTGGGCTTCAACTGCAAAATTTTGTTTGAAATGGGTGAAGAGATCAGTTCACCGGGGCTGGCGGAGATTTGTCAGCAGCAGCGGGCGCTGTTACAGGCCGACCTCTTTATCGCCTCTGATGGCCCGCGACTGAACGCGGTGCGGCCGACACTGTTCCTGGGTTCGCGTGGCGCGGCGAACTTTCGTCTGACTATCAGGGCGCGCGACAACGCCTATCACTCCGGCAACTGGGGCGGACTGCTGAGTAATCCCGGCACCCAGCTGGCGAATGCGCTCGCCTGCCTGGTGAATGCAAAGGGTGTTTTGCAGGTCGCCGCGCTGAAACCGGACTCCCTGACCGATGCGGTGCGCGCCATCCTCAGTGATATTGAGGTGGGCGGAATGCCGGGCGATCCGGCGCTGGCCGACGGCTGGGGCGAGCCGGGTCTGACGCCTGCGGAGCGTCTTTATGGCTGGAACACGCTGGAGGTGCTGGCGTTTGAAACCGGTAACCCGGCGCGCCCGATGAACGCCATCCCCGGCAGCGCCACGGCAGTGTGTCAGCTGCGATTTGTGGTCGGCACCGACTGGGAAAATCTGGTCCGGCATGTCGAAAGTCACCTGCATCAGCACGGCTTCGATAACGTCAGCGTGGAGTTTATGCGCGGTTCACCTGCAACGCGGCTCGATCCGCAGGATCCGCTGGTGGCCTGGGCGCTGGACACGCTGGCCCGCAGCAGCGGTAAAAAACCGGCGCTGTTGCCCAATCTCGGCGGTTCACTGCCCAATGAGGTATTTGCCGATATCCTCGGCCTCCCGACGCTGTGGGTGCCCCATTCCTATCCGGCCTGCGGCCAGCACGGCGTTAACGAACACATGCTCACCTCTGTTGCACGTGAAGGGCTGGCGATCATGACCCGCCTTTTCTGGCAACTGGGTGAAGAGGGCGAACAACTGATGTCGCGCCACCATCAGTGGCGGAGAGGTGAACAATGAGCAGCATCGCACAGAGTACTCCGCAGGTGAAACCGAGCCTGCACAAAACGCTGTTCGCTACCTGCATTGGTAACGCGCTGGAGTGGTTCGACATCGCGGTGTATGGCTTCTTCGCCAGCTACATCGCGCACGTCTTCTTTCCGGTCAGCGATCCATCGGTGTCGCTGCTGCTGACCTTCGGCAGCTTCGGCATCTCGTTCCTGATCCGTCCGCTGGGTGCCATCGTGCTGGGCAACTATGCCGACCGTCATGGCCGTAAAAAAGCGCTGCTGCTCTCAATCAATCTGATGATGCTGGGCGGGGCAATCATTACCTTTATGCCGGGTTACGCCACTATTGGTCTGGCGGCGCCGCTGCTGATTATCCTGGCGCGCCTGATTCAGGGCTTCTCTGCCGGAGGCGAATTTGGCAGTTCGACCGCTTTCCTGGTAGAGCACTTTCCCGAGCGCAAAGCCTTTATCGCCAGCTGGCAGTTCGCCACACAGGGCGCCAGTACTCTGATGGCATCGGCGTTCGGCCTCGGGCTGACACACTGGCTGAGCGAAAGCGAGATTCAGGCGTGGGGCTGGCGTATCCCGTTTGCCTTCGGCTTACTGATTGGGCCGCTGGGGATCTACATTCGCCGTCACGTGCAGGAGCCCGCCAGCTTTGCGACGCAGGAGAAGGAAGCCGCACCGCTGAAAACGCTGTTCGGGCGGCAGAAAGCGCTGATCACCCTGGCGATTGGGGTGATGGTGATCTCGACTGCGGTCAACTACATGCTCAATTACATTCCGACCTACGCCACCAAAACGCTGCATCTGCCGGGGTCAGTGGCCTTCACCGCCACGCTGGTCGCAGGGATTATCCTGACGGTGGTGACGCCCATAATGGGATTGTGGGCGGAGCGGATTGGCCGATTGCCGCTGATGTGGGGATCGCTGCTGCTGCTGATGGTCACCATCTATCCCGCCTTCAAATGGATGGTCGATCACACTACGCCCACCACGCTGATCCTGCTGGTGGCGTGGATGGCGCTACTCAAGTCGGTCTATTTCTCCACGGTGCCGTCGGTGATGGCCGATCTCTTCCCGGCGACCACGCGCGCCAGCGGCATGGCGATCAGCTACAACGTGGCCGTGACGGTATTTGGCGGGTTTGCACCGCTGATTTGCAGCATGCTGATTGCCGCCACCGGCAGCAGTCTGGCGCCTGGATACTACCTGATGGCTGTGGCGGTGCTGAGTGGCATCGCGCTGCTGCGCTGCAGTAAGCGGGTGGCATAAAAGAGTGGGCCAATTACTGGCCCACTCTGGTACTGACAACGTCAGGTACGGGAGGAGGTAAGATCGAGCCAGTGATTAACTGAACTGTAAATAGGCAACATGGGTCTGCAGATACTCCTCCAGACCATGTTTTCCATCGGCACCGCCGACACCCGATTTACGCCACCCGGCATGAAATCCCTGCATCGCTTCGAAGTTTTCACGGTTAACGTAGGTTTCACCGAACTTCAGCTTTCGCAGCGCGGTCATGGTGGTATTCAGATTCTGCGTATAAATCGAGGAGGTCAGCCCATACTCGCAGTCGTTGGCCAGCGTAATCGCCTCATCCAGCGTTTTAAAACTCATCACCGGCAGAACCGGGCCAAAAATCTCCTCCTGCATAATCGCCATCTCCTGGCGCACCTCAGTCAGCAAGGTGGGCTGGAAAAAGAAGCCTCTGTCTCCGGCGCGCTTGCCGCCCAGAACCACTTTCGCCCCTGCGGCGACGGCCTCTGCCACCTTCTGCTCCACCCGATCCCGTGCTGCGGCATTAATCAGCGGACCCATATCGATATCGCTGCGTTCGGCCGGGTCGCCAAATGTCACCTGCTGAAACGCGGCGGTCAGTGCGCTGATAAAACGATCGTAAATGCCTTCCTGCACATAGAGCCGCTCTACGCAATTGCAGACCTGGCCGCTGTTAATGATCCGCGAGCTGACGACCGCCCGCACAGCCAGCTCGAGGTCGGCATCATCCATCACGATGGCGGGGGCTTTGCCACCCAGTTCCAGCGACACTTTGGTGACATTTTTAGCCGCGGCTTCCATGGTGGCAATGCCCGCACCGACGCTTCCGGTCAGACTCACCAGACCGACCTTAGGATTTGCCGCCAGCTCCTGTCCCACTTCCGGTCCCAGACCATAAACAAAGTTAATGACGCCAGCAGGCAGACCCAGCTTTTGTATGATGTCGGCAAAAAGTGCCGCATTATTCGGTGTCAGCTCACTGGGTTTGATCACGATGGTGTTTCCGGTGATCAGGGCCGGCGCCGCTTTGCGGGCAATGAGGAAGAAGGGGAAATTCCACGGCAGTATTCCGGTAGTGACGCCGATCGCTTTTTTGAACAGGAAGATGTTTTCGTTGGGGCGGTCACTGTTGATGATCTCACCTTCATAGCGCCGCGCCCACTCCGCCATGTAGTCGAGGTAGTCGGCGGTGAACATCACTTCGGTCTTCGCCAGTCCCTGGGTTTTTCCACCCTCAGCCACAATGGTTGACGTCAGTTCAGGCTCACGCTGGCGGATGGCGGTGGCAATTTTGTGCAGCCAGACGCCACGCTCTACTGCAGGCAGCGCTTCCCATCCAGGCTGAGCCACTTCTGCGGCGCTGATAGCAAGGCTGGCATCCTGACGACTGCCCTGGGGAATACGGGACAGCAACGCCTCCGTGGACGGATTGATCACTTCAATCCACCGGTCACCCTGATGGGCTACAAATTCGCCATTAATGTAATGTTGATGATGTGTTGTCATTCGCTTAGCTCTCCGCTATCGATACGTTGCAGTAATGTGATAGCAGGGTGAAACAGATTGCTCAGGTCTACCTTTAGCTGATTGCCAGCTGCCAGGAGCGGCTGGCAGCCAATCACAGATATCGGTGAGTTCTGCGGCAAAAACGTCAATATGTTGTAGATTTAAAGGAGTGAAGTGGTAATAAAGGGGTTAAATCATGGCAAATGGATGGGCGTCAGAAGGCGCAGTACAGGAACAGATCGATAGCACCGTCAATGACGGCATTGAGCGGGTAAGACAGTCGATCGGACAGGGCGAAAGCGCCACCGAATGTGAGCTCTGCGGCGAGCCGATTCCCGAAGCGCGTCGTCAGGCGCTTAAAGGCGTGCACTATTGTGTGGCGTGTCAGGAAAAAATCGACAAGCAGCAGCAGACCAGCAGTTTATATAACCGTCGGGGCAGTAAAGACAGTCAATTGCGCTGACCTTCAGGAGCCTGGCATCGCCAGGCCACTGCCAATAAACCACGCCAGAAAGCCCACGCCCGCCACAATGATGGCGATCGGAAACAGAATTCCAATTCTCATAATTTACCTGCTGCAAACAGCGATTTCAGGGGCTGCGATCTTATCATGAGATCTGCAATACGGCGCGGTGGGTTTTCAGCAGAGTGAACAGCTGGAACTGCGTTGCATCATTTTCCTCCCGCAACACCTCACCTTTTTTATAGAGAATATGGTGAACATGTCCGAGCTGACGCCAGACCACTATCGCTGAGGCGATCAGGGCGCAATGCTGATCCGCCTGCACACACTCAAGGGTGGCATAGTGGGTTTCATCCAGGCCATTCACAAACACCTTTATCGCATCTGCAGGTAATATCGCGCGCAGATCATCCAGCATGACCTGGCTGACTGACTGCGAAAGAAACAGCGTTAACCACTTTGTCGTCATCCCATTCCCTGATCCGATCAATTTTCCCCAGTTTATACGACCTTGCCCGCGTTAATGAAAGGCTTCTTTGCACATTTGCCAACCTTCCCTTGTGAATGGCAGTCAGATCAGAATTGTGCTGCGCCACACAGCAAAAATGAAAAAAACATTGAATAATAAGTTACTTACTTAACTAATCGTCCGGTTTTCTGACAACGGTAAAATTGTGATCCCTGATGGGCACAACGGGTAAATATTGCCACTTCACTGTGGCTTCCGGCATTTATCCAAAGGCTGAGGAATTCCTGCTGAACGTAGACTGCCTGCTGAGCGGAAGCAGACAGGTTTCCGACAGGCCTCAACCTAACCGGGGAATAACAATGAACAGTGCCATTATTGCGGGTATCTTCTGGCATTTTGTCGGAGCTGCCAGCGCCGCGTGTTTCTACGCGCCTTTTAAACAGGTGAAAAGATGGTCATGGGAAACCATGTGGTCGATCGGTGGCCTGATGTCGTGGCTGATCCTGCCGTGGGCGGTAAGTGCCATTTTACTGCCAGATTTTATGGCCTATTACAGCAGCTTCTCGCTTTCGCAACTGACGCCGGTATTTCTGTTTGGCGCGATGTGGGGCATAGGCAATATCAACTACGGCCTGACCATGCGTTATCTCGGCATGTCGATGGGAATCGGTATCGCGATTGGCATTACCCTGGTGGTCGGCACGCTGATGACACCGCTTCTGCAGGGGCGCTTTGGTGAGCTCTTCGCGTCGGCGGGTGGCCGGTTAACCTTGCTGGGCGTACTGGTGGCACTGATTGGCGTCGGGATTGTGTCGCGTGCCGGGCTGTTAAAGGAGCGGGCGCTGGGGATTAACGCAGAAGAGTTTAATCTCAGAAAAGGACTGGTGCTGGCGGTGATGTGCGGCATCTTCTCGGCGGGTATGTCCTTTGCCATGGATGCGGCTAAACCCATGCATCAGGCCGCCGCTAATCTGGGCATCGATCCGCTGTATGTAGCTCTGCCCAGCTACGTAATCATTATGGGCGGCGGCGCTCTGGTTAATCTGGCCTTCTGTTTCTGGCGGCTGGCCACCCGGCCAGAGCTGTCGGTGCGTAAAGACTTCTCGGTCGGGAAGTCGCTGCTGATTACCAATACCGCTTTTGCGGTGCTCGGCGGCACCATGTGGTATCTGCAGTTCTTCTTCTATGCCTGGGGCCATGCCAGAATCCCGGCGCAGTATGACTATGTCAGCTGGATGCTGCACATGAGTCTATACGTCCTGTGTGGTGGTCTGGTGGGGCTGCTGATGAAGGAGTGGAAGTCTGCGGGACGCCGCCCGGTAAGCGTGTTATCAATCGGCTGTGTGGTGATTATCATTGCCGCTAATATTGTGGGACTTGGCATGGCGGCCTGATCGCGAATAGTGACTCTGTCTTTATGCAGGCGGGGCCTGCCAGACTGATGGCTCACTCCGTCGGGGTTTTACTTACAACAACACATTAGTTTAATTTGCAGGCACTGTTTCCCGGCAATGTGGAACAGCTTTTCTCTGTTACCTCAACGGGCCTGCTATGCAGGCCCGTTTTATTAAGACTCGGCACTTTTCAGTGCTGGCGTGGCGCGATAAATTGCTGTCGCCAGGCGCTGGGAGGTAAACCGGTGTCACGGGTGAAAACCACCGAAAAATAGTTACTGTCATCAAAGCCGCAGCGGGCGGCAACCTCACTAATCAGACAATCCTGGGTGCGCAGCAGATATTTTGCCTGACAGAGCTGCAGCTGACGCAGGTAATGACCGATGGTCATCCCGGTCTGCTGACGGAAAAGCTGCCTCAGCGCCCGTTCGCTGAGCTGGTTCTGCTGACAAAACTCCGCGAGATCAAAGGGGCGGGCAATCGCACCCTGTAACGCTGACATCAGCAGATCGAGCTGTTCCCCCTCCGGCAACGCCCAGGGGCGGTCGGCCGCGTAGCCGTGGCGGCGCAGAATCAGCGCCAGCTGTAAAAACAGCGCCTCCGAGAGCTGAACTGAAAGGGGGTCGCTTTTGCGGCTTTCACGCTCCAGCTGGCTGATCACTCCCCGGGCCAGCGCCATCCCTCGCGTGGTCAGCCGCCAGCCTCCTGGCGCATCCGGTCCCTGTTGCGGCAGCAGCTGATTCCAGTCAAGGGCAAGACCAAAGCGATCCCGACAGTAGAGGATGTTATCCAGCACCAGATCGTTAACGCTGTCGTAGCTGTGGCAGTCACTGTCGCGGATATAAAAAACGTCGCCACAGGTAATCAGCCAGGGCCGATCGTTGAGGACGTGCAGGCCATTGCCGCGCCAGACAATCACGATTTCACTGAACTCGTGTCGATGCGGCGGGAAAGAGGGTTGTGGCATCCTTTCGGCGACCGCCACCGGTAGAGTAGTGGCGGGAAAATAGTCATCCCGACTGAGTATCAATGCCATGATTGGCTCCTTTACATCATCTGCTGGCGCTCCGCTCGCGGTGCGCAGCCAAATTCGCGCCTGAACAGGGTTGAGAAATGGTTGCTGTCCCCAAATCCACACTGGAAGGCGATATCGGTAATTCGCATATCACTGTGACGCAGAAGATGACGGGCCTGCAACAGCCGCACACGGTTCAGGTAGCGCTGCGGCGTGCTGCCGGTTTGCTGCTTCATTTGCCGATGCAGGGTACGCAGCGACAGGGAGAAGCGATCCGCCAGTTCATCCCAGATAATCTCATCACTGTAATGCTCACCCAGCCAGTCGAGCAGACGATGCAGCCGCGCCTCCTGATCCTGACTCTGTCCATCAATGCACGCCTCACGCAACAGCACCAGCAACTGTAAAAAGAGCTGTTCCTGACGCGCCTGTTTTTCCATCGACCAGGTATCATCCGGCTGCATCTGCGCCGCCACACTCAGCGCCTGCGTCATCACCTTTTGATTTATGCGCCAGTGGGAAGCATATTGCCCGTCCTGATCGCAGGGCAGTAAAGCCTGTAACCCGGAGAGAAAGCGAAACGCGCCGGGGCTGCGATAAAGCACGTTGGTCAGACAAAGGTTGTCGGTCTGCTCATAAAGATGACGATCGTGATCGCGCACAAAGCAGACGCAACCGGCGCACAGCGTTTGTGGCTGACCATTAAACACATGAATGCCAGAGCCTTGCTCAACCAGCACAATTTCATGGAAATCATGATGATGTTCCGGGAAGGCGGCCTGGGGTACGCGGGGTTCAATCGCAATGGCGTAATCGCCTTCGGGGAAAAAATCCGCACTGTGCAATATGGTCATGGTCATCTCTCGCTGCTTAACAAAACCGTAACGCAGTCTAATCAGCACGCTCTAACCTTACCTTGAATTTTCAGCCTGACTCAGCAGGAATCATGCTGATTTTTCAAGAAATCCTCAGCAGTTAACAGATTTGCGGCAGGGGTCACATCCTCCTGCCTTTCGCCTCTGTGATCTCTCTCACGAAGTTCTTTGCAAGTCTGCCAGGGCTTATCAGCCGCTGGCACTCCGGGGAAGGTCTTTAACCGGCCAGGTTTTTACTCTGTGACCACTCAATCACAGGGAAAAGTCGCCATGACCAGGAGAAACATTGTTGCTATTGATCTCGGAGCATCCAGCGGGCGCGTCATGCTCGCAAGCTGGGATGCTGCGCAGCGCCAGCTGGCGCTTCGTGAGGTCCGGCGCTTTAAAAATAAGCGCCAGCGTCGTGCCGGTTATGACTGCTGGGATCTGACGATGCTTGAGCAGGAGATACGCGCCGGGCTGGCTCAGTTAGATGAAGAGAAGATCGTGCCAGACAGTATCGGTATCGACACCTGGGGCGTTGATATGGTGCTGCTGGATGCAGAGGGCGAGCCGGTGGGTGAGGCGGTCAGCTACCGCGATGCGCGCACCCACGGCCTGATGGAGCAGGCGCAGCACGAACTGAGCCGCAGTGCCATCTACGCCCGAACCGGCATTCAGTTCCTGCCATTCAATACGCTCTATCAGATGCGCGCCCTGCATCAGCAGCAGCCCGACTGGCAGGCCCGCGTGGCGCATGCACTGATGATGCCGGACTACCTGCATTATCGGCTGACCGGCAATCTCAACTGGGAATACACCAACGCCACCACCACGCAAATGCTCAATATTCACAGCGGCGAATGGGATCGTGATCTGCTCGCCTGGGCGGGCGTTGCTCCTGAATGGTTCGGTCAGCCGCAGGCACCGGGTAACACCGTCGGCCACTGGGTCAATAGCACGGGTGTGCCGGTCCCGGTGATTGCCGTCGCCACCCACGACACCGCCAGCGCGGTTCTGGCAACGCCGCTGATGCAGGACGATGCGGCCTATCTCAGTTCCGGAACCTGGTCGCTGATGGGCTTTGAAAGTTTGCAGCCTTATGCCTGCAATGCCGCGTTACGCGCCAATATCACCAATGAGGGCGGCGCAGAAGGCTACCGCGTACTGAAAAACATCATGGGCTTATGGCTGTTGCAGCGCATCTGCGGCGAACTGCAGATTGACGATCTCAGCGCACTGATTGATCAGACGGCCCGCCAGCCCGCCTGTGTTTCACTGATTAGTCCCAACGATGCGCGCTTCATCAATCCCGACAGCATGGTTAACGAGATTCAGAACGCCTGCGCAGAGCAGGGAATGCCGGTGCCACAATCTGCCGCCGCGCTGGCCCGCTGCATATTTGACAGCCTGGCACTGCTCTATCGCGAGGTGATCCAGGAGCTGGCAGAGCTGCGAGGCAAACCTTTCAGCCAGCTTCACGTGGTAGGGGGCGGCAGTCAGAACCGTTTTCTTAACCAGCTCTGTGCCGATGCCTGCCAGATTCCGGTGCTGGCAGGTCCGGTTGAAGCCTCCACGCTGGGTAACGTTGGTTGCCAGCTGATTGCACTTGGCGAACTGATCGATGTGGCTGATTTCCGCTGCAGCGTCATCAACAACTTCCCACTGGAAAAATTCGAACCGCAAACTCACAGCGTCTTCAGTGCCAGTCAGGCACGCTTCGCGACGCTGAGTCAACCCGCTAAGGAACCCGCTTATGACTAAGCAGATTGAACAGGCTTTTGAACTGGCTAAACAACGCTACGCTGACAATGGAGTTGATGTTGAACAGGCCATTCGCCAGCTGGACGGCATTCCTGTCTCGATGCACTGCTGGCAGGGGGACGATGTCCGGGGCTTTGAGAACCCACAGGGCGCATTGACTGGCGGCATCCAGGCGACCGGCAACTATCCGGGGCGGGCACGCAATGCCAGTGAATTACGCAGCGATATCGACAAGGCGATGTCTCTGATCCCAGGCGCAAAACGTCTGAACCTGCACGCTATCTATCTGGAAAGTGACAAGCCAGTCGATCGGGATGCGATTGAACCTGCCCATTTCGCCAACTGGGTCGCCTGGGCGAAAGAGCACAACTTAGGGCTGGATTTTAACCCCAGCTGCTTCTCGCATCCGATGAGTGCCGACGGTTTTACGCTGTCGCACAGTGATAAAACCGTGCGTCAGTTCTGGATCGATCACTGCAAAGCGAGTCGCCGCATCTCCGCTTCGTTTGGTGAGCAGCTTGGCACGCCGTCAGTGATGAATATCTGGGTGCCGGACGGCATGAAAGATATTACCGTGGATCGCCTGGCCCCGCGTCAGCGTCTGATGAGCGCACTGGATGAGGTCATCTCAGAAAAACTGAACCCGCAGCACCATATTGACGCGGTTGAGAGCAAGCTGTTTGGCATTGGCGCAGAGAGCTACACCGTGGGCTCCAATGAGTTTTATCTCGGTTACGCCGCCAGTCGCCAGACAGCACTATGCCTGGATGCAGGACATTTCCATCCCACCGAAGTGATCTCCGATAAAATTTCCGCCGCGATGCTCTATGTGCCGCGTCTGCTGCTGCACGTCAGCCGCCCGGTGCGCTGGGACAGCGACCATGTGGTGCTGCTGGATGATGAAACTCAGGCGATCGCCAGTGAGATCGTCCGCCATCAGCTGTTCGACAAAGTGCATATCGGACTCGATTTCTTCGACGCCTCTATCAACCGGATTGCCGCCTGGGTTATCGGCACCCGTAACACCAAAAAAGCGCTGCTGCGTGCCCTGCTGGAGCCAACCGATCGTCTGCGCCAGGCCGAGAACGAGGGCGATTACACCGCGCGGCTGACGCTGCTGGAAGAGCAAAAATCATTGCCATGGCAGGCGGTATGGGAAGCCTGGTGCCTGCGCCATGACGTCCCGGCTGATGCCAGCTGGTTAGGCGACGTCCGCCATTATGAACAACAGATTTTGAGCCAACGTTAAGGATTTCACTATGCAAAGCATTCTTTCTTCCGGGTTTGTTAAGGGAATGGTCAAAGCAACCAGCGATATGTGGCTGAAGGGCTGGGACGAACGTAACGGCGGCAACGTCAGCCTGCGTCTGCGGGAAGAGGAGGTTAAACCTTTTGCCGCTGATTTCTGCCTGCAACCGCGCTGTATTGAGCTGACACAACCCGCGCCGGCGCTGGCGAACGACTGGTTTCTGGTGACCGGGTCAGGAAAATTCATGCGTAATGTCCAGCTTGATCCGGCGGATTGTCTGGCACTGCTGCAGGTCGATGACAAAGGGCTCTCTTATAAAATTCACTGGGGCCTGTCGAATGGCGGTTTGCCGACCTCTGAACTGGCGTCACACTTTCAGTCTCATGCGGTGCGTAAAGCGGTCAGCAAGGGTGCAGACCGGGTGATCATGCACTGTCACGCCACCAACTTTATGGCCTTAAGCTATGTGGTTGAGATGGATTCCGCCCGCTTTACCCGTCTGCTGTGGGAAGGGAGTACCGAATGTCTGGTGGTGTTCCCGGACGGTGTGGGTGTTTTACCCTGGATGGTACCCGGCACCGATGAAATCGGCACCGCGACAGCCGGGCAGATGCAGTCACATACCCTGGTGATGTGGCCATTCCACGGTGTCTTTGGCACGGGCCCGACACTCGATGAGACTTTTGGTCTGATTGATACGGCGGAGAAATCGTCAGAAGTGATCGTCAAAGTGCTGTCGATGGGCGGTATTCGTCAGAGTATCACCACAGAACAGCTGGTTGCATTGGGTGAGCGCTTTGGTGTGAAGCCGTGGCAACCGGCGCTGGATGCAGGGCCTGCTAATGCTGCGTAAAGCCTTTGTGATGCAGGTGAATCCTTATTGCCATGCAGAGTATGAGCGTCGGCACTCACCGATCTGGCCAGAACTGGCCGAAACCCTGAAAGCGCACGGCGCGCACAACTATGCCATCTGGCTGGACGCCGAGCGGCATCTGCTGTTCGCCAGTGTTGAGATTGAATCTGAGGAGCGCTGGAACGCGGTGGCAGAAACGGAGGTCTGTCAGCGCTGGTGGGCATCAATGAAAGATCTGATGCCGTCGAATGCAGATAACAGCCCGATCAGTGAGCCGTTAAAACCGGTTTTCTTTCTGGAATAAAATCGGGAATAAAAGATGAAAAGGGCGGCATCGCCGCCCTGATATTTTTAACGCTTAGCCTGACACAGGCCGGTGAGTGTCGGCCACATCGCCATCAGCGTATCAATAATGCTCTCCAGATCGTCACGCTCAACGCCTTCACGCGCCCGCACCGACATGCCCTGCAGCATACAACTCAGATAACGTGACAGCGCGGAAATGTTTACTGACGCACTCAGTTCACCACGCTGCTGACGCACCAGCAGAAAATCTTTTAACACATGCTCCTGCGACTGATGCTGCTGTTGCAGCATGGTGGCAATCTCTGCTGAAGCCGCCGACAGGGCGGTTGAGGTGCAGATAAAGAAACAGCCGCCGGGAGAGTCGCGTTCGGTAAAACAGGCCGCGGTGGCGCGGAAATAGGCTTCAATAGCCCGATCCACCGGTAACTGGTCATCGCCCAATGCCGCTTCACGCCATGCACTGAACTTCTCCACGTAGCGCTCCATCGCCGCGCGAAACAGTCCCTCTTTATTAACAAACTCGGCGTAGAGGGTTGGCGCTTTCGCGCCGGTTGCGGCCACCAGATCGGCCAGAGAAGTTCCCTCGTAACCGTGCGTCCAGAACAGGGTCAGAGCTTTATCGAGCGCTGCTTCGCGATCGAACACTTTTGGTCGGCCGCGGCATTTCTTTACATCGCAATCCTGAACCTGACTCATACACCCTCACTGACAGTAAAACACCCTATTAAATTACCGATCATTATAAAAATGTGCAAGGCCTGGCGTGGATGCCGCCGACAGGGGTTGCCATTTTGTGCGCCAGCGCATTATTACAGCCCCTTAGGTTAAGTCAGAAAAGAGGCTGAAGCCCATAATCACGCCACTTCGCGAATAAAATAACGCTCATTAAATAAATGTTGACGACAAACCGTATCGGGGTCTATCATTTGTTTAACGGTCATTAATTAAATAGTGACAACCCATTCAGACCAACCGAATTTCAATATTGAATAGAGAGATTATTATGAAAAACATCAAAACCACCCTGGCAGCACTGGCACTGACGACTCTGACTTTTGGCGCATCTGCCGCTGACCTGGTGACCAGCGAACCTGTTAATCAGCAGCCAGTTGGCACCATTTCTGTACTGGGCGGCACCAATCTGTCTTCTGTTGAAGCGCAGTTGAGTGCTAAAGCGGATGAAGCGGGTGCGAAATCGTTCCGCATCACCTCAACCAGCGGCCAGAACAAACTGCACGGCACGGCTGTGATTTATCAGTAATTTTGATTTCAACAGAATAAGTGAGAAGGGGTTCGTTATGAAAAATATCAATATGATGGTCGTGGCGGCGGTGCTAAGCGGTCTGTCATTTGCCAGCGTAGCGGCCCAGCAGGTCAGCAGCACACCGCTGGATCAGCAAAAAATCGGTGTCATCAGCGCAACGGGCAGTACTAATCTGCTCTCGCTGGAGCAGCAACTGTCAGAAAAGGCCAGCGATGCAGGGGCAAAGTCTTTCCGCATCACTTCGACCTCTGGCAGCAACAACCTGCATGGCACAGCCGTTCTTTATAGATAAAGTGATCGGTAAATAACCCTGAACAGGCTTCAGATAACCCGCTTATCTGAAGCCTTTTTTATTATCCGTTACTGCGTAACTGTGGATAACGACGGAAGATATAAACACACCAGAGTAACGCCACCAGGCCAATCATCCCGCCGACATTGCCAACTTCCGCCATGCTCAGATGCAGGCTGACCTGATTACCCAGCAGCGCACCCGCGCCGATACCGATATTGTAGATACCGGACATCAGCGACATCGCCACATCCGTGGCATCCGGTGCCAGCGACAGCACTCGCACCTGCATACCCAGTCCGATCATCATCATCGCCATTCCCCAGACAACGCATAGCGTTGAGATAGCCGCAGGGCGAACGGCAGCAAAAATCAGCAGGCCCATGCACAGGGTGATCAGCGCGATGGCCGCAATCAGCAGTCCGGAGGGAAACTTATTACCGAGTGTGCTGAACAGTACGCTACCCACAATGCCCGCAGAGCCAAACAGCAGCAGTAGCAGGGTAGTGAAGTTGCCACTGGAATGGGCCACGGTTTGCATAAAGGGCTCGATATAGCTGTAAGCGGTGTAATGCGCGGTAACGACCAGCGTCACCAGCAGATACATGCTGACCAGCGCCGGACGGCGAAACAGCATCGGCACACTGCTCAGCGAGCCGGTATGTTCACTCGGCAGACGCGGCAGGATGCGCACCAGCATAATCATCAGCACCAGTGCCGAAAGGCCAATCGCGCCGAAGGTCGTACGCCAGCCAAGATACTGACCGACCACGCGGCCAATCGGCACGCCCAGCACCATCGCCAGCGCGGTACCGGTTGCCAGCATACTTAGCGCCTGAGTTTTCTTACCGGCCGGAGCGACGCGAATAGCCAGCGAGGCGGTGATCGACCAGAACACCGCGTGAGACAGGGCGATACCCACGCGTGACACCATCAGCGACCGGAAATCCCAGGCAACGGTAGAAAGTACGTGGCTGACGATAAAGATCAGGAACAACACACCCAGCAGCAGTCGTCGCTCAATATTGCGGGTCAGCAGCATCAGCGGCAGTGAGAGCAGTGCGACCACCCAGGCATAGATGGTCAGCATGATCCCGACGTCAGCCGTCTGCATTGAAAAGTCAGCAGCGATGTCAGATAACAGGCCAACCGGCACAAATTCGGTGGTATTAAATACAAAGGCGGCGATGGCCAGCAATACCACGCGTAGCCAGGCAGTTTTACGTGAAACAGTAGTTGGTTGCATGAGGAGTCAAGTCAGTCAGTACAGCGAATCGGATGCGGCAGAAACATCCAGCGAAAGTGACCTGCGTCACAAATTACTGACCATTGTAGTGAATAAAGCGGGAAGAGAAACCTTATAAACGCCTTTTAATGCTGAAATTTTTTTATCGCCCCATCACAGGGCGATAGCCTGAGGTTATTGACCGCGACGCCGGGCGGGCATCATTCGCAGCAGAGTATTGTCTTTAAGCAGATAGTGATGGAACAGTGCGGCAGCAGCATGCAGTCCGATCAGCCAGTAACCCAGCGGTGCCAGGGTTTCATGCCAGCCAATCAGCATATCCGCCATATCAAAGTCAGGTTCAGGCGCGACCGGCATGCTGATGCCAAACAGCCACCATTCCCGACCTTTAAGATAACGCGATGTCAGGCCGAGGATCGGCAGAGTGATAAACAGGGCATAGAGCAGGGTATGAGTCAGATGTGCCAGCCCGGTTTGCCAGCGCGGCGGAGCGGGAGTAATGGGCGGTGTGCGATGCCGGGTGCGTAAAAAGAGGCGGGCAAGCATCAATACCAGGATGGTCGCGCCGGCGCTGAAATGGGTAATGATCATGGCATAACCCTGCCAGGATCCGCGCTGTGCAAAACCGCGCAGTTCAATGGTGGCGTAGGCCGTCACCACCAGTAAAAAGGTGAGCCAGTGAAGGGCTATCTGAGCGCGCGCAAACTTATCCCGCATTGTGCATTCCATTAAAGAGAATCAGGAAGATTAACATAACGGAAAACAGCGGTAATTCTTAACAAATTAGCGCAGCGGGAAAAATTTTTTCCACCTTACCAGGTGGATCAGATTAACGCGAAGACGGGGTGTGCTTCAGGGCCACGCTGAGCTGGGTGGCCTGCTGGTCAACATTTTTGAGTGGACAACAGTTTTCACAGCCGATTGCGCCAGCATAATATTTTTTAGCCTGCAGGATGGCGGCATTCACATGGTAAAAACTGCCCAGAAACATACGGTTATCGATGTCGGGAAGATGGGTGCAGCCTGCGGCATGAACCACATGATTATTGTTATATCCTGATTGTTTATTGACGTAGTAGTAGAGAGCCACAGGCGTTCCTTGTTGCCGTGTTAAAAGGCAAAGCAGATGAATTATTACAATAAAAACGATTATAGCGGGAAACCTGCATTTTGTTTGCTGTGGCTCTGAATAGCGCGTTTATTGTGATAAACCGCCAGGCCCGCAGGAGAAGCCAGGCCTGGCATGAGAAGACATTCTCAGAGTTTTTTACTGTGCAGACGCCAGGCAACCAGTAACGCCAGGATCAGCAGGACGCTGATAAACAGCGTAATCCCGCTCCAGCCAAAGTTATGCCAGAACACGCCACCCAGTGTACCCGCGACGCTGGAACCCACGTAGTAGCTGAACAGATAGAGCGAAGAGGCCTGGCCTCTTGCCCGGCGGGCCCGGGGGCCAATCCAGCCGCTGGCAACCGCATGGGCGGCAAAAAAACCGGCGGTGAACAGCATCATCCCTGGCAGGATCAGCCAGAGGGAGTTGAAGGCGGTAATCAGCAAACCCAGCAACATGATGGCTGTAGCACCCAGCATCACCGGTCCCCGACCCAACCGGTTGGTCAGCGCGCCCGCCTTAGGCGAACTCCAGGAGCCGGTGAGGTAGACCACTGATAACAGCCCGACCACAGCCTGGCTGAGATGCCAGGGCGCATCCAGTAAACGGTAGCCAATATAGTTAAACAGGGTGACAAAGGCTCCCATCAGCAGGAACCCTTCGGCAAACAGCCAGGGAAGGCCCGGATCGCGCCAGTGCAGCCGGAAGTTAATCAGCAGATTACGCGGACGCAGCGTAATGGGCCGGAAATGGCGCGACGCAGGCAGGATTTTCCAGAACATCAGCGCCGAGGCCAGCGAAAAACAGCCGATTACCGCCACGGCGAGTCGCCATGAGAAGAGGTCGGTCACTACACCGCTCAGCAGTCGACCGCTCATTCCGCCTATCGAGTTACCGCTGATATATAACCCCATGGAAAAGGCGACGACCCGTGCATCCATCTCCTCGCTGAGGTAGGTCATGCCGACCGCCGCCACGCCACTCAGTGACAATCCCATCAGCGCCCGCATGATCAGAATGCCGTGCCAGCTGGTCATGGTGGCCGAGACCAGCGTGCAGATGGCGGCCAGCATCAGGGCTGTGACCATCACCGATTTACGACCGATAGCATCAGAGAGCGGCCCGGTGACCAGCAGGCCCAGCGCCATCAGGCCGGTAGAGATGGAGAGCGACAGGCTGCTGGTTGCCGGAGAGATACCAAACTGCTGTGACAGCACCGGCAAAATCGGCTGCACACAGTAGAGCAGGGCAAAGGTCGCCAGCCCGGCGGAGAAAAGCGCCAGCGTCACGCGCATAAACTGTGGCGAATCCCGGCGGATATGACCTGAAGCGGCAACTGACTCTGGCGGCGCAGAGACCGCATTCTCATCCACTGTGACAGCCTGTGTTGAGCGACTCACACATCATCCTCAAATTTAGAAAACCTGTCGTCAGCTTAAGAAAGCGGCATTATGATGTCTAATATATTAATAATCTCAAATGAGACGTTTAAGATATGAATGTCGAACTGCGTCATCTGCGCTACTTTGTTGCGGTGGCGGAAGAGTTACATTTCGGGCGGGCGGCCCAGCGTCTGAACATTTCTCAGCCGCCGCTCAGCCAGCAGATTATTCAGCTGGAAACAGAAACGGGCGCAAGGCTGTTCAATCGCACTAACCGCAGCGTGCAGCTTACCGCTGCCGGACAGCAACTGCTGAGTGACGCCCGCGCGATTCTGTTGCAGGTCGAGCAGGCGGCCGATCGCGCCGCCCGGCTGCATCGTGGTGAAGAGGGGGAGCTGCGGATTGGCTTTACCTCCTCGGCCCCGTTTACCGCCGTGGTCTCTGACGCGCTATTTCGGTTTCGTCAGCGCTGGCCGCAGGTACATATTCAGATGCAGGAGATTAATACCCGCCAGCAGCTGGCACCGCTTCATGATGGACGGCTCGATCTTGGCGTGATGCGCAACACGCCGCTGCCTGCCGATCTGCGTCATCAACTTCTGTTGAGTGAGCCGCTTTATGCGGTGGTGCATAAGGCGCATCCGCTGGCTGACGCCGATAAAATCTCTGTCACTGCCCTGGCGGCGGAACCCTTTGTCTTCTTTGATCCTCAGGGCGGAACCGCGCTCTACAGCGATATTCTGGCGCTGCTGCACCGCTACCATATCAAGCCCTTTATTACCCAGGAAGTGGGTGAGGCGATGACCATCCTTGGGCTGGTGGCAACCGGGTTAGGCGTCTCCATTCTGCCTGCCTCATTTCGTCGGGCGCGGCTGGCCGATCTGGTCTGGTTGCCATTAACGGAAGAGGATGCCATTTCAGAGCTGTGGCTGGTCTGGTCAGCCGGACGCGAAATAAATGCGCAGATGGAAAACATGATGGCGTTGCTGCGGCGAAACCGGCCCTGATGCGCGGGCAACACCGCATCAATCTGTGCGATAAATCACATTTCTAATCAAATATTTGACGCTGTCGCCGGATCTGGCTCACCATGGCGCATGTTTATTTAGAAGCGCGAAAATAACCGGGAGCAGGGTTGTGAATCCGGACAGTCAACCTGGCCACATTGACCAGATCAAGCAGACTAATGCAGGTGTCGTATATCGATTAATTGACCGTTATGGTCCCATTTCGCGTATCGAACTTTCCCGCCGTGCTCAGCTTGCTCCGGCCAGCATTACCAAAATTGTGCGTGAAATGCTGGACGCACATTTAGTGCAGGAGACCGAGTTTCAGGATCCCGGCAGTCGTGGTCGTCCGGCGATAGGCCTGATACTGGATACCGACGCCTGGCACTATCTGGCTATTCGCCTGCATCGCGGCGCCATGACGTTTACGCTGCGCGATCTCAGCAGCAAGGAACTGGTGGAAGAGAGCCTGCCGCTGCCTGATGAGTCTGCACAGCCGTTACTTACCGCGCTGATTGAACAGGTTGATGCCTTCTTTATTCGTCATCAGAAGAAGCTGGAACGCCTGACGGCCATTGCCATTACATTGCCAGGGCTGATCAACGCCGCGTCAGGTGTGGTGCATCGGCTACCGGGTTATAAGGTGCGCGATATGCCGCTGGGCGATGCGCTGGCGGCACGAACCGGCTTACCGGTGTTTGTGCAGCACGATATTTCAGCCTGGACGCTGGCGGAGTCGCTGTTTGGTGCCTCACGTGGGGCGCAGGATGTGATTCAGATTGTGATTGATGAAACCGTGGGAGCCGGGGTGATCAGTGGCGGTCAGCTGTTGCATAAAAGTGGCAGGGCGCTGGTCGAGATCGGGCATACTCAGATCGACCCGTATGGTCAGCAGTGCTACTGCGGTAATCATGGCTGTCTGGAGACCGTGGCCAGCACCGGCAGTCTGCTGGCGCTGGCGGCGCAGCGTCTGCCTGCCCAGCCCGACAGCCTGCTCAATAACCAGCCGCTGACACTGGAGTCACTGTGCGCAGCGGCGCAGTCTGGCGACCGTCTGGCGCGCGACACCATCGCCAGCGTGGGTCACCATGTTGGCCGGATTCTGGCGATGATGGTCAACATCTTCAATCCTCAACATATTCTTATCGGTTCCCCCCTGAATGCCGCCGCGGATGTGCTGTTTCCGGCCGTGAGCAACACCATTCTGCAGCAATCACTCCCGGCCTACAGCGCGAGTATCCAGCTGGCACCTACCGAATTTAGCGAGCCGGGAACGTTAGGCGGCGCAGCCCTGATCAAAGACGCGCTCTATAACGGACACCTGTTAGTGAAACTGTTGCAAGGTTAAGCGGGCCTAATCTTGCGCTAACGCAATCTGTTCTCATCCTCCATTCCTTAAAATGCCGGTTCGCAGCAAGGTTAATCACCGATTAACCACAAAGGTTCGAGAGGAGAAGTTGAGTGAACAGACTATTTGTTACCGGCACTGACACCGCAGTGGGCAAAACGGTGGTGTCACGCGCCCTGTTACAAAGTTTTATCCAGGCCAGGCTCAGTGCCGTCGGGTACAAGCCCGTCGCGCGCTGCGCGGTCAAAACCGCTGACGGCCTGCGTAACAAAGATGCACAGGTTCTGCAAAGCGCTTCATCCATCGATTTACCCTATCCGGCGATCAATCCGCTGGCCTTTCAGGAAGAGGAGATCTGCACCCATCCGAGCCAGATCATTGATTACGCATTGCTGACACAGGGCTTAAGCAGCCTGACGCAGCAGGCCGATCGCGTGGTCGTGGAGGGCACTGGCGGCTGGCGCAGCCTGATGAACGACGGACGTCCGCTCTCCTGCTGGGTCGTTGAGCAGCAGCTGCCGGTGGTGCTGGTGGTCGGCATCCAGTCGGGCTGTATCAGTCACGCCCTGTTAACAGCAGAAGCGATAGCGCAGGATGGACTGCCACTGGTGGGCTGGGTGGCCAATCGCATCAATCCGGGACTGGCGCAGTACAGCGATATTATTGAGATTCTGCGTGAAAAAATTAGTGCGCCGCTGCTGGGCGAGCTGCCTTATCTGCCGCGTGCAGAACAGCGCGATTTGACGCCTTACATCGATATTTCTCTGCTGGAGCAGAACAATCTGCACGCTGTGAGTGCAAAGATCGCCTGATTATGAAACAAAATAAGTCATCTGAGTCGGCAATGAGCCTAAAGTTTCAGGCTTGTTGTCGGCTGTCTTTAACTATTTCCATTTAGAATTGAAAGACCTGGCTCGGATATTGCGAAATCGTGGCGTCATGGCGCAGAAAATGCATTAACTCCGCTTATCACACTGAGCTGGAGCCCCATCATGTCGCACTCGCACGAGAAAGGTTTGTTATATGGGCTTGAAGCCCGCATCGGCCCCGCCCCGGCGTTTTTCGCCGCACTGCAACATCTGCTGGCCAGCGTGGTGGGAATCATCACGCCGCCGCTGATTATTGGCTCCGTTCTGGGGTTGCAGGCCTATATTCCTTATCTGATCAGCATGTCATTGTTCGTTTCCGGCTTAGGCACGTTTATGCAGGCCAGACGCTTTTATGGCATCGGGGCGGGCATGATCTGTCTGCAGGGCACCAGCTTCGCGTTTCTGGGGGTGATCCTCTCGGGTGGTCTGATGGTGAAAGGGCGCGGTGGTTCGCCGGAAGAGATTATGGCGATGCTGTTTGGCTGTAACCTGGTGGCGGCGTTGATTCCGATTCTGATCAGCCGCTGCGTTGGCTCGCTGCGCAAAGTTCTGACGCCGGTGGTGACCGGCACGGTGATCACCCTGATTGGCATCAGCCTGATAAAAGTCAGCATTACCGACTGGGCGGGCGGGCACAACGCCACAGATTTTGGATCGCCGGGAAATCTGGCGCTGGGGGCGCTGACGTTGCTGGTGATCGTGGCGCTGAACCGCTCGCGAAATCGCTGGGCGCGGCTGGTGGCGGTGGTGGCCGGAATCGCGGTGGGATGCGTTGCCGCGGCCTTGACCGGTCATCTGCAACTTAATGTCGCGCCGGAGAGCAACTGGCTGGTGCTGCCCGCGTTCTTCCGGTTTGGTTTTGCCTTTGACTGGACCATTTTCCTGCCGATCGCGCTGGTGTCAGTGATCGCGGTAATTGAAGCCGTCGGTGACCTTACCGCTAACTGCCTGATTTCACAGCAGCCGATCACCGGCAAACCTTTTCAGCAGCGGTTGCAGGGTGGCATTGTCGCCGACGGCCTGAGCTGTGTGCTGGCAGCGGTCTTCTCCGCCTTTCCCAACACCACGTTTGCGCAGAACAATGGCGTTATCCAGATGACCGGCGTCGCCAGCCGTTACGTCGGTATGCTGCTGGGAATCATGCTGGCGCTGCTGGGGCTGTTTCCCTTTATTGGCTCCCTGTTGCAGCAGATCCCGCCGCCGGTGCTGGGCGGGGCGACAATCGTGATGTTTGGCAGCGTGGTTGCTGCGGGCATCCGTGTGATGACCCAGACGCCGCTGGGTCGCCGCGAGATGCTGATTGTGGCGATCGCTTTTGGTATTGGTCTGGGCGTGGAGGCGGTGCCGGATGTGCTGAAGCAGTTCCCGCCGCTGATTAACAGTCTGTTTGGTCATGCGGTGACGACCGGCGGTATTCTGGCGATTGTTCTGAACATGGTGTTGCCAGACGAGGTGTCTGTGGTGGAAGAGGTGGAGGCGGAAACGCTGACTGAAAGCTGAATAACGCATAAGGGCTGAAGTTGTTCTGACAGATGGCTCAGAAATTTAAAGCGATGGGAGCATACGCCTGTAGCAAAGCATCGCGTGCCAGGGACAAAAGCGGCTGGGCTGTATTGAACAACGCAAAGCGTAGGCCCGGCTACGGACGCACCACTGGGATGAGGCGCGTAATAGCACGCGCTGAGCCAGCGGCGATTGGCTGCTTTTGCGTCTTTGCGGAGGGCGGGTGTTCCCTGAGCGACTGCTTTACTGACAGAGTACAGGTCCGATGCGATTGTTTGAGAATGTGGACCAACTTTGGCCAGAATGGCTTTAAGATCGAGCCTGCTCAGGGAACCGGGTCAGATCGTAAAGACGCAAAAGCCGTCGTCCCTGACTGCTCGGCCCGCGCCGTCCTGGCGCGGGACGCTTTCCTCCTCTGACCCGGTTCCCTGCGCGTTAAGCTAATGAGTTGCGGCATGATTCACTCGGAACTGGGTATCAGAGCTGTTTTAATGGGCCGGTAAGACCCATTTAGGTGACGAAATTATGGATTCAGACGACGGCGGGTACGACCGGAACTGAGGTAATCCGCAATATAATCCTGCGAAATCTCACCGCTGTAGCGACCCTCTTCATCGACAATCGGCATCCAGACCGTGTTGTGCTCATAGAGTTTTGATAGCACCACGCGCAGGTTCTCTTCCGCTTTACCGGTGACCTTAAAGGTGTGCAGTCGCTCTTCACAGCGGCCACTGACGTTACGCGCCTCGCGACGCTTCACGAAGCCCAGCGGTTTGCCATCCTCATCGACCACGGTAATCGACCGCATATCGTTCTCATCCATGGTGCCAAAGGCTTCTTCCAGCGGTGTAGAGCGGCGGACGGTGATGGTCGGCTGCTGGTCGGTCACGTCGCCCGCCTGCACCAGTAACAGGCGCTTAAGCGTACGGTCCTGACCCACAAACGAGCCGACGAACTCATTGGCAGGGGTCGCCAGCAGTTCATCCGGGCTGGCGCACTGCACGATTTTACCCTGACCAAATACCGCTATGCGATCGCCGAGCTTCAGCGCCTCGTCAATATCGTGGCTCACCAGCATCACGGTTTTTTTCAGCTGACGCTGCATGTCGAGAAACTCGTTCTGGATCACTTCGCGGTTAATCGGGTCAACGGCGCCAAACGGCTCATCCATCAGCAGCACCGGTGGATCCGCCGCCAGGGCACGAATCACCCCGATACGCTGCTGCTGACCGCCGGACATCTCACGCGGATAGCGATGCAGGAATTTGGTGGGATCCAGCGCTACCATGCTCATCAGCTCGGTAGCCCGCTCGTGGCACTGCTTTTTGTTCCAGCCCAGCATGCGTGGCACCACGGTAATGTTGTCCTCGATGGTCATGTTGGGAAACAGACCAATCTGCTGGATAACATAGCCAATGTTGCGGCGCAGGGTGGTGGTGTCCTGTGTACTGGTATTTTCACCATTAATCAGGATCCGGCCACTGGTGGCGGGAATCAGGCGGTTAATCATCTTCAGCGTGGTGGTTTTCCCGCAACCCGAGGGTCCCAGCAGCACGCACATCTCACCGGCTGGCACGTGCAGGCTGACGTTATCAACGGCTTTATTTGTCGTGCCGTTTTTCTGGGTAAAGGTTTTCGTCAGGTTTTCCAGCGTAATCATTATCGAATCCCCTTTGGAGTCAGCGCCTGCTGCAAACGGTGCAGCAGCCAGTCAAGAAAAATAGCCAGCAGACAGATCATCAATGCCCCGGCAATTAACATACGAATATCACTGCCGCTGATACCATCCAGCAGCAGCTGGCCCAGACCGCCCGCGCCAATCACGGCGGCAATCGCCATGACGCCAACGTTCATTACCACGGCGGTACGGATGCCACCGAAGATCACCGGCAGCGCCATCGGGATTTCAACCCAGCGCAGGCGCTGCCAGAACGTCATGCCGATACCACGACCCGCCTCACGCAGGCCGTCCGGCAGATTCTCCAGCGCGGTGTGGGTGTTGCGCACAATCGGCAGCAGCGAGTAGAGGAACACGGCGGTAATCGCCGGCAGCGCGCCAATGCCCTGACCGATGAGTGAAAACAGCGGGATCATCAGACCAAACAGCGCAATGGTGGGAATAGTCAGCACCACGGTGGCGATACCGAGAATCGGCGTTGCCAGCCATCTTACACGCACGATCAGAATGCCAAGCGGCACGCCAATCACAATTGCCAGTCCGACCGCGACCAGCACCAGCCAGCTGTGCTGCCAGCTCAGGGTGAGCAGGGTGCTCCAGTTATCCATGATGTAGTGAAGGGTATCCACAGTGCCTCCTTACAGCATGTTTTTGGATTTAAGGAAATCACGCGCCACGGTTTCCGGTGACTGATGATCGATATCGACCCGCTTGTTCAGCTCCGTTATCGCCTCATCGGTGATCTGCGCAGAAAGCTGATTAAGCGCGGTATCCAGGCCCGGATGACTCGCCAGCACATCCTGACGCACAACCGGCGTCACGTTGTAGCTTGGGAAGAAGTGCTTATCATCCTCCAGTACTTTCATGTCGAAGCCCTTAACCCGGCCATCGGTGGTGTAGATCAGACCGGCATCCACGAATCCGTCGCGTATCGCGTTATAGACCAGACCCGGGTCCATCTGGCGGATCTGCGGGCGATCCAGCGTCAGGTTGTAGGTTTTCTGCAGCGGCTTCATGCCGTCTGAACGACCCGAGAACTCCAGGTCCAGACCCAGTCGCCAGTTATGCTCCTGGTCGGTTTTACGCACCTGTTCAATCTTCGCAACCAGCTGCGACATGGTGCTGATGCCCTCTTTTTCGGCCCGTTCACGGGTCATGGCAAAGGCATAGGTGTTGTTCATTGGTGCCGGGTTAAGCCAGACCAGCCCCAGTCTCGCATCCAGTTTTTTCACCGTCTCATACGCCTGCTGTGAAGACATCGGCTGGTTGATATGGTTAAAGATGATCAGCGAGGTGCCGGTATATTCCCAGACCATATCAATCTGCTTATTCAGCAGCGCATTACGGCCAATGGTGGTGGCGATATTGCGTTTAGGCACCACCTCGAAGCCTTTCTTCTGCAGCCAGAGCACCGTCATTGCTGACAGGATATGCTGCTCTGTGAAACTTTTGGTCGCCATCACCAGCGGTGCAGCAGCCTGTGCCGTCTGGCTTAACAGCAGTGTCGCGGTCAGCGCGACAACGCTTTTCTTAATCCAACGCGTTAGCATTGCAAAGCTCCTTGTGGTCAGGCCGCAGCGTGCGGACTCAGAAAGCGGCCCAGCGCGGCCAGCATCATATCCAGTACCAGTGCCACCAGTGCAGTGGCGACGGCGCCGAGTATCAGCGTCGGAAAGTCATTCAGATAGATGCCCGGGAAGATCAGCTCGCCAAAGCTGCTGGCGCCAATCAGGAACGCCAGTGGGGCGGTGCCGACATTGATGGCGGTGGCGATGCGCACGCCAGAGAGGATGACCGGCAAGGCATTCGGCAGCTCTACCTGACGCAGACGCTGCCATTTGGTCATGCCGATGCCGTTGGCCGCCTCAATCAGCGACGGGGGAACTGCGCTCAGACCAGAGAAGGTGTTGCGGACGATAGGCAGCAGCGAAGCCAGAAACAGCGCAATCAGCGCCGGACGGTCGCCAATCCCGATAATAACCATCGCCAGAGCCAGTACCGCCAGCGGTGGCAGGGTGTTACCGACATTGAAAATCTGCATCACGTACTCTGCCCAGCGACGTGCAAACGGGCGACTTAGCAGGATGCCGCTGGGGATACCGACCAGCAAAGCGAACAGCATTGACCAGAAGACTAAGAAGAGGTGTTGTTGCCCGAGATAAAGCAGATCGACTTTACGTGCGACCAGCTGATCCCAGCCAAGGCCCCAGATCAGCACCGTGATCACCGCGACCACTGCAAGCAGTGCCAGACCGGCGCGTCGGGCCAGTGAAGCATTTTGCATAGGAGAATCTCCCTGATTACGATCTCAATTGTTATAACAACCATAAACAGCCCGACAGGTACGGCAAAAAATGCCGCCGCGCCCAATACCGAAACTGCGATAAAATGTAGATAAAATGACTGTTTACCCACTCTTTTTCAGTGAATACTGAATAAGATGGTGTAATGCTATAGCAGCCCTTTATTGCACAAGCCAGCTTTTAAGCCACAAATCAGAGAGATAGAAACAGGTTAAAATGGTGTTAAAGCCGCGTAGCCGCTGGGCTAATGCGACAATAAAAAATTTTCATCGACTTCTGGTGACACTGTCACAGAGGGCGCAGAAAATGCGCACGCGCGGGAAACTGCATTGTCTGTTTTTCAGCTAGCCTTGCAGATTAAAAAAGGAACCCTATGACTGAAAGCGCACAACTCCGGACCGGACATCGCCACTGGATCTTAATCGCCTGCATGCTGGCGATGTTTATGGCGGCCATTGAAGTCACTATTGTGGCCACCGCGATGCCCACCATCATTGCTGACCTCGGCGGTTTTTCGCAGTTTGGCTGGGTCTTCTCGATCTATCTGCTGACCCAGGCGGTCAGCGTGCCGCTCTATGGGCGGCTGGCGGATATGGTGGGTCGCAAAACGATGTTTTTTGTCGGCACGTCGATTTTCCTGGTGGGGTCGGTGCTGTGTGGCTTTGCCCATACCATGACCTGGCTGATCCTGTTCCGGGCGTTTCAGGGCCTGGGAGCGGGGGCGATCATGCCGCTCAGCTCCACCATCGTGGCGGATATCTATTCGCCGCGCGAACGCGCCAGCGTGCAGGGCTGGCTCTCCAGCGTCTGGGGTGTAGCGGCGATAGTGGGGCCGCTGACCGGCGCGTGGCTGGTACAGCACTTTAGCTGGTCGGTGATTTTCTGGGTCAATCTGCCCATCGGCCTGATCAGCATGCTGATGCTGTGGCGCTGGCTACCGTCGCACCAGAAGGAGGAGAAATCGCAGCCGCTGAACCTGGCGGGCAGCGGCTGGCTGATGCTCTGCGTGACGGCCTTGCTGATTGCGCTGTTGCAGGCGGAACAGCTGGGCGTCTGGCTGGTGCCGTTTCTGCTCTTCTCACTGTTCGCTGGCTGGCAGCTCAGACGCCACGAGCTGCATTCAGCGGCACCGCTGTTTCCGCTGATAATCTGGCGCAGCCGGCTTATCGTGGCGGGTAATGCGGGCAACCTCATCATCGGGGCGGCCATGATGGGCATCAGCGCCTTTCTGCCCACCTGGATTCAGGGGATCAGCGGCGGTTCACCGTTACAGGCGGGCAGTGTGCTGGCGATGATGTCGATTGGCTGGCCGCTGGCCAGCACCCTCAGCGGCAGACTGATGCTGCGCACCTCCTACCGCTTCACTGCCCAGCTTGGAGCGCTGTTGCTGGTGACCGGCAGTGCCTTGCTGCTGTTTTTACAGCCCGCAAGCTCACTCTATCAGGCGGGCGTTACGGCGTTTCTGATCGGTACCGGCATGGGGATGACCAGCACCACGTTCCTGGTTTCAGTACAAAACCAGGCGGATTACCAGATTCGCGGCATCTGTACCGCTTCAATTATGTTCAGCCGGATGATCGGGTCGGCGGTAGGGACGGCGATCATGGGCGCGGTGCTGAATCTCAATCTGCAGTGGCGTTTGCCGCAGGTCGAGGATCCGGTGCAGAAGATTATGTCCGAACCCAGCCGTCAGCAGTTACAGCCGGAAACCCTGCAGCAGATGACAGCAGCCATTGCCGCCTCACTGCACTGGGTGTTCGTGGTGGCACTGGTGATTGCGCTGTTTGCGGTGGGTGTGGCATGGATGATGCCGCGTCAGCGGCCGGAACAGGCGGACTAACAGGCAGGGCGACAGGATGTCGCCCTGATTTGAACAGAGCTACTGGGCAGATGAGTCCTGCGAACTGCCGGCACTGGCAGGTACGCTGGCTTCGTTGTCACTGCCTGAGCGCTTATAAACAATTTTTTGTGTGTCGTTCTCACAATGTCCGACGACCTGGCCACCCGCCTGATCAACCTGATCGTTGGCGACGATGTCGAGACTAAAACCCGACTCAGGCACACCGTTCTGAATAATTTTCTGGCTGATTTCGGTTTTTACCGATTCACAGGATGCCTGCGCCATCAGCGGCAGAGCAAATAACGCCGCGCTTAACAAAACCCTCTGTAGCTTCATCACGTCTTCCTTATGTTAGTCGTCGTCATTACTATAGCTCAAATTTACGGCGCTACCGGGCGACCGGAACGACGATCCAGACAACGCAGGGTGTTGGGCTCCCAGTAGGCGTTGAGATTGAGGCTCTGCTCGCACTTGTCGCGGGTATCAAACGCACGATCGGTTTTATCAAACTCTTTTTCGACGCGGGTGTTCACTTTGTTACGCAGCATGCGCGTGTCATTCCATTGCTCTTTATCCTGGCGCGCCGCTTCATTGCTCAGCGCGGAACTGCCATCTTCGATAATCAGACGATTAGTATTCGCAGTGGCAGTGAATGCCGCAGTGGAGAGGAGAACCATCAGCACGGCAGGGATCATTTTTTTCATCACACTATCCTTTAGTTAACGCAAACATCGCCATCCACGACAGCGGTTGCAGCGGGCATGCTTAGAGCCTGGCTCATCAGGGGGCATTGAGGCAGACAGTCTGGACACAGACAGCGCATTACAACCGGCGCGTACAGGGTGTACGTGAGGAGGGTGAGCACTGCCCAGGTTCAGACGGACAAATAAAACAGCCTGATGGGCCTGGCTCTTAGTATATCATCGCCGTTTCTTTGCTCACCAGCAGTGAGTCGTTTGTTTACGTTAAGGAGAGGTAAGGATGCTGATTAAAACCGCCTTGCTGTTTTTTATTACCGCGCTGGCGGAGATCACCGGCTGCTTTCTGCCGTGGTTATGGCTGAAAAAAGGCGGCTCAGCCTGGTTGCTACTCCCTGCGGCAGCAAGTCTGGCGCTGTTTGTCTGGCTGCTGACGCTGCATCCCGCTGCCAGCGGACGGGTTTATGCCGCCTACGGTGGCGTCTATGTGCTTACCGCGCTGCTCTGGTTGCGGGTGGTGGATGGCGTGAAGTTAAGTGTGTGGGACTGGAGCGGGGCACTGATCGCATTCAGCGGCATGCTGATTATCGTGATGGGCTGGGGACGCGGGTAACGCCAGCCGTGAGGGCTGGCGCTGCAGGGAGTTAAGGTTTATGCACTTTCAGCCCCGCCAGCGTCTGGCTGACCGGCATCATCTCAAGGCTATTGATGTTGACATGTTTAGGCAGTGTGGCCACCCAGTATACGGCTTCTGTCACATCTTCCGGCGTTAAGGCGGTAGCCCCTTCGTAGACCTGACCCGCTTTGTCATCATCGCCCTTAAAGCGCACGTTGGAAAACTCTGTGCCGCCGACCAGACCCGGTTCAATGTCGGTCACGCGTAGCGCGGTGCCGTGTAAATCGGTTCGCAGATTCAGGCTGAACTGGCGCACAAAGGCTTTGGTGGCGCCGTAGACGTTGCCGCCAGCATAGGGCCAGCTACCGGCAATCGAACCGATATTGATGATATGACCGACATCACGCTCCACCATCTGTGGCAGCAGGGCGCGGGTCATATAGACCAGGCCTTTGGTGTTGGTGTCGATCATGTTTTCCCAGTCTTCGACGTTGGCTTTGTGCGCCGGTTCGACGCCCAGCGCCAGACCGGCGTTATTGACCAGCACGTCGATATTGCGCCATTCCGCCGGTAACTGCGCCACCGCCTCTTCAATGGCGGCACGGTTACGCACATCGAGCTGTACCGTATAAATATTCTCGCCCAGTTCTTCCTTCAGCGCTTTTAAACGTTCAGCCCGTCGTCCAGTGGCAATCACTTTATGACCATTCTCAATAAAGCGGCGGGTGATGCTTTGACCAAAACCGGCGGTCGCACCGGTGACAAAAATAATCATCTCACTGTTCCTTATGCCATTTTCAGAGTCGATGGCTTCACCATAGCATTTCATTTCCGCTTCTGCGCGTGGAAAAACGGCCTGACCTGTAAACGGATTTTAACGGGTAGCCAGCTGCGCCTTTTCAGGGCAGATTGCACCGTTAAAGGGCAGGTTTGCGGGTAACCGGCCATACTCAAAATGACCAGGGCGCGCAATATTGCGTAGCAACCGTTTGCATCCGTTCCGTAAACGGTTGCCATGCCATCTCAGTCCTTATCTGTTGCGCAACTTCCCTCTGTTTAGCTTATTTAACTGATATTTAAAGAATTTATTCTATTTCAATTCTGGCACGCAGGTTGCAAAGGATTATTCAGATAATCATCTGCAGATATAACATCGCGCTTTCAGAAAGGACTACCCATGCTTTCAGCAACCGACACGGCGATACGCGCCAGCTTCTTTGACTTTACCGGCGTGGTGGATCGTCCCGACGACCTGGCCGGCCAGGCCCGCTATCTTGAGGATGCGGTGCTGCTGCTGCGTGATGGATGCGTAGTGGGGCTGGATAGCTGGGAGAATAGCGAGGCGATGCTGGCGGGGCATCCGGTCATCGACCTGCGCGGCAGACTGATCGTGCCGGGCTTTGTCGATACCCACATTCACTATCCGCAGACAGAGATGATTGGCGCATTTGGCGAGCAGCTGCTGGAGTGGCTGAATCACTACACCTTCCCGGTTGAAGCGCAGTATCACTGTCCCGATCATGCTGCGCGGATGTCCGCCTTCTTCCTGCATCAGCTGCTTTCCAACGGCACCACCAGCGCGCTGGTGTTTGGTACCGTCCATCCGCAATCGGTGGAGGCGCTGTTCAGCGCCGCCGAAGCGCTGAACATGCGGCTGATTGCCGGGAAAGTGATGATGGATCGCAATGCGCCCGACAACCTGATCGAAACCCCTGAACAGAGCTACCAGCAGACCCGGGCGCTGATTGAGCGCTGGCACCAGCGCGGACGCCTGAGCTACGCCCTGACGCCGCGCTTTGCGCCGACCTCATCCCCACAGCTGCTGGAAAAAGTGCAGCAGCTGCGTCAGGAGTTCCCGGATACCTGGCTGCATACCCATCTCAGCGAAAACCCGCAGGAGGTCGCCTGGGTCAAAGAACTGTTCCCGGAGCGTGAAGGCTATCTGGATGTTTATCATCATCACCAGCTGACCGGCCGCCGCAGCGTCTTTGCTCACTGTCTGCATCTGGAAGAGAACGAATGGCAGTGTCTGCACGATACCGATTCATCCATTGCTTTCTGTCCCACCTCAAACCTGTTTCTCGGCAGTGGCCTGTTTAACCTGAAACGCAGCTGGCAGCAGGGGGTGAAAGTGGGGATCGGCACCGATGTCGGGGCGGGCACTACCTTTAATATGCTGCAGACCCTGGGCGAAGCCTACAAGGTGGGCCAGCTGCAGCACTACCGGCTCAGCGCGGCCGAAGCCTTCTATCACGCCACGCTGGGCGGGGCGCGTGCGCTGGATCTCGACCACGTGATCGGAAATTTCAACGTCGGTAAAGAAGCGGACTTTGTGGTGCTGGATCCGGCGGTTTCTGCTCTGCAGCAACTGCGCATCGGCAACAGCAAAGATATCTGGGAAAAACTGTTTGTATTAATGACGCTTGGCGACGACCGTAATATTGCCCAGACCTGGGTTGCCGGTCGTCCGGTCTGGCAGCGCGACGCACAGGAGCAAGCCGCATGATCCAGTTTCTGTTAAACAACCAGCTGGTCAGCGAGGACACGCTCGACCCCAACCTCACGGTGCTCAACTACCTGCGCACCCGTCAGCAACGCCCTGGCACCAAAGAGGGCTGTGCATCTGGCGACTGTGGCGCCTGCAGCGTGACCCTGGGCAAAGCCGTCGGGGGAACGATGCAGTATGAAACGGTTAACAGCTGCCTGACGCTGGTCTCCGCGTTACAGGGCAAGCAGCTGATTACGGTTGAGGATCTGCGTCACGGCCGCGCACTGCATCCGGCGCAGCAGGCGATGGTCGACTGCCACGGTTCGCAATGCGGATTCTGCACGCCAGGCTTTGTGATGTCGCTGTTCAGCCTGCAAAAGACCGCTTCGGGCTGGGATCGCCATCAGGCGGAAACTGCGCTGGCGGGCAACCTCTGCCGCTGTACCGGTTACCGGCCGATTATGGCCGCCGCCGAACAGCTCTGCTCGCAGCCGGTGACAGACCAGTTCGATCAAGGTGCCGCCGCAACCGTGCAGCGGCTTGAGGCGCTGGCAACCCCGGAGATGCAGGAATTAGGGGGTGAGGGCCGCCGTTGCTTCCTGCCCAAAACCCCGGCTCAGCTGGCGGCGATCTATCTGGCACATCCCGAGGCGAGGCTGATTGCCGGTGGCACCGATCTCAGCCTGCAGATTACCCAGCAGCATAAAAGAATACCGTTGCTGATTGCGCTGGAGCAGGTTGCCGCGCTCAAAGTCTGCAGCGAATTTGATGATCACTACCTGCTGGGCGCAGGGGCTTCGCTGCAGCAGGTCAGCGAATTTCTTGCCAGCCGCATTCCCGGCGTCAGCGAGATGCTGCAACGCTTTGCCTCGCTGCAAATCCGTCTGCAGGGCACATTAGGCGGCAACATCGGTAACGCTTCCCCCATTGGCGACGCCTCGCCGGCGCTGCTGGCCCTGAACGCCAGCCTGTTGTTACAGCGTGGTGAGCAGCAGCGCAGTCTGCCGCTGGATCAGTTCTTTACCGGCTATCGCCAGACCCGGCTCGAAAAAGGGGAGTTTATTCGCGCCATTCGCATCGATAAAGTGACGGTGTCACCTGATTTTGTGGCCTGGAAAGTGTCCAAACGGCTGGACGATGATATCTCCGCCGTGTTCGCCGCTTTTAATCTGCAGATTGAACAGGGCGTAGTCAGTAGTGCCCGCATCGCCTTTGGCGGCATGGCGGCCACACCGCAACGTGCCCGTCACTGTGAACAGGCATTCATCGGTCAGCCACTGAATGCCGTGACGGTGTCACGCGCAGCCGCGGCGCTGGCAGAGGATTTCCAGCCGCTCTCCGATTTCCGCGCCAGCAGTGACTACCGTCTGCAGGTCGCACGCAACCTGCTGCGCCGCTACTGGCATCGCCACAACGGCGAAATAACCTGTATTGAGGTGGCCCGCTATGTCTCATAACCGTCCTGAACTCAACGAAGAGGTCATTAAGGCGCAGTATGCCGCTGATTTACAGAGCGGCGTTGGTCGCAGTAACCGCCATGAAAGCGCGGAAAAACATGTCTCCGGGGAGGCGCGTTTTATCGACGATAAGCCGGAGCTGCCGGGTCTGCTGCATCTCTGTCCGCGCCTGAGTGAGTATGCTCATGCGCGCATCCTGCATATTGATGTTCAGCCCTGTTATGCCGTTCCCGGCGTCGTCAGCGTCCTGACCTGGCAGGATGTGCCGGGCATCAATGATGTCGGGCCGCTGGAGCCGGGCGACCCGCTGCTGGCCCATGACAAAGTAGAGTATCTGGGACAGATCGTGATCGCGGTGGCGGCGGAATCCCCCGAAGCTGCGCGTCTTGGCGCGGCCGCTGCGGTAATTGAATATGAGGTGCTGGAACCGCTGCTGGATGTGGAACAGGCGCTGGCACAGGGCAGCTTTGTGCAGGAACCTCACATTCACCAGCGCGGTGATGTGGAAGCGGCCCTGGCGCGTGCGCCGCATCGGGTCAGCGGGGCGTTTCACATTGGCGGCCAGGAGCATTTCTATCTGGAAACCCAGACGGCAATGGTCATCCCCGGTGAAGATCAGCAGTTGCAGGTCTTCTCCTCAACCCAGAACCCCACCGAAGTGCAGAAACTGGTGGCGGAAGTGATGGGCATCAGCCTGAATCAGGTAACGATAGATATGCGCCGGATGGGCGGAGGCTTTGGTGGTAAAGAGACGCAGGCGGCCGGTGTCGCCTGTCTCTGCGCCATCGTGGCGCGCCTGACCGGCCGGGCGGCGAAGATGCGGCTTTCACGCCGCGACGATATGCGCGTCACCGGCAAACGCCATCCGTTCTTTGTGCGCTACGAAGCGGGCGTTGAAGAGGATGGGCGTCTGTGCGGCATCAAAATCGATCTGGCCGGAAACTGCGGTTATTCGCTGGATCTTAGCGGATCGATTGTCGATCGTGCCATGTTCCACGCCGATAACGCCTATTACCTCGGGGATGCACGGGTAACCGGCTATCGCTGCCGCACGAACACCGCCTCGAACACCGCCTATCGGGGTTTTGGCGGGCCACAGGGCATGGTAGCGATTGAACAGATCATGGATCACATCGCCCGTGAGCGCGGGCTGGATCCGCTGGCGCTGCGCAAGCGTAACTACTATGGCAAGCAGGATCGCAACATCACCCATTACCACCAGCAGGTAGAGGATAACCTGCTGGATGAGATTACCGAACAGCTGGAGCAGAGCAGCGACTATCAGGCTCGCCGCGCGGAGATTAAGGCGTTTAATGCCCGCAGTCCGCTGCTGAAGCGCGGTCTGGCGCTGACGCCGGTGAAATTCGGCATCTCCTTTACCTCCAGCTTTCTCAATCAGGCGGGGGCGCTGATTCTGATCTACACCGACGGCACGGTGCAGCTTAACCACGGCGGCACCGAAATGGGCCAGGGCCTGAACACCAAGGTGATACAGATTGTCGCCGAAGTGCTGCAGATTGAGATCGATAAAATTCAGATCACCGCCACCGACACCGGCAAAGTGCCCAACACCTCGCCAACCGCGGCCTCCAGCGGAGCTGACCTCAATGGCAAAGCGGCGCAGAATGGTGCAGAGATCCTGCGCGACCGCATGACCGCCATGCTCTGCGAGCTACACCAGTGCGACGCGTCGGCGGTGAGCTTCCGCAACGGGGTAGTGCGCGCCGGAGATAAACATTACACCTTCGCCGAGGTGGCGAAGCTAGCGTGGCTGAATCAGGTGCCGCTCTCCGCCACCGGCTACTACCGCGTGCCGGGGATTCATTACGACCGGGTCGCGGGTCGCGGGACGCCGTTCTATTACTACGCTTACGGTGCAGCCTGCTGTGAAGTGGTGATTGATACCTTAACCGGTGAATCCCGCCTGCTGCGCGCCGACATTCTGCATGACGTCGGGGCGTCGCTGAATCCGGCCATCGACATCGGCCAGGTTGAAGGAGGCTTTGTACAGGGCGTCGGCTGGCTCACCTGCGAAGAGCTGGTGTGGAGTGATAAAGGCCAGCTGCTGACCGATGGCCCGGCGAGCTACAAAATTCCTGCCATCAGCGACGTTCCGGCGGACCTGCGGGTCACGCTGCTGGAGAACCGCAAAAACCCTAAAGACACGGTGTTCCACTCCAAGGCCGTTGGTGAACCGCCGTTTATGCTGGGCATCGCCGCCTGGTGTGCCCTGCAGGATGCGGTCGCCAGCGTCTCCGATTACCGGCAGCACCCGCTGCTGGACGCGCCCGCGACGCCGGAGCGCATCTTCTGGGGCGTGCAGCGCCTGACGGGAGGGGTTGATGATTTATCATGACTGGATTGGCGTGCTGCATCAGTTGCGTGAAAAACGTCAGAGCTGCGTATTAATCACCGTGCTCAGTGAGCACGGTTCGGTGCCGCGCGACAGCGGCAGCAAAATGGTGGTGACGCAGCAGGAGAGTTATCTCACCATCGGTGGCGGTCATCTGGAGTTTGAGTGCATCGCCCAGGCCAGGGCGATGTTGCAGAGTGGGGCGACTGCGCCACACACCGAGGATTTCAGCCTTGGCGCGCGGCTCGGACAGTGCTGTGGCGGCAAAACCACGCTGCTGTTTGAGCCGCTGCTGCAGGCGCAGCCGGAGATCTACCTTTTTGGCGCAGGCCATGTGGGACAGGCGCTGGTCAATCTGCTGTCAACGTTACCCTGTCACATAAACTGGATCGATAGCCGTCCGGCGCAGTTCAGCCACGTTCCCGCTGGCGTGGTGACGCTGCAGCCGGACGATCCGCTCGACTGCGTAGCACAGGCACCCGCAGGCAGCTACTTCATCATCATGACCCATCATCATCCCCTCGACTTCGAACTGTGCGAGGCGGTGCTGAAGCGCGGCGATTTCCGCTATGCCGGGGTGATCGGTTCTGAAACGAAAAACCAGCGTTTCCGCTACAGGCTGGCGGGCAAGGGGGTGGAGAGCGAACCGCTGGCGCGCCTGCGCTGTCCGATTGGCCTGCCGGACGTCAAAGGCAAGCTGCCCGCCGAGATTGCGGTGGCGATTGCCGGTGAAATCATCAGCGTTTATCAGCAGCACGTCGCCTGAGTTGTCGCCTGCGCGGCAACCTGTCAGGATAAGACTTTGCGATGCCCACCAGGAGCGAACCATGAACGCCCGTCAGAATCCCTTCTTTAGCGTCAGCACACTGCCTTACCAGACCCCTCCTTTTGACCAGATTGAGGAGCAGGATTTTCTGCCCGCGCTGCAGGCGGGCATTGAGGAGAAGCGTCAGGAGATCGAGGCGATCGCACTGAACAGCGACGCGCCCAGCTTTTTCAACACTTATGAGGCGCTGGAGAGGAGCGGACAACTGCTCAACCGGGTGAATCTGGTGTTCAGTGCCATGACCTCGGCGCATACCAGCCCGTATCTGCAGCAGGTGGATGAGGAGATTGCACCTCAGCTCACCGCGCTCAATGATGACATCATGCTTAACCGCCCGCTGTTTTCGCGGCTCGATGCGGTCTATCTGCAGCGCGCTAAACTGGATGCTGAATCAAAACGGCTGGTTGAGGTGATCTGGCAGCGTTTCCAGCTGGCGGGAGCCAATCTGCCGGAAGCGCAGAAACAGCAGCTTAAAACACTGAATCAGGAAGCGGCCCGCCTCGGTACCCGCTTCACCAACAAATTGCTGGCCGCCACTAAAGCGGGCGGGCTGGTCGTCGATGATCTGCAGAAGCTGGCGGGACTCTCACCGGCCGATCTGGCGGTGGCGCAGGCGGAAGCGCAGGCACGCGGACTGGAAAAGCGCTGGCTGCTGGTGCTGCAAAACACCACCCAGCAACCCGCACTACAGAGCCTGGCCGATCGCGCAACCCGTGAAGCGCTGTTTAAGGCGGGTGTGACGCGCACTGAAAAAGGCGATGAGAACGACACCCGCGAGCTGGTATTACGTCTGGCGCAGGTCAGGGCCGAGCAGGCGCGGCTGCTGGGATTTGCCAGCTATGCCGAGTGGAAGTTACAGGATCAGATGGCCAAAACGTCTAAGGCGGCGCTGGCGTTTATGCATAACATCGTGCCTGCCGCGCGCGGTCGTGCGGAGCGTGAAGCGGCGGCTATCCAGCAGACCATCGACCAGCAGCAGGGCGATTTTACCCTGCAGGCCTGGGACTGGCGTTTTTATTCCGAACAGGTGCGGCGTGCCCGTTACGATCTGGATGAGAGCCAGATTAAGCCCTACTTTGAACTGAATTCGGTGCTGCAGAATGGCGTGTTCTGGGCGGCGACGCAGCTCTATGGCATCCGTTTCACGCCGCGACAGGATCTGCCGGTTTACCATCCCGACGTCCAGGTCTATGAGATTTTTGACGCCGATGAGACCCCGCTGGCGCTGTTTTACACCGACTTCTTTAAGCGCGACAGCAAAGGCGGCGGCGCCTGGATGAGCAACTTCGTCAACCAGTCCACGCTGCTCGACAGCAAACCGGTGATCTACAACGTCTGTAACTACACCAAACCGCCAGCCGGTGAACCGGCGCTGCTGAGCTGGGACGACGTCATCACGATGTTTCACGAGTTCGGCCACACGCTGCACGGTCTGTTTGCCAGCCAGCGCTATCCGAGCCTGTCGGGAACGGAAACCCCGCGCGATTTCGTTGAGTTTCCTTCGCAGATCAACGAGCACTGGGCCAGCGAGCCAGCGGTGTTCCGCAACTACGCTCGCCACTATCAGACTCAGGCGCTGATGCCCGCTGAGCTGCATGAAAAAATCGTCCGGGCCGCCACGTTCAACAAAGGCTACGAGATGAGCGAACTGCTGGCTGCCGCGCTGCTGGATCTGCACTGGCACAGCCTTAACCGTGATTCCGCGCCGCAAAGCGTGGAGGGATTCGAGCAGCAGGCGTTACAGAGCGATAATCTGGCGCTGACGGCGGTGCCGCCGCGCTATCGTTCCAGCTATTTCCAGCACATCTGGGGCGGTGGCTATGCAGCAGGTTATTACGCCTATATCTGGACGCAGATGCTCGCCGACGATGGCTATCAGTGGTTTGCGGAACATGGCGGACTGACGCGCGAGAACGGCGACCTCTTCCGGCAGAAAATTCTGTCCCGGGGGAACAGCAGCGATCTTAAAACACTGTATGAAATCTGGCGGGGCGGGCCTCCGCAGCTGGAGCCCATGCTGAAAAATCGTGGTCTGGCGGAGTCATAGCAGAACGGGCTGTCACGCGCTGGTCGCGCTGACAGCCCGGTTTTATTCGTATTAACCCAGCGGGCCACCTTCAATGGTTTCGCACATTCCGGCCAGCACCCGTTCACCGGTTTCGCTTTTCAGAGAGTCATACCATTCTGCCGTGATCGCCGGATCGCGCGCATGCGTGACGTCACAGCGTTTGCGCGCTTTCAGCACCAGATCTTTTACCCGTTCAACCCGTCGCGCCTGATAGCGCAGCAGTGCATCTTCAATACCCAGTGAATGAGAAGCCAGCGTTGAGGCCAGTACCACGGCATCCTCCATCGCCGCGCAGCCGCCCTGGCCGATATCGGGCGTGGTGCTGTGGGCAGCATCGCCCAGCAGGGCCACACGTCCTTTAACAAAGCGGCTGAAAGGTTCAATGTCGTGGATCTCAACCCGATTGGTGGTGTCAGGATTGATTGCCGCGATCAGCTGCCGTACCGGCTCCGCCCAGCCCTTAAAATAGCCGGTTAAGTCCGCTTTCACCGTGCTGCGATCCTGCGGCAGCCCTTTCGGCAGCGGCACATCAAAGAAGAAGTAGAATCGATTACCGCTGACCGGCATCAGCGACACCCGCTTGCCGTCACCGACAAAGGTGGTCCACTGATCGGCGGGCGCAATCCTCTCATCTATAGTGACCAGGCCATTCCAGTTAACGTAACCGGCGTAACGTCGTTCAAGCTTCTGCTCCAGCACATACTCGCGGATCACCGAATGGGTGCCATCGGCGGCAATCAGGAAATCGCCGGTGGCCTGAGTGTTGTCGGAAAAGGTGGCAATCACGCCACTGCCGGTCTGCTCGACCTGGATCACCCGCTTACCAAACTGCACCCGTTCACGCCCGAAGGTATCAATCAGCATCGCCTGCAGTTCTGCCCGCGCCACCGGACAGGGATATTCGCCAACCTGCTGCACCAGCGGTGCCATACTGAAGCGGGTCAGGGGCGCGCCGGTGGTGCCATCGTGATAGGCCATATAGGCCATGTTCCCGCCCAGCTCACGCAGCGCGGTTTTCATGCCCAGCGCATTCAGGCATTTAACCCCGTTGGGCCAGATGGAAATCGCCGCGCCGACGGGCTTCATCTCCTTTACGGCTTCAAAGACCTCAACGTCAATTCCGGATTTCTCCAGCGCAATGGCACTACTCATGCCGCCTATACCGCCACCAATCACGATTGCTTTCATAATGCTCTCCTGTCTGCATACGTCACTTCCTGCAACTTTTGTACCAGAGAGATGGTGGTAGAGAGTTTCATATAAATAACAATGTAAATCATAGGCTTAATGTATAATGGGGGGCACCTGACTCCCGCCTTCCTCTTAATCAGTTGCACTGAATTGTGGCAAACGGGCGTGCAAAAAGGGTGCGGCTATAACCGTACTGCATCATTTGTTTCATTATCGCCCGTCTGTGTCTGTGTTAATCATCAGCCAGTGGAACGCGCCGGGCACTTTTCAGCATGGTCATTCTTATTACTTTAAAAGTTATTAACTAAAATCCTCATCCGCTTCGCTAATATTCCTGACAATTAATTAAACATTTACATAACAACTGGCGCGAATATTTCCCGGAAAATAATCGTTATATTCAATAAGGGGTTAGCCTGACACAGTTAAACACACCTGTTAATAAAAAATGCAAATTCATAACCAGACACAATTGTGTCTGTTTTAGCACCGTGCGCAATCATTAGCAAAAGCGTTCAGGCCGCGTCATTACGGGCTTTTAGGATATTGCTCAGACCCGCCAGTCACGATCACGTGATATAGATCACTCCGGACACAAGGACTCTGGAAGGCGAACATGAAAATTGGAATCACGAATAACCAGTATCCGGAGCAGCGTAATATCTTAGTTAATCCGGATAACGAATATATCAATCTGAAAAAGAGCAATCTGTTCTACTTTATTAATCCGTTACGAACCCGATTGCTCAAAAAAAATAAAACCTTTGTCTTTCAGCCTGTGCCTTTTTCAGGGGCATCGCGGGCTGACATCCTGCATCTGTTCAATGAAGTGGCGATAACCCATCAGAAGTGGGTCGCGTCGTTTGAAACGGAGCTGCCGCGTGTGCTGCCGGTGGCGGGCGTCGCCAAGCAGGATAACCCCGAGCTGAAACGCCTCATTCCTTATCTGTTAAAAGATAACTGCCTGGGGTTGATTGCCATCTCAGATGCCACCCTGAACATTCAGATGAAACTGTTCAGGCCGGATATTGCCCAGCAAATCCGCCGTAAAACCCTGGTGCTGCATCCGCCGCAGAAGCTGTTTGTCCAGCAGAAAACGCCGCGTCAGCCCGGTATTCTGAAACTGACCTTTGCCGGTAACGAGTTCTACCGCAAAGGCGGGGCTGAAGTCGTGCTGGCGATCAGTGAGCTGATTGAAGAGCGCAAACTGGAAGAGTCGCAGCTGGATGTGCAGCTGATTGGCGATCTCGCCAAGCGTCGTAACGTGGCGCACCGCCAGTTCCAGGATGATGAGACCTTCTATAGTGGCATTGAGAACCGCATCAAACGCTATCGCTGCTTCACGCATCATTCACAGATGGATAACGGCGCCCTGATGCAGCTGTTCCGCCAGAGCGATGCCGGACTGCTACCAACCTGGCAGGAGACGTACGGTTTCTCAGTGCTGGAGATGCAGGCTAACGGCTGCCCGGTGATTACCAGCAACGTGCGCGCGTTGCCAGAGATTAATCCCGCCAGTGCAGGCTGGGTGATTGCGAGTCCGCTGAACGCTGACCGTGAATACAGTATTACCTCGCCAGAGCAGAAAACGCAGTTGCGTCAGTCGCTGGTGGAGGGGCTGAAATCGATACTGCTCGCTATTATCGACCGTCCTGAGATGCTGCAGGAGAAAGGTGAGGCGGCGATTCTGCGCATCAAAGATCAGCATGACACCCAGCGTTACATTGCCCGGCTCAACGATATCTACAGCCGTGGCGTGATTAATGTCACTCAACATCCCCCTGTGGTCTCAATTTGATTAGATTTCTCTGACGGGGCGCGCCAGACTGGCCATACTTAGTGCAGCGTCCCTCTGGAGAACTCTTATGAAAATGATTATCAGCCTGCTGCTGTCCGGATTACTGGGCAGCAGCGCCTTCGCTCAGCCCGCACCGCTTTTTCCGGCCCGCGCGCCCCTGGCACAGCTGACGCCCGTCGCTGCCCGCTGCGATGTCTCCGCCTGTCAGACCAACTGCTACACAGAACAATCGCACTGCAACACCCGGGACAACGGTGGCTGCAGTTCTCAGGCTCAGATGTGCGTGCAGGCCTGTGCCGACCAGTGTAAATAATTTAATTCAGTGAAGAATCCCTTAGTTGCCAATGAAAAAGTCTTTGTTTTATCTCGCGTTATTCTCTCTTTCTGCCAGCTGTGTCGCCGCCGATCTCTCTTCACAGCAGGTTACTTCTCTGGTTAAAGCCGCGATCGAACCGCTGATGGAGCAGCAGGAGATCCCCGGCATGTCGGTGGCGGTGCTTTACAAAGGCCGGGCGCAGTTTGTGAACTTCGGTGTGGCCGATCTCGAATCACGTCGCCGGGTCACGGAAAACACGCTGTTTGAGCTGGGCTCCGTGAGCAAAACCTTTACCGGCACCCTGGCCGGCGTCATGATCCGCAACGGCGAAATACGCCTTAACGATCCGGTGCAGAAGTACTGGCCGCAGCTGACCGGTGAGCAGTGGCGTCCGGTGCGGATGCTGCATCTGGCGACCTATACCGCGGGCGGCCTGCCTTTACAGTTGCCGGATGATGTCACCGATCAGGCTTCGCTGCTGCGTTTCTATCAGGAATGGCAGCCAGAAGCAGCGCCCGGCACGCTCCGGCAGTACTCTAACGCCAGCATCGGTCTGTTTGGTTCGCTGATGGTGAAGGGTGATTATGAGCAGGCGATGGCGCGAAATGTGTTTCAGCCACTGCGTCTGACGCGCACCTATATCACCGTGCCGCCCTCAATGATGCTGGACTACGCCTGGGGCTATAAAAATGGCCAGCCGGTACGGGTTTCACCCGGCATGCTGGATGCAGAAGCCTACGGCGTTAAATCCACCGCGCGTGACATGCTCACCTTTATGCAGGCAAATGTGGATCCTAACCGCCTCTCTTCGGGGAATGCCGTGCTGCGTAATGCCATTCGCACCGCGCAGGCGCGCTACTTCAAAGTCGGCACCCTGTTTCAGGGACTGGGCTGGGAGATCTACGACTGGCCGGTGACTGCCGACACGCTGATGGGCGACAGCGATAATGGTGTTGCGCTGCAACCCCGCCCGGCGACGCTGCTCAATCCGGTCGGGCCGTCGCAGAGTGCCAGCTGGGTGCATAAAACCGGTGCAACCAATGGATTTGGTGCCTATATCGCCTTTATTCCTGAGAGGAACAGCGGCATCGTGATACTCGCCAACAAGAATTACCCTAATCCGCTGCGTATAAAGGCGGCGTGGCAGATTCTGCAGGCGTTACAGCAGGAGAAGCCTGAGTAACAGGCATCACGCTTGCTCAGCGACGGGGTAAAGCTGGCACCTCCTGTTCATTTGCGCTAAAATAAAAATCAAATGAACAGGAGGCTGCTATGTCTATCGCCATCTACACACCCGCTCAGCATCGTCGCGACAATTCGCTGCTGCATGCCCTGAATCTGCCGGAAACACTGCCTGATGCGCACCAGCGTATTGCGGTAGGGTTCAGCAGCGGCGTGCTGAAACGCACGGCGTCGTTGTCCACCTTTGACGAGGGCTGGCTGTGCCGTCTGGCGGGCATTGATCGCACCACCTACAACCGCAAAGTCAAAGATCCACAGCAGACCTTTTCGCCCGATCAGAGCGGACGGATCTACATGCTGATCCGCATCCTCTCTGCCGGCAGCAAACTGTTCCGCGACGACAGGCAGCGTCTGGTGCAGTGGCTGGAAACGCCCGCCAAAGCGCTGGGCGGTAAGAAACCGGCGGAGATGACCACCACGGTGGCGGGTGCAGAAGCGGTGATTAACCTGATTGGCCAGCTTGAGCATGGCGTGATTACCTGATGGCAGTACGTTTCTTTCGCCTGGTGAAGAGTGAGTATGCGATGAGCGCCTTTGATGGTTTTGGTGCCCGCACTTACGGGGGGCGCTGGAATTCCGTGGGAACGGTCTGTGTCTATATGGGATCAAGCCGGGCGCTCTGTGTACTTGAGGCGCTGGTTCATCTCACCATTCAGGATCTGTCACACGATTACTCTATGCTGTCGATTAGCGTCCCTGAATCGCTGATTACCGAGCTCTCGCTGGCGGCACTCCCCGATGACTGGCAGGCCGATCCTGCGCCATCGTCCACGCGGCAAATTGGTGACGACTGGCTTGCCAGCCCGGATAACGGCCTGGTGCTGAAGGTGCCGAGCACGCTGACCGGTGAGTGGAATGCACTGTTCAATCCCCGTCATCCGGCAGCGGCTGGCATCATCAGTAAGGTGGTGGTAGAGCCATTTTTCTTCGATCCGCGTTTCAGGCTGCAATAGGGCGCCGGATTCGCCACTTTTCTCACCGCAACATCTCACATCACGCTGGTGCCTGCGATTCCGATAGCGCCTGCGCCGCGCAGATCAGTGCCAGATGACTCAGCCCCTGTGGCATATTGCCGCGCCAGCTCTGGCTGCGGACGTCATACATCTCATTGAAGATATCGACATTACCGTGGCCGTTCAGCGTAGCCAGGATCTCCTGCATCGCCTGTTCTGCCTCATCCGCCTCACCCATCTCTGCCCAGGCTTCCACCAGCCAGAAGGCGCAGGCGAGAAAGGTACTCTCTTCTTCTCTTACCCCGCTGTAGCGATAGAGCATGGCGCTGCCGTCACCCAGTTTTTGCCGGATAGCACGGTAGGTCGAGAGCATCCGCTGCGGATTGACCGCGTTGCCGTAGCTGTGAACCAGCGCCAGCGACGCGTCGAGGCGATCGTCACTGCCGGCGTAAAAGAGATAAGCCTGCTGTTGCTCTGACCAGCAGTGCGACTCAATCCAGTCGCGGATACGGTCACGTTCCCGCTGCCAGCGCCCCAGCCAGGTCGGTTCGATATGCTGGCTTTCTGCCAGCGCCACCGCCCGATCCAGCGCCATCCAGCAGGCCATTTTGGAGTGGGTGTAGTGTTGCAGCTCCGGCAGCTCCCAGATGCCGCAATCCTTCTGCCGCCAGTGATCGGCGCAGCAGTTCGCCAGCTCGCCCAGCATGCGCGAGGTGGTGATATCAAGCACGTGTCCCGCCTCGATAAAATGCTGCGCGGTGACCAGCATGTCGCCATACATACTGAGCTGCAGCTGGTCACGGGCATTATTGCCGACCCGCACGGGCTGAGAGTTCTGATAGCCGCTCAGCGGCGGATAACGCTCAGCGGGGACCTCATCACCATTCAGGGCATAGCAGGCGCGCAGCCTGACGCCATGGCGCATGATGGTCTGCGACAGCCAGGAAAAGGCCGCCTTACAATCTTCCAGCGCCCCGAGATAGACGAAGGCTTTAATAATCAGGCAGGCATCGCGCACCCAGGCGTAGCGGTAATCATAATTTTTTTCGCCGCCGATCCCCTCCGGCAGGGAGGTGGTGGCAGCAGCAGCCAGCGCGCCGGTCGGGGAGTACCAGAGAAACTTCAGCGACAGGGCTGAGCGCTTCACCAGCGTCGGGTAGCGGCCCTCATAACTCAGGCTCTCCACCCAGCTGGTCCAGCCGGTGTGGCTGGTTTCAATCCGCTGATCGATAGCCTCCAGCGGCGGCACCGCCAGCGGCTCTTTCTCGGTCACCAGCAGCGCGCAGAGCGAGCGGGAACCGGCATAGGTACGCAGCGTGGCGCAGACCTGCTCGTCATCCAGCTCCGTGATCTGAATATCTTCGCTGGTGCGCAACATCGCCATGATCTCCGCGATGTGAAACACCTTGCCTTTCTCATTATCGGCCACCCACGGTGAACGGGTTTCGGCGGCGGTGCCGAAGCGCAGGGTGATCGCTAATTCCACTTCACCGCTGACACCCTCTATGCGGCGAGCCAGTTCGCACCAGGGCAGACGGCCCGCCAGCGTGCTGTTAATCGATTCGGTCAGCAGCACGGTGCCGTCACGGGTTTCGAAGCGGGTCTCCAGCACGTTGCTGTTATCGCGGTAGCGGCGTGAGACCTGATAAGGCGCACGCGGGACAATCTGGAAGTAACCACCGAGTCCGGCATCAAGCAGGCGATCAAACAGGGGCTTTGCGTCGAGATTGGGCGCGCACCACCAGTCAATGGAACCGTCCGGCGCAATCAGCGCAACAGAACGGCCTTCACCAATGGTGGCATAATCACCCAGGCCCGCAAAGCCCTCTTTTCTGACCGGCGAATGAAAGATCGGGTTTTCCATAATCTGCTTCCTTATATCACGGTGGCGAGGTTTCTTAAGCGGGGCAAAAGCGGGACAAAAAAATGGCCGCGTTATGCGGCCACCTGAGTGAGATTACAGCGTACCGGTGCCGCCATCAGAACACCAGACCTGCCCGGAGGAGTAACTGCTCTCGGTTGAGGCCAGGGTAACGTAGAGTGGGGCGATCTCAACCGGCTGGCCCGGACGGCCCATCGGTGAGTCGGCGCCAAACTGCTTCACTTTCTCCATCGGCTGTCCGCCGCTGGACTGCAGCACGGTCCAGTACGGCCCTGGTGCAACGGCGTTGACCCGGATACCGTCACCACCCAGCTGCTTCGCCAGGGATTTGGTAAAGGCGACGATGGCCGCTTTGGTCTGCGCATAGTCGAGCAGAATATCGCTGGGTTTAAACGCCTGTACGGACGAGGTATTAATAATGGACGCACCGCGTGGCAGATATTCCAGCGCCGCTTTGGTGATCCAGAACATCGCATAAACGTTGGTTTTAAACGTTGCGTCAAAATCTTCCGTACTCAGGGTCCGGATGGACTCATTAAATTGCTGACGACCGGCGTTATTAACCAGAATATCCAGGCCACCTAATTTATCGGCTGCCTCTTTGACCAGCTGCTGACAGAATTCTTCAGAACGAATGTCGCCAGGAATAGCAAAAACTTTACGGCCTTCCGCTTCGATTAATTTAATCACTTCATCGGCGTCGGGCTGTTCTTCCGGCAGGTAGTTAATCACCACATCTGCGCCTTCACGTGCATAAGCGATAGCCACCGCGCGGCCAATACCGGAGTCACCGCCGGTGATCAGCGCCTTGCGGCCGGTCAGTCGGCCCGTGCCGCGATAGCTGGTTTCACCGTGGTCGGGAACCGGGATCATTTTACTGGCCAGGCCTGGCGCCTGTTGTGGCTGGTCCTCAAAAGGAGGTTTAGGAAATTGATCCAGATCGAGCGTCTTGTTAGTTGGTGTAGCCATTGTATGCTCCTTGAACAGAGTTATCTGAGACATTAAGCCTGGCACAAATGTGATATTTGTCACATCTGACTGCTGATTCATTGAGCAGTTAAAACCAGAAGAACTTAATAATGCAGATAAAGCGTAGACAGAAAATCGGAACACTGTGCAGTAGCGTCCGATTATTTTTCAGTGCAGGGGCGGGATATTTAAAGCGAAGCGTAAGATCGGTTGTGGATTATTTCAGGGCGTAATTACATAGCGGAAGAAAATAAAAAAGGGCGGTTAACCGCCGCGTACCGAACCGCGCCAGACCACATCTGCCGGATATATTCTCCGCTCCTGCTGCTGTTCATTTTTTGGCATCAGCGTCTCCGGTTGCGCTTCCGTCTCCACCAGCCAGGCAATGGCATCGCGGGCGAATTGCTCCACCGGCTGTGCAAAGGTCGTGAGGTTGTAAGAGGCCCAGCCCGACTGCGCGATATTATCGTGTCCGATGATGCAGAGATCGTCCGGAATACGCAGCGCAAAGCGGTGACGCGCCTCATCCATAAAGCCGCAGGCGAGCAGGTCGGTGGCACAGTACACCGCATCAGGGCGAACTTTACGTGTCAGCAGACGCTGGGCCAGAATCTGGCCGCTTTCGTAAGAGGTGGTGCCGAACCGCTCCACCTGGACCGTGACGCCCACTTTCTGCGCGGCGGCCAGAAAATCCGCTTCGCGCTTCAGCAGACTCGGCGTTCCCGCCAGCGAATTGACAAAAGCGATGCGGCTGCATCCCGCCCGCACAAACGCGTTAACCGCCATTTCTGCGGCGGGGCGGGAGTCGAGATTGATACTGAGCGTGCCGGGCAGGGACTCGTCGCGGTTAATCAGCACCAGATGCTGACCATGTTTGTAGCAGAGCCGCGTGATGCCGCTGTCCGGCATGCCGGAGAGAATAATCGATGCGTCGGCGCGAAAATTAATCGCCTGCTGCAGCGCGGCGGAAACGCGCGCATCAGATCGATCAGTGTTAATCAGCATCGCCACTTTTCCCGCTTCCTGCAGATACTGGGTCATCCAGCGCACCAGGCTGGCACGGTAGGGCGTGTCCACCTCGGAGGCAATTAAGCAGACGATGCCGCTGCGGTTGCGCACCAGGCCGCGCGCCAGATGATTGACGTGATAGCCCAGTTCCTCCGCCGCTTTCATCACCCGCTGACGGGTAGCATCTGACACGCTGGCTCCCGGTGTAAAGGTGCGGGAGACCGCTGAGCGGGAGACGCCCGCCCGGTCAGCCACATCCTGCGCACTCACCACCGCCTTAAGCTGCTGCATGTTCTCTCCTCGCCTGACATTGTCTGCACTGAGTTTGCCTGAAGTTGCAAGGCTGTGCAAAAAATACAGACGGGCGAAAGGTTTCAAATTTGTGACAGCGACTGACAATTGCTTAACAACTGAATTGACACTGCAGCAGGGCCGCCGTACTAATCTGCACATATGTTTGCACACATGTGCAAAAGCTGGCGCGCCTGCGTCATCCAGCCCAGGAGAACACCATGCGTTATTCCTCTCTGCTCGCTGCTGTAATTGTCTGCCCTATAGTGCCGTTTGCTGCCTCGGCGGCGGGCAATCTTAATATGATCTGCTCAGCCGATGTGGTGGTGTGCGAACAGATGACCACGCTGTTCAGCCAGTCCCATCCCGATATTAAACTCAGCATGGTGCGGCTCTCTGCCGGTGAAGCCTATGCCCGTATCCGCAGCGAGGCACGCAATCCCCGTACCGATATCTGGTGGGCCGGTACCGGCGATCCGCATATGCAGGCCGCCGAAGAGGGGCTGACCCAGGCCTATAAATCGCCACTGCTCGATCAGCAACAGCCCTGGTCACAAAAAGTGGCGGAGATCTCCGGTTATCGCACCGTGGGCGTTTATGCCGGTGCGCTGGGCTGGGGCTATAACACCAGACTGCTGGCGGAGAAAAAGCAGAAAGTGCCTGCCTGCTGGGCGGATTTACTCGACCCTGGCTTTAAAGGCGAGATTCAGATCGCCAATCCCAACTCTTCCGGCACGGCCTATAACACCCTGGCGACGCTGGTGCAGATCATGGGCGAAGACAAAGCCTTTGACTACCTGAAGAAGCTCAACGCCAACATCTCGCAATATACCAAGTCCGGCTCTGCTCCGGTCAAAGCCGCCGCGCGCGGTGAAACCACCATCGGCATTGTCTTTATGCATGATGCCGTCGCGATGGAAGTAGATGGCTTCCCGATTAAGCCCGTCGCGCCCTGTGAAGGCACTGGCTATGAAATAGGTTCGATGTCGATCATCAAAGGGGCACGAAACCTGGCCAATGCCAAAGCCTGGTATGACTGGGCGCTCAGCGCTAAAGCACAGTCGCATATGAAAGAGGCGAAATCGTTCCAGCTGCCCTCTAACCGCAAGGCGGAGATCTCTGAATATGCACCGCGCTTCGAGAACATCAGGCTGATCGATTATGACTTTAAAACCTATGGTGACTCAGCAAAACGCAAAGCGCTGCTGGGCCGCTGGGATAAAGAGATTGGTGCCAGCGCACAATAACGGTGGTGCGCCCCGGCCACCTGAGCCGGGTCTGTGCCAGACCGCGGTGGCGTAAGCCTGATGTCCGCTTCCTGATTGAGGTGATTTATGAATGCGCACAATCGTCGCTTAACCGGCGCGCTGCTGGCGGGCGCCAGCGCGCTGACGCTGCTGCCCTGGTATAGCCTGGAGCAGGGCTTCTTCTCGGGTGACTGGCTGTTCAGCTTATGGGGTGATGAGACCAATGCGCCTGCGCTGGGGCAGCTCGCGTTACACAGCTGGCTGGGCATCGCCGTGGCGCTGTGGCTGCTCTGTGCTGGCAGCGCCTTTCTGCCCCCGGGCCGCACCCGCAGCACGCTGCTGCTGCTGTTCAGCACCTGCGGCATTCTGTTTCTGGTGCTGGAAGGGCATGCCATCGGTTTCAGTGGCTGGAACTGGTTATGGCTGGAGAACCTCACCGGCCCGCTGGCGCAGGGGCAACCGGCGATGGGCGCGGGCGCGCTGCTGCTGCTGACCATATTTTTGCTGATTTTCGCCTTTGCCCTGGCGGAGCGCGGCGTGCTGAGAGGCGATGCCTTTGTGGTGGCGTCGATTGTGCTGCTGGTGGCGCTGGTCACGACCTTTGTGCTCTATCCGGTGCTGAGCCTGTTTGTCGCCTCGGTGCAGGATATTGATGGCAGTTTTAAACCTGACGGACTGATTGCCAATATGCAGGATCCCGCCATCTGGAGCCTCGGCTGTTTTACCGGTGGCACCTGCGGCACCGCCTGGCGCACGCTGGGACTGGCGCTGATGACGGCCAGTGGCGCTACGTTGCTGGGACTGGCGTTTGCACTGGCGGCGACGCGCACCTCGCTGCCGTGTAAAAAAGCGCTGCGGATGCTGACCATTCTGCCGATTATCACGCCGCCGTTTGTCATCGGTCTGGCGCTGATCCTGCTGTTTGGCCGCTCCGGCGTGGTCACCGAATCGCTGGCGACGCTGTTCGGCATCGAGCCGGGCCGCTGGCTCTATGGCATGACCGGCATCTGGATTGCCCAGGTGCTCTCCTTTACCCCCATCGCCTTTCTGGTGCTGATTGGGGTGGTCGAGGGCGTCAGTCCGTCACTGGAAGAGGCGTCACAGACCCTGCGTGCCAGCCGCTGGCGCACTTTCTCCCGCATCTCGCTGCCGCTGATGGCGCCGGGGCTGGCCAACGCCTTCTTAATCAGCTTTATCGAAAGCATGGCCGATTTCGGTAACCCGATGGTGCTGGGCGGCAGTCACGGCGTGCTGTCGACGGAGATCTTCTTCTCCGTGGTCGGCGCACAGAACGACCCGAGTCGCGCGGCGGTGCTGGCGATGATCCTGCTGGGCTTCACCCTGGCCGCTTTTCTGGTGCAGCGCGTCTGGCTCTCCGGCAAAAGCTTCGCCACTGTCACCGGCAAAGGCGACGGCGGCCGTCATGTGATGCTGCCGCGTCCGGTGCGCTACAGCGTCTATGGCATGGTGATACCCTGGGGTCTGTTCACCCTGTTGATCTACGGCATGATCATGATTGGCGGCTTTGTGCAGTCCTGGGGGCTGAATAACAACCTGACGCTGGATCACTATATCCGCGCCTTTAGCGTCAGCGTTAATCAGGGGCAACTGGTCTGGAGCGGCGTTGCCTGGAGTTCTTTCTGGACCACGCTGGAGATCGCCCTGATTGCCGCGCCGCTTACGGCCATTGTCGGACTGCTGACTGCCTGGCTGATTGTGCGACAGAAGTTTGCCGGTCGTCAGACCTTTGAGTTCATGCTGATGCTGAGCTTTGCCATTCCCGGCACGGTGATTGGTGTGAGCTATGTGATGGCGTATAACCTGCCGCCGCTGGAGATCACCGGTACCGCGATGATCCTGATCGCCTGCTTTGTCTTCCGTAATATGCCGGTGGGAGTGCGTGGCGGTATTGCGGCGATGAGCCAGCTGGATAAAAGCCTGGATGAAGCTTCCCTGACGCTGGGCGCAAACAGTTTCCGTACCCTGCGCAAAGTGGTGCTACCGCTGCTGAAACCGGCCATCAGCGCCGCGCTGGTTTACGCCTTTGTGCGGGCCATTACCTCTATCAGCGCGGTGATTTTCCTGGTCAGCGCCCAGTACAACATGGCGACCTCGTACATTGTCGGGCTGGTGGAGAACGGTGAGTATGGCGTGGCGATTGCCTACTCCTCGGTATTGATCGTGGTGATGCTGCTGATCATTGGCCTTTTCCAGCTGCTGGTGGGCGAACGTCGCCTGCGTCGTGCAATCCAACCGGCGGTGATTATTGCCGCACCCTCTGCATCCACTCTGACTCAGGAGAGAGCCGTATGACGACCATTAACGCCGGATCGGTAGTGTTTGAACATGTCGCAAAGCGTTTTGCCGGTTTTACTGCCGTGCCGGATCTGTCGCTCACCGTAGAGCCGGGTACGCTGGTGACGCTGCTCGGGCCGTCCGGCTGCGGCAAGACCACTACGCTGCGACTGCTGGCCGGGCTGGAGCATCCCACCGCAGGGCGGATTCTGATTGGCGGCAAAGATGTCACCCATCTGCCCGCCAACGAGCGCGACGTGGCGATGGTGTTTCAGTCCTACGCGCTGTTTCCCCATATGAACGCCATCGACAATATTCTCTACGGGCTGCTTTCCTCGGGCATGAACAAACGCGAGGCGCAGGACAGGGCGCGCGAGGGGCTGAAGCTGGTGGGTCTGGAGAGTCAGGGGCAGCGGTTGCCGTCGGAGCTTTCTGGCGGACAGCAGCAGCGTATTGCGGTCGCCCGCGCGCTGGTGCTGGAACCGCAGGTGCTGCTGCTTGATGAGCCGCTATCGAACCTTGATGAGCGTCTGCGCCGTCGGGTGCGCACCGACATCCGCGATCTGCAGCAGCGGCTCGGGTTTACGGCGGTTTACGTGACCCATGACCAGGAGGAGGCGCTGGCTGTCTCCGATAAGATTATTGTCATGAAAGAGGGAGATATTGCCCAGCAGGGTGCGCCGGAGACGCTTTACCATTCGCCCAATTCGGTCTTTATCGCGGACTTTATGGGGGAGGCGAATATTCTGCCCTGTGAAGTGGAAGAGGCAGATACGGATGACGCGCTGGTCCGCCTGGGTAATCAGCGCTTCCGGGTGCGAGGTGCCGGAGCAAAAACCGGCAGTGCTCAGCTGGCGGTGCGACCGCAGTTTATTACGTTGTCCGGCGACGGTCAGGGGGCGCTGCAGGGGGAGATCATTCACAGCACCTGGCTGGGTGACCATATCGAATATGAAGTTGCCACCGAACTGGGCGCGCTGTTCATTATCGATCCGCAGATGGAACAGCGTCTGCCGCTCGCCACCACAGTTGGCGTCAACTTTAAGCCGCAGGGCCTTGCCCTGATTGCCCGTTAATCTGACTAACTCAAGGAGTTCGCATGGAATCGCATGATGAAATAATGGCGCGTCTGGCTTTAGCGGAAGCCGTTGCCCGTGAAGGTGGCGCGACGGCGTTATCTTACTTCAACCGTCGCGAGACGCTGGTGGTGGAGACCAAGTACGATTTGCAGGATGTGGTGTCGATTGCCGACCGTGAAGTGGAGCAGCTGATTGCCAGCCGTATACGGGATGCGTTTCCCGATGATGGCTTTCTGGGTGAGGAGTCGGGACTGCAGGTGGGAGAGTCTGACTACACCTGGGTGGTTGATCCAATCGATGGCACCAGCCCGTTTCTCAATGGGATGCCGAGCTGGTGTGTTTCCGTCGCGGTACTGCGCGGCGATGTGCCGGTCATCGGGGTGATTTTCGCGCCGACCTATCAGGAGTGCTACGTGGCGGCACTGGGGCAGGGCGCAACGCTCAACGGTCATCGTCTGCAGGTCGATCCCACACGCACGCTGCAAAACCACGTTACCGGTTTTGGTGCCAACAGTTATGTCAGCCCGCAGCAGGTAGGCGAGATTGTGGCAGCACTATTGTCGGCAGGCGGTAACTTTATCCGTATTGGTTCCGGCGCACTGATGCTGGCCTGGGTTGCCGCCGGTCGGGTCGTGGGTTATTACGAACCCTATATGCACGCCTGGGATTGCCTGGCGGGTTACTGCCTGGTAAAAGAAGCGGGCGGCTGGTACCACCCGTTTAACACCGAAGGTGATCGCATCACTAAAGGCGCGCAGGTTCTGGCCGTGGCACCGGGTGCCGAAGCGGATCTGCGGCGCATTGCCGGTTTGTAATTATGTGACCCTGTCACGCTGATGGTACTGTGGTCAGCGTGATGCTTTTGGCCGTAGCGTTTTGGTCAGATAGTGACGCTGCATACCGGTTTGCGGAAAATCGGGCAGGGACATCTGCGGCTGATAACCCTGTTTCTGATAAAACGGCAGGGCCTGAAAACTAAAGGTATCCACCAGCGCATAGAGACATCCCATCTTTCCCGCCTCCTGCTCTGCGGCTTCCAGCAGTGCGCTGCCCAGACCACTGCCACGGAGCGTTTCGTCCACCCAGAGATAATCGATACAGAGCCAGTTTCCTTTGCGTGCGGCGATCACTCCCCCGCGCAACGTTCCCTGTTCGTCCCTGTGAGAAACCGACAGCGGTCCCCAGTTATCGCGGCTGATAAATTGCCGGTTGTAAGCCCCCAGTCCTGCCAGCAACTCTTCCCGATCGTCGTCGTTGACCTGATGGGTAAGGGTAAATGTGCTCATCCTCGTCCTCTTTTATTCGTGGTTCCGGCTTATCCCCTGCAAAGGATAATTGTGCAATTATCCGCTATAGGGTATAAAGTAATTGTTATCCCCTTCAGGGGGTAAAAGCTGTTTTATACCCTGTCGGGGATAATACCCCTGCGCTATGCTTACAGCCTGTGATCCAGAAGGAGCCACCCCATGATATACAGCCCGCTACAGCTGGCAAACCGGCTAAAGCTCATTCGTCAGCGTAATGGCTGGACCCAAAGTGAGCTGGCGAAAAAGGTCGGCCTGAAACAGGCCACCATCTCTCACTTTGAAAATGCCCCTGACAGTACCTCGCTGGCAACGCTGTTTAAGCTGTTACAGTCGCTGGAGCTGAGTCTGGAAGTTCAGGAGAAAGAGGAGGCCAGTGCGCCTCAGCTGCATGATGAGGATGAGTGGTAATGCAAAGGCTGATTGCGTGGATGAACGGCGAGCGGGTAGGCGTACTCACCCGGCAGCGAAACGGCGCTCATGAGTTTCAGTATGATACCGGCTGGCTGAGTAATCCGCTCTCCAGGCCGCTGTCACTTTCGATGCCGTTGCAGGTTAGGGCGATCACTTCACACGCCGTGATTAACTTCTTCGATAATCTGCTGCCGGATAGCCCATTGATTCGCGACAGAATTGTGGCACGTTACCAGATTAAATCCCGTCAGCCGTTTGATCTGTTGCAGGAAGTGGGACGTGACAGCGTCGGGGCGACTATGCTGCTGCCGCCCGATATGCCACTGCCCGCACTGCAAGCCCGCTATGAAGTGCTGGATGAAACCCGGCTGGAAAGCGTGCTGTCGGCCTATCAGTCAGATATCCCGCTGGGGATGCTGCGTGAAGAGACCGATTTCCGTATCTCGGTCGCGGGGGCGCAGGAGAAAACCGCACTGCTGCTGACCGATGAAGGCTGGAGCATTCCTGCCGGTGCCACGCCCACCTCGCACATCATTAAGCTGCCGATCGGAGAGATTAAACAGCCGGCCGCGACGCTGGATATGCGTGAAAGTGTGGAGAATGAGTATCTCTGTCTGGCGCTGGCCCGTGCACTCGGTATCGGCGTGCCGCAGGCAACGATTATCCGTGCCGGACAGATGCGCGCCCTGGCGGTAGAACGTTTTGACCGCCGCTGGTCACGCGATAAAACCCGGTTGATTCGCCTGCCGCAGGAGGATTTCTGTCAGGCGCTGGGACTGCCATCTTCAACCAAATATGAGTCGGATGGCGGGCCGGGTATTACGGAGATCATGCAGATACTGATGGGATCGAGCAACGCCATCGAAGATCGCTATCGCTTTATGATGTTCCAGGTGTTTCAGTGGCTGATTGGCGCAACCGACGGTCACGCCAAGAACTTCTCACTGTTTATTGAGCGCGGCGGCAGTTATCGACTGACTCCCTTTTATGATGTGATCTCCGCTTACCCGGTACTGGGCGGCACCGGTCTGAACAAGCGAGCACTGAAACTGGCGATGGGGCTGCGTGCCACTAAGGGGAAGAAGACAGAGATCGACAAGATCTTCCCGCGCCATTTTATCGCCACGGCAAAAAGCGTCAGTTTTGATCGTGACAGTTTGCAGCAGATCTTCGACTTCTTTATTAAGGCCTTTCCCCAGGCAGTGGTCTCGGTGCGCGATGCCTTGCCGCCCGATTTCCCGCAGCACATCGCCGACGCCATTTTTAGTCATTCACTGATTATGCTGGAGCGGCTGCGGCACAAAGAGTGATGGCGCTTATGAGCTGGCAATATCCTGAAAAACCTCTCCTCATGTGTATGGCTAAAAGCCTGTCGGCTATGCTTATCTGACAGGCTTAACAGGAGAGTCATGGTATGAAGTGTCCGGGATGTGAAGGAGAGGCGTTTGTGTACGCCACGCGCGACGTCAGTCTTAATACGGGTAATCCGGAGGACGTTGTGCCAGATGTAAAGGGCGATCACTGCATCCGCTGTGGAGCGGTGATTATGAATGCCGGAACGTCGGAGTTATATCCCGAAAAGGCTGAAGCGCTGGAGAATGCAGGCGTGCCCATCAAATAACATAGAGAGCCCGTTTAGCGCGGGCTTCTTTGTCTCTGTTACAGGTGAATGTCCCTCTTTTGATAACACGCAACGAGTAAGTTGTGTGATTGTGGCACCCTACAGGCTAAACCTCAGGTTTACCCTGGGAACGGAAATCAAACCCCCGTCAATCAATCTGGCCACTGGAGTGCGTTATGGATGCCAATCGCTATGCCCTGGAAACAATCCCGTCACCGCCGGCATTTCCCGGTGCTGCCAGCCCTGTGATGTCTGATGAAACACTGAATCGCCGTCTGGCCGCCATTATTGAGCGGATGCAGCAGCAGCAGATTGCGCAACTGATTATCTATGCCGACAAAGAGCACGGCAGCAATTTTGAATATCTGGCGGGATTCATTCCGCGCTTCGAGGAGGCGCTGCTGGTGGTGACTCAGCAGGGCGAGCTCACCTATATCATGGGTAATGAGAACCTCAAGCTGGTGCCGTTTGCCCGCAATCCGGGACGCTGTCTGCATGCGGCGGTCTTTTCTCTGCCCAACCAGCCTATGCGCGGGGAGCAGCCCCTGGATCAGCTGTTAACAGAGGCAGGGATATTGGCGGGAGAACGCACCGGGCTGGTGGGCTGGAAGTTATTTACCGGCAGGCAGCAAGGGATGTTTGATCTGCCGCAGTTCATCTATGCCGCGGCGGCGCAGGCAGCGGGCGGCGATGCACAACTGGTAAACGCCACCGGATTGTTTATCTCGCCTGACAACGGTGCACGCTGCGTTAACGGCGCCGATGAAGTGGCGTTTTATGAGGCGGGGGCCAATCTTGCTTCAACCGCGATGCTGGCTGCGCTGGATAGCGTAGCGCCGGGCGTCACAGAGAAGGCGTTAGGCGCACGTCTGAACGCAGAAGGGCAGCCAAACACGGTGGTGACGATTGCCGCGACCGGCGATCGTTTCGCCCAGGCCCGGCTCTATCCGTCTGATAAACGGATTGCGACAGGCGACAAGCTTTCTCTTACCACCGGCTACAAAGGCGGGCTGACCAGCCGCTCGGCTTACGTGGTCAGTGAAGCTTCTGAGTTACAGTGTAACGTCTCCGACTGGCTGACCCGGCTGGCGATCCCCTATTATCACGCGGTGGTCAGCTGGCTGGAGCAGCTGCGGATCGGGATCACCGGCGGCGAACTCTATTCGCTTATCGAAACGGTGCTGCCGAAAGCGCAGTATGGCTGGCATCTTAATCCGGGGCATCTGGTGGCTGACGAAGAGTGGCTAAGCTCGCCCATCTATCCCGATTCAGCCGTGACACTGAAAAGCGGTATGCTGCTGCAGATCGATATTATCCCGTCGGTGCCGGGTTATGGCGGCTGCAGTATCGAGGATACGGTCGGACTGGCGGACGCGGCGTTGCGTGATGAGCTGGCGCATCGTTTTCCCGATCTCTGGCAGCGAATGACTCAGCGCAAAGCGTATCTGACAGACGTGCTGAAGATTGAGCTTGCCGAAGAGGTGATTTTGCTCTCGAACACGGTAGGCTATCTGCGCCCTTTTTTACTGGATAAGCGCCGTGCACTGGTGCGCCAGCAGGGGCTTAACCGGCCTGATGCGGCCGGTAATAATTTGTAAAATTTAACTGAGAGTAAAACGCAGGCGCATCTGTCAGGATACGCGCCTCAGAAAGTTCCTGGTTGCTCTCATTCGATGAAATGGTTTACCAAAAACGCGGTTTTGTTTGCCTGCAAAACCTCCTTTGCCGCGTTTATCGCACTCTCTGTGGCGCTCGTTCTTAACTTCGAAAAACCCGCCTGGGCGCTGACCACGGTGTTTGTCACCTCGCAACTCTATGCAGCATCGACCGTCTCGAAATCGCTGTTTCGCCTGCTGGGCACGCTGCTGGGCGGCATCTTTATTCTGCTGATCTACCCCGAAACGGTGCAGTCGCCAGTGTTGTTCAGCCTGTGCGTATCGCTATGGGTAACGGTTTGCCTCTGGCTCTCTCTGCATGACCGCACGCCGAAGAGCTATATCTTTATGCTGGCCGGCTACAGCGCAGCGATTATGGGATTTCCAGACGTTGAGTCACCGTTGGCAATCATCAACACCGTAGTTTCACGTATTGAGGAGATTACGCTGGGCATCCTTTGCAGCACGCTGGTTCACCGGCTGATGTTTCCGGTTTCGATGCATCATCTGCTGGGGCAGAGCGTTAATCTCTGGTTTCAGAACGCGCGCAAACTCTGTGATGAACTGATCAGCGGAATGGCAAAGAACAAATCGCTGGAGCGCGAAGATATCCTGATTCAGATGGCGGGATATCCGTTGAATGTTGAAACGCTGCTGACCCACTGCGTCTATGAGGGCGAAGCGGCGCGTAATGTCATCCGTCTGGTCAGCGTACAGTATCAGCATCTGACTTATCTGCTGCCGACACTGACGGCGATTGAATCACGGCTGGGTGTGCTGGCCGAACTGAATATTCGTTTTCCGCCGTGCGTCACCGACGTGTTTCAGCAGTTCCTGTTGTGGCTGCATCACGATCGGATTAACGATATTGCCGGACTGCGTGAAGCGATTGCTGCCAGTCAGGCAACCCTGGAGCACGAATGGCGGGCCGGGCTGCTGGCAACCGAAGAGAGCCTGCTGCTGATTGGTCTGCTTGAGCGGCTGGCTAACTTTGTGCGCATTGCCGATGCTTATGAGAATGTCAGTGCGCGCGCAGGGGATCTCTACAGCCACGGGGATGGGGCGGCGATCCGCAATATCCGGGAACACCGGCATATCGATAAGGGACTGTTACGGCTGTCCGCGCTGACGGCATTTCTGGCGACCTTCCTCTCCAGCCTGTTCTGGATCGGCAGCGGCTGGGCCGATGGGGCGAATGCACCTCTAATGGCGGCGATCATCAGTTCATTTTTTGCTGGTGTCGATTCCCCGGTAACGCCGATGAAGCTGTTCGTGAAAGGGGTGATGATTGCGCTGGTGGTCAGCCTGTTCTACATCGCTTTTCTGATCCCGCAGGCCAATACCTTACAGGCGCTGATGATCATACTGCTGCCCGGTCTGATGCTGCTGAGCCTGGTTATTGCCAATCCGGCGACCAATCTGGTAGGGCTGAGTGTCGCCATTCAGATCCCCGGTTTTATCGGCTTAAGCCATCACTATGTCCCGAATCTGATCGTCACGCTGAATGCGGCCATCTCCTCGATGGTGGGGATTATGTTTGCGGTGGTGCTGACGGCGTTGATCCGCAACAAACGGCCGTCATGGATAGCCAGAAGAGCGGTGCAACGAGGGCTGCGCGATCTGTTAGGGTTTATTAAAATGGTGGAGCGCAATTCCGCCACGCTATTGTCACGGCAGCAATTTATTGCGCGGATGCTCGACCGGGTGAATATCATTTTGCCGCGTAAAAGGCTCGATCCGGTGCCGGATATCGTGGTGGGGGGGTATCTGATTACTGAAACCTGGCTGGGCGCCAACTGTTATGACTTCTACGCACGTTATCGTGAGGTGCTGGAGAGCCATCAGATTGATAGTGGTCAGATGTTTCACGAGCTGGCGCTATACCTGAAGCGCAAGATGAAGTCGCTGCAGTTAGCGCCACATCAGGATCTGCTGGAAGAGTTGGATCTGTTGCTGCTAAGACTGGAGCCGATCGCCCGAGAGGAGAGTGTGGCTGTTGCGCCCTTAATCCATCTGTTTAATATTCGGGTATCACTGTTTCCACATCAGCGCTGGCCAGATTAACCCGGTATAACAAGGCTGGCTGGTGGATTTAAGATAGCGTAAAGCGGGACCAGAGCGGACGATCTCATTTTAGTTACATCATACATTAGATCTTAATTAAATTGAGAATCAGGCAGCGTGCCCATTTATTTGTCTTGCAGGAAAATAAGGTCAGCAGAGTGGAAAGGTTGGTTTGTAAAAATGGCCAGCAATGGCCTGAGCGTGAAGCGCAGGCATTATACCGGTTTTAAATCAGACTGTTGCATTCAATTCTCTAGCCAGGAACGCCTGGTTAATACTGGTCATAAGCGCGTCCTGCTGCGTCAGAAGCCTGCAACAAGAGCAGGGCGCGCGCATCCCAATGCAGGAAAGCAGGGTTGATGCAGGAAACGTTCAGCGGTAATAGCTCAGCGGCTTTCCTGCGGCTGGAGCTGATAAATCCACGCACTGTATTGCCGATTATCTTCGGCAGAAACGCGAACCTCGACGCGATCGTAGCCATCTTCAAACGCATCCAGCATCGGCCAGTGGGCGTCCAGCTGGTCGGAGAGAAACAGATAACCCGGCACGTCGGTGCCGTGCTCATCCAGAACGATGCCCGGAAAATCAGCCGCTGCGCCCCAGCCGCGCTGATAGAAGGTACCGTTCACCGAACCGGCCAGCCATTCTCCGCCAATATTTTCCAGGATATGGGCATTCTCGCGGCCCGGACAGAGCGTGCCATAGACAAATAAGCGTTTCATTTTTTCTCGTCGTTGAAACAGTGGAAGCCAGCAACTCTAGCGCGGCTAAAATGGATTGTCTTGCGGAACTGCCTCTTCAGCCTCTCAAAACGCCATGCGCAGGTAAATTCTGCGTACTGCCAGCCCCATCAGATGCGCAGAATTCATGTAGCGACGCCCTGGACTGCCGCAAAAGGTCGGATTTATGTGCACTCTGCCTGTCGGCAGATGGCACTCCCGTCCGGTTACTTCAAGGTTGTCGTGTAGTTAACCGGAATCCCCTGGTCATTGATCACCGCATAACTCACTGACTCACCGGGTTTCGGCAGAGTGTGACTGTCAATGTAAGCATCAGATTGTGGGGCAAGAGTGAGATTTTTTATTGATTGCTGACCTTCAGAATAGACATTCATGCTCATGAACCAGGGAGTAGGGTTGGTTATGGCGATTTTATTTCCCTTTACCGCGAAACGGAGCTTTTCCGGATCGGTGGTCAGCGGGGCGTTTAGTCCCTCAGGCCGTATAAAGATTTTTAGCCGGATTCGCAGCGGTAACACCACTTTACGTTCAGCCGCGTTAAGCTCTTTTTTCAGCGCAGGGATCTGATAAATATTTAACCAGTAGAGGCTCTCTTTGTCCGCGGGCAGCGCCTGACGTGAAGTGAGTACCAGACGCAACGATCGCATTTCTCCCGGATACATTTTTACCACCGGCGGTATGACTATGACGGGCGTGATGCTGGCGTCGGGTGAGAGAGTCAGGTCACCGTCATCTGTCCAGATTTGCAAATACGTTTCGTTTCCGCCGCTGTTGACGACGTTAACAGACTGGCTCAGATCCGATTGATTGAAAACGATCCGGGTTTTATCCACATTGACCACCGCCCAGACGCTGAATGAGAGCAGGACGCCAGATAACACAACGACGTTACTGAAAACTGACCACAACCTGTAACTGCGCATTGACTGTTCCTGCTGTAATAGTTTGCCCGCTGAGCGCTTCAAGAGAGGCGGTGAAATCACCACTGTAAATATCAGCGCCTCCTGAGGAGATTTGCGACGTTAAATCTTTATAGGCATACCAGCCACGCCTGTTGCCCGTGCCCGTCACTGTTCTGTCAGGCAGTAAATTGAGCGCCATATTATGACTGTCATAAATTTTTATACCGACGCCGGAGGCGGCAGCGCTGCTACCATAGTGGGTATCCAGCAGCCAGGTTAGCCCGCCGCCAGCTGTACTCAGCCCCAGATTTCTTGCCTGCGTCACCGCATTCGACTGGTTAACGAGAAAGCCCATAGCGACATTTGCTGACGTGATCGTCGATGTACTGGTGCCGGAGATGGCACCGGACTCGCACTGGATAATGATAGTAAAAGGAGCCTGACTTTTCCCGCCCGCGGCAAGGGTATTCACGCTTACGGTCGGCAGCAGCACCACCGAAGGATAATCCTGGACTTCGCATAGCGCGCCACGCACATAGGTGACATTTGAGAAGGTGCTCCAGGCAGCGGGCCAGTTACGGTAAAAACCATACCAGTAAGAAAGACTATCCTGGCCCACTTTCAGATTATTGGTATCCAGCCCGGGTCCTTTAAAAGCAATATATCCGCGAGGTTGTGTCCAGTTGTCCACATAGCGATTGCTGTTGCTGGCGTAATAGCGCGTAGAGTCTATTTTAAACATTTCATACAGCACATTGCTGAAAGCACTGGCCGGAATATAAATATAGGTGCCATCAGAATACCAGTCACTGGCTGTCAGCTGTCGGGCTTTCCAGTAGCGACTGTAATATTCGCCGGTTGTCAGGTTAGTTAGCCTGACGGCAACATTTGCAGCGACATCATAATAGGCGCCGTCCACTTCAGAGGTAATATATTGACCGGCATAGGGGCTGTCACCATTGGTGGCATACATCTCATACAAACTGTCTGCATCTGCCACGGCGCAGCGGTAAAGAATCTGGTTAGCTGAGTAGGAAACATTGCTGGCCGATGACAGAAAGCTGCCTACCGAGCTGGCCAGCAGTGTGCCAGAGGGCTGGAAGGTCTTTCCGCTATTGATGCTGATCACAGATGGCAGGCCCACATTCCCTGAGCAGGTGTCGCAGGCGCCGGTCCAGTAGGCGGCGGTATAACCAGCTGCAATCGCGCTTTGAGACAACGAGGATGTGGCGGTAACAACACTGCAATTAGCCCAGGCGGGCACATTGAACAGCAATAATAAGATATACAGGAAATATTTTTCGATTCTCACACGATTAACCCTTATGGCAGACAGCATCCAGGCGAACAATATTCTCATTCACGCGACCGGTTATTTGATAATTAACAAAACATGTTTTATTGCCCTTATATTCCCAGTTTACCTTTAAGGTTCCAGAGTCATGCGGTACACGTGCATATAATTGACCACCCTGGCCCACAATACCTATCACGGTATTATCAGCATCACGGACCTCGGTGCCCATTGGCGGGATTTCATGATCTTCATTTTTGAGCGCGATTAAGACGGCCTTACCCTGCAGCGTGGCAAAATTAATTCGGGTAACGGAACCGGCATAGGGCACAACGCGCTGGCTTCCACCGCTTAATTCGGCATCAGCATTCATATAGCGTGTATCAAGGCTGACGGTGTTGGCCTGATATGGCGTCAGCGACGGCAGGATAGCGTAACCAAAATGATCAATGACGGCACCCTGACCATTGCGTACGCTGGCGCCCTGGGCACCATCCGCATGGATAAGCGCAAAAGTGTCGCTGGTATAAGGTCCGGCGGTGACGCCGCCGCGATGAATCAGCAACGTACCAGAAAGCCCTAATCCAGCCTGGCGATAATTATCCCCCTGACCATAATTCGCTCTGACCGCGCCTGCGCGCGTATTCTGCTGAATATTTCCGCCGAACGAGACACGGTGGTCGCTGTTACTTTGCGTATTTTCGGTTCCGCCATACAGGGACCAGGATCGCTGATTGTTCTCGCCAGATGAACCGGTCAGTGAGAGCGTCGAATTGCGCGTTTCTTTAGACTGGTTGTAGTTATAGGCCACAGAGGTAGTGTGATTGCCCCAGTTCAGCGGAACCGAGACATTCAGTGAAACGGTATTTTCGGTATATTTCTCGCGGTATGCGTTATCACCATCGTCCAGGTTCAGCCCGAAACGATCATAATTCCAGGTAGTACGCTGACGGGCAACGTTGAGACTGTAACTGATGTTATTCCAGCTGTTGCTGTAACCTAACTGAAGCTGAGTAATACGTGACCGGTTATTATAGTAATCCGCCGTGCTGCCGCTCAGGCTGATTAAGCCATAATCGGCCATTGACTGACTCAGGGTCACAGAAAAATTATTACGCTGATGCAGCGTATCTGAATAGTAACTGATGCCATTGTCCTGCTGGCGCCGAACGCCCAGCACATCCTGCAGGTCGCGATAACCGCTGGTTGAGTAACGATAGGCGGCCAGGACCAGGTTGGTGCCGGTAGCAAAGGTTTTGCTGTAGCTCAGCTCGGCGCGCCATCCCGAGGCATTTCTGTTCTGTGCGACCTTTGCATCAGAAAAGGTGGTGTTTAATCCCACTGCGCCCGCTGCCGAAGTCCAGACACCGCCAAGCAGCCAGGCCTGATAGTCCTGAGCCAGCCGCGATCCTGCCGTAGCGGTCAGTCGGTTACTGATACCGCGCTGCAACAGCCCTTCAAAGAAGGTGTTATTAACTGAGTAGAATTGCCGTACCCGACCCAGTGCAACCGAGTAATGCCAGTTTCCCGGCCTGACCGAATCAGGCACAGAGGCATAAGGAACGGTAAACGAGGACGTTTTGCCATTGGCTTCAATAATCTCAACATCGAGATCGCCCTGGCTACGGGTATTGTACAAATCGTTGATCACGAAGGGACCAGGCGCCACGCTGGTCTCATAAATAACGCGATTCAGTTGTCTGACGATAACCCGGGCACTGGAGGAGGCCACACCGCGAATTTCGGGCGCATAACCACGCCGGCTTTGCGGACGCATCCTTTCATCGGTAGTGAGCTTAATGCCATTATAAGAAAGGCTGCCAAACTGCGAACTTTCTGTATAGCTGTCGCCCAGTGTCAGCAGACTGTTCAGCGGTTCAATGGGGCGCTGAAGCCAGGTTCTGACCGTTGTGTAGCGAACGTCACTGCCGGTAACGTTATTGTCGATAAACCGCAGATTGCCCTGATGGCGCAGCTGCCAGTTATCAATATTAGTGCCCGCCGTGATGCCACTCCAGAGATACTGGTATCTGTAACCGGAAGCGGTATTTTCCGTCCAGCTATAATTGGTGTTATGCCGGATGAAAAGGGCGGAGATCCCTTTATCCCATTCGGCGACGGGAATATTTCCCCTGGGAAGATGAATTAACTCCGCATCCGGAATGGTGAACTGCAGCCGCAGTGAAGCCTGATCAAATTGCCAGCGGGCCGCTGATGACCAGTGACGCAAGGGCTGACAGCCCTCGCTGGCTGAGGATTTATTCAGTGACTTAAGGCTTAATGATTCAGCCACCGTCAGCGGGAGACAAGGTTCTATCGGCTGACCTTTCTCTGCTGACAGAAAGGTCAGGGTGACGCCGCTTTTAACCAGCTTATTGTTAACATAGATATCGACATAATAGTTTCCGGGGGCGATAGTCTGATGATTAAACTGATCAATATTCTGGCCAAAGGCGGAACCTTTAAACAGCGAAGGATCGAAATAGTACTCATCAGCGTGTCCATACGTTGAAAAAGTAAATGATGCACAGAGAGGCAAAAAAAAGATGCGGATATTACCTGCCTGCAATCGGATAGTCTTCACTGACTTTAGCTCCCTGGTCATTCATTGCTGAAAGAGAAATCACGCTATTAGCTGATAAAGAGTGCGTTGCCGGTTTACACCTGACTATTTTTTTGGCAAAGGGTGCAATCATTTCGGCTTCGCAGGCTGTTTTTTTGCCTGCTGTTTTTATTGCAACCTCTGTAAGTGAGAGATACCAGGGTTGAGTGTTGTTGATTTCAACCCCCTCTTTTTGCATCGTTACTTTTACACCGTCGAAAACATTAACCGGCTGACCAATCGCTTTAGGACGATAAAAGAGTTTCATGCGGTTACGTAACATTAAAACAATACTGTTACGGCCTGATTCCGCCTGAATATTACCGGGGGGGATCTGCAGGGAGTTGAACCAGTAAATCGTCTCGCGATCCTGTGGTAATGAGACATTAGGTATGAATCGGATTCTTAAAACCTGGCCGGTCAGAGGCTGGATCCGAAACAGCGGTGGCGTGATAATAAAAGGCACGTCACTCTTATCGCCAGGTTGCGAATCCATATTGCCATTATCAAGCCAGGCCTGAATGACATAAGGAATATTATCGTTGTTCTTTAACTGAACATCGACGGAGAGAGCATTACCCGGATAAATAATTCGGCTGCCAAGAATAGTGACGCTTGCCTGGACGTTATCCGAAATAAACGTCATCAAAAAAATCAGTATTACCATTTTTAATGGGAACAGCATAATGCGCGAATACATGTCGGATATCTCAAGCGTGGCGTGCGTATCTGGCTATCCAGATACGCACGAAAAATATTACTGGTAAGTCACGGCATATTGCAGTGATGCGGTAACGGTACCCGCCGTTGGCGTGCCGGATGCGTAATAACGGGCAGAGTAGGTGGCAGAGCCAGAAGTTTCACCGGTCTGCAGTGTCAGATCACCGCTGCCGGTATAACCACTGGTCAGATTAACCACCGCATCTTTCGGATCGAGGATTTGTACCTCAACATTTTTTGCGGTTCCGGTGTTAGATAAATTACCGGCAGCGCTAACGTTATTCCCCACAAACACCGTCGAGATTTTGGTGGCCGAGGTACTGTCCCCGGCGCAGCCGCTAACGCCCACGGTGAAGGTGGTATCACCCGCAGTTGCACCAGAGGCAGCAAGGTCCGAAGTACTGACCGTTGGCAGCAGCACGACAGGGGACGCATTGTTGCCATTTACGGAAACAGAACAGGTTTCAGTGGTCACTTCTCCCTGAAAGTTGATGGTGTTATCTGAAGCTGCAAACACGCTGGCTGACACCAGCCCGGCACTGATTAACACAGCAAGATTAAGCGTTCTGAATTTGGTGTTCATTTAATACTCCTTTATCATAATTATGCGGAAAATAACTGATTGAGGCTGATGCCCATTTTCCGGCGAATGGCATCTTTGATGTTATAAACACGCTTGACTTCAACTCCCATTTCTCTGGCAATAATCGGTAGTGACAGTCCGTTCATCGCCAGATCAAGGAACCGAACTTCATCCTGTTTAAGTGCATTCACTTTTTTCCTGACCTCGCCTTTTAAACCGAAATAACAGCCCTGGATTTGTCTGTTTATCTCATCCAGGGACAAATCGGCATAAATCACAGTTTGTATACGCAGGTCCTCTTTTTGCCAGTACGCCGCAAGCGGCTCCATATGGCGATCACTGACGATAATCAGCATTAATCCCGTATGTTTCAAATACTCAATCCAGTTGCTATTGGTAAAATACCTGACATTTTCCCTGGAGAAGTCAACGAATACACATCCTCTGCAAAAGAGGCTTTCATATTTTCCAGCGACCATGCTGAGTATGGATGAAGAGAAAAAATGATTCCCTCCAGGCCAGGTGGTAATTTTTTGCAACGGACATCTGTTATAAATGTCTGATGCGCGATGGGTGAGATCACAGCCATATTTACAACTGGCGCAGCGAATTTCCTCTCTGGTTATCTTTATCATAATATTTTGGCGTTGTTGCGAGAGTTGTGATTATTTTATCGATAAAAATCTCCGCGTTTCAAGGCGATGAAAATTATCCGCTATTTTCTTCATTCGGATTTTTCTTAAGGGGTCACCTCCACGGGCGGGAGTAATATTTGTTGAAAATTCGGGACAAAAAGGGCGACGACGCCCTCAGCAGTGCTGAGAGACCAGGATTTTTTTACGTCCGTTAGGAATATTTCGCAAATAACGCCACTTTGATCAATAAAAATTCCGCACTCAATGCTAAATATGAGCGAATTTTGTTCAGTGATCAATTTTGTATATAACGGCCACTATGATGGCATTGATAAATGATTTTTTACTGACTCTATTATTGCTTTCTCCCTTACTTCATTGAAACGATCTGCATTTTAAATGGCTTTTATAAAAAAATTAGCGACGATATTTATAGCTCACATCCCATTTTATTAAGAATACTCCTGGTAACAAAGATGTTAATTGACGCACTTGCTATAAATATTGATCTAAATCAGTTATTTAGTGCATGGAAACATCACTATTTTGGTCAGTGTCATTAAAAGAAAAGAGATCTATATTTATTTCTTTCCCGGGCGTTATCATTCAGATTTTGTATACGAAGAATCATTCTTGCTGTGCGAAATTTACGTTCTGCTTTTTTGTCAGATTATACGAGATAGTTATTGGATGACAGGACAGAGCAGGGACGTTACACCTCATTTTGCGTGTCGCTGATAGTGCTGAAAACGACCGGATGTCACTGACTCTTATTTTCAATGCTCAGGGCAAAAGCATCACTGCGCTGCGGTGACTGCCTTGCAATCGCAATGCGAATAGCCGGTATGAGTCCGGCTGACCAGACAGCCAGCAGAAAGCTGACTCAGGCTTTCTTGATCATTACAGGATTAATCTGGCAAGGAACAGAGTGAAGAAAGCGTAGTTACACGTGGACGCGTTTACGACAATTTAGTGGTACGCACGGCAGACAACGAGGATGAACATAAAGCGGTGATGCATAGACGCCTCTACAGCATTTTTGTGGCCGACAGCCCTGATGAATGCGCTAATTTTCACGTAGCGACGTCACTGCTTAAGTTGTGCAAAGCACCTGAGCAGAGAAACGGTCAGAATGCGCAGCAGTGCATCCAGCCAGCCGCAAAGGGCGAAGTCGTCATTGCATCGTCCGGCTGCAAATCTCCGATATCAGGTTTGTTGATGAGAGGATAGCGTGTAGAGTCGCTGAAGAAGATGTCCCGCAGGGAAAGCCATGCTGAATAACGTAGCATCACATTATTTCAGTTTCGGAACAGAATAAGCGACAGTAACAAGGTCAGGCAGACATTGTGATCGTTTCTGACAGATTTTGCTGTAAAGAGTAAAACAGTCAGGATCAGCCCAAAATGGTGAGCAGACCATACAATAGAGCATCACGCTCCCGATCATAATCAATATGCGCATAATGTATATTATGTTAAATAGGATATTAACAGCGCACTTATCGCTTCGATACTGCTCCGTTCTTTCCTGGTGTTCCGGCAATCGCACTGCCCTGCGTCTTCGAACTGATTCCTTCAAACTTACTGTATGGTAAGAACCCCGGACGAAGATTCGGTCCGGGGTTGGTTTCATGTGACCGGTCAGTTATTTGAGATGCGAACGCAACTCTTCACCCGCCTGATTAATAGCTGTTCTGACCGTGGGTTCCTGACTTAACGCGTTCAGCAAACCGTAATCATGAATCATGCCATTGTAGCGCGTTACGGTAACCGGCACGCCTGCAGCATCCAGCTTACGACCGAACGCTTCACCTTCATCACGTAACACATCCAGCTCTGCAGTCTGAATCAGCGTTGGCGGCAGCCCTTTCAGCTGTTCAGTGGTGGCACGCAACGGTGATGCCAGGATGTTATTACGATCTTTTTCCGAAACGGTATAGTTATCCCAGAACCACTTCATCATGTTCTTCGTCAGGAAATGTCCGTCAGCAAATTGATCATACGACGCGGTGTCGAAACGCGCATCGGTAACCGGCCACAGCATCACATCATAACGGATGGCCGGCGTTTTAAACTGCTTCGCCTGCAAGGCAACCGCCGCCACCATGTTACCGCCAACGCTATTACCAACCAGCGCCAGACGTTTTCCGTCAACGCCAATTTCAGCGCCATGTTCGGCGACCCATTTAGTGGCTTCATAAGCCTGAGTAATTGCCACCGGGAAATGGGCTTCTGGCGATGGTTGATAATTGACAAATACCGCAGCAGCGCCGGATGCATTCACCATGTCACGTACCAGTCGCTCATGGGTCGGAAAATCACCCAGCACCCAGCCACCGCCGTGGAAGAACATAAACACCGGCAAGGTGCTGCTGGCGTGCTCGGGCTTAACGATGGTCAGCGTCAGAGGCTTGCCCTGTACGGTGATGATCTTCTGTGAAATCTGTGCCGGCGGCAGTTCTGCGCCCTTCTGCGCCCCCGTCAACACCGCTCGGGCATCTTTGACGGAGAGTTGCTCAATCGGTTTACCACTCCCGCTGTTGAGCGCCTTCAGGAAAGCGGCCACGCCTGCGGTCGGTTGCGGACTGTTTTCAGTGGGTGCAGCAAACGCGGTACTCATCTGGCTGGCTAACAATAATGCACTGGCGATCAGTTTCATTTTCATCACAGGGTTCCAATTAACTTGCTATTAAGTAGTGTGCTATCTGGTTGGCAGGACAATGACACGGCGAACCTGGATTGTAAACTACTAAATAGCACGCTATTTATCTCAAGCTTTTACCCTCTCTGACTATTTTCGTCGTTAACAGACTACTTTGCTGCTATCTGTATCGATTTCAGCAATTAAGCACTGCGCCTGAGCACCTGAAAAAAGTTAAAAGCATAGAGTTTTTTTCTGGTTAAGTTCAGCATGGACGCCAACGGTGCTCGCTACCCTATCCCGCTGCCGCTGCCGCTGCTGAGTCCGTTCGGTTATACACCCTGTCTCGGTCAGACCTTTGTACGTATCCGGCTCGCTGATCAGGTGTGCCGGATTCACTTTCTCACGCCATTCGCGCCAGAAAACAGCCCGCCCGCGAGTCGACACATATACGGCAGTTGATAACTGACGAGACGATTCTGTGGATAGATCAGAGGATTGCTATCGCTACGTTGCCCGCCAGGGGCCAGTCTTTGTTTTATTGCTGAATTCAGAGAGGATTTCATCTGGTGCCTCTGTTCCCTGATTAGCTATGACTGCACAGGTGCTGGACTGTGATTAACTAGAGATTTTGTATGATGTAACTAAAGACATTTTTCTTCTTTCTCAGAAATTTCACATTTCCTGCGGCTAAATATCTCTTTGCCCTCAGGCGCATTACTCTCTCTGCACTGTCACCCGACTTCAGACAATCAATAAAGGAAACATTGATGAAAACTTCATATGCCTTGATCGCAACATTACTGATGACCTCTGGCGCATCCGCTATCGCTGCTCAGCCTGCTACCGCTAAAAACCCACTGAGCGTGCACGTTCTTAACCTGCAAACTGGCCAGCCAACGGCAGGCATCGAAGTTGAACTGGATCAGAAGCAGCAGGATAACTGGGTGAAACTGGCATCAGGCGTCACCGATAACAATGGTCGCATCAGCGCCCTGTTCCCGCAGGACAAAACAGCCAGTGCGGGTAGCTACCGCGTGGTGTTTAAAACCGGTGACTTCTATAAAAAGAACAACCAGAAAACCTTCTTCCCGGAGATCCCGGTTGAGTTCAACATGGAAGCCAGCGGTGAGCACTACCATATCCCGTTGCTGCTGAGCCCGTTTGGTTACTCTACCTATCGCGGCAACTGATCCCGATCCGGCACTCAGGTGCCGGATTTCCCCTCTCCCGCTACCCGCGCCGGAAAGCACTCCACCAGCCAGTCGATAAATACCCGTAGCCGTTGCGTTACGTGCCGGTTTTGCGGATAAACCAGATGAAACGGATAACCCGCCGGACGCCAGTCGTGCAGGATCTCAACCATTTCTCCCTGCCGCAGAATCGACGACAGCGAATAATTAAATGTCTGAATGATCCCAAGCCCTGCCAGTCCCGCGGCCAGATGCGCGTTGCTTTCATTGACGCCAATGCGATGCGCACTGGTGATCTCAATTTTCTCTCCATGACGTTCGAACCGAAGCGGAAATGGCTTGCCGGTTTGCGGCGAGAGATAACTCACCAGCCGGTGTCCGTTGCGCAGTTCATCAGGATAGGCGGGCACACCGAACGCTTTAAGGTAGGCGGGTGTCGCGCAGGTAATGAGCGTAGCGTGCCCTATCAGGCGGGCAATCAGTGAGGAATCGACCAGCGGACCGCCGCGGATCACACAATCAACGTTGTCGCTAATAAGATTGACCGGGCGATCGGATACGCCCAGATCCAGCGTAATATCAGGATAGCGGGCAAAGAAATCGGGCAGCAGCGGAATCAGAACGTCCCTGGCGGTAGATCCGCCGACATCGATGCGTAACTGCCCACGCGGCTTACTGCGCAGTGAATTGAAACAGGCATCAATATCCTCGAGATCGTGCAGGATGCGCAGCGCTTTCTCATAGTATTCACGCCCTTCTGCGGTGATGGTCACGCGTCGGGTGGTGCGCTGCAGTAGCCTGACGGAAAGATGCGCCTCCAGCTCCTGAACCAGCTTACTCAGCGTCGCCTTCGGCATATTCAGCGAGTCCGCCGCCCGGGTAAAACTGCCGCTTTCCACCACCCGTGAAAAGGCTTTTATCGCCAGCAGCTGATCCATTCTATCTCCCTATTATCCACCCGTGTGGATAGTCATTTTCATTTTAGCGGATTTATCCGCCAATCCTCTTCTCTTACAGTAGCAATCAGTCCGGCAGCCCCGCTGACCGGGAATAACCCAAACTGTCTAAGAGACTATCCGGAGAAGAACTTATGAACGCATCACTCGCAGGAAAAATTGCACTGGTTACAGGCGGAACGAGCGGAATTGGCCTGGCTACCGCCCGGGAGCTGGCGGCACAGGGCGCACAGGTTTTTATAACCGGCCGTCGTCAGGCGGAGCTGGATGCCGCCGTCGCTGAAATCGGCGGAACCGTCAGCGGCATCCGCGCAGACGCCTCACAACTGCACGATCTCGATGAGGTTTACTCGCGAATTGCAGCGCAGGCGGGACGCCTCGATATTCTCTTTGCCAACGCCGGGGGCGGCGACATGCTGCCGCTGGGGGCGATTACTGAAGAGCATTTTGACCGTATCTTTGGCACTAACGTACGCGGCGTGCTGTTTACCGTCCAGAAAGCCCTGCCTCTGCTGGTTGATGGCGCATCGGTAATTCTGACCGGATCGACTGCCGGAGCGCAGGGTACTGCGGCTTTTAGCGTCTACAGCGCCAGTAAAGCGGCAGTGCGCAATTTTGCCCGTTCGTGGGCGCTGGATCTGAAAGATCGCGGAATCCGGGTCAATGTCGTGAGCCCCGGCCCTGTCCGTACGCCTGGGCTGGGTGATCTGGTCAGTGAAGATCAGCGTCAGGGCTTGTTTGATGCGCTGGCAGCACAGATACCGCTTGGTCGCCTGGGTGAACCGCAGGAGGTTGCCCGCACCGTTGCGTTTCTCGCCTCGGATGCCGCCAGCTTTATCAATGCGGCAGAACTGTTCGTTGATGGCGGAATGGCACAGGTCTGAGAGTGACCCTGTAGCTGAATATCAGACCCTGGTGATTGTCCTTATCCGGTACGCAGAATCCCGGTTCGCCGGGCGTGAGCAGCAAAGCTGCGCCTGGCTGAACCGTTAACGTAATACCCCCTGTTAAAGGCAGCAGGCTGCGTTGATCTGCAACCTGAATCCGGCACGCCGTCATAAAATGTCACGTTGAAGAAACACCCGCCTGGCAAATCCCCCGCTATAGTTATTGCCTGTCACGTCAGTCATAAAAACCATGGAGATAACATGAGCCAACTTTTTTCCACTGTCTCGCTGGGCGAACTTACGCTGGATAACCGCATTGTGATTGCGCCGATGTGCCAGTACTCCGCTGAGGCGGGCAATGCGACCGCCTGGCACCGTATCCATCTTGGCCAGCTGGCCTTTTCCGGCGCAGGTCTGATGATTATTGAAGCCACCGCCGTAGAGGATATTGGTCGCATCTCCCCCGGCGATCTCGGTTTGTGGAATGATGATAATGAAGCTGCGCTGAAAACGGTTCTGGAAGATGTCCGCCGCTACTCCTCTATTCCGGTTGGTATTCAGCTGGGTCATGCGGGACGCAAAGCGTCGTGTGCCGTACCCTGGGAAGGCGGTAAGCAGATTGCGCCTGAAGCCGGCGGCTGGCAAACCGTGGCTCCGTCCGCACTGAGCTACAGCGCGGATGAAGTGAAACCGGTTGCCATGAACACTGACGATCTGGCGCGGGTAAAACAGGCCTTTGTCGACAGCGCCCTGCGTGCGGTGCGTCTGGGAATTCAGCTTATCGAAGTGCATGCCGCACACGGCTACCTGCTGCATCAATTCCTGTCGCCGCTGTCGAATCAGCGCAGTGATGAATATGGCGGCTCGCTGGAAAACCGTATGCGCTTTCCACTGGAGGTCTTCAAAGCCGTTCGCGATGCCGTACCCGCTTCCGTGCCGGTAGGCGTGCGCATTTCTGCCACTGACTGGGTTGCAGGCGGCTGGGAGATCAATCAGTCAATCGCCTTCTCGCGTGAGCTGGAAGCGCTGAACAGTGCTTATATTCATGTCTCAAGTGGCGGTTTGTCGGAAGACCAGAAAATCAGCGTTGGACCCAATTATCAGGTGCCGTTCGCCCGCGATATTCGTGAGCAGGTGTCGATTCCGGTGATTGCGGTCGGCTTAATTACTGAGCCGCAGCAGGCAGAAGATCTGCTGCAACAGGGTGAAGCTGACCTGGTGGCGCTGGCGCGCGGTATTCTTTACGATCCGCGCTGGCCGTGGCACGCAGCCGCTGCGCTGGATGGTAAAGTCCAGGTTCCGCCACAGTATCTGCGTTCTGAACCGCACGATGTAAAAGGCATCCTGACGCAGGATCAGTAAGCTTTAACGGGCAGACCGCATTAACAACGGTCTGCCCGTTCTCTTATAAAATGCCTTTCAGCCGCAGATGCTGCAGCAGCATGATGGTCTTGGCATCCACAATCTCACCCTGGTCAATCGCCTGTAACGCCTGGTCAAAACCGAGCTCAAGCACCTCAATATCCTCACCCTCTTCCGCTATTCCGCCGCCTTCACCGCTACGCTGCTGATCGCCATACTCGGCAATAAAAAAGTAGAGTTTTTCAGTAACCGAACCGGGGCTCATAAAGGCTTCAAACACCTTCTGGACATGGCTGACACGAAAACCGGTTTCCTCTTCGGCTTCGGCAACAATACGCGCTTCCGGCGAGGCGTTATCCAGCAGACCGGCGGCTGCTTCAATCAGAAAGCCATCATGTCCGTTCAGGAAAATCGGAAAGCGAAACTGACGGGTCAGTACCACCGTACGTTTGTCACGGTTGTAGAGCAGGATCACTGCGCCATTACCGCGGTCATAGGCTTCACGGCTCTGCTCCTGCCAGCGACCGTCACGGCGCAGCAGCGAGAACGTATATTTCTTCAGGGTATACCAGTTGTCTGACAGCAACTGCTCATTGATGATGCGCACGCGGGGATGGTTCTGCTGCATGATGCTCTCCAGGATAGTAGACAGCCATCACGCTATCATGCACAATCGTGCAACTTCAAGAAAAAACATGCAAAGGCCAGTCATGCTATCCAGCCAGCGAAAACAGACGATTCTCGCCCTGCTCGCCCAGGAAAAACAGGTGCAGTCGCGCGATCTCAGCCAGCGCTTTGGCCTCTCCGAAGACTCTATCCGCCGCGACCTGCGTGAACTGGCGGCTGAAGGATTGTTGCAGCGGGTACATGGCGGCGCGCTGCCGGTTTCCGCTGCGCTGGCCACCTTTGAAACACGCAAAAGCGTGCAGACTGCTTCTAAACAGGTTATTGCGCAAAAAGCCGTTTCACTGATTCAGCCGGGGCAGATCGTACTGATTGATGGCGGGACCACCAGCGCGGAACTGGTGCGACGGTTACCCGCCACGCTGAGCTTTACCGCGGTCACGCACAGTCCCAGCGTGGCGCTGGCGTTAGCCGATCATCCACTCGTGGAGATCATACTGATTGGCGGGCAGCTCTATAAACATTCAGTGGTGACGGTGGGCGCAGCGATGCTGGAGTCGATCAACCGCATCAATGCCGATCTCTTTTTTATGGGCGTCACCGGCGTGCATCCGGCGGCAGGCCTGACCACCGGTAATTTCGAAGAGGCGACGGTCAAGCGTGCGCTGGCAGGACGCGCAGCGGAAACCGTGGTGCTGGCGTCAGCGGAAAAGCTGAACTCCGCCTCGGCATTTGCCATAGGCGACCTGTCGCTGGCCAGCACGCTGGTCGTGGAAACGCAGCCGGACGAGGCGCTGCATCAGGCGCTGAGCCAGCAGGGTGTGACGGTCATCTGAGTTCGTAGCAGGCCTGCAGCGCAAGATGCGGACCGGTCAATGGTGGCTGTGTGTCAGGAAACTGCTGTGCTACTGGCGTCATTGAGCTTTGCGCCAGGGCCACCGCAACGGCTCCCTGCTGATAAGCCTGCTCTGCTGCTGCTGCAATCAGTGCAAAATAGCGTGTTGTCTCCCCCGCTTTAAACGCCGCCCATGCTCCCTCCACCAGCACGACCTCCACCTGGCTGCCGGGCTGGCAGAAAAGTGCCCGCGTCGCCGCCAGCGTTGATTCTGCCGCACAGAGCGCAACCTTGCGCCCTGCCTGACGCTGCAGTGCCTCCGCTAGCATTTCGTCGGTGCGCATGACCCGATCCTGCGCGCTGAAATCACCGGCAACCGGCCCCAGCGTCGAGCAGGTGATCAGCACCGCATCGAACTGCGGCAGCAACGTTTCAATCATTTGGGCAATACGGCGGCGTAACGCAGTCGTCATCCCGCCGCTGCGTTCCGCTTCTGCCAGCAGCGCAGGCATCACCAGATGATTCAGCGGTGGATTGTCACGCGCCAGTGCGCGGGCGGCATCATCAAATATCGCGATATTACTGGCCGCGGTGTGAAAGCAAAGAATGTTCAGGGTGAACTCCGGTACAGGTCAGATTGCGGATTGCCAGGCTGCATGCTGGATAACAACACGATAACCATCCCTGTCGATAAATGTCACGCCCCGTTGGTCCCAATAGGGATTAAATGAATTCAACCGCATAAATCCTGCCTCATCCATACAGGCACATCGGGCCAGCCAGTCAGGCCGTTGCGGAATGTAGAGCACCAGCAGGTCCTCATCTGTTGGCGATGGCCGGACGGGATGCGTGTGACAGAGCGTGAATTCGAGATGCCAGGCCAGCCCTTCAGCGCCCAGCATCACGCCACTGAACCCCTGATAATCAGTAAACTCACCGATTTCTTGCAACCCCAGCCCGTCACAATAGTTCTGACTGCTTTGCGTCAGGTCTGTCACCGGTCGGGCAATACGCAGATGCTGGATAATCATGGTTCTCTCCCTGTAGAGTTCACTGATATTTATCACAATCTTCAGAGCTTCCCGTGACGCCGGATGCGCAGCAACTTCCCATGCCCATAAATTGAAGGCATAAAAAAACCCGCCTTAGCGGGTTTTGGAGGAAGCTGACAGTCAACCAGCCTTTGCTTCGCGTGAACGCACTGTGCCTGAGCGCTCCGCAAGATCAAAAGATTCTTTGAGCTGACGCATTGCTTCCGCTTTACGCTCTGCAACTGTCATTTTTTTCAGGGTTGAAATATCGTGTTTTGAGTACATAACCTCTTCCTCCTTCGCCTATGGCGGTATTCACTTCATATATTACATCACGGGGCGGATGCTGTAAAACCCGGTCTAGAAGCGTTTTAGCTTCTCTGTTTCGGCAATCGCAAAATATGCCCTGGCCCTGTAAGTCTTGTGGTGAAGCGTAATGATAGTCGCCTCTCTCTGACCTGGATGCGTGGCATGCCGCACTGCTGATGAATCGCCTGCCCGTTTTTTGCAAGCGGATGTGAACAGCCATCAGCCTGAACCCATGACGCGAATGGTCCTGCATCCGCTGTGTCCCCGTGGTTAGCACCCTATGCCCTGTTATCGGTAAATCAGCTTACCGCTCACAGCGCTAAACGCATTCCCGCCGCTGTCATCTACACTTTCCCGGTATTCATATGGTGATGCCCTGAGCATTGCCCGGCTATAAAAGGATGACAATATGACTGAACAAGCAACCCAGAACCATGCCTGGTTACTGGCTTCACGCCCACACGGTGAGCCGACCAAAGAGAATTTCCGCCATGTGGCGCAGCCCGTCCCGGAAATCAAAGAGGGTGAAGTACTGCTTAAAACCATCTATCTCTCGCTCGACCCCTACATGCGTGGGCGGATGGACGAGGGTAAATCCTACGCCGCGCCGGCAGAGCTGGATCAGCCGATGGTGGGCGGCACCGTCTGTCAGGTCGCCGAATCGAAAAACAGTGACTTTAAGACCGGTGACTGGGTGCTGGCGCAGAGCGGCTGGCAGGAATATGCCGTCTCCGATGGCAAAGAGATTGCGAAGCTGGGCAACGATCTGCCTCATCCCTCATGGGCGCTGGGTATTCTCGGTATGCCAGGCTTTACCGCCTATATGGGTCTGATGGATATTGGTCAGCCGAAAGCGGGTGAAACCCTGGTCGTTGCCGCCGCAACCGGTCCGGTGGGCGCAACGGTCGGCCAGCTGGGTAAACAGAAAGGCTGCCGTGTCGTTGGTGTGGCGGGCGGTGAAGAGAAATGCCGTTACGCGGTCGATACGCTGGGCTTTGATGCCTGCCTCGATCACCACAGCGCCGACTTTGAAGAGCAGCTGAAAAACGCCTGCCCGGATGGCATCGATATCTACTTCGAAAACGTCGGTGGCAAAGTGTTTGATGCCGTATTCCCGCTGCTGAACACCGCTGCGCGCGTGCCGGTCTGTGGTCTGGTCTCGGCTTACAGCCAGCGTGAGCTGCCGCAAGGCCCGGACAGAACCTCTCTGATCATGGCGGGCATTCTGAAACGCCGTATCCGTATGCAGGGCTTTATCATCTTCCAGGATTATGGTGACCGTTACCCTGAGTTCCTGGAGGCGATGCGTCCGCTGGTGGAGAACAAAAAAATCCACTATCGCGAGCACATGATTGAAGGATTAGAGAACGCGCCACAGGCGTTTATCGATATGCTGAATGGCAAAAACTTCGGTAAAACCGTGGTGAACGTCGGTGCCTGACGACGTTAGCGTGCCGCGTCACTGACGTGGCACGCCATTAATCAGTGCGGCTGCCGGGAAACGTGCTCGGCAGCTGCACGATTTGCCGCACTCACCGCTTCTGCCAGCGTTACCCCGCTACTCAGGCGCTGACACAACACGCCGACAAAACAATCCCCGGCACCGTGGGTGCTCACCAGTGTCACCTTCTGCGCCGCCAGTGTATGAGTCTCTCCCGCCTCGCTGTAAGCCACACCATGTTCACCAGCGGTAACCACCACTCTGGCAAACCGGCTGGCCAGCGATTCCGCCGCTGAGCGCGCCGACGTCAGATCCTGCACGCTAATCCCGCACATATCGCGCGCTTCAATGGCGTTCACCACCAGCAGATCAATACAGTTTTCAAACGCGGCTGACAACGGCCGGGCGGGCGCGGCGTTGACGCAGACCGTAATCCCCCGCTGCTGTGCCGCCTGGGCCGCACAGAGGTTCACCGCTTCCGGGACTTCATTTTGCAGCACCAGCAGCGACACCGCCTGCCAGAAGCCGGGCTGCTCAAAGATCTCCAGCGGGATCTGCTGATTAGCATTGGAGACCACCACCGCACCGTAATCTCCTTCGGCATCGGTAATCGCCACGCTCATCCCGGAGGGAAGCGCATCAATGATGCTGACGGCGGTGCAATCGACCCCGGCCTGCTGCAGATGATCCAGCAGGAATTGTCCCTGCTGATCGCGCCCCACTGAACCGGCGAAGCGCACTGCGGCACCCGCGCGTGCCGCTGCGACGGCCTGATTACCGCCCTTGCCACCAAACTTATAGTGACAGGCGCTGCCCATCACCGTTTCGCCTTTTTCCGGGCGATGGTGTGCATCCAGCATAATGTCGTAGTGAAGACTGCCGGTGACTGCAATTTTGCTCATAGCTAGAATTCCCGCAGATCCTGAACCGCATGCTGGGTTTTCATCAGGTTCTTCTCCGCCCGCTTCAGATCTTTCTTGGCGATAGCGACAAACAGCGCATCCAGAATATTGAGCTGGGCGATGCGTGACGCGGCGTTTTCACCCAGCAGATGCGATCCCTGAGAGGTTGAATTGAGGACCACATGCGCACTCTTCGCGATCGGGGATTCGGCATAGTTGGTAATGGCGATAACTTTCGCGCCATTCCTCCCCGCCAGTCTGACCGGATCGTTCACCGCACGCGTAGCACCCGAATGGCTGATGGCGATAACCACATCGTCATCAGATAACACGGCGGCTGACATCAGCATGATGTGGGCGTCGTCATAGGCAGTCGACTTAATGCCAATCTTCAGCATCTTGTGTGACAGGTCCCGCGCCACGGCGGCAGAACCGCCCACGGCGTAGAGATCGATATGACGCGCTTTAAAGATAATGTCCGCCGCACGATTGAATTCAGAAACATCCAGAATCGATAAGGTCTCTTCAATCGCCTGGATAGAGGTTCTGAAAACTTTGGCCAGCAACTGCTCCGACGAATCATCCGGCTCAATTTCCGCATGCAGCCCTGCCACTTCAGACTGGTTGTAATAGATCAGGCCACTTCTGAAATGCCTGAAGCCGGTGAAGTTAAGTTTTTTGGTAATCTTAACGATCATCGCTTCAGAGACATTATTCTCCCGCGCAATCTCCTTTAATGAGGATTGCTCGGTAATGTCGGTTCGGGCAATTATCGCCTCAGCTACCCGACGTTCTAACGGCGTCAGCTGGGGCAAACGCATACGAATCTGAGCGCCAATGGCTCGCGGATCTTGCTTCATTACTTGCCTCGGGTCGCCCGGTCAATCAACATCGCTATGATAATAATAAGGCCGGTAGCGAGCAATTGGTAAAAGGCCTGAATGTTCAGTAAGGTCAAGCCATTACGTAACGCACCGAGGATAACCACGCCGATCAGCGTCCCGAAGATACTGCCCTTGCCGCCCATTAACGACGCACCGCCAATGGCCGCCGCCGCAATCGCATCCAGTTCCCACAGGTTGCCGATGGTCGGTTCGGCAGCCCCCAGACGACCAATCAGAATCAGCGAGGCCAGTGAGGCAAGCAGGCCGGAGAAGATATAGACCGTGACCTTGGTGCGCTTAACCGGCACACCTGCGACCCGCGCCGCCTCTTCATTGCCGCCAATCGCCAGAATATATTCCCCCAGCGGGGTCTTATTCATCACCGTCCACAGCAGCAGCGCAATCACTGCCACAATCACAATCGGCGTCGGGATACCGAAAAGCGTACTGTTGATCAGGCTGCGAAATTCCAGCGGAATACCAAAGATGGGATTGCCGCCGGTGTAGATCAGCGCTATCGCCCGGAACAGCGACAGGCCGCCCAGCGTGACAATAAACGGCTGCAGCCCGGCATAGGCGATCAGCGTGCCGCTGAACAGCCCGCACATCGCGCCCACACCCAGCGTCGCGAGGATCGCCAGCGGCACCGGCACGCCCGATGCCATCAGGGTTGCACCCAGCACCGCAGAGAGCGCCGCCGTGGGGCCGACCGAGAGGTCAATCCCGCCGGAGATAATCACCAGCGTCATGCCCAGTGCGATCAGGGCGTTGATTGAGGACTGCTGCAGAATATTCAGCAGATTAGGCAGGGTGAAAAAGACCGGCGACAGAAACGAAAATGTCACCACGATAATCAGTAAGCCAATTAAGGTACCGGCATCACGCAGATTAAATTTAAGCCGCAGCGCAGGTCGGGTACCCGGCCCGGTAGATGTCTGAGTTGTCATAGTTATAACCTTAAATAGTGTCAGGTAAGCGGTCAGGCGGTCTGGTCGATATCTTTAATGGCATAACGGGCAATGTTCTCTTCGGTGATCGCGCTGCCGGTTAACTCTTTGGTTATCCGGCCCTCGCGCATCACCAGAACCCGATCGGAGATGCGCATGATCTCGGTCATTTCTGACGACACCACCACAATGGCTTTGCCCGCCTGGGCCAGTTTTTCAATCAGGTGATAGATTTCAGACTTGGCACCAATATCGATACCGCGCGTCGGCTCATCAAACAGAAACACATTGGCATCCGCCGCAACCCAGCGGCCGATGATCACTTTTTGCTGATTGCCGCCGCTCAGCGTGCCGATGGTTTTCTCAATGTCGAGCGGGCGCAGTTTCAGGTCTCCCATGACCCTCAGCGCCTCGCGGTCCAGCCGGGCCTGGTTCATCAGCCCCGCCGACGTGAAGCGGTGCATCGACGGCAGCGCCATATTCATCTTCACCGCCCGCTCTTTGATAATGCCCTCTTTTTTGCGGTCTTCAGGTACCAGGCCAATGCCCGCTTTGATCGCCGCACGCACGTTGTGGTTCTTCACCGCGGCACCGTTGACGCTCACCGTGCCACGGGTGCGCCTGTCGATACCGGCAATCAGCTTCAGCAGTTCGGTGCGCCCCGCGCCGACCAGTCCGGCAATGCCCAGCACTTCGCCCGCACGAACGCTGAAGTTTGCCGCCACCACCTCATTGCCACGCGTCAGATCCTCTACCCGCAGCACTTCGCGATCGGTGACAAACGCCTGATGGTCAAGCTTGTCGATCTTCCGTCCGACCATTTTGGCGACGATGCTCTCCTCATCCTCATCACTGATGCTGACCACCCCCACCTGCTTTCCGTCACGCATAATGGTGGCGCGGTCGCACACCCGGAAAATCTCATTCATCTTGTGCGAAACATAGATCAGCGAGACGCCGGTCGACTTCAGATCGCCAATCAGCTCTGCCAGCCGGTCAAATTCGCGTGGCGTCAGGCTGGAGGTCGGTTCATCCATGGCGATTATTTTGGCGTCATCCAGCAGCGCCCGGGCAATCTCAACGATCTGCTGCTGCGATACCTTGAGGTTCCTGATCGGCGTATCGGGATCGATAGTGGGATCCAGCGTCTTCAGAATCAGGGTAGCCCGCGCCAGCTGGGCCTTTTTATCCACCCAACAGCCTCCGGCGCGGGTCAGCGGGCGACCCAGAAACATGTTCTGCGCCACGGAAAGCTCAGGCACATGCTGTAACTCCTGGTGGATCATCGCGATCCCGGCCTGACGGGCGCTGAGCGGACTGCGGATCTGCACCCGGTTTCCATTGACGCTGATCTCTCCGCTGTCCGCGCCGCGAACGCCGGAGAGGATATTCAGCAGCGTCGACTTACCCGCGCCATTTTCCCCAATCAGCGCGTGCACCTCGCCGGGCCGCACTGAGAAATCGACATCCTGCAGCGCGGCGGCGTTACCGTAACTTTTGCTGATGCCACGCATCATTAAGCGAAACTGTTCCATACCCGCTCCCGCTGACTTATTGTTGAGCCAGCAGCTGACGCAACCGGTTGTTGTCTTTGGTTGAGAACGCCTCGACATTCTCTTTGGTGATCAGCGCCTGGGGTGTCGAAACAACGCGCGACAGTTTCTGTCCATTGATCAGCCGGATAATGACGTCCATCGCCACTTCACCGGTCAGCACCGGGAAACTGTCGACCGTGCCGGTCAGCTCGCCGCGCTTAATCGAGGCGTAGGCATCGGAAATACCGTCAGTGCCAAAGATGGCCACCTGTGACGCTTTGTTCTGCGCGCGTACCGCCTCCACCACGCCCAGCGCCATGGTGTCGTTGTTGGCGTAGAAGCCGATTAAATCAGGATGCTGCTGCAGAATGGTTGATGCGGCGTTAAAGGCCTGCTCGCGACTCCAGTTAGCGGGCACGCTGGCCACGATGGTGAACTTACCGGCGCTGTCCAGCGTCTCTTTAAAGCCACGGGTGCGCTGTCCGGCGGCATAAACCCCTGGCTGCCCTTCAATCACCGCCACTTTGCCGCCCTGCGGATGGTGCTGAATAAACCATTTCGCCACCCGCACGCCATTGTCCTTCTGGACGTTGCCGACGTAGTAGCGCGCATTCGGCATCACCGCATCATTAACGTTCACCACCGGGATATTTTTACTGTTGGCACTCTCCAGTGCAGGCTCCAGGTTGATATCGGTCTGCGGCGAAACCAGCAGGCCGTTAAAGCCCTGCGAGATCAGGGTTTCCGCAATGGAGAGCTGACCAAGCTGATCGTCTTCATTGGCCGCCGCCTGATAAGCGACAGTGAAACCATACTTTTTCGCCACGTTCTGATAGCCCTGGCCGAGTGAGCGCCAGTACTCATTGGTCAGGGTTTTCGATACCCCGCCAATCTTCAGCGACTTATCGACTTTTGGCAGTGCGCCATATTTGGTGTCGAGCTGGGTCCAGTCGGTGCGATCCGGTTCAGTATCGGATTGCAGCGGTGCCAGTTCTGCCGCATAAACCGTGCTGCAGAGCAGTGAGGAGGCGATAAGAGCAAGCAGGCGTTTTTTCATTTTTTATTCTCAGGGTGTTGGGTAGAGGTGTGATGTTTTTATGATTAATCGGCTGTCAGCGCGCCAGCATGATGTCATTGACGATCTGCTGAGAGGCCACCGCATCCTGACGCTCAATGGCCGCCAGTAACGCCGCGTTGTCGTGCAGCTGGTCACACAGCCTCAGCAGACGGGTCACGGTCGCAATATTGCTTTCTGCCTCACGGATCGGGTCAAGACCGCTGGCATCCGGGAAGGTATCGAAGTAGTAGGCACCGCGGTAGCCATCACGCTGCATCTGCCAGAGAAACTCCAGCGTGGCGCGAGGGTTGACTGAGCCGACCATCAGGCCGTCATCACGCTTGCCCCAGCCGTCGTTAAGGTCCAGCCCCAGCAGCCGTGAGCGGCGCGCCACCATAGCGGCGGCGTAAGCCGGGATCTCATTGGCAAACAGTACATGAGCAAAATCCAGTGTGATCCCCAGGTTGGCGCAGCCCGCCTCTTCCACGGCCAGCAGACAGGTGGTGGCGTTGGGAAAGATGCTGTAGGCACGTGGCTCATTGGGTTTATATTCGATGCTGACGTCAACGTCCGGTGCATACTCCGCCACTTCACGCACGGCGCTGACCGCATCCTCCCAGATCTTCTTATAGTCCGCCTGGAAGCAGTAATCGAAACCGTCCTGCCCCATCCACAGCGTCATCAGCCGTGAACCAAATTCCCGACCCGCGTCAATGCCCCGTTTGGTCAGCTCAATCGCTTCGCGACGCACTTTCGCGTCGGGATGGGTAAACGCGCCGATTTTGAACTGTGGCGCGTCCCAGCGCATCTGCATACCGTTAACGGCCAGACCCGCATCACTGATCGCCTGGCGCAGTGTGGGGATATCGCTGGTGAGATGTTGCGGAAAGTTGAGGTCGAGATGCGTTAAGCCTTTGACCTTGCCTGCACGGGCAACCATCTGCAGCACAGAGGGCTTGCCCTGCTGATCGGGCCAGTAGAGGTGCGCCCCCGAGGCGAAAGAGTTAAGACGGGTAGCAAATTTCAGTTCCGACATGAGCATCAATCCTTCAGAGTGCGTATTGTGAAGTACTTTTCGTATTCACGATTAATTGTGAAGTCATATATTAATCTACGCCTCGCGGCTTAATGCGCAAGTCTGTCAGGCAGGAGAAATCGTTAAAGCGGGAGCGCTGTCACGAAATGGTTTCGATGCGTTATCAGATGATGTGAATGCGGAGATGAAAGAATTGAGATGAAATACAACAGGTTGTCGCGCGAAGCCGGGTGTGAGATCTGGCAGGCAGAGGTGTGAAAAAAGCTGAGCGCCAGGGTGGCGCTCAGCGGGTCGGTTTTTTAAAAAATCACTTCAGACGGAAAGCGACAACGCTGTCGCCCGCCGTGGTACCGAGCGAGCCGTGGCCGCCCGCGGCAATCACCACATACTGCTTGCCATCTTTGCCCATAAAGGTGGATGGCGTGGCCTGCGCACCCGCGCTCAGTTCAGTCTGCCACAGCAGTTCGCCGGTGGTGCTGTCGTAAGCACGGAAGAAGTTATCTGCCGTTGCGCCATGGAACACCAGATCACCCGCCGTCAGCAGCGGTCCGCCGTGCGCCACCATGCCCATCGGGAAACCGAGCGGGAAGCGGCCAGGCAGGAAGCTGGTCTTGAGGTTTTTGGTGGTGCCGACGCGACGCAGCCATTCGGTTTTGCCGGTGGTCAGATCCACACCGACCATCCGTCCCCACGGTGGCGCGATGCAGGGAATACCCAGACCCGACGCCATCTGCTGGATGTGGATAGCGTAGTCACCGTGGAAGTTCTCATTCCAGTACGGCGTACCATCTTTGGTGAAGGTACGCTGGGTTTCGGTTTCCGGCGTGCGTCTGATGAGGTTGTATTTGTAAGCCAGGCGCACCGGTGCCGCAATCAGCATCTGACGCTGTGGATCAACCGCTACTGAACCCCAGTTAAACACCCCGATGTTGCCCGGGAAGATCAGCGAGCCTTTCTCCGTTGGTGGCGTCCACGGGTTACCGTCATAGCGCAGCTCACGGAACGTGGTGCGGCAGGCCATCTGGTCAAACGGCGTAATGCCCCACATTGACTTCTCAGTCAGCGGTTGCGGAATGAAGTTCAGGCTGGAGACCGGCTGGGTCGCCGCATATTGCTCGCCTTTAATGCCATCCGTGGAGACCTTAACCTGCTCTACCGGATAAACCGGTTCGCCGGTCAGGCGGTTCAGCACAAACAGGTTGCCGGTTTTCGTCGGCAGGATCACCGCCGGTTGCGGTTTGCCCTGATAGTTGATGTCCACCAGCGACGGCTGTGACGGGTTATCGCGATCCCAGAGGTCGTGGTTCGAACTCTGATAACGCCATTTGAACGCACCGGTTTTCAGATCCAGTGCCACCAGCGCATCACGGAATTTTTCAGTGTTGCTGGCGGGATCGCGTTCAAGTCCCACTTCATCCGGCGAGGCGTTACCAAACGGCACATAGACCAGGCCGTTTTTCAGATCGGCGCTCAGGGTGGCCCAGGCGACCGGGGTATCCTGCGGATAGGTTGCCCCTTCAGCGACCGGTGCGGTGTTATCCGGGTTAGCCGGATCGAAGTTCCACACCAGACGACCGCTGACGGCATCATAGGCACGGATCACACCTGATGGGTTACCGCTGTTGAAGCCGTTATCCATCACCGAACCGCCGACAATCACCAGGTTGCCCGCCACCAGTGGCGCGGCAGTCTGCATCAGCGCGTGCGGACGCACCTCGCCCATGTTGGCGCGCAGATTCACCACACCGTTGTCACCAAAGTCAGCACAGGCTTTACCGGTATCGGCATCCAGCGCCAGCAGGCGGGCATCGGTGGTGGCATTGAAGACACGCTTGCGGCAGATGGCCGGCGATGCGCCCGTCTGCGCCTGCGCCTGCTGACCGGCATCGAAGAAGCTCACGCCACGACAGGTCTGGTGCTGCTGCAGATAAGAGCGGTTTTTATCCGGCGTCGTTTTCCACTTCACCGCACCGGTTTCCGGGTCAAGAGCATGGACTTCGTTGTGCGGCGTACAGAAGTAGAGCATGCCGTTGGCTTTCAGCGGTGTCGCTTCAAAGGTGTATTCGGTCGCATCATCACCCTGACGCAGGTCGCCGGTGTGATAGGTCCAGGCCACTTCAAGATCTTTCACGTTATCTTTAGTGATCTGCTTCAGCGCCGAAAAGCGCTGGCCATCTGTGGTTCCGCCATAGGCGCTCCACTCTTCAGCGGCACCGCCGGTCGCAGAGGCGTTGCGCGGCGTATTAATGGCGCCCTGCTGCGGCAGCGGATCGTAGAAGCAGAGACCGATGACCAGCAGCACCATCAAGACGACGGAACCCCCGAGGAAAGGATGGAAACGACGCTGCCCCTGATAGAGCGGACGCACCACCCACGGCAGCGCCAGCCAGAGACCCAGCACGCCAAACAGGTCGCCGCGCGGGATCCACTGCCATTTGTCGAAGCCCACTTCCCAGATAGTCCAGAACAGAGTGATCCACATCAGCAACGCATAAAGCGTCAGTGCACTGCGTTTGTTCATGAACAGCAGAATCGCGCTGAGCAGAACGCCCACGCCCATCAGCGCATAGAACGCGCTGCCTCCTGCAAGCAGGAGTTGTCCTCCCATGTAAATCAGGGCGATAGCAAATATCACCATGATTATACTGGTTATTTTATTGATCATGATCCATCCTCGGGTCATTAGCGGCAATTGAAAGGTTAAGCTGGAAACATAAATTCAACGAGATTTTAACTTACGCACGAAATATGTAAAAACGTGTATAAGCGTTAATCATTAGAAATATTTATTATAAATGTCACCTGTTAATGCGGTCAGGCCGCTTTTTTTACTTTCTGAAGGGCTGATTACGGGATATCCATCACAAAAAATTAACCATAGGCTGCTAACGACCGCACCTTTTGTTCAAAGGCGATTAATTAACAGACAAGCCGCCCTTCTGTAACGCCAGCTAAAGTGTGCCCGACGAAAGTTTTTCAGAGTCAAATAATCATAATGGTTTATTAACTCTGCTCTGAAATAACTCTTATTGCTGAAATCGGGAATGTTACTGCCCTGCTGTTATTATTGGCGGCTTCATCAACGCTGGTGCGGTGTCGCTGCTGTTTAAATGATTTAATTGTGCCAGCCTGAACGCGTTTTTCATTATTTTCCTGAAAAATAACACTCAGGAAATAGATTAATGAACAAAGGGATTTTGCCGATGAAAACGATTTCAGATATTCCGTAGCATGACGCTTATTTTATCTGTGATATATATCAGCTCTCTTATATTCGTTTATCCGGCCAGCAGGCGGGATTTTTCTGGCAGCAATGAACCAGGCAGGTTAACTATGACCGCACTTCACGCTATTTATCGCAAGTTTCGTTTCCCTTTTAAGTTTCTTAATGCTGCCATTCGCTATCCTGCCGCGCAGGCACGGGTAAAGCGTTATTCCGTTATGTCGATAGAAGAGACTGTCGATCTGTTATTACGTAACCCACAATTATCCCTGGCCCGTTATGGCGACGGTGAACTGGAAATGACCTGGTATAAAAATATCGGTTTTCAGCCATTTGACCCGAATCTCTCTGCACGGCTAAAAGCCTTGCTGCAGCAGGATTCAGGGGCCAATCCGAACTGTCTGATCTGTCTGCCGGATGCCTTTCGTACCACCCGTAATATGCGGAGCGGGTCGGCCCTGTTCTGGTTCTTTCATAAATCATTTTATTTTAAATATTATGAGGCTCTGCTGAATAAACAGTACCAGTATGGAAATACCTCGGTGACCCGTCCCTATCACGATTATAAAGGCAAGCAATTATCCCGGACGATATTTGATAAGTTTAAACAGCTCTATCAGGGCCGCCGGGTATTGATTGTGGAAGGCAGTGGAACGCGTCTGGGATTAGGCAATGATTTACTGGAGGGAGCCAGCGAAGTGAAACGTATTACGACGCTGAACCGTAATGCCTTTTCCGTCTATGATCGTCTGTTTGATACCGTTTTAAAGAATGCCGTCAACTTTGACCTGGTCTTGATTTCATTAGGGCCGACCGCAACCGTGCTGGCATATGATTTAAGTCAGCACGGTATCCGCTGTATTGATAGCGGCCACGTCGATATTGAATATGAGTGGATGCTGGCTAATGCCACCAGTAAAATAAAAGTGGACGGAAAAAACGTCAATGAGGCTGGCGTACTGCTGAGTGAACAGACTACGGTGGCAGATGCGACTTATCAGCAGCAGATTTTACTACACGTTGGCGAAATACCCCAGGCCGGGACGGCTGATACAGAAGCAGTCACGCAAGCCGTAGTTATCCCGCTGCCACACGTCAGCCCCAACCATCATAACGCCGCCTGAGCCTCACCACCGAAAGGCAGCGGCTGCACCGCATTGAAGCGCAGGCGAATTATTAGCGGGATCAGTTAAGCCTATTCGGGGCGGGCTCAGGGGGCCGAATTCTGTGCTTGTCCGCGGTTTGCCGGATAAATACCCTTTCCGGCATCAATTTTGCTTCTGCTCTCCTGAGACATTTAATCAGGAGAAGTGAGATGACAACCAGCCGTTACCGTTACACCATATTTTCACTGCTGTTCCTGATCGCCCTGATCAACTATATCGATCGCGGTGCCCTGTCGTTTGCGGCCAACGCCATTGCGGCGGAGTATCACTTCAGCAAAGTCCAGCTCGGTGCAGTGCTGGGCTACTTTGGCTTTGGCTATCTGTTTGGTTCGCTGTGTGGCGGCTTTCTTGCCGACCGTATCGGCACGAAAAAAGTCTGGCTGCTGGCAGGCGTACTCTGGTCGCTGCTGGAGATCGCCACCGCCTGGGCGGGGGAACTGGGCATGGCGCTGTTTGGCGGATCCGCCATTATGGGCTTTGCTGCCCTTCGCATTATGTTTGGTTTTTCCGAAGGCCCGGCCTATGCGCTGATGAACAAGGCGATTGCTCACTGGGCACCCGATAATGAGCGCGGCTTTGCGCTGGGCATCGGCCTGCTCTCGACCCAGGTTGGCGCGCTGCTGACCGCCCCGATTGCGGTGGGCCTGCTGCTGCTGACCCATGACTGGCGGATGATGTTTATCCTGCTCGGTGTTTTCTCCCTGCTGGCGATGGCGCTGTTTGCCCGCACCTTCAGCGACAGCCCGGAGAAAAGTCCACATACCAATGCCGCAGAACGTCAGCTTATCCAGACCGGTCAGCGCCGCAGCGCGGGCGACAGCATACCACTGCCCTGGTGGCGCTTCTTTACCAGCCGCACCCTGGTCTGCAACGCGCTGGGCTACTTCTCATTCCTCTACATCACCTTTACCCTGGTGACCTGGATGCCGAAATATCTGCAGGATAATTTCCATTACGACCTGCACTCACTGTGGTACGTCGCGATGATCCCGTGGAGCGGCGCCTGTATCACGGTGCTGCTGGGCGGTCGCATTGCCGATGCCCTGCTGGCTCGCTTCCGTAATCTGCGTCTGGCGCGCAATCTGTTTGCCGCCGTCACGCTGTGCGGCACCGCCTGCTGCTTTATGGCGATCCCCTATGTGCAGTCGGCTGCGGGGATTATTGCACTGATGACCCTGGGCAATGCGCTGAATGCACTGGTAAACAATGTCTACTGGTCGGTGGTGATTGATGTCACCCCTAAAGCGTCGGTGGGCACCTACAGTGGCATGACGCTGGCGATAGCCAATCTGGCAGCGATTATCTCTCCGATGCTCTGCGGCTGGCTGGCGGAATATTACGGCTACAACGCGATGTTTACCGTCACCGCGCTGATCGCCTTTGGCAGTATGCTGGCAATGACACTGCTGCAACCGGAGAAGCCGCTGGTGGCCGAGGCGCAGACCGGCGCAGCGGACGTTTCTGCCGCCTGATCTTAAAAGAGGATTTCCTGACACGCGGGTGATCACACACCCGCGAAGAGTGACACTCCCTGAAAGGCTGCCGCTCAGGCGGCCTGACCTTGTTATTGGGCGGGATAAATTGACTGTTCGGGGATGCCCCGACGATCCCAGCGGCTGGCGATCAGCCATAACAGTGCCGTCGCAAACCAGCCGATGATCCACGAGACATCATTACCGGCAAAAATCCAGGTCAGCGATCCATGGTGCAGCGGATTATCGATAAACGGCAGTTGCACCAGCACGCCCAGAAAATAGACGGTAATACCGGCCAGGTTCCAGCGTCCATACCGCCCGTCCGGCTGCGACAGTGCCGGGACATCAACCCTGCCCCTGGTGATCAGATAGAAATCGGTCAGGCTGATCGCGCTCCACGGCACAAAGAAAGCCAGCAGAAACAGCAGGAAGTGGGTGAAGGATTTCAGAAAGGCCGGTTCACTGAGCAGAGCAATGACGCAGGCCAGCGTAACCATAAGCACCACAAACAGAATGCGCCCGCCCCGACTCAGCGTGGTTTGCTGCCGGAAGCCAGAGACAATGGTGGTCAGTGACATAAAACTGCCGTAGGCGTTCAGCGTGGTAAACGTGATTTTTCCAAAGCAAATGGCGAAATAAATCACCATGGCCATGGTCGCCGTGCTACCCATGCTCACGATGTAACCGACCTCATTGCCTGCAAACGCACTTCCGGCAATGGCAGCGACAATCACCCCCAGCGTCATTGACGCCTGCGTGCCAAGTACGGTGCCAAAAAAGACTGAACTGAAGAGTTTCTTTGCGGAGACATCAGCTGACAGATAGCGTGAATAGTCAGAGACATAAGGACAGAAGGCAATTTGCCAGGATGAAGACAGGGAGACCGCCAGCAGGAAATTTGCCGGGGTAAAGTGCTGATTCTGCCACACGGCTGATAAGTCATGCGCAGAGAACAGCGTGATAAACAGATAAGCAAAGGCTAAAACGCCAATGACGCTCGCCAGCTTGCCCAGTTGATGAATCACGCGATAGCCCAGCACCGCAATGATCACGATGAGGGTGCTGAACAGGATCATCCCGGTTGAATGACTGACATGGATAAGTTTAGCCAGCGCCTGCCCGGCTAATACTGTCCCGCTGGCTGAAAATCCCACATACATAATGCACACCAGCACCAGAGGAATAACAGCACCAAACACGCCAAACTGCATACGGCTGGTGATCATCTGCGGTAAACCCAGGCGCGGACCCTGGATCGCATGCAAAGACATGATCGCTGCACCCAGAATCTGCCCCACCAGTAAGCCGATAAGAGACCACACGACGTCTCCACCCAGCACCACGGCCAGCGCACCCGTGACAATAGCCGTGATTTGCAGATTGCCACCAAACCAGAGCGTGAACTGGTTAAAGGGATGACCATGACGTTCACCCAACGGGATGTAATCAATGGAGCGGGTTTCTGACAGGCCCTGTTTTTCTGAGCCTGAATAATCTGATACAGATGATTTGACCGACATAGATTCCTCGCTGGAACAGTGAGAGACGTGTTGACTGAAAGCGTGATTTGCCCAATCCAGGGTTGAGAGTACATGTCTATACAAGCAGCGATATTGTCATGCGCATCGGGAAGTTACAAGGCAACCGGTCATTGGAAAATGTGATGATATCGACAGGCCTGTCATGATGCGGGGCAGGAAAGGATGAGGAAGCGCGGGGACCTGTTTCCGGGGATAACGCCCTTATGGCGGGGCGTAAAACGGGAGTAAGGCATTTTGTTCGATCACCGCTACAGGCGACAGCGATGATCGGGTAACGCGTGCGATGTCAGGCCTGCCAGGTTCAGAGTGTGTGGAAGAGGAAAAACCCTGACGGTTACCCTTCAGCAACCACACGCTGACGATGACAGTCGGCCGGTTCCAGTTTTTGCCCCTGTGAAGAGATAACCTCCAGGCGCGGCAGCGGCTTTCCTTCCGCATTATCCAGCAGCACGGAGTGGGTTTCGCCCTTCTCAAAAAGGTAACGCTCGCCCCACTGGCGCATCGCGACCACAACCGGAAACAGCGAACGGCCTCTTTCGGTCAGGACATATTCGCTGTAGGCGCTACCGTCGGAGGCCGGCGCAATCTCAAACACCCCTACCTCCACCAGCTGCTTCAGGCGTGACGCCAGGATATTTTTCGCCAGCCTTAAATTCCGCTGGAAGTCACTGAATCTGCGGACGTCATCAAAGGCTTCACGCACGATCATCATGCACCAGCGCTCACCTATCGACTCCAGGGTTCTGGCGACCGGACACTCGCTGGTTCTCAGGGATTCCTGCTTAGCCATGCTCTTCTCTCACGCTGCCTGTCTCATGATGGCAGTTTAGCCACTCCGAAAAGAAGTTGCAAAAAAAAACCAGCCCGGTTAAAGATATCGCCAATCCAGTTTCAAATAAAAACCAGAAAGGAAAGCAACATGACCTGTACGATTGGCAAGATGCGTGATCCTGAAGCCGATTCGCCCCCAGCCGCGATCCCGGTGCTCTCGTCCCGGATGATCTTTTTGTTCTCACTCACCTCTGCGCTGGCGGTCGCCAATGTTTACTCGGCACAGCCTCTGCTGGAGTCGATCGCCGCCAGCCTGCAGGTTTCCACCGGCACCATTGGCACAGTGGTAACGGCCACGCAGAGCGGCTACGCCCTCGGGCTGATCTTTCTGGTGCCGCTGGGCGACTGCGTGAACCGCAAAAAACTGGTGATTACCCAGTTGCTGCTTTCCGTGCTGGCGTTAATCACTGCTGCGGTTGCGCCAGACCTGATGACGCTGCTCTGCGCAATGCTGCTGGTGGGATTAATGGCGGTGGTCACGCAGCTAATGGTGGCGTGGGCCGCCATGCTGGCATCACCAGAACAGCGCGGACAGGTGGTGGGCAGCGTGACCAGCGGCATCGTGATCGGCATCCTGCTGGCGCGGTTTGTTTCCGGGATGATTGCTGACCTGGCGGGCTGGCGGGCGGTCTATCTGACGGCTGCCTGCCTGTTACTCCTGATCTCGCTCATCCTGGCGAAAGTGCTGCCCGCCACAGCAGGTCAGACGCGGCGCACATCTTATCCTCACCTCTTATTGTCTGTTTTCCGTCTCTTCCTCACGGAACCGCAGCTGCGCAGACGCGGGATCCTGGCGCTGCTGATTTTTGCGGCCTTCAGTATGCTCTGGTCTTCGATGGTACTGCCACTTACCGGCCTGTCACTGTCACACACCCAGATCGGGATGTTCGGCCTGGCCGGACTTGCCGGTGCGCTGGCGGCCTCCAGAGCAGGTGCATGGGCTGACCTGGGCCTGGGGCAGCGTGCCACTGGCTTAGCCCTGGCGTTGCTGACCTTCTCCTGGCTGCCGATAGCCGCGCTTCACACCTCGTTACTGTTGCTGATTTTCGGGGTGATCCTGCTCGATTTCGCCGTCCAGACGGTACATGTGATTAATCAGAGCCTGATCGTGGGCGCCCGACCCGAGGCGGCAAGTCGTCTGGTGGGTGCCTATATGTGCTTTTACTCGCTGGGCAGTGCGCTGGGGGCCATCGCCGCCACTCAGCTTTATACGCACTGGGGATGGCAGGCTGTCTGCTATGCCGGTGCAGCGGTCAGTGCCTCTGCCTTTCTCTGCTGGTCCGGAGTTCGTCACTCATGAAATTAACGCATCTGCTGCTCGCCGTCATGATCACCGCCATCTGGGGGGTTAACTTTTCAGTTATCAAGCTCGGCCTGCAGGCGGTCGACCCGTTTATCCTGGCAGGTATCCGCTTTACGCTCTGCGCCCTGCCAGCGTTGTTCTTTATTAAGAAACCGGACGTGCCGTGGCGCTACCTGATCAGCTATGGTCTGGTCTTCGGGATTGGCCTGTGGGGTCTGGTGAATCTGGGGATTAAAACCGGACTGTCGGCGGGCATCGCCTCGCTGCTGCTGCAGTTCAGCGCCTTCTTCACGCTGCTGCTCGGTGGCTGGGTATTTAAAGAGCGTCTCAGCCGCTATCAGATCGCCGGGTGTGCGCTGGCCTGCGCCGGTCTGCTGAGCATTTTTTTCATTACCGATGGCTCAGTGACGTTTTCCGGCATGCTGCTGGTGCTGGCAGGCGCGGTCGCATGGAGTATTGCCAATATCATCAATAAAAAAGCGGGCACCCGGCAGGTTTTTGCTTTTCTGGTCTGGTCGAGCGCCTTTGCACCCATTCCACTCTTCCTGCTGGACGGGCTGGTCAATGGCAGCGCGGGCTATCACGCACTGTTCACCCAGCTGGATGTGAAGGCGGTGTTGTCGATACTGTTTCAGGTCTATCCCAATACCCTGCTGGGCTACTGGGTGTGGAACTGGCTGCTGAAACACTATCCGGTTTCAACGGTCGCGCCACTATCGCTGCTGGTACCGGTGTTCGGCATCCTGGGTTCAGTGGCGATATATGGCGAAACGGTTTCACCTCAGAAAATCGCCGCGCTGCTGCTGATCGTCGCCGGACTGGCCGTCGGGCTCTATGGCCAGCGGGTTGTGCGCTATTTCGGCGTACAAACCGGCTGACGGCGCCGTGGGGTGGCTATGCACCGTGCCGCTGGCAGAACGCTTCGATGTCACCGTGCTGAAAATCGGGCAGATTCGCCAGCAGTTTCTCCAGGGGCCAGTTCCACCAGGCAATGCGCTGGAGACGGGCGGCGATAGCCGGTGTAAAGCGCACCCGCAGTGGCCTGGCCGGCACCCCGCCCACGACGCTGTAGGGCGCGACGTTTTTCGTCACGACTGCACCCGCAGCCAGCACCGCACCATCACCAATGGTGACGCCAGGCAGCACAATTACGCCGTGACCTATCCACACATCGTGACCGATTATCACCCGATCGGCGCGACGGGCGGAAAAGAACCCCTCATCGCGTCGGGCGTCGGGGTGGTAATACTCCGGGCAGTAGGTAAAACGATGCTGGGAGGCGCGGTCCATTGGATGATTCGGCGCGCCAATGCGCACCTGATTAGCAATGGCGCAGAAGCGCCCCACCTGGGTATCGGCCAGGCAGCAGTGTTCGCCGACATAGGAGAAGTCACCCAGCTCGCTATACTCCAGCGTGCTGTGCGCCAGGATCTCACACTGCTGACCCACAGTGGTTTCGCGTATCTTCACACTCTCATCAATCCAGGTGTGCGCTAATCGGGCGGGCATAACGGCGGCAATGGACATAAAACTCCCGGTCTGGATAAGCAGCGCCCCGGCGGCGTGCTTTGCCGCACCACCTTACCCGCCTCCGATGACAGAGAATTGACAAAGAAAAAAGGCGGAGTGGTTAGCTCCGCCTTGTTTCAAGTTCCGGTTAACCTGCGTGACCGGTCAGTTGCATAAGGGCAACGATGATCTGCAAGATGACCCGGATAAGATCCAGAATCAGCTTAGTCAGTTCCATCACTTTCCTTCTCCTTTTACAGGAGCGCGCTGTTCGGCAACCAGGGCTTTGACTCTACCCGCCGGGCGCCTAAGCACATCTTTGTGGAGAGAGCTGAGCGGCACTCATGGTTAAAGCCACAGGCCAGCACCACCTGATGCCTGCCGGGATTTTAAAACCGTGCCCCTGGGAGCGGCCAGTCGACAATGAGGCGATGCTCAACACTCAACACCTGTATAAACATACAGCATTTTGGCGAAACTTGAAATCCTTAGCCGCACATTTTACAATCTTGTTTGTGGAGAGTGCTGAGCACCTCGTTCGCAGCGCGGTTACCAGCCGGGTAGCGAACAAAAAATAAAGGATTTGGCGAAATGCCAAATCCTTTTTTTATGCCTGCTTTCTGCTTAAAAAAGCAGCGCAATGCTTACTTCGCGGCGCTGATTCGCCACACGGTATTACCCGCATCGTCAGCAATCAGGACACCGCCCTGTTTGTCGCTGGCCAGACCGACCGGTAATCCACGCACCTGCTTTTCGTCGTCCGTCAGGAAGCCCGAGACCACCGTCTGCGGCTGACCCACCGGCTTGCCGTTTTCAAATTTCACCCACACCACTTTGTAGCCATTCAGCGGCGTACGGTTCCAGCTGCCATGTTCACTGATAAACGCACCGCCCTGGTATTGCGGCATGTTATCTGCGCCGTAGAACAGCAGCCCCAGCGGAGCGACATGCGAACTCAGGGCATAATCAGGCTTAATCGCCTTCTCAACCAGATCGGGACGCTGCGGTTCGGCACGGGTATCCACATGCTGACCAAAGTAGCTGTAGGGCCAGCCATAGAAGCCTTTGTCCTGCACTGAGGTCATGTAGTCTGGCACCAGATCGGAGCCAATTTCATCACGCTCGTTGACGATGGCCCACAGTTTTCCGCTCTGCGGTTCCCACTGTAAGCCGGTCGGATTGCGCAATCCGCTGGCGTAGATCCGGCTGGCACCGCTGGCCGCGTCCACTTCCAGCACCGCGGCGCGGCGATACTCTGCGCCAATGCCGTTCTCGGTGACGTTACTGTTGGAGCCGACACCCACATAGAGCTTGCTGCCATCGGGGCTGGCCAACAGCGCTTTGGTCCAGTGGTGGTTAATCGGCCCGCCCGGCAGTTCCGTCACCTCTTCAGGCGCGGTGCGGATCTCCGTCTCCCCTTCGCGATAGGGGAACTTCACCAGGCTGTCAGCATTCGCGACGTAAAGCGTATTGCCAATCAGCTGCATACCAAACGGCGAGTGCAGATTCTCAATAAAGCGGTGCTGCTCCCATTTGCCATTAACGTTGCGCAGCAGCGTAATCCGGTTGCCGCCAGCGCCGCCCTTACCTGACGCTTTCTGCACAATGCCCATAATAAGCTGTTTAGGCCGGGTAGTGGGTTTGGCCGGGCCGTTGGATTCTGCCACCAGCACATCGTTATTCGGCAGCACATAAACCTGACGCGGATGCTGCAGATTGTCAGCGATCTTTTCGATTTTCAGCCCGTCAGCCACTTTTGGCATTTCGCCCGCTTTCCACGGCGTGCCTTCCGGCACCTGCATCGGCGGCATAAAGAAGTTCTGTGCCTGCGGCAGTTCGGGATTCGGTCCGATCTGCTTCTGCGGATCGACCAGCGCACCATCATCACAGCCTGCCAGCAGTGCTGTCAGGGTAAGCGCGAGCAACGTTTTATGCGGTATCTTCATGGTGGCTCCTCCTTAAGCGCTACGCTGACGTAACGCAAGTTGCACATTCGCCAGCAGCAGCAGCGCTACCACCAGCGTCGAAAGCGTCACGCCCAGCGGGATGACAGCGGCGGCATCACGGCTGTGAATAAACGCATTGACGATAGCGATCACAATCGCCACCAGCCAGAGCCAGAAATGACTCTTTTCCGCACTGTCACTGCCGCGGAACAGATAAACCAGCGCGATGAGTCGCGGCACAATCGCCAGTATCAGTCCCAGCGCAATCAGCCAGCCTGCGGCATCCGTCCAGAACAGCACAAAGGTCTGGCTATAGAGAATATCGAACAGCCAGGCCGCGACAAAAAAGCCCAGCGGCACCGGCTCCAGCAGAGCGTACAGCGTCACGGCAAAGGCCGATCTTCCCAGGGTATTGCGCATGTTTCTCTCCATTTTTAACGTGAATGCGGACCGCGTCAGACGTCGCGCTGCTCAGAGCAACTGACTCCGCGCCTGTAAAAGATTAGTAAATCTGAAGAGAAACAGAGGGTTTATTCAGGAGGAATTGCAAATCAGGCGGATGACGTCCCTGTCATCGCCGGTCTGTCAGGGTTTATCAGCGGGTAAAGTGACCCAGTATCCTGGCTGATAAGGCAGCGGCAGGAACTTCTCGTGGAACGTGCGGAAGGTGGCGTCCGGATCCAGATCGGCAAACAGATCGGGATGCAGCCATTTCGCCAGCGCCTGGATAGCCACAAACTGGTAAGGGCTGTCGTAGAACTGATGCCAGATGGCGTGGACATTGCCGTTGTGCGCCACCGGCAGGGTTTTAAAAGCATCGCGCATCATCAGCCCCTTAAGACGCGCGGTAGCCTCGGTGACATTGGCACCCGGACCGACGCCGACCCATTTGCCCACGGTATTGTAATTCTTCCAGTTAGCGCCGGTCACCACCACCACATCAGGCTGGCTGGCGATAATCTGTTCCGGGTTAACGGTGCCGAAGGTGCCAGGGATCAGATCTTTAGCGATGTTACGACCGCCCGCAATCTCGACCATCTGACCAAAGTTTTCATTGCCAAACGACATGCAGCACTCGTCGCTGTAGCCGCCTGCGCGGTCAATCATCACTTTCGGGCGGTAGCCGGTAAAGTTCTTCAGACGCGAGGTGACAAGGTCAATCTGCTGCTGGCGGAAGGTGACAATTTCCTGGGCACGCGCCGGTTTGTTCACCAGTTCGCCCATGATGCGGATACTTTTCTCAGCATTCACCATCGGCGCTTCGCGGAAATCGATAAACACCACCGGCACGCCTACTGCCTGCAGTTTTTCAATCAGCTTGCCTTCATCGGTGGCGGCTTTGGATTCCAGATTCATCAGCACCAGATCGGGCTTCAGGGTTAACGCCTGCTCGACGTTGAAAGTGCCATCTTTCGCCCCGCCAAAGGTCGGTAATTTTTTAATTTCCGGATAGCGTTTTTCGTAAGCCTGATAACCGTCCCAGTCCGCTTTCGGGAAGTCGTCACGCCAGCCAATCACCCGTTTAAACGGGGCATCAGTATCAAATGCCGCCAGCAGATACATCTGACGGCCCTCACCCAGAATGATGCGTTTTGCCTCCTGCGGCACCTCGACCTGACGGCCTGCGACATCGGTAATCAATTTGGCCGAAGCCGTCCCTGCCAGCGTGAGCAGCCCCAGCGCTAAAAACCATTTTTTCATTGTAAAAACCCGCACAAATGATAATGAGAATTATTAATGTAAAGCGGCGTTACTATCACCTAAAACAGTGGTCAGGGGAAGTCATCCGGTTAAATGTTTTTTGCGGCGGGGTTAACTGGCGGAGTTTCGCTCAAAGAGATCCCTTAAGAGGAAAAAGCGCAGCGTGTCGCTGCTCACAAAACGGTCAGCTTTCGTGAATATGTTCACAACACCCTGGGCAGTTGCACACATATTAGCCATTAATCGTATCGTTTTGGCTAATGCGTTAATGAATTGTGAAGGCTAGATTGAAAATGAAACAGCGTTTTAATAATTCATCAGGACAGACTGCCACAGGAGCTTAACCGTGAAGATCAGCGCCATTGATGTCACCCTTTTTACCTATCCCACCCAGCGTTGCGCCGACAGCGCCGGGCACTCCCACCCTGGCCCGGAAAATGATGCGCAGATGGCGCTACTGACCCTGACCAGCGAGGAAGGCGACTGTGGTTACGCCTTTGCGCCGCCGGAAGTGGTGCGATCCCATGTGGTTAATGCCTTTTTCCGCAAAGTGCTGATCGGTCAGAACGCCTTTGACCGGGAGCGTCTTTGGCAGGATCTGGTGCACTGGCAGCGCGGCAGCGCCCATCAGCTCACCGAGCGGGCGCTCTCCGCTGTGGAGCAGGCATTGTGGGATCTGATTGGACGGAAGCTGAAACAGCCTGTCCACAAACTGCTGGGCGGCTATCGCGAGAAGATCCCGGCTTACGGCAGCACCATGTGTGGTGACGAGCTGAGCGGTGGATTATCAACACCGGATGAGTATGCGCAGTTCGCGGAAAAGCTGGTGGCACGCGGGTATCAGGCGATCAAGCTGCACACCTGGATGCCGCCGGTCTCCTTCGCCCCCAGCCCGGCGATGGATATCAAAGCCTGCGCGGCGGTGCGTGAAGCGGTGGGCCCCGATATCGCGCTGATGCTGGATGGCTACCACTGGTACAGCCGCAGTGACGCGCTGACCATCGGCAAGGCGCTGGAAAAGCTTAATTTCGCCTGGTTCGAGGAGCCGATGGAGGAAGAGAGCATGGCCTCTTACGCCTGGCTGGCCGAAAACCTCTCTATCGACGTGCTTGGTCCGGAGAGCCTGGGCGGTAAACATCACAGCCGCGCCGACTGGGTGCGTGCCGGAGCCTGCGACATTCTGCGAGCCGGTGCCAACGGCGTAGGCGGCATCTCGCCCACCCTGAAAGTGGCGAATCTGGCTGAAGCCTTTGGCATGGATTGCGAAGTGCACGGTAACGGTGCGGCCAGCCTGGCGGTGGTCGGGGCGATCCGTAACTGCCGCTGGTATGAGCGCGGCCTGCTGCATCCCTTCCTGGATTATGAAACACCGCCCGCCTACCTCAACAGCCTGATCGACCCGATGGACGATCAGGGATTTGTCCCCCTGCCCACCCGCAGCGGGCTGGGTGAGGATATTAACTTCAGCTGGATTGAGACGCACACGCTGAACCGCTGGTAAATCGCACTACCGAAGTACGGCAAACAATAATAACCCCGTCGCCCGCCTGCTGCCTGCCATCCCGGTGGTCAGCAGCAGGCAAAGTCGTAAACGGGAAAACCTCTGACCTGCTGGACTTTACCTATGACCCTGACACAACGATGTAGCGCGTGGCTGATCACGCTGCTGGTGCTGACGGGCAGCGCGTCAATCCAGGCAAAGACCCCGGATGACCAGCTGATCGTCGGCATGAATATGAATAACCTGCTCACCCTGGATCCGGCCGCTATGACCGGCAACGAAGTGGTCGGCATTGTCGTGAATCTCTATGACGGACTGGTCGAGCTGAACCCGCAGCAACTCACCGAGGTGCGCCCGGCGCTGGCGGAACGCTGGTCAGTCAGTCCGGATAACCGCACCCTGACTTTTCACCTGCGCGACAACGTCAGGTTTCACTCCGGCAATCCGCTCACCAGCGCCGATGCGGTCTGGTCGATGCGGCGGGTGCTGCATCTGAACCTCGCGCAGGCGTCGGTGTGGAAATCGTACGGCTTCAGCCGCGACAATGTAGACCAGATGATTACCGCGCCCGACGACCACACGCTGGTGATCACCCTTCCGAAGCCCAACGATCCGCAACTGGTGATCTACTCGCTGGCGGCGCTGGGCAGCATGGTGGTGCTGGACAGCAAAACCGTGCAGCAGCATGAGGTGGATGGCGACTGGGGCAACCGCTGGCTCACCACCCATGAAGCGGGCTCCGGCCCGTTCCGGCTGGATGTATGGCAGGCAAAAGATGTGCTGCGCATGAGTCGTGCGGCTGATTACTGGCGCGGCGAGGCGAAGATGTCGCGGGTGGTGTTCCGCCATCTGCAGGAGTCGCAGACCCTGCGGCTGATGATGGAGAAAGGCGATCTGGATATCGCCAGTAACATGGCGATCCCCGACGTGCGCGCCCTGCGGCACGACCCCGACCTTACCATTGATGCGGTAAGAAAAGGAACGATCTACTACCTGGCGATGAGCATGAAAGATCCGCACTTCGACAATATTAAAGTGCGGGAGGCGGTACGCTACCTGGTCGATTATCAGGGCATCAATAAAAGCCTGATGACCGGCTATGGCGAGCTGCATCAGCGCCCGATTCAGGCTGGCATGCCCGCCACGCTGCCCGATCCCGGTTACCGGCTCGATGTGCCGCGCGCCCGCGCACTGCTGGCTGAAGCGGGTTATCCGGACGGCTTCGACACCACGCTGCGGGTGCTGGCCGATCAGCCCTTTCTGAACATCGCCATCGCCGTGCAGTCGACGCTGCTCCAGGGCGGGATCCGCGCAAAAATCATCACCGGCACCGGTAACCAGATCTATGGCGCGATGCGCGACCGCCAGTTCAGTCTGCTGGTCGGACGCGGCGGCAGCGGCGTGGAGCCACATCCCCACTCCAGTCTGCGCGCGCTGGTCTATAACCCGAATAATGCTGACAGCGCCCGGCTGACCAACTTCCAGGGCTGGCGCACCGGTTTCTACGACGCACAGCTCAACAGCATGATCGATCAGGCGCTGGTAGAGCGCGACAAAACCCGCCAGCAGCAGGCCTATTACGCCATCCAGCAGCGCTATGACCAGCTGGTGCCTGCACTGATGCCGATTTCACAAATGCTCGACTCCGTGGTGGTCAGCAACCGGGTGCAGGCTTATCAGCCGCATCCCTCAGCGACCACCTTCCTCCGCGATGTCTGGAAAACCCCTGAAGCCAAAGCGGGAGGCACCCTATGATCCTGACCCTGACCCGAACTCAGTGCCGCCGCATCAGCCATCGTGCGGTGCAGGTAGTGATTACCCTGTTCGGCCTGCTGCTGCTGACCTTTTTTATTGGCCGGGTAATGCCGCTGGATCCGGTGCTGGCGATTGTCGGCCCCGATGCCGATCAGGCCACCTATCAGCAGGTTTATCACCAGCTCGGCTTTGATAAACCGCTGTGGGTGCAGTTTGGCATCTACCTTAACGCGCTGCTGCATGGCGATCTCGGCCATGCGCTGCTCACCGGTCAGCCGGTGGTGCATGACATTGTGCGCGTCTTTCCGGCAACCGTAGAGCTGGCCACGCTGGCGATTGTGATTGGCGCAGGACTGGGCGTGCCGCTGGGTGTGCTGGCGGCGGCGCGTCGCAACAGCGTCATCGACTATGTGGTGCGGATGCTCAGCCTGGCCGGTTACTCCACCCCAATCTTCTGGGTCGGCATGATTGGCCTGCTGCTGTTCTATGCCCATCTCGGCTGGGTCGGCGGCGCAGGTCGGGTGGACTTCAGCCTGGATGGCATCGTGCCACGTCGCACCGGCTTTATGCTGATTGACGCCCTGCTGGCGGGCAACAGTCAGGTGTTCTGGAATGCGCTGAATCATCTGGTGCTGCCCGCCTCGCTGCTCGGCTTTCACTCCATGGCCTATATCAGCCGCATGACGCGCAGCTTTATGCTCGCGCAGCTGTCGCAGGAGTTCATTCTGACCGCGCGGGTCAAAGGCCTGACCGAATGGCAGGTGATCTGGCAGCACGCCTTCCGCAATATCCTGGTGCAGCTGCTGACCGTGGTGGCGCTGGCCTATGGCTCGCTGCTGGAGGGCGCGGTGCTGATTGAAACCGTCTTCTCCTGGCCCGGCTTTGGCTCCTACCTCACCGGCAGCCTGATGCTGGGCGATATGAATGCGGTGATGGGCTGTGTGCTGGTGGTGGGCCTGATTTTTGTGCTGCTTAACCTGATCTCCGACCTGCTCTATCAGGTGTTCGATCCGAGGACCAAAGTATGACGATCTCTTTTGACGCTGCGTCTGTGAGTCATTCCCGTGAGCGGCTGGTGCGCTGTCAGCGTTTTGCTGCCCGCTGCGGCTATTTCCTCTGGCGCATGGCCTGTAATCCCCTGACCGCGATTGGTGGTGGCATAGTGCTGCTGCTCTGCATCGTGGCGCTGTTCGCGCCCTGGATCGCGCCGTATCACCCGCTGGTTCAGGATCTGAACAATGCGCTGACGCCTCCCGGCGCGGCCCACTGGTTCGGCACCGACGAGTTTGGCCGGGATATCTTCAGTCGTCTGGTGTGGGGCGCACGCATCACGCTCTACATCGTGCTGCTGGTATCGGTCACCGTCGGGCCGCTGGGCCTGCTACTGGGCGTCACCGCCGGTTATTTTGGCGGCAAAGTCGACGGCGTGCTGATGCGCGTCACCGATATCTTTATCTCCTTCCCGAGCCTGGTACTGGCGCTGGCCTTTGTTGCCGCGCTGGGGCCGGGTCTGGAGCATGTGGTGATCGCCATTACGCTCACCGCCTGGCCACCCATTGCCCGTCTGGCCCGCGCTGAAACGCTGTCGCTGCGTCAGGCGGACTTTATCTCGGCGGTGCGCTTACAGGGCGCGTCGCCGCTGCGGGTGCTCTGGAAGCACATTATTCCCCTCTGCCTGCCGTCGGTGATTATCCGCATCACCATGAATATGGCGGGCATTATCCTCACCGCCGCCGGGCTGGGGTTTCTCGGGCTGGGCGCGCAGCCGCCGGATCCGGAATGGGGCGCGATGATCGCCAGTGGCCGCACCTACATGCTGGAGTGCTGGTGGGTGGTGACCGTTCCCGGTCTGGCGATCCTGATTAATAGCCTGGCATTTAACTTCTTAGGAGATGGCCTACGTGACCTGCTCGATCCCCGCAGTGAGTAACGCCTCGCCGTTGCTCGACGTGCGCGATTTGCACGTGAACTTTGTTAACGGACGCCAGATAACCCCGGCGGTGCGTGGCGTCTCCTTTCAGCTCGGTCAGGAGAAGCTGGCGATTGTCGGTGAGTCCGGCTCCGGTAAATCGACCGTGGGTCGCGCCCTGCTGCAGCTGCATCCGGCTAAGGCGCGCATTGAGGCGAGCCGGATGCAGTTTGGCGATATCGACCTGTTGCACGCCAGCCCGGCAGAGATGCGCGCTATTCGTGGCAAACGCATCTCGATGATTATGCAGGACCCGAAATATTCGCTGAATCCGGTGATCCGGGTGGGCGAACAGATTGCCGAAGCCTGGCGCAGTCACCATCGCGGCCAGAAATCGGCGGCACGTCAGCGGGCGCTGGCGATGCTGGAGGAGGTGCAGATCCGCGATCCTGAACGGGTATATCAGCTCTATCCCCATGAGATTTCCGGCGGCCAGGGGCAGCGCGTCATGATCGCCATGATGCTGATCACCGAGCCGGAACTGGTGATTGCCGATGAGCCCACCTCTGCGCTGGATGTCTCGGTTCGCCTGCAGGTGCTGGCGCTGCTGGATGATCTGGTGAAAGCGCGCGGTCTGGGACTGATTTTTATCAGTCACGATATCAATCTGGTGCGCAGCTTCTGCGATCGGGTGCTGGTGATGTATGCCGGACGCGTGGTGGAGTCGCTGGCCGCCAGCGAACTTGACCGCGCGCAACATCCCTACACCCAGGGACTGCTGGCAGCACTGCCCGACCTTGATCGGCGGCGCACGCGTCTGCCAGTGTTACAACGTCACGCCAGCTGGCTAACTGACTAAGGAGTTACGATGATTGAGGTGAAAAATCTCAACCTGAGTTTTGGTGAAGAGGGTCGCCGTAATCAGGTGCTGTTCGACGTCAGCCTGCAGGTTAAACAGGGTGAAATCTTCGGGCTGGTCGGTGAGTCGGGCTCGGGCAAAACCACGGTGCTGAAGTGTCTGGCGGGCCTGTTTAATCACTGGCAGGGAGAGCTGACCATTGATGGCCAGCCGCTGGCGCACCGCATCGATCGGGCGCGCTGCCGTCAGGTGCAGATGGTGTTTCAGGACCCTTATGGCTCCCTGCATCCGCGTCATACGCTGGGCGATATCCTTGAAGAGCCATTACAGATTCAGGGTATCGGGCAGCGCCAGCAGCGCGTCGTGGCGATGCTGGATAAGGTCGGGCTGAATCGCGCCTGGCAGACGCGTTATCCGCACCAGCTTTCCGGTGGTCAGCGTCAGCGCGTGGCGATTGCCCGTGCGCTGATTTTAGAGCCGCGCGTGCTGCTGCTGGATGAGCCGACCTCCGCACTGGATGTTTCGGTGCAGGCGGAGATCCTCAATCTGCTCAGCGATCTGCAGCAGCAGGAGAACCTGACCTATCTGATGGTGACGCACGATCTCGGCGTGGTGGCGCACCTCTGCCATCGCGTGGCGGTTATGCAACAGGGCAAGGTGCTGGAGACGCTGGATGTGCCGACGCTGGTGGCCGACCGCGCCGCGATACCCTACACCCGGATGCTGGTAGAGGCGAGTCGTCATTACAATCCGGCGCTGGCGCAGCAGAGCTGACGTTCAGCTGATGTCGGGAAAGAGAGAATAAAAAAAGGCCGGTCAGACCGGCCTTATGACCCCGGATGCGTTAGTGGGTCAGCTGACGCACAAAAGCGACGATTTCCTGATTTTTGCCATGCTCAAACAGACACTGCTGGAAGCGTGGGCCACTAACGGCAGTACGCACCAGTTCAGGTTCGATGGCGCGCAGCGTGTCGAGGTAGTTCTCTTTGATCACGGCAGCTTTGACCTGATTCAGCAGACCGGCATTACGCACCTGCGGCTCTTTACGCTCTGGCGGATAGCCATTGCCCTTCTCGCCGGTGAAGGCTTTTTCAAAGATAAAGCGCAGGTTAAGTTCAGCGCCCCAGCCAAAGCCTTTGGCGAATGGCAGAGATAAAGCATTACCGTTGTTGATCTGGGCAAACAGGTAGGCATCCGCCGGATCGATACAGTAGCCGCAGACGACGCCCGGATGAATGTTAAGCGACATCAGCGCACCCTGCCCGGTGCCGCAGCCCGCGACCACGAAATCCACGGCCTGACTGTTGAGCAACACGCTGGCCTGAATGCCGAGGTGAATATAGGTCAGGTGGTGATCCTGCTCATCGCTCATACCGACGTTGAAGACCTGATGGCCCAGCGGCTGTGCGACGCCTTCCAGTTCTTTCAGCACGGTAACGTTTTTAGCGGCCTGGCTGTTTTCCATCATTAACGCGATTTTCATGATCTACCCTTATAAATTAATTGAAACACCGTTTCATTTTAGTGAAAAACCACTAAAGTGCATAAACTAATTCACCCGAGTGCTGTGAGATCCATCACAAAACGGTCACCGCAGCAGGGGCAACCGCAGGAGGATTGCGATGTTTATCTACCATAAAGAGCGACCACTGGAAGATCTGGGCAACGGCGTGACCCGCCGCGTGCTGGCATACGGCGGCACTATGATGGCGGTAGAAGTGATTTTTGAGAAAGAGGCTGTCGGCCCGCTGCATCACCATCCCCACGAGCAGCTGACCTATGTGCTGAGCGGACGTTTTGCCTTCACCATCAATGGTGAAACGCGTGAGGTGGGCGCAGGAGATACGCTCTACAAAGCGCCCAATGTGGTTCATGGCTGTGTCTGTCTTGAGGCGGGCACGTTACTGGATACGTTTACACCGCAGCGCGAAGATTTCCTGACCGCTAAATAGTGCAGGCGGCCCGGTGGGCCGCCTGCTGACCTGACGCAGGACTGACCTGGTTTTTCCCGTCTCCGCATCCTGCTTCAGGCCCGCAGAATTTTTCTGAAATTCCTTCTCCCGCTAACTTAATGATTAGCTGACATTTACGCCGCAACCGCGCTGCGCTTAGCTTCGTCCTGAAAATCAATCGGGCAGATTTCTGTACAAATTCCGGATCGTTGTATAAGTTTAATAGCAATCGCCGAACATTTTTTAACCCGAAACAGGACAATACTATGCCAATGCAAAACACCCTCACGTTGCCGGTGAATCACAGTGGCCCGATCAAAAATGAGTTTAGTTCATCCTTTGCCGTGTCTGAACAGGACAAACTCAACTTTCTGATCGAAGAGTTACTGGAAGCGGGCAAGGAAAAAAGCTGTATGGAACTGCTGCGCCACCTGGCATCCGCAGACAGTGCAGAAGAAGAGGCATGCTGCCGCGAACTGCTGACGTTGCTGATGGCACAAAAATGAAGTCAGTTGCCAGCTGTTCAGCGCCGATTCACCCCTTTCTGAAAGCGTATCTGATATTGCACTCAACGCCTGACCGCACTTCCCCGTTCAGGCGTGTCAACGTGCCCAGCGAAAGCCGCGGTTTTTGCTGAATGCAGTAACGCCCGCAGCAGCGAAGGCTGTTACGCGCGGTAAATCCGGGTTTTACTCACCAGCAACTTTATGCCTCTCATTGCTTATCTCTCCCCTGTTTTGTTAGCCTGAATCCCGCTTCGGCGAGACCTGCTTTACCTTCCTTTCGCGTAATGCGCGCGGTTCACTATCAGGCTGACACAGGAGTGATATGACCATGACCTTTGCCCCCGCCACGCTGCATCTGCTGTGTGGAAAAATTGCCTCCGGGAAATCGACGCTGGCGGCTGAGCTGAGCGCCGCCCCCGATTGCGTGGTGATCAGCGAGGATCAGTGGCTCGCCGCGCTCTATAAGGACGAGATGCAGTCGGTGGCCGATTACGTGCGCTATGCGGCAAAACTCAGAAAGGCGATGACGCCTCATCTGGTCGCGCTGCTTAACGCAGGCGTGTCGGTGGTGCTCGATTTTCCTGCCAACACCCGGGCGAATCGCGACTGGATGATGTCGGTGATTAAGGCATCCTCTGCCGACCATCGCCTGCATTATCTGGACGTACCGGATGCGCTGTGTAAATCGCGCCTGCACGCCCGAAATCAGGACGGCGAACACGCCTTTGCCGCAACGGACGATCAGTTCGCGCTGATTACCCGCTATTTCGAAGCGCCGCAGGAGGAAGAAGGCTTTAACCTGGTGCGCCACGGTTAATGCCTTCTGGCGTGGGATCTTAAGAGAGGTCGAGTGCCGCGAGCACGTCAGCAATCTGCTGGCAGTCCGCCGCGGAGAGTGGCAGCAGCGGGCGCGGCAGGGAGTCGCGTTCGGTCAGTCCCAGCAGCCCCGCCGCGGCGCTGATCACCCGGAAACTGCCGCCATGCTGGCGGAACAGCGCCCATAACGGCTGCAGGCGATCGGACTGCGCCCTGACGCTCTGATGGTCGCCTGCGGCCGCCGCTTCGGTCATCGCTTTTGCAACGCGCGGAAACAGTCCGCCGCACACCGAATACCAGCCATCACAGCCCGCAATCAGCCCGTTGGCGGCTGAGGCATCGCCACTGACGCCAATCGATACGGAATCTGGCAGCGTGCCGCGCAGCTGAGCGAGGCGATCGTTAGCCGCAGATTGCTCCGCCGGTACACCAGGAATTTTCACTGACCCGACACCGGAAAGTGCGGCGATCCGGCTCAGCAGCGCATCGGAAAACGTAAAATGGGTGGTGCCGGGATTGTCATAGATACAGACTGGCACCGAGGCGTGTCGCGTCACGGTCTCGAAAAGCGTGAACACCTCATCTTCATTCAACGTCTGATAACCCAGCGGCGGCAGCAGTAAGGCGGCCGCGCCCGCCTGTTGCGCGTCCTCCGCCAGCGCCAGCACCTCGTCAGTGCCCACCGCACCAATGCAGATCATCACCGGAATCGACTCTGCATGTTCCACCGCCAGTTCTGCGATACGCCTGCGCTGCGCGCGGGTGAGATAGGCGTAGCTGCCGGTGGACCCCAGCACGCCAAGTGAATCGACTTTTGCATCAGTCAGCCTGCGCAGCAGCCGCAAAAAAGCCGCTTCATCGGGCTTGCCTGCCGCAAAGGGAGTAAGGGGGAACGCACTGAGTCCGCTGAACATATCATCTGCTCCATTACAAGATTGCACCGGCTGGAGGTCGCCCCTGCAGCCATATTTCGTTACCGGCCGAAGCATCAACCCGCCCCGCCCGCTATTTTTGCGCTATCACCCAAAGGAGGATAGCGATGATTGCCGTACTATTTGAAGCCGAAGCCCGACCCGAACACCAGATGCGTTACCTGCAACTGGCTGCCGACCTTAAACCGCTGCTGATGCAAAACAGCGGGTTTATCTCTCTTGAGCGCTTTCAAAGCCTGACCGATGAGAAAAAAATTCTCTCGCTCTCCTGGTGGCGCGATGAAGAATCGGTGCTGGCCTGGAAGCGCAACCTCTGTCACCAGTCCGCACAGCGTGAAGGCCGCGAGACCCTTTTTGCCGGTTACCGTCTTCGCATCGTCACGCTGATCAGAGAATATGCCTCACAACAGGGAGTAAATTAACATGTTCGATATTCATGTCATCCTGCAAAATAGTCCAGGCACACTTTCCCGGCTCACCACGCTGCTGGGCCGTCATGGGATTGGACTGGAAGGCGGCGGCCTGTTCTCCTTTGGTGAGCAAAGCCACGCTCATTTTCTGGTTGAGGAAGGCGAACGGGCGCGGGCCGTGCTTGAAGCAGAAGGTATCGCCGTCGAGGCAGTTAACGTCCCGCTTATTCGCAGGTTACCGCAACAGCGTCCCGGCGAGCTGGGGGCGATCACTGCACGCCTTGCCGATGCCGGAATCAACATCCTGGTGCAATACAGCGATCACGCTAACCAGCTGATCCTGATTACCGATAACAATCGATCAGCCGCCGGGCTGACCACAGAATGGGCACTGTAATCTGATGGCAACTCCACAACCGCATAACGCACCTGACGATAGCGAAGCACTTGAGAATGCGATTGTGGGCGTCGCCGCCGCAATGGCCGATCCGTCACGGGTGAAGATGCTGTCCGCGCTGATGGATGGACGCGCCTGGACCGCCACCGAACTCAGTGCCGTCACCGACGTGGCGCCCTCAACCGCCAGCGCCCATCTGAACCGGTTGATCACCAGTGGCTTGATCGTCTGCGTGGCGCAGGGGCGTCACCGTTATTACCGACTGACCGGCAGTGACATCGCTGCGCTGATTGAGAACATGATGGGCGTGTCGTGGCGACGGATTGCCGCGCCGGCGAGCACCACCCCGACATCACTTCGCTCCGCCCGCACCTGTTACGACCATCTGGCCGGTGAGATTGCGGTGCAGATCTATGCCGCAATGGCGCAACAGGGCTGGATCACGCCGGAAGGCAGCGCTGTCACCCTGTTGGGTCTGCAGCAGTTTGCGGCGTTGCAGATTGATCTGTCACAGCCCGGACGCCGCAGAGCCTGCTGTGGCTGTCTCGACTGGAGTGAGCGCCGGTTCCATCTCGGCGGCTACGCGGGTGCAGCGCTGCTGAGTGCCTTTGAAACGCAAGGCTGGCTAACCCGGCAGCCTGGCTACCGTGAAGTGGTTTTTACCGTAGCGGGCGTCCGACATTTACATCAGATTTTTGGCATAACCTTTCCCTGACGCCTTGCTGCCTGCGTTCTGAACCTTTTTTTTGCCGCCAGACTCTGCGCTGATGGCCTCAGACAAGCCAGATTCCCTCTATTCGCCTGCAACACGCTTATGAAATCTGTCACATTTCCGCAAACTCCTCTCAGACTCACTAACAGGCACAAAAAAACCATCCCGCCATTTAACCTGTTGAATGCGAAACACTTTAAGTGATAACGCCTGGCAATCATGCGGCTGGCACATTAATCGATGCCCTTTTTGCACTTATTTAGCGCCGGGCGCTGATCCACTCTTCAGTGACAGGCGCGGCAAAAAGCGTCAAACCTTACTGGAGTTACTGATGCAGACAACCTCACCCATGACTCACCGCGCCAGGATTGGCGCAATATTCCGTGTTACCTCAGGCAACTTTCTCGAACAGTTCGACTTCTTCCTGTTCGGTTTCTATGCCACCTACATCGCCCATACCTTTTTCCCGGCCAGCAGTGAGTTCGCCTCACTGATGATGACCTTTGCCGTATTTGGCGCAGGGTTCCTGATGCGCCCGATTGGCGCGGTAGTGCTGGGCGCGTACATCGATAAGGTCGGTCGTCGTAAAGGGCTGATCGTCACGCTCTCCATCATGGCGGCAGGCACCTTTATGATCGTACTGATCCCCTCTTACCAGAGTATTGGCCTGTGGGCGCCGCTGCTGGTGCTGATCGGTCGGTTGCTGCAGGGCTTCTCCGCCGGTGCAGAGCTGGGCGGCGTGTCGGTCTATCTGGCAGAGATCGCCACACCAGGCCGCAAGGGCTTTTACACCAGCTGGCAGTCGGGCAGTCAGCAGGTCGCGATTATGGTGGCGGCGGCGATGGGCTTTATCCTCAACGCGGTGCTGGAAGAGAGCGCCATCCGTGAATGGGGCTGGCGCATTCCGTTCCTGTTTGGCTGCCTGATTGTGCCGTTTATTTTCTTGCTGCGTCGCAAGCTGGAAGAGACCCAGGAGTTCAACAACCGTCGCAGCCATCCCGATGTGAAGCAGGTGTTCCGCATCCTGCTCGCCAACTGGCAGGTGGTGATTGCCGGGATGCTGATGGTAGCAATGACCACGACAGCGTTTTACCTGATTACGGTTTACGCGCCGACCTTTGGCAAGAAAGTGCTGCTGCTCAGCGCCTCTGACAGCCTGCTGGTGACGTTGCTGGTGGCGGTATCGAACTTTATCTGGCTGCCGATTGGCGGTGCGATCTCCGACCGCTTTGGTCGCAAGCCTGTGCTGGTCGCCATGACCCTGCTGGCAATAGTCACCACCTATCCGGCTCTGAGCATGCTGGCCGCCGCACCGGGCTTCTCGATGATGCTGGGCGTGCTGCTGTGGCTTTCAATGATCTATGGTCTCTACAACGGCGCGATGATCCCGGCGCTGACCGAAATCATGCCAGCGGAAGTGCGCGTGGCGGGCTTCTCGCTGGCCTATAGCCTGGCAACTGCGCTGTTTGGCGGGTTTACGCCGGTGATGTCAACCGGCCTGATTGAGATGACCGGCGATAAAGCCTCGCCAGGCTACTGGATGAGTTTTGCCGCAGTCTGCGCCCTGGGGGCAACACTTTACCTCTATCGTCGTACACGCAGTGCCGTATCACCTGCCCATGAAACCGCTAGCTGAGGAACGTAAAATGAAACTGAAAACGATGTCGCTGTACGCTGCTCTGCTGTTCAGCGTGGCGGGCAGCGCCACGGCGCAGGCAAAAGAGCTGACGGTGATGATTTCCGGCGGGTTTAAAGCAGCGTGGGATACGCTCTCGCCCCGCTTCGCCCAGCGTGAAGGGATCACTATCAACACCGTCGCCGGTCCGTCTATGGGCAAAACCCCGCAGGCGATTCCGGCACGACTGGCGCGCGGTGAACCGGCCGATGTGGTGATTATGGTCGGCGATGCGCTAAGCGATCTGCAAAAACAGGGCGAGACGCTGTCGGGTTCACGGGTTGAGCTGGCGGACTCCCGCATCGGCGCGGTGATCAAACAGGGTGCCACGCCGGTTAAGATCGGCAGCGAAAGCGCGCTGCGTACTGCTCTGCTGAACGCCAGCTCCATCGCCTACTCTGACAGCGCCAGCGGTAAGTATGTCAGCAGCCAGCTGTTCAGCCGCCTGGGCATTGAAGATCAGGTTAAGGGGAAAGCGGTGAAGGTTGAGCGCATCCCGGTGGCCTCAGAGGTCGCGGCCGGTAAATACGCTATCGGCTTTCAGCAGGTCAGTGAGCTGCTGCCGGTGCCAGGCGTCACTTTTATTGGCGAACTGCCGGACAAGCTGCAATACACCACCCGCTTCGCCGGTGCCGTGGTGCGCAAGTCAGCGCAGCCGGATGAGGCGGCTAAGCTGCTGCGCTGGCTCGCCTCTTCTGAAGCACAACAGGCGGTGCACGCCAGCGGACTGCACACCGTGAAAGCGTCAAAACCGGTCAGAGACGCTGATACTGTTCAATAATCAGGTTCTCCAGTTCGCCCGCAATGTGCGACAGCGTCCGGCCATTTTTACGTAGCAGACCCACGGTGCGTTTCACCTGCGGATCGGTCAATGGAACCGCCATCAGCAGGGCATGATCGTAGCCAGGCATCGACATGGCGGGGACGGCAGCAATGCCGAGCCCCGCCTCAACCATCCCCAGCATGGTGGTGACGTGCCGGGTTTCACAGATACAGGGTTTCTCCGGCATGATCGCCTGCAGCGCCTGATCCAGCAGGTTGCGATTGCCGGAGGTTTTATCCAGCCCGACCCACTCATACTGGTAAAACGCCTGCCAGCTCAGACTCTTTTTGCCAGCTACAGGATGGTCACGCCGACAGGCCGCCACATAGGGATCATCCATCAGCGGCTGGAAATGCACATCCGGCTGCGAGCGGCTGGAAAAACTGATGCCAAAGTCGGCCTGACCGCCAATCACCGCGTCATAAACGTTAGCCGCACTGCTGTCGATCAGTTTGACTCGTACGCGGGGATAGCGCGCCTGAAATAGCCGGATGATGTTGGGCATAAAGTAGTAGGCGGCTGACGGCACGCAGGCTACGGTAATCAGTCCCGTGCGGGCTAAGCTCACCTCACTGAGATCGGCCATGACCTCCTCAAAATCAGCCAGCAACTTATCCGAGCGCTGAGCAAACGCATGCCCCTTCAGGGTCAGCGTGACGCGGCGCGTGGTACGCTCAAACAGTTTGATCCCCAGCGAGGTTTCCAGCTTATCTATCCTGCGGCTCAGCGCCGACTGTGAGAGGCAGATCGATTCTGCCGCCAGGCGAAAATTGCCAAACTCCACCAGCGCGCGAAACGCATAGAGATCGTTGAGATCGAAATTAACCGGCATAAATCCCTCTTCCCTTAAACCGCATCATGCTTGTCATCATTTTCGTCACCTTCCGTAAGGGTAAAATCGGTAACAAATCTGCTGAGCAGTTGCTCCAGCGCCTCGCGATCGCTGTCCGGCCAGTGCCGGAAAACACGCTGATAGACCTGCACGCGCTGCGCATCGATTTTATCGGTCATCGCCCGGCCATCTGCGGTAATGGCTGCCTCGTTAATCCTTTTGTCCTGCTGATTTTTCTGCCGCACGACCAGCCCGGTTTCCTCCAGTTTCGCCACCTGACGGCTGACCGTGCTGTAGTCACGCCCCACCCGATCGGCCAGTTCGCCTACGCCGATCGGCCCGAACCGGCTGACCTGAACCAGCAGCGGAAACAGCGCCCGATCCAGTTCAATACCCGCCGCTTTAATCATCGCCATATCGCGCTGGGGGCGGTTAAGCGCGCCTGCAATCGTCAGCAGACAATTATGCAGCGCATCGTATTTATGTGTATTTTGCACACTTTTCATTGACGCCATCCTGAGGCAGGAATAATGTGTGTACTTTACACCTAATAACTCCCAGACAGAAGGCAGACCAACCATGAAAGCAGCGATAATCGATCAGGCAGGCGCAAAACCTCACTACGGTGACAGACCGGAACCCCAGGCCGGTGAGCATCAGCAGCGGATCACCGTCAGAGCCGCAGCACTCAGCCAGCTGGCGAAAGCCCGGGCGGCGGGCAACCACTACAGCGCCGTTTCGCAATTCCCGTTTATTCCGGGCATTGACGGAACGGGCTACCTCGACAACGGCGAGGCTGTCTACTTTCTGGCTTTTGACTCCGCCTCGGGCAGTATGGCCGAGCGGACGGTGGTCAGTAGAGAACACATCATCCCACTGCCTTCTGGCCTTGATCCGGTGCTGGCAGCAGCTCTCGCGAATCCGGGCATGTCCTCCTGGACAGCGCTGACCCGTCGGGCCGCACTTCGCCCCGGCGAGACCGTGCTGATCAATGGCGCGACCGGCACTTCGGGTCGCCTGGCGATCCGCATTGCCCGCGCGCTGGGTGCAGGCAAAATCATTGCCACCGGCCGTAACAGAGAAACGCTGCAGCAGTTGCACAATGAGGGTGCTGATATCACTCTGACGCTGGATGCGCTGCCCACCGAACTCCCCGCCCTGATGGCAGAGGGCGTTGATGTAGTACTGGATTATCTGTGGGGTGAGAGCGCACTGGCAATCATGACTGCGGCGGTTCGGGGTGGCGAAAAAATCGTGCGCTTTGTGCAGATTGGTTCGCTGAGCGGGCAGGAGATTTCCCTGCACAGTAAGCTGCTGCGCTCATCCGGGCTAACACTGATGGGAAGCGGGCTGGGCAGTGTGCCAGACCGTGAACTGATCGCCTCAATAGGGGAAATGCTGCAGGCCGCCGGACCGCACGGTTTTACCATTCCTTTCCGGTCGCGTCCATTAAGTGATATCGCGGAGGAATGGCAGAGCGACGACAGCCGTTGCCGGACGGTATTTACCCTTCCGTGACCGTCTGCTCCACCTCATGCAGAAATCGACCAGGATAATCGGGTTGGATAGCGTGCTGGGCGCTGTAACGCCCAAACAGCTTATAGCGGTTTAACGCGATGCGGTCATAAGCAAAGTTACTGATCGCGTCGGGAAAGTGGCGCAGCACCGCCAGCCCGCGCCACGGGGCCGGCAGGTGCTGCATCACGCGGAACACCGCCTGCGCCCGCAGCCAGTGCTGGTTATCGGCAATGTAGACAATGGTGCTGATGTTCTCTTCCGGCAGTCCGGCCCAGCGCAGCAGCGCTTTGCCCTGCTCGCTCTGCACCGAGGCAAAACGGACCTGCCGCGCCAGATGGTGACGCAGCAGGAACTGAACCCAGCCGTTGCACAACTTACAGACACCGTCATAGAGCACGGCGCTTTCACCGGTTTGCAGATAAGGGGGCGACGACATCCTGCAACTCCTCACTCCTCTGATGATGAACTGAAGTGTAGCGGGTTCTGGTCAGTTGCTGCTGCAGCCAGTGAATGACGGCAGCGTGATCCTGAACGCAGGCATCAACCTCATACACCGGGCCCAGCGCCATCGGAGTGGCCTGTTGTGCCAGCTGGCGCAGTTCCGGCAGATACTCAGCCCCTGGATGGCCCGGCAGCCGCTGCGACAGCCGCGCCTGATAGCGCGCCACCGCCACCTCCGGCTCAATCTTCAGCCACAGCTCCAGCACCTCTTCGACGCCCGCCTGTTTCAGTCCCTGCTCCAGCAGCGTACGGGGCTGGAACCCAAACCAGGCGTCGATCAGCCAGATCTGACTGGCGGGAGCCTGCGCGACGATGTTCCAGATCGCCTGATAGGCCGCGCAGCCCAGTTGCCGGTTACGCTGGCGATCGACCGGCGCAAAAGCGTGCATAAACGGCTCTTTCAGGCAGTCGAGCGTCAGCACCGGCCAGCCAAAGTGTTGTGACAGCACGCGCGTCAGGGTGCTTTTACCCGATGCCGGAATACCGTTAACCAGCACCACGCGTTTGGGGGGGATGTTTTGCGTCATAAGATATCGATGACCTCCGCGACACTGCTGGCCTGACGTAACCGGACCAGCGTCTCCTCATCCTCCAGCAGCGACACAATCGCGCGGATCCCCTCTTCTATATGCGCATTGCTGTCACGCGCGCCAAACATAATCACAATGTCCGCTTTATCACTGCCCTCGAACGAGATCGGTTCATTCAACAGAATCATACTGAAACAGTCGCGGATCACCCCCGCGTCCGGTCGCGCATGGGGAATGGCGATCCCCTCCTCAAACACGTAGTAAGCGCCATGGGCCAGCGTATTGGCAATGACCGCATCAGGATAAGAAGCATCGAGATAGCCGCCACTGACCAGGGGTTCGGCAGCCAGCGCGATAACCTGGCGCCAGTCCGTGGCGTCGATACCAATCTGAATAGCGTTTGCCTCTTGCAATAACTGCTTAATCGTCATCAGCTCTCCTTAAATCGACTGGCGAACCACATTGCGTAATTCATCGATTTTGACAAACAGCGCATCAATTTCATTGCGATAGCGACGGCTTTTCGCAAATAAGCTTAATGCCCGGTTATATTCCAGCATTAATTGTTTTTGCGTTTCGCCATCACGCGGATTAATAGCCAGCTGCTGCTCCAGTTGCGTTATTTTCTCGCGACTTAATTCCGCCAGATGATCCTGCTGCTGCTCGCTGGGTTGTTCCACAGCCGGAGACTTTTTTAAGAATCCAAACATAGGCTCTCCTGCCCCGTAGCATGTCGGGGTGGCTCAGATTAATAGGTAATTATAAAAGGTTTGACGCAATAAGCCGGTGATGGCGAAACGGGCGATTACCGGAATAATTGCATCTTCTCTACCAGCACACTGGTTACCGCATCATTGGCCGGCACCAGGAAATTACGCACGCTGTCATTGACCTTGCCTTTTTCAAAGGTCGATTTGCACTGCGCCACCCACTGAACATTCATTTCGGTGCCGACATTGACCTTCTCAATACCGCTGCTGACCGCCAGCCGCATATCTTCATCGCTGACGCCGGTGCCGCCGTGCAGCACCAGTGGCGTGTGGGTTGCCGCCGTGATATCTGCCAGCCGCTGATGCTGAATATGCGCTTTGCCGGTGTAAAGTCCATGCACGGTGCCGATGGAGATCGCCAGCATATCGACGCCGGTCTCTTCGACAAAGCGGCGCGCATCTTCCACCGGCGTAAACGCAATCGCCTCCATCTCCACACATTTACCATCTTCCGAGCCGCCAATCGCGCCCAGCTCCGCTTCTACCGAAACATTGTGCGGACGCGCCATATCAATCACCCGGCGGGTATTGGCAATATTCTCCTCAATTGACAGATGGGACCCGTCATACATCACGGAACTGAATCCGGCATCAATCGCGGTCTGAATCGCCGCTAAATCGGAACAATGATCGAGATGCAGACAGGTCGGGACATTTTTGCTCTCTGACAGCGATTTAATGGCATCGACCAGTAATTTATGGCCGAGATATTTCGCCGTGCCGGTGGAGATCTGAATCATTAACGGACTATTGGTTTTCTCTGCCGCTTTAAAATAGGCGGGCAGCATCTCCAGGCAGTGAAGATTAAAAGAACCCACCGCTTTAAAGTCGCGCTGTTTAGCCAGCTGTAACAGATCGGCGAAGTTATAAAGTTTCATGGATTTTTTCCTCTTGAGGTTTTGTGGATTTGCCATTAACAAACCAGGCAAGCGCGGTAACAAAGGCAATAAACAGAGCAACGAACAGCCAGTTATTCTGGAAGGCGTGGCCGAGCACCAGGCCGGTACTGATGACATCTGAGTCACTGAAGGTCACACCGGTGAAGCCATAGCTCTCCAGCATCGGCACCAGGATGGCGGGCAGAATGGTGATAAAGAGGCCGTGGACGAAGCCGCCGATCATCGCGCCGCGCCGTCCGCCCATGGCATTACCAAATACCCCGGCGGTGCCACCGGCAAAGAAGTTGGTCAGCAGGCCAGGCAGGATCATCGCCAGACCAAACATCGGGAAGACGAGCATGCCGACAATTGAGCCGAGCGTGGTGGCGAGAAAGCCAACAATCACCGCGTTCGGGGCATAGGGAAACATCACCGGGCAGTCCAGCGCCGGTTTGGCATCCGGCACGACGCGCATGGCGATACCACGGAAGGCAGGCACCAGCTCGTTCAGCAATAGACGAACGCCGCTGTAGAGCACAAAGACTCCGGCCACGAACTGAATCGACTGCATAAAGGCGTACATCAGGTAGTTCATGCCGTTGCTGTACTGGGCGATAAACGCCGGTCCGGCCGCCACAGCGGGGATCAGGTACATCGGCACCATCACCAGCGCCATCGACAGATAGGTATCCTGCAGAAACTTGAAGTTATCGGGCAGCTTAAGATCTTCAGTGGATCGCGATCCTTTGCCGACCACTTTGGCGACCGCCGCCGTGACCAGATAACCAATGGTGCAGAAGTGACCCAGGGCAACGTCGTCTGAATCGGTAATACGTCGTACCACCGGCTGCGCCAGCGCAGGCATCACCACGGCCATGATCCCGCCAAAGATACCGCCGGTCAGGATCAGCGGCAGACCGGTCAGCCCCGCTTTATAGCCAATCACCGCGCCAATCGTCGCCATCCACAGCAGGGCCTGGCCGGTCAGGAAGATGTACTTAAAGGGCGTCAGTCGCGCGATGATGATATTGACGATAAAGATCACCAGCAGCGTCAGTGCCACTTCAGACCCCAGCTCACGGTTAGCCAGCCCGGCAATGGCGGCAACATCGGTGATATAGCCGCGCATGCCAAAGCCGTGGGTAAAAATGGTATTGAGGAACGTCAGGGTTCCCACAATAATATTGATACCCGCCATCATAATTAAAAAACCGAGCAGGGTTTTAAAGGTGCCTTCCACCACCTTGCCTGCGGATTTCTTTTGCAGCAGCAGACCAATCAGGGCAATAAAGGCGATCAGAATGGACGCCTGCCCCAGCAGATCTTTTACCAGGAAGTCGATCACACTATTCATGGGCGGCGACCTTTACGTTGCGTTCTTTTAAAAAGGCCAGGATCTTCTGCTCTATTTCCGCTTTATCGGTGAGCCGGTTAAGAATAATGACCCGCTTAATCTGTTCCGGACTGGCGTCGGCATTTAACACATCGGCAAAGGCTTTTTGCGTCAGAATCATGTCCGACTTAAAGGCATTCGCTTCTGAAATGGTGGTGTGATCGATATCGGCCTCAATCTCCAGTTTTTTTAAAACCGCTTTTGCGCTCATCTCAATCGCAAAACTGGATCCTAAGCCACAACCACAGACACATAATATTTTCAGCATGGTTTTCTCCTCACAATATATTGAGTTGTTTAGCGAGTTTGTAATGGTGCCCGTCAATATCGACCAGGCGTTTTTGCATGCTTATTAAATCAATCGGAATCGGTTTATTGCTGCCATTAATAATGACCGCTTTATTCCGCATGCCTGACTGAATACAACGCACCACTTCACTGGCCATAATGGTGCCCTGATAAATCTCTTCGCAGGTGGGATCACCATTCCGCAGCCCGTAACCGAGGATAGTTTTACGGACGCGTACGCCAATAAGCGGCTCAAGCTGTTTGATTAAGGTGTCGATAGCCCCCTGAAAACCGGGCGAATATTCGCGGGTGTAGCCTTCTGAACAGAGAATGATCACGCTGTTCTGTTCTGCCAGTCGCTGGGTGATGCGCTGCGCCAGCTGTGGCAAAGGAATCTGGCACTCCGGGATCAGCGCAATGTCCGCGTTGGATTTAATCGCCGACTGCAGGGTTAATTCGCCGCAGTAACCGCCGAGTAACTCCAGCATAAATACCCGGCCAGGTAAGGCGCGCCCGGTATTCCGCAGTTTCGCGACCTCTTTTAATACCTGCTCGCAGGCGGTGGAAAAACCCAGGGTGTAATCACTGCCGAAGACATCATTATCGATAGTCATGCCGACGCCGAAACAATTAACGCCAGACTCCGACAGGGTATGGAGAAATTGCAGCGACCCGTCTCCGCCCGCCATAATTAATACGTCAATACGGGCGCTTTTCAGCTGGCGGGCAATACATTCATATTCGCTGCGCACCAGTTTCTTTTGCGTGCGTCCCGATTGCATAACCGGAATTGAGGCGATGGAAAAGTCGAGCAGATCACGCTGGCTGATATCACGATGGTTATTTGCCAGCAGGCCGGGAATACCACCATCAAATATCACGATCTCCGCCTGCGTCAGACGCCCTAACTGGAAGACAAAATTATTAATGCCGGTTACATCACCGCCACTGATCACCATTCCAATTCGCATTTCCCTCACCTCGCTGTCTTAATCTGCTGAGGGCCATTCTTCCGGTTCGTGGGGTTGCTATTTGCAGAGGAGATCACAGTTACGAGCGGTATTTTTTGGGCGGAGTTATTGACAGGGGTGTCTGAACGGCGGTTTTTGAGATCAAAATCACACTATTCGCGGGAAGGCCGATTAGAGTGAAACGATATAAATCAATGAGTTATTTCAGAAGACATCTGAATTTTATTTCGCCACACAGCGGCACAGAGTGGCTTATTCCGTGCTGTTGCAAATTTGTGACTTTCGCCTCATTTTTCCCGGTTCCGGGCCAGATAAAGCGTTCAGAAAATAGTTGATGAGGAGATATCCGGATTATTTTATGGCAGATAAACAGGCGGGCAGAATAGATTTCAGAGGGGAAGAAGGCACAGAAAAAACGAATAAGGGGCGTAGCAGCAAGCCGCTACGTCCCAAAAAGCTTACTTGGCGTAGGCTTCAGTAGACAGAGTCAGAGTGACCTCGTCGCTTACCGCTGGGACATATTTGTCCAGCTTGAAGTCAGAACGCTTGATGGTGCCGGTGGCATCAAAACCAATCGCCTGCTTTTTCACCATCGGATGCTCGCCCTGCTTGTTCAGCGTCGCGTGCAGCGTAACTGGCTTGGTGATGCCTTTCAGGGTCAGGTTGCCTTCAACATCAAATTTGTTGTCGCCCTTCGCCACCACTTTGGTGCTGTGGAAGGTCGCAGTCGGATATTTAGCGGTGTCGAAGTACTCAGCGCCTTTGAATTCTTTGGTCAGCGCAGCCACGTGGCTGTCTATTTTGCTGACTGGCAGGGTCACGTCAACGCGTGATGCCTCTGGATGATCTTTATCAAACACCAGGTTACCGGTTGCATCAGGGATATCAGCGGTAGGGTTTGAGAAGCCGAAGTGGTTCCAGGCAACTATCACCGACGTATGCTCAGGATTCAGCTGGTAGTGCATCGCCTCAGCCTGAGACAACGGGGCGTAGAGGGTGGCAGCGGCTAACAGGGGCAGTGCAATACGTTTGAAGTTTTTCACGGTCAATTCCTTATGCGGACAAAGTGAATTGAGTGTGGTCCAGTTCGCCCGGAATAGACAGTGAAGAGATTTGTCGGTAATTTTCAAATAAATTCAGCAACTTTATACCGGGCGCTACACATTCTCGCCGCCGGTGAACAGCACCCGCCAGCGGCGGCGATCCTGAATCAGCGTGCGGTGAAGCTGTTGCAGATCCGCAAGTGTCAGCGCCTCAATCTGCGCCGCATCCGGTTCTGCCAGGCCATTGTCAGCGCGTAAGCACGCCAGTGGCTGCTCCACTTCCCGGCTCAGAAGACGCGCTTTCAGTGCCGCCAGATCGTAACCCGCCAGCGTCTCGTTCAGTGACCGCAGGAAGTTGCGGCAGTAGCGCAGCAGTGACAGCGCGCTGTAATCGGGCGATTGCAGCGCAAACAGTACCCCATCTTCATCGGCACAGCGCATATAGCGGCTGCTCACCACATAACCGATAGGCTGCTCAACGCGATAGCGCTGGAAAAAGCGCGGCTCGTAGATCAGCGCCAGCGCGCGTAGCGCCGCCAGCTGTTCAGGTCGATGCAGCGGGATAAACAGCAGCAGAGCATTGTCCGCGCTGCCGTGTGGCAGGCGCGTCATACCGGTTTGCGTCGTCATGCGCTTTGGCGGCGTGTCAGGGTTAACCGGCAGCGACAGTGCGCTCAGCCGCCGGGCAATCAGTGAATGCAGTGCCGCGTTGCCGCCTTTCAGCGCCGCCCGCCAGCAATGTGGCGTAATGGTGGCGGCCAGCTGCCAGGGCAACTGCCGCAGCAGTGCACGGATCGCGATGCTTTCTCCCGAAGAAGGCTGCGCCGCCTCAACCGGCAGCGTCAGTGCGGCGACGATCTGGCTCAGCGCCCGGTCAGCCACTGCCTCATCCGGCGTCAGTTGTAGCGTCAGTTGCCACACGCCCTCCACCTCCTGCCAGCTGCCGTTGCCGCCCTGATGACGCAACGCGGCAAACAGCGGACGTAACCGCCGCCCCAGCGCTTCGCCTGTCGCTTCGGTGAACGTTGACCAGAACTCTGGTCGCAGGATCAGCGTCGCCTGCAGGTCGTCAGGCTGATGATGCGGCAATGCCACCGCCTGTGCGGGCAGCGGCTCAGACGTTAAGGCAGTCTCGAACGGGTAGAATGTGAAATGCGCCGGAGGTAGCGCCTCAGACGGGGCTGGCTGCCAGGCGGTCAGCGCAAGGCTGAATCCCTGCGTCTGAAGGGTTTCCTCAGCCGGGTGCGACGTGCAGAACAGCAGCGTGCCCGGCGCGTCGGTGAGACGCGCCAGCAGCGGCTGTAACGCAGGCACGGCTTCATCTGGCGCAAAGCCGATTGCGCGCTGGCGTAACTGCTCCATCGGTGACAGTGTCACAAATCGCTGCTGCGCCAGCTGGTGATAGTGTTGATGTTGTGGCTTATTCGTCTGGCGCAGTGCCTCCAGATAACGGTCGATCAAGACATTAACGGTTTCGGGTTGATGCGTTTCAACGCCCAGCGCCAGCCAGAGCGCGCCTCCCGCCTGATAGATCCACTTCAGCTCCAGCGACTCTGCCAGCCCCTGCTCACGAAGGGTAGCCAGCAGCGATCCGGGTGCTTCATCCAGCAGAAATTCACGCCATAACGTGACACCGTCACTGTTATCCAGTATCCAGCTGCGCCATAGCGCCCCAGGTGCGGTCTCTGCCAGCTGCCAGCAGGTATCGCTGGTCAGCTGCGGCGGTGGCAGATCCTGTCGCCACTGACCGGAGGGCAGCGCGGCAGCAACGTTACGCGCCAGCTGTTCCAGCTCATCCAGTGAGTGCGGCCCCTGCAGCCAGAGCCGCATATTGCTGGCGAAGTAGTAGCGCTGGTGGAACTGGCGCAGGGCCCGCTGTAGTGCAGAGAGCTCATCGCCAAAACTCGCCCGGCTGCCAATATGGAACCGGTGGAATTCCGCAGGTGACGCGGCGGCGTGCAGCAGTGCCGCTTCAATGCGTGACGGCTGATGACGCTGCAATAGCTGATATTCCGCATCAATCACCGCCACTTCCTGACCGATCGCCTGATTATCAAGCAGCGGATGGCAGACCATATCCTGCAGCCGCGCCAGCCCGTCAGCCAGCAGCGACGGCGTGACCTCAAAAAAGAACGCGCTGCGCCGGGCCAGCGTGGTGGCGTTAACCCTGCCACCCTGCGTCTGAATCCAGCTCATCAACCGGCCCTCATCAGGCCAGCCGGTGCTGCCGGTGAACAGCAGATGTTCCAGCAGATGCGCCAGTCCGGGCCAGCGATCGGGTTCGTCGTGACTCCCCGCGCCCACCTGAATCAGGGCGGCGGCCTGGCTGGCATCGGGCTGATGCACCAGTTCAACCGTCAGACCGTTTATCTCCAGGCAACGCGTTTTCATCAGAGGTTCCGTGTTTTATAGATCAGTTGTGAGTTGCTGCGGTTACGGAACTGCAGCTGACCAATTTTAATGTCGCTGCAATCCGCCTCACGCCGGGCGTCAAGGATTTTGCCGTGATGCGGTGATTTGCTGCAGACCGGATCGGTGTTGTCGGCATTGCCGGTCAGCATGTAAGCCTGACAGCGACAGCCGCCAAAATCTTTCTCTTTCTCATCACAGGAGCGGCATGGCTCTGGCATCCAGTCAAAACCGCGATAACGGTTGAAGCCGAATGAGTTATACCAGATATCGTCCAGACTTTGCGTCAGCACTGAGGGAAATTCTATCGGGAGCTGACGCGCACTGTGACACGGCAGCGCGGTGCCCTCTGGCGTAACGCTGAGGAAGATGGCGCCCCAGCCACCCATGCAGGGCTTAGGGCGCTCTTCGTAGTAGTCTGGCGTCACAAACAGCAGGTTGGTCAGATTGCCGGTGGTGCTCATCCGCTCGCGGTAGGTTTTCACCACCGCCTCTGCGCGGGCGATCTGCTCGCGGGTGGGCAGCAGGCCTTCGCGGTTGAGCTGCGCCCAGCCGTAGAACTGACAGGTCGCCAGTTCTACGTCATCCGCTTCCAGCTCAATGCAGAGGTCGATAATCCTGTCGATCTGGTCGATGTTATGGCGATGCAGTACAAAGTTCAGCACCATCGGATAGCCGTGGGCTTTAACCGCTTTCGCCATCTCCAGCTTCTGCTGAAACGCTTTTTTCGAACCGGCCAGCGCCGCATTCAGGGTTTCGTCACTCGCCTGGAAGCTGATCTGGATATGATCCAGACCCGCCTCGCTGAACGCATCCAGCTTCTTCTCCGTCAGGCCGATGCCCGAGGTGATCAGGTTGGTGTAGAAGCCGAGATCGCGCGCCGCCTTGATCAGCTCCGGCAGATCTTTACGGACCAGCGGCTCGCCGCCCGAGAATCCGAGCTGCACGCTGCCCATCGCCCGCGCCTGACGAAACACCTCAATCCACTGCTCGGTGGTCAGCTCCTTCTCCTGCTGGGCGAAATCCAGCGGGTTGGAGCAGTAGGGACACTGCAGCGGACAGCGATAGGTCAGCTCGGCCAGCAGCCAGAGCGGCGGATTCACGTCAGGTTTATGCGGGGTCACGGAACTGTATCCACTTCTGTTCATAGGCTGATTGCAGGAACTCTAAAACGTCTGCACCCACGCCGCCCGCTTCCGGAAAACGGCTATCCAGCGTTGCGATAATCGCGGCGATATCCTGCTTGCCATCCACCAGCTCAAGGATGGCGGCGGCGGTTTCGTTCAGCTTCGCCATGCCTTCGGGATAGAGCACCACATGGGTATCCTGGGCGGCTTCCCACTGCATGCGGTAGCCGCGACGAAACGCGGCAATCGAGTTTTCATTCATCTGTTATACCAGTCGGGTGGTGTGCCACGCCGCTTTATCAGTCACGGTGTGATAAGGCGGACGTTTCAGCTCGTATGCCATGGTCATGGCGTCCAGCATGCTCCATAAAATATCGAGCTTAAACTGCAAAATTTCCAGCATGCGGTTTTGCGTCTCAGCGGTGGTGAAATATTCCAGCGCCAGCGCCAGGCCATGTTCCACATCGCGGTTCGCCTGACCCAGGCGACTGCGGAAGTAGAAATAGCCCTCTTCTTTGATCCACGGATAGTGCTGCGGCCAGCTGTCGAGCCGTGACTGGTGGATCTGCGGTGCGAATAGCTCGGTGAGTGAGCTGCAGGCCGCCTCCTGCCAGTTGGCGCGGCGGGCAAAGTTAATATATGCATCCACCGCGAAGCGCACGCCCGGCAGCACATGCTGCTCTGAAAGTAGTTCTTCGCGCGTCAGCCCGACCGCCTCGCCCAGCCGCAGCCAGGCCTCAATGCCGCCCTCTTCGCCGTTGCTGCCGTCGTGGTCGAGGATGCGCTGCACCCACTTACGGCGGGTAGCCGGATCGGGGCAGTTGGCCATGATCGCCGCATCTTTCAGCGGAATGGTGGTCTGGTAATAGAAGCGATTCGCCACCCAGCCCTGAATCTGCTCGCGCGTTGCCTGACCGTTATGCATCGCGATGTGATACGGGTGATGGATATGGTAGTAAGCGCCTTTGTCGCGCAGGGCCTGTTCAAAAGCCTGCGGCGACAGCGTGTCAGTGATCTGCATGTTTTAGCCCTGAAGGTGGATCGCCATTCCGTCCCAGCTCACCTCTATTCCCTGCTCCGTCAGAAACTGACGCTGCGGTGACTGCTCGTTAAGGATCGGATTGGTGTTGTTAATGTGGATCAGAATTTTGCGTTTTGCCGGCAGCGACGCCAGCAGTGCCATCAGCCCCTGCTCTTCCGCCAGCGCCAGATGGCCCATCGCCTTGCCGGTGTTATGACCCACGCCAGTAGTCAGCAGCTCATCATCCTGCCAGACGGTACCATCAATCAGCAGGCAATCCGCTTTTTGCAGCCACGGCAGGATCACCGCATCCGGCTCGCCCAGGCCTGGCGCGTAGAGCAGCGTCTGGCCATTCGCGCGGTTTTCAATAAACAGCGCCACGTTATGGCCCGGCAGCGGCCGGTCGCGATACGGCGAGTAAGGCGGTGCATTACTGATAATCGGAATTGCGGTGAACTGAAGATCATCACAGACATCGACGCTGAACGGCGTCAGTGGCGCAATGGGACGGTGCTGTAAGCCGCCATTCCAGTGGGTGAGCATAGGAAAGATCGGGAAGCCGGTGCTGAGGTCACCATGCACTTCCGGCGTGCACCACACCTGATGCGGACAGCCCTCACGCAGGCTCAGCAGCCCGGTGGTGTGATCGATCTGGCTGTCGGTAAGGATAATCGCGCCGATCGCCGTGCCGCGTAACACCCCTTTGCGGGTCAGTTCTGGTGTATGCAGGATCTGCTGGCTGATGTCGGGTGAAGCGTTGCATAACACCCAATCTTCGCCGTTATCGCTGAGGATAATCGACGATTGCGTGCGTGCCTGGGCCTGAATCGTGCCGTTACGCACGCCGTGGCAGTTGGCGCAGTTACAGTTCCACTGCGGAAACCCGCCGCCCGCGGCTGAACCGAGGATTTTGATAAACATAGAGGAAAACCAGAAGTTGAAAAAAAATGCCCGCTCAGAGGGCGGGCAGAACGATTAACGGTTGGAGATGTAGAGAGTCACTTCCAGACCGAGACGCATATCAACGAAAGTTGGTTTTTTCCACATGAGTTACTTCCTCTTGGTTAACAGTAAATGAGCTGCCTGAAATCAGTGTGACCGGCATTGAATGAGACCGCCGTCACAATTTCCAGGCAGATGTTGCGCCAATGGCGCGTCGGGATCAAGCCCGGAACATCAGGAAATTGTTATCACAGCCCGGTCAGATGTAAAACCCGCTGCCAGTTTCCCCATGCCAGTTTCTCTGTCAGTGTCTGATCATAGCCCGCTTCCTGAAAAGCGGCGAGCAATCGCGGCAATCCGCTGACATCGCCCAGCGCAGCAGGTGGGGTAATCCCGTCGAAATCAGAGCCAAAGGCTACATGGTCGCTGCCCATTATCTTCAACAAGTGATCACAATGCTTAACAATTTCTGTTAATGGCGTGTCAGCGTCGCGTTTACCGTCGGCGCGCAGAAAAGCGTTGCCGAAATTAATGCCGACCAGACCGCCGCTGTCGCGGATTGCCACCAGCTGGTCATCCGTCAGATTACGCGGCTGCGGACAGAGAGCATGCGCGTTGGAGTGGCTGGCGACCAGCGGCGCGCTGGAGAGCCGGGCGGTGTCCCAAAAGGCTTTTGCATTCATATGCGACACGTCAATCATCATCTTCAGGTCACTCGCCTGCTGAATCAGCCTCTCTCCGGCGCGGGTCAGGCCTGGCCCGGTGTCGGGCGAGCCAGGAAAGGTGCCGCTAACGCCTTCACCAAAGCGGCTGGCCAGATTCCAGAATGGCCCGATGCTGCGCACCCCCGCCTGCCAGAAGGCGTGCAGTTGCTCACCCTCCTCATCCAGCGCATCAGCACCTTCGATGTGTGCCACCATCGCCAGTACGCCTGCGGCGCGGCAGGCGGCGATCTCGTCATGGCTGCGGCAGAGTCGCGCCTGCCCGCCTGACGCATCAGCCAGCTGCTGCAGGATCTCAAGCTGTTGCCACATGATCTGAAGCGGTTGAAACGGCTCGTCGGCACGTGCCGGAACGGTGCGGGCAATGTACTCCTGCGGAGGCACAAAGATTGCAAAAAGCCCGCCGCCGAGCCCGCCCTGCTGAATGCGCGGAAAATCGAGGTGGCCCCGTTCAATCCCCTGATAAAACGCCTGCGCGGGCGCATCACGATGATGCAGCCAGAGATTAAGCAACAGATCGTTGTGACCGTCAAAAATCAGCATAAGAGTCCACCCAAATAAACAGGCGACCATGCTAACCCTGCCCGGCGGATTCACCAAACCAGAGCGCACGCAGGGTCATGCAGGTCATGCAGGTCATGCAGGTCATGCAGGTCATGCAGGTCATGCAGGTCATGCAGGTCATGCAGGTCATGCAGGGTATTGTCACTTTTGCGCGTCAGGTTGTCAGCCCTGCGCGCGCGGACCCGGAGGCGTGTCGGCAGACTGATAAAAAAACCACAGGAGACTCTTATGCTGACCCGACCCGCTGATAAATATCGTCCCTCCCCGCTGATCACCCTGCCCGATCGCCAGTGGCCCTCACGCCAGCTGACCCAGGCGCCGCGCTGGCTCTCCACCGATTTGCGTGACGGCAATCAGGCGCTGGCAGAACCGATGGATCGGGAACGCAAAATGGCCTTCTGGGATCTGCTGCTGCGCTGCGGGTTCCGGGAGATCGAGGTCGCCTTTCCCTCTGCGTCGCAGACGGATTTCGATTTCGTCCGCGACCTGATTGAGCAGCAGCGTATCCCGGAGGATGTGACGTTACAGGTGCTGACTCAGGCGCGTGAGGACCTGATTGCCCGCACGTTTGTGGCGCTGCAGGGTGTGCCGCGCGCCATCGTACATCTCTATAACGCCACCGCGCCGCTGTTTCGCGAGCGGGTATTTAAACAGAGCAAAGCGGAAATCGTGGCGCTGGCCACCGCTGGTGCACGGCAGATCCGCGCCGAATGCGAGGCGCAGCCGGAAACCCACTGGACCTTTGAATATTCGCCAGAGACCTTCTGCTTTACCGAGCCGGAGTTTGTGCTGGAGATCTGCGAGGCGGTAGCCGATGTCTGGCAACCGGACGCCCAGCGCCCGATGATCATTAACCTTCCTGCCACGGTAGAGGTGAATACCCCCAACGTTTATGCCGATCAGATTGAGTTTTTCTGCCGTCACTTCAGCCGCCGTGATGCCGTCTGCATCAGCGTGCATCCGCACAACGATCGCGGCACCGGCGTTGCCTGCGCAGAACTGGCGCTGCTGGCGGGCGCTGACCGGGTCGAGGGCTGTCTGTTTGGTAACGGTGAACGCACCGGCAATGTGGATCTGGTGACGCTGGCGCTGAATCTCTATACCCAGGGCGTTTCGCCCCAGCTCGATTTCAGCCAGATGCATGAGGTGATTGAAGTGGTAACCCGCTGCAACCAGCTGCCGGTTCATCCGCGCCATCCCTATGCGGGCGAGCTGGTCTTCACCGCCTTCTCTGGTTCTCATCAGGATGCAATTAAAAAAGGGTTTGCCATCCGCGCTCAGCAGCAGGAGACAGAGTGGCAGATGCCTTACCTGCCGCTGGACCCGGCCGACATTGGCTGTAGCTATGAGGCGGTGATCCGCGTTAACAGCCAGTCGGGAAAAAGCGGGGCCGCCTGGCTGCTGGAGCAGAATCACGGGTTACAAATGCCGCGAGCGCTGCAGCAGGATTTCAGCCGCTGTGTTCAGCAGGAGACTGACCGGCACGGCGGAGAGATGACGCACTACGCGCTGTGGCAGCTCTTCTGCCGCCAGTATGGCGTCACGCAGCCCGCGGTGGCCTTACAGCGGGCTGACAGCCAGAGTGACAGCGGCGGGCAGACGCAGATTAGCGCCAGCGTGGTGTATCAGACGCAATCGCTGATGCTGACCGGCAGCGGCAACGGCTGGCTGTCGGCGGCGGTCAATGCCCTGCGCAGCGCGTTTGATCTGCATCTGACCATTGAGGACTATCACGAGCATACGCTGGGACGACGCAGTGACAGCCGCTCGGTGGCCTATATCAGTTGCGTGGATGCCCGTGGCGCGCGAGCCTGGGGAGTAAGTATCGACAATGACACCGCGCGCGCAGCCCTGCAGGCGCTGCTCAGCGCGGCAGGCCAGTTTCTGCAGGCGGAAAGTAGTCAGTCGGAGAGACGCCCAGCAGACGACGAAACATCGCACTAAACGCGCTGGGGCTTTCATAGCCCAGTTCCAGCGCCACCCGCAGCACGGAGTCGCCCTGAGCCAGTCGCGTCAGGGCGATAGCCAGTCGGGCGCGCCGCACCCAGTCGCTGAACTGCAGGCCGGTTTCGCGCATAAAATGGCGGGCAAGAGTGCGGCCCGAGACATTCAGGTGGGCACTGGCCCGCAGCAGCGTCCAGCTCTCACCGGGCGTCTGCTGAATCAGCTCGCACAACGCCTGTAAACGGGGACTGTCGGGCGTTGGCAGCGCAAAGGGCAGCACATCCATGCCCCGAATCTCATCCAGAATTAACTCCATCACCCGCTCGGCCCGACTGCCTGCGGCGTAACGCTCTGGCAGGCTCAGCGCCGTGACAATCAGCTCGCGCAGCAGCGGTGAGATTTGCACCACCTGACAACTGGCGGGCAGATCGGCGCGCGCCAGCGGATCGATAAACAGCGTGCGCGCCGCCACACTGCCGGTAATCTGCAGCGCATGACGGGTAAATGCGGGCAGCCAGACGCCGCGACTCGGCGGCACAATCCAGCTGCCATACTCCGTCTCTACCCGTACCACGCCGCTAAGGGTGTGGATCAGCTGGGCACAGGCGTGCTGGTGCCAGGGTTCGCTGGCACCGTGCAGGTAATCGTGCGCCAGCGGCACCAGCGGACGCGTGCTGAAGTCAAAATGCTGCTGACTCATTGCGCTTTCAGGTAGCGGTAGATCACCGCCAGATCCTCTTCACCGTGTCCGGCCTCCACCGCCTGCTGCCAGAGTTGTGCGATATTCTCCAGCGCCGGCAGCGGCGTCTCTGCGGCATCCAGCGCCAGGCGGGCATCTTTCAGCGCCCAGACCAGATGCATCTGCGGCGTGAAGTCTTCGCTGGCGATCATCCCGAGCTTCATTTTCGCATACGGTGCGGCCAGCGGACCGCCCTCCAGCACCTGCCAGAGATCGTCGGTGGAAAAGCCGAACTGCTCTGCCAGCCGGGTACTCTCCGCCAGGCTTTGCATCATGCCAATCAGCCAGCTGTTGATCACCAGCTTCATCCGGGTGCTTTTTCCCGCCTCGCCCAGCCACTGAGTGCCTTTACTGATGGCAGCAAATACCGCTTCTGCGGCCTGCGCCCGGCTCTGATCGCCGCTGGCCAGCACCAGAATCTGCGCATTCTCTGCTGGTGCTTTGGTGCCGGAGACTGGCGCATCGATCAGTAACAAATCGGGGCGTTTTTCTGCGAAAAAGGCGATCAGCGCGTCGGTTTTTTCTACGCCGATGGTGCCCATCTGGCAGAGCGTCGCGCCCTGCTTAAACGCCTCTTTGACCTGATGCAGCACCTGCTCAGTGGTGTCGCCATCAGACAGCATGGCGATCACGACATCTGCTTCACGCACCGCCTCAGCTGGCGAGTCAGCCAGCTGCAAACCCGCATCCAGCAGATCTTCGCCGCGCGCGCGGGTGCGGTTCCAGCCATGAACGTGAAAGCCTTTTTTCAGCAGGTTTGCGGCAAATGCGTGCCCCATTGCGCCTAATCCCAGAACCGCCACTTCAGGTTGTTTCATGCTGACTCCCGTGAGTTTTTTTGTCTGCATCCGGGTGAATCGGACGCCATATCACTGCAAAAGATGGATTCCAGCCTGGCGGTAAACAGAGAAAAAATCCAGCCCGAAACGATGTACCCCAGCGCATCAAACCCTTACCATATGCGGAAATTGTTCCACCTGGTTCATATCCTCTCTTTTTTCAGGCCACATATAATGAAAATAATCTCTCTGCGCCAGGCGACGCTGTTGATGTTGCCTGCCATTTTGCCACTGCCGCTGCTGGCGGCGGATAATGACAATACCCTGGTCGTCACGGCTGCACCGCCGGAAACGGGCCTTAACGAACTTGATACGCCTGCGGCCCTGAGCGTGGTCAGTGGTGACGATATGCGCCAGGCAGCGCCGCGCGTTAACCTGTCGGAAAACCTCAGCAGCGTGCCGGGTCTGCAGATCCAGAACCGCCAGAATTACGCACAGGACCTGCAGCTGTCGATGCGTGGCTTTGGCTCCCGCTCAACCTACGGCGTACGCGGTCTGCGCATCTATGTGGATGGCATCCCGGCCACCATGCCGGATGGTCAGGCGCAGACCTCCAATATCGATATCGGCTCGATTGATCATGTTGAGGTACTGCGCGGCCCGTTTTCTGCGCTGTATGGCAACGCTTCGGGTGGCGTAATCAATGTCACTACCCAGCAAGGACAACAGCCGACCACGCTTGAAGCCAGCAGCTGGTATGGCAGTTACGGCAGCTGGCGCAACAGCGTGAAAGCCAGCGGTGCGACCGGTGACGGCAGCCATGCCGGGGATGTTAACTACACCGTCTCCGCCTCAAGCTTCACCACTCACGGCTATCGTGATCACAGCGCTGCGCAGAAGAACCTCGGCAACGCCCGACTGGGCGTGCGTATTGATGATGTCAGCACCCTGACGCTGCTGTTTAACAGCGTTCACATTGACGCGCAGGATCCCGGCGGCTTAACCGAGACGCAGTGGCGTGAGAATCCACGTCAGGTGGTCAGCAACGTCCCGCTTTATAACACCCGTAAGACTGTCGATCAGACTCAGGGCGGCCTGCGTTATCAGCGCCAGATGAGTGAAAATGACGACCTCAGCGTGATGCTCTATGCGGGCATGCGCGAAACTACCCAGTTCCAGTCGATCCCCGCAGCCGTGCAGCGCAACCCGTCTCATCCCGGTGGCGTGATCGCCCTGACCCGCCACTATCAGGGCGTCGATACCCGCTGGACCCATCGCGACACGCTGCTGTCTATTCCGGTGGCGCTGACCGGCGGACTCGACTACGAAACCATGACCGAGCGCCGCAAGGGCTATGAAAACTTCACGGTCAGCAACGGGGTGACGCAACTGGGCGAACAGGGCAATCTTCGCCGCAACGAGCGCAACCTGATGTGGACGCTCGATCCCTATCTGCAGACCGCCTGGCAACTGACCGATAAGCTGTCGCTGGATGCGGGTGTGCGGTTCAGCACCGTTAACTTTGACTCTAATGACTTCTATATTCAGCCTGGTAACGGCGACGACAGCGGTGATGCGCGCTATCACAAATGGCTGCCCGCTGCGGCACTGAAGTATGCCTTTGACCCAGGCTGGAACGCGTGGATCTCCGCCGGTCGCGGCTTTGAAACCCCGACCATTAATGAGCTCTCTTACCGTTCAGACGGCGCGACCGGTCTGAATCTGGGGCTGAAACCGGCCACCAGCGATACGCTGGAGATTGGTAGTAAGAAACGCATCGGCAATGGCTTGATCAGCGCGGCGTTGTTCCAGACCGATACCCAGGATGAGATTGTGGCGGATGCCAGCAGTGGCGGACGCACTACCTATAAAAATGCCGGTCAGACCCGCCGTCGCGGTCTGGAGTTAAGCCTGGATCAGCAGTTTGCCTGGGACTGGCGGCTGAAGATGGCCTACACCCTGCTGGATGCGCGCTATCGCACTAACGCCTGCGGCAGCGACAGCTGTGACGGCAACCGCATTCCTGGTATTGCCCGTAACATGGCTTACGCCGGACTCGGTTATCTGCCGGAACAGGGCTTTTATGCAGGCAGTGAGGTGCGTTATCTGAGCCAGATCGCCGCTGAAGATCAGAATAGCGTGAACACCCCGTCCTACACAGTGGCAGCAGTAAACAGTGGCTATAAGTGGCTGGTTGAGAACTGGACGCTGGATCTGTTTGGCCGGGTCGATAACCTGTTTGATCGGCACTATGTGGGTTCAGTGATTGTGAATGAGAGTAATGGTCGCTATTTCGAATCCGCGCCGGGCCGCAATTACAGCGTCGGTTTAACGCTGGGTTACGCCTTCCGCTAAAACAATTCGGGCCACCGTCGCGGTGGCCCGGATCTTCCCTTCACACGCGAATCAGGCGCGCGAATTGAATTTCTTTTAAGGATTGATTGTTATGGACAACGAGCTACAAATTGCAATGTCTCCGGTACATCTTGCTGCGGTGCTTTCCGATAAGTCAGTTACTGAATCCGAGGGAATGAGCAACCGTCTTATGGGTGGTCTTGACCTGCTCATGGGTAGTCTGGAGTTGGCTGGTGCAACCGCATTGTGTATGGCTCCCGAACCCACCGGGATAACCAAGGCAGCATGTATTGTCGTTGGTGCTCACAGTATGGATAGCATTAATGCTGCAGCTAACCGGGTGCTGACCGGCCAGAATACCCGAACTGCCACCTACCAGACGGCTGTTGCTCTCGCAAAGAAATTTGGCGCTGACGACACAGCAGCATGGAATATCGGTCTGGCCATAGATGTGGGTGTTCCAGCTGCCTTTGGACTTACTGTTAGTGCAGCCCGTGTTGTATACGTCCGGGCGGGTACGTTTAAAATTGCTGAGCATGAGGCTGTCAGCTCAGTAAGGGCTGGCGGCCACACCATTGCTAAGCACGTCGTAATTTCTGATAATGATTTACTCGCCAGGCTGGCCCTCAGCCCAAATATGCACTCAGTATCATCATATTATTCAGTTCAGATTGCAGAAAAAGCGATCAGCTCAGCCCTGAAAGCTAACCGACTACGGATCATTCATTGGGCGAACTGGGGGAATAACGCCAGTCCTCTGGAACTGGTATATCGTAGCAGGGCTGCTGTAGGTTATGGATTAAGGCAGGGTAAAGCGGCAAAAGAAACCTGTTACGCTGTGCGAGTGGTGCTGCTTAAGCAAACTTATAACGGGAAACCTTACTATGTTCTCACGTCTTATCCGTGGATGGGGTGATAAACCCGAGAAACAATACCCGGCGCTAACCGGCATGTTAAGAGTGTTTTTAAGCTGCCACCATGACGACTTTGGCAATACCCTCGAAGAAATGCTTCAGAGCTATATTGATCATGACATGCCTGTTATCGAAGCGCGGAATGAAATAAACATCCTGCTTCAGAATGAGGATGATGATTTGAATGTCATTATGTCAGCGATTGCTGGTGAAGAGTTTCGTCCGGCCCCCTGGGGAGAAACATGGCGCAGTTTTTTGATAAGAGCTGTGGCTGCCCTCAACGGGCCACCGTCGCGGTGGCCCGACGCTTAACGTCACACGCCAATCATGCGCGCGAATTCAGCTGCGCCTTAATATCCTCACAGCTGCCGGTTTCACCCAGGCGCGGGAAGATCAGGTTCACGCTATTGTTGTGCGTATCCAGGTTGAGATCGGTCATCGCATCGGTCGCCAGCGTGACGTTGTAACCCAGCTCATACGCCTGTCGTGCGGTGGATTCCACGCCGATACTGGTCGCGATACCACAAATCACTACCTGAGTAATGCCGCGCTTTTGCAGCTCATCGTGCAACGCCGTGGCGTGAAACGCACCCCAGGTTTTCTTGGTGACCGTAAGGTCATTTTGCTGTGGGGTCATCGCCGGAACCAGCGTGGCCCAGTCGGCGGGCAATTCGCCGCTGTGACGTGCCTGCTCATTGCGGCCCGGCGCCCCACCAGCCACGTTAACCAGCACAACCGGCAGATCGTGCGCGCGAAACGCCTCAGCCAGTCCGGCACAGCGTTCGATCACCGGCTGCGGTTCATGAACCAGCGGCAGCGCCACAATGCCATGTTGCAGGTCGATAACAATCAGCGCAGTTTTTGCATCAAGTGTGGTTACAGCCATGTCGAATCCTCAGATTTAATAGTCAGTGAGTCGTTGCAGCAGAGGGAGAACGTCGGTCAGTTGCTGCTGTTCTGCCGGACTCAGTCGCGCTTCCAGCGTCCGGACCAGCCAGTCATCGCGCATCGCGCGACTCGACGTAATCACCGCCAGGCTGGACGTCGTGGGAAGATAGCGGGTTTTACGGCCATCATGGGGATCCGGCTCGCCCGTCACCAGTTCCGCCGCCAGTAACCCGGCGACGGTCGCGCCCATTGACTGGGTGCGTACGCCCTCGGCCGCCGCCAGTTGCGTTACCGTCATCGCCCCATCGCGAACCAGATGACCCAGCACCGCGACCTGCGACCAGGTTAATTCGCCAGGCGGTGCTGACTCGCGCAACCGGCGGCCCAGCTTGCCCACCAGCATGCGCAGCATTGCAGCGGATTCAGTCAGATCGCTCATTACCCGTCTCCATCGATAAGCGAAAGTATAAAGATACGAAGGTAACCTGTGTAGTTTGCTCAGGTATCAATTTGTAACGTCCGGGCGCTGCAGATAGTGGATCAGACTGTGGAAGCGCAGGGGCGTGCTGAGCGGGTTACGGTAGCTGTGCAGCACATCGGCCCTGAACTGGAACGCCTCCCCGGCGAGCAGACGTCGCCAGAGATCCCCGACGCCCAGCAATAGTTCGCCCTCGATGATCACCACCTGCTCCACACAGCCCGCTTCATGGGGCGAAGAATGACTCTGCGCGCCCGCTGCCAGCTCCACCGCCAGCAGATCAAAACGCAGTTGCGGATCGTAAGGCAGCAGCGACCGTACCGACATGTCGGCATTGGGCTGACTGAATGCAGGCGCGGCGCCTGAAGGCAACACGCTGCCGTCGATAAAAAAGGAAAAGGGAACGTTGAAACCGGTGGCAATCTTCCACAGCGTCGCCACGGTGGGACTCGATTCACCGCGCTCAATCTGGCCCAGCATCGCTTTACTGACGCCGGTTCGCTCCGCCGTCAGCGTCAGGCTCCAGCCATTGGCCTGCCGCAACTGTCTGAGCGCGCTGCTCAGGTGTTGCTGAAAATCCGCCATTTTTTCTCCTGCTTTCTCGTCATCCTGGTGAGTGACGTTATGGCAATAGTGTAACACTTGTGCGTTATAGCGCATCATGCGACCATGTGCGCTATAACGCACAACCTCATAAAGAGTCTGACCATGACGAGAGCGGAACCTCCCCGTTTTACCCTGCCGATGCTGGTTTCCGGCTTTGTGGCTGTGCTGGTGGGCTACAGCAGCAGTGGCGCGATTATCTATCAGATGTTTCAGGCGGCGGGCGCCACGCCCGCGCAGATTGGCGGCTGGCTGTCGGTGCTGGGCATTGCGCAGGGGATCGCTTCGCTGAGCCTGTCACTGCGCTACCGCATGCCGGTGCTGGCTGCCTGGTCAACGCCCGGCGCCGCGCTGCTGGCGACCAGTTTTCACGGCATTTCGCTGAATGAGGCGGTAGGCGTCTTTGTTTTCGCCAACCTGCTGATCGTATTGTGCGGCGTCACCGGCCTGTTTGCCCGGCTGATGAACTACATTCCTGCCTCGCTGGCAGCGGCGATGCTGGCAGGTATTCTGCTGCGCTTCGGGCTGCAGACCTTTGCCGATTTGCAAAGTAACTTTGTACTGTGCGGCAGCATGTGCCTGGCCTGGCTGCTGGCCCGCCGCTGGCTGGCCCGCTATGCAATTCTGGTCACGCTGCTGGTGGGTGTTGCCGTCGCGCTGGCACAGCACGCCATCCACTTTCCGCCTCAGCCGATTAGGCTGGCAATGCCGGAAGTCGTGATGCCGCACTTTACGCTCACCACGCTGCTGGGGATCGGCGTGCCCTATTTCCTGGTGACGATGGCGTCGCAGAACGCACCCGGCATCGCCACGCTACAGGCGCACGGCTACCGTCCACCCGTCTCTTCACTGATGAGCTGGACCGGATTAATTGCGCTGCTGCTGTCGCCATTAGGAGGTTTTTCGGTCTGCGTGGCGGCGATTACGGCGGCCATCTGCATGAGCAATGAGGTCGACCCAAATCCTCAGCAACGCTGGCGCGCGGCGGCGCTGGCGGGGATCTTCTATCTGCTGGCGGGCGCGTCCGGTGCGCTGATCGCCGTGCTGTTCAGTGCCCTGCCTGCGGTGCTGATTGAGGCGCTGGCAGGTCTGGCACTCCTTGCCACGCTGGGTGGCAGCCTCCACCGCGCACTGGATCTGCCTGCCGAACGCGACAGCGCGCTGATCACCTTTCTGATCACCGCTTCCGGCGTTTCGCTGCTGGGCATTGGTCCGGCCTTCTGGGGACTGGCGGGCGGCATCATCGCCCACCTGTTGCTGGTGCGCAAATCCGGCTGATTGCGTCATACTCTCTGAAATAGCGGTGGTTTTTCCGTCAGCCGGTGAAAAAAACAGTGGATTTACCCCCTTTTTCTGCCGTTTGATTTGTCATTGCCCCGCGTAAAATCAACCCAATCGTCGATAACACGCGATTTTCTGCCTCAGACAACGACCGATAAGGGCCCAACAGGTGGCAAAAACTTTTCTGCGCAGCGGTAATTTAGATGCAGTTCTGGCGTTAGGTGAAAATGGCCAGCCGGTCTACGCCTCAGCATTGCAAATTCGTGAAACCCTGCGCCTGCGCCGTCAGAGCGCACTGGCAGATTGCCTGGCCATTCCTCAGGCCAATGAACGGGGCGATCGCCTCGACTGGTATGCCCCTTTTAGCGGCCGGGTAAAATCCTGGCTGGGTGCCAGCGATCATGAACGTCGCGCGGCGCTGCAACAGCTCACCGCCTGTCAGCAGGATATGCAGGATCTCAGTACGCGCGCGCGCGCGGCAGAGAATCCATCAATGCGGCTGTTTGGTGCGCTGCTGAGCAAAACCCTGCAATTCCCCGACCAGCAGTATGTCTATCTGGTTGATGGCAAACCGGTCATCACCTTCTGGGGCTTTGTCGATGCCCAGGCGCGCAGTCGCGATGACGCGCTGGCCTGCCTGCGTGACACGCTGGAAGAGAACCTGCCGGTGGCGCTGGTTGAACCGCTGCCTGAGCTGCCTGCCGCGCCGGTCATCGCTGAACCAGTGATGATCGCTGAGCCTGAACCTGAACCTGTGGCTGAACCGCTGCCGGTTGCAGCACCCGTTGAAGCTCAGCCGGCGACGCCTGTAGCGGCTCGCCGCCGTTTCCGCGTCTGGTATGTGTTACCGCCGGTGGCGATTGCTGCCGCCGTGACGGTGGCCGTGTTGCTGCATCGTTCAGAACCCGTAAAAACACCGGTTGCCACTGCGAAGCCAGCGTCAGCTCCGGCGACGGTATCCACTCCGGCCCCTGCTGCGACTCCGTCACCGGTTGCGGCGACACCGTCCGTCACCCCACCTGCCGAGCAGGCAGCACCGGAAAAACTCCCTGAATCGCAGCCGCAGAAACCGGCCAACACCACCACCGATACCGCACCGGCAGACGCATCTGCTACCCTTGCCACAACGGTGACGGCGCCGGTTCCGGCCAAACCCGATGACCTGATCGTGACGCCGGATGCGGTGCGCGATGGCCAGGTTAGGGTGATTGATGGCCGCTGGCGTGTCACTATCGACCAGATGCCGACGCCAACCGGTAAGCCTCCGGTAATGCGCTTCCAGTTTAAAAACGGCAGAGGCAGCGTGCAGATCGCCCAGGGCAATACTACCTGTAAAGCGGATGTCAGCGCGGCCATGACCAGCGCCGGTAACCTGGTGATTGAGAGCCGCTACACGGCGAAGTGCCAGAACAATTCGCGCTACCGTATGCCACTGCTGGTCTGCCATGCGAGTATCGGCGCCGCAGTATGTGAAGCGCAGTATGCTGATGACCGGGTCTTCCCGATGACGATTAAGCGTGAGAGTAAATAACGATGCTGGCTCCCCTGATCGATGACAAACAAAAAATTTCGCTGATTGAAAACAGCGGCGTGCAGTTTCTGGATTTCGGCCTGCAACTCTCAGATACCCCGGCGCGCCGCCAGTTTGTGCGCCAGACCGCCAACGGCCCGCTGCTGCGCCTGAACGTCGATGGCAACAGCGGTAAGTTCCTGCTCTATCCGGAAGATGGCGGCGCTGCGGAAGTGGTGCGCCCGGAGTCTGATATCGCGCTGGCGGACTCGCTCTCTCTGCTGTCAGCCTGCTGGCTGCCGCTGCCGATGCTGCGCTGTGCCAGCGGACGTCGTTTTATCGGCGGTCCTGAAAACTGGGCGCGGATGCGTCTGGTTGCGCTGCCCGCGCCCGATGCAGCGGGCAATACCCATCGCGTCAGCCTGGCCTTTGATACCCGCTGCGTGGCGGAACAGGATGGCGGTGAACAGATCGGCCTCAGCCCAGCTGATGCTCAGAACGGTGTGACTTTTGCGCTCGCCTGGCACAACTACGAGCTGGGTGATTTTCTTGACCTGACCTGGGTTGACGGCTGGCTGCGCGAATCCTTTACCGACCGCGTCTCCGATCGCCGCGAACAGGCGATTAATCAGGCGCTGCGCGAGTTTGAGTATCAGGCGCACTACCTCAATCTGCTGGAACTGCTGGGCGAACAGCTCGACCTCAGCGAGATCCATATTCAGGCCGCCACGCTGCAGACCCCGGCGGTCAACGTCGATATCATTCTGGATGTCGGTAACTCCCATACCTGCGGCATTCTGGTGGAAGATCACCCGGAAGAGAGCAACGGCCTGAAGCAGACCTATGAGCTGCAGCTGCGCGATCTGTCGCAGCCGCATCAGGTTTACAACGAGCTGTTTGACAGCCGTCTGGAGTTTGCCGAGACCCGTTTTGGCAAAGCGAACTTCTCGCTGGAGAGCGGTCGTGAGCAGGCCTTTATGTGGCCTTCTCTGACCCGCGTCGGCCGTGAAGCGAGCCGTCTGGCCCTGCAGCGTGTGGGACTGGAAGGCAGCACCGGCCTCTCCAGCCCGCGCCGTTATCTGTGGGATGAGGCGCGCTATCAGCCAGGCTGGCGTTTTAACACGCCCGGCGAACAGGCTGAACCGCTGGCCTATGCCGCGCCCTTTACCACCCTGCTTAACGACGAAGGCCAGCCGCTTTCGACGCTGGCACCCGACGATCGACTGCCGGTCTTTTCTCCGCACTACAGCCGCAGTTCGCTGATGACCTTTATGCTGTGTGAGCTGCTGGCTCAGGCGCTGATGCAGATGAACAGCGCGGCACAGCGTCAGCGGATGCCGCAGAGCCACGCGCCGCGTCAGCTGCGCCATGTGATCCTGACGCTGCCGTCAGCGATGCCGAAGCCGGAGCGTGAAATTTTCCGCCGCCGGATGCAGGAAGCGCTGGCGCTGGTCTGGAAAGCGGAAGGTTGGCTGGCTGACGAAGATGACCTTTCACCATCACTGCCTCGTCAGAATCCGAAACCGCTGCCGGATGTGCAGATGGAGTGGGATGAAGCGACCTGTGGTCAGATGGTCTGGCTGTTTAATGAAACCCAGGTCAACTTTGCCGGTCGCGCCGAAGACTTTTTCAGCAGCATGGCCCGTCCGGATCGCCCGCGCGATGCTGACGAACTGCCAGGCAAGAGCCTGCGCATCGCCTCGATTGATATCGGCGGCGGCACTACTGACCTCGCCATCACCCAGTATCGTCTGGATGATGGTCAGGGCAACAACGTCAAAATCACGCCGCGACTGCTGTTCCGCGAAGGCTTTAAAGTCGCGGGCGACGATATCCTGCTGGACGTGATTCAGCTGTGGATTTTACCGGCGCTGCAGCAGCATCTGCAGAAAGCGGGCCTGACGCTGGCGGAACCGCTGATGAACAAGCTGTTTGGTCACGACAGCCGCATGGACGGTCAGGCCACGCTGCGTCAGCAGATCACCTTACAACTGTTTATTCCGCTGGCGCAGGCGGTACTGGAACGCTACGAAAACTGGGATCCGCTGGAGAGCCACGCGGAGATCAACGCACTGTTTGGCGAGCTGGTCGATCAGCCGCCGGGCGAAGCGGTACTGGCCTTCGTCAACGGCGAGATTCAGCGCGAGCTGGGCGGTAACAGCCGCTTTGACCTGCTGCAGGTACCGCTGGTGGTGAGCCTGTCACAGCTGCACGGTGAATTTATGCAGCACCGGATGGCGATTATCCCGGCGCTGCGTTCAATGTGTGAAGTGGTGTCGCTCTATCAGTGTGACGTGCTGCTGCTGACCGGTCGCCCGTCGCGCTTCCCGGGCATTCAGGCGCTGGTGCGTCATCTGCAACCGCTGCCGGGCAGCCGTATACTGTCGCTGGAAGGCTATCACACCAGCGACTGGTATCCGTTTAACAAACATGGCCGCATCGACAACCCGAAATCGACCGCGGCGGTCGGCGCGATGCTCTGCCTGCTGGCGCTGGATCTGCGCCTCAGCAGCTTCTGGTTCCGCGCAGGCGATTTTGAACCCTACTCGACGATTCGCTATCTTGGCATGCTCGACGAAAACCAGGCGCTGACGGACGAGAACCTCTGCTACAGCGAAATTGACCTCGACGATCCCGGCTATGTGCTGGATAAAAAGCGCAGTTTCCGTATTCGCGGCAACGTCTGTCTCGGCTTCCGCCAGCTTGATAACGATCGCTGGCCCGCCTCACCACTCTATAGCCTGACGCTGAACGACGCCACCCTGGCGCGTAAAGTGGCCGGTGAGAGCGTGCTGCGCATCCGGCTGGCGGTAAAAGCCGGACCCGACGCGTCCGGCCCGGAAAGTCTGGTGCTGAGCGATGCCCGTCTGGATGATGGCACCCGCGTGCCGCTGGAGCAGTTGAGTCTTAAGCTGAATACCCTGTCGGCGACCGGCAATGCCAATGCGCAATACTGGATTGACAGCGGGAGCGTGTGTAAACGATGAAAGCCCTGAAACCCCGTCAGCCGCAAACGCTGGCAAAACGTCTTGGCCTGTTGCAGGACGCCCTGAATAACAGTCTGGCCTGGATTGAGAGCAGCCGTGAGCAGTCGCCGCGTCTGGCGCTGGAAGCAGAAACCCTGACGCTGCAACTGCGCCAGGCGCGCGTGCAGACTCAGGCGCTGGCGCAACAGGTGGCGCGTCCGGTGACGCTGGCGCTGTTTGGCCAGTCGCAGGCGGGTAAGGCCTGGCTGCTGAACGAAATGGTGGCCGATGCACAGGGCCAGTTAGTGACCCGCATGGGTGATAAACTGCTGAACTGGTTTCAGCATATCAATCCCGGCAACCTCGATTTTGCTACCGCCACCCGTTTCAGCCATCAGCGCGAGCCACTTTCAAACGAGTGGCCGGTTGAACTGACGCTGCTGAGTGAAGCGGAGATCGTACGGCTGATGGTCGCCTGTGCCGGCGCGACAACGCCCGACACCGCACAGATCGACAGCGCACTGCAGCGCCTGCAGCGTCATCGCCTCGCCACGCCGCTGGCGGGTCTGGAAGGCGATGCGCTGGTGACACTCTGGTCCTGGTGCCGTCGCCGTGCGCACCACGATGCGCGGCTTGATCGTCATTTCTGGCCGCAGGCGGTTGAGCTGGCGCCCTGGCTCAGCGTTGACGACCGGGTACAGCTTTTTTCACTGCTGTGGCCTGGTCAGCCTGAACTGAATGAGATGCTGCGCACCCTGCTGCATCTGCGTCACCAGCTGCGTAACAGCAGCCGGGTGCTTGCTCCACTGAGCCTGCTGACCGACACATCACTGCTGCCGGCCGAGCAGCTGATTGTGCCGGCCAGTGAGCAGGATCAGCAGCAGCTGGTGGAAGTCTGCCCGCTGAATGGTAACCGCATCGGTAAGGCGCAGAACGTGCCGCTGGGATTACTGGCGCTGCTGACGCTGGAAGTGCTGGTCCCGCTGAGTTCCACACCGCGAACCGCGCTCTATGATGATGCCGATATGCTGGAACTGCCCGCGCCAGGCCAGTCCGGTGACGCGGCAACCCAGGAAGATCGTCAGCGCCTGCAGCAGCAGGATCCGCTGCGTGCCCAACTGCTGGAACAGAAACGTGCCCTGCTGCCCGGTTTTTACGCCGCGCGTCAGGCAATTGATCTGCTGCTGGTCTGTACCGCAGCCAGCCAGCGTCAGGATGCCGACCTCGCCAGCGAAACGCTGCGCGAATGGCAGCGTCAGCAGCCCGCACAGGAATCCGCAGAGAAACCGCGTCTGATCTGGGCGATTACCCCTTTCGATGCCCGCCATCAGCAGGTCAATGTGGATGAAGCGGTGCAGCGTCAGATGGGACAGCCCGGTCAGCACTGGGGATCGATGCTGGCACTGGATCGCGCAGGCGTCGACCGCATGGCGAGCTGGTTGCAGGATGAGATGCAGCCGGAAGCGCGCCGCGACATGCTGCTGGCTCAGTTGGCGCAGATTCAGCATACCGTGGTGGAGCGGCGTTTATTGCCCTGGACCGAAGCGGGTGCCAGCCCGGAACAGGCGGCACGCAAACAGAATATCGCCGATACGCTACTGAAGTGTTTACAGCATCGGACCGGCCTGCATGGCGAGCTGCTGGAACGCCTGCAGCCGCCGCGTGAGGCGCTGCGTCAGCTGTGGCTTAATCAGTCCGCTTTACAAGGCAGCAAACCGGCCAGTATTCAGGCCCCGGAAAATCAGTTTGGCATCGGGTTTGAATTTGACCTGTTCAGTGAGAGCCCGGCTGAAGCGCCGGTTCAGCCGCGTCAGAGTCTGCATAGCGCTCAGCAGTATCCGCGTCAGGTACTGCTGCTGTGGCTGGATCATCTGCGTCAGCTGCCGGAAAACCGCAGCCTGCTGGCGTTGCTGAACGTGGATAAGCCAACGATGGAGTGGCTGGTTGAGGAGCTGATCACGGCCGGATTCCGCACCGATATCGCGCAAAAGCTGCAGCAGGCGCTGCATGAGCCCGATACGCAGAGCGTCAGCCATGAATCTCGCGCCGATCGTCAGGTGACGCGGGCAATGACGGTGCTGGGGGATTTTGTGGCCTGGCTCGGCTTTTTACAGCGTCCTGAATCGGAACGCCCTGCCAGCCGCGTTAATCGGGGTCAGGTGATTTTCTCGCGTCCTCCGGCTCCCAGCGTCAGCTTCAGTGCCGGTCAGCGTCTGACCAAACTTTCTGCCGCCCCGGCCAATCACACGGCCTACTATATCTACGACTGGCTGGTGGGGCTGAACCAGGTCATCATTGAGAACAATGGTTACACCGGCGGCGGCGATCTGCCGCTGGCAGCCCGCGAAGCGCTGGTTGCGCTGCTCAAGCCGCTACGCGCTTAATCAATGATCAGGCGCAGTTCGCCCTCCAGCGACTGCGCCGCCTCTCCCAGCAGCGCCAGCACCGGCGCTAAATCGGCCTGATGCGCGGCATAGTGCTGCAACCACATTGTCGCAGGCAGCGCCATCCCGCCCGTCAGCCAGTCCCATAACGCATCCAGATTATGTCCGAAGGTCTGCGGACAGCCGCTCTGCTCAGCAAACTGCTGATAAAACGCCGCGCGCGTGGTGAGCTGACGCAGGTCAAAGGTCAGATTAAGCATGATCAGGGCACCTGCCTGAAACTGCGGTAGTGATCGGTGGAGAGAAACACCAGCCCGTCAGAGGAGTAAACCAGGCGATCGGCGTCGCGATGCCCGCAGCGATAATTCACATCCGCTTCATACCACTGACGGCCCGCACGCGCGGGCAGACGCTTTTCACGGTTCGTAAAGCGATCGCCGCCAATGGCTTTGCCTGGCAACACGTCACACAGGTTGCCTTTGGCCGGATTCCAGCCACGCTTGCGCGCGTCGTTTTTGGTGAGGTAGTAGTCCGGCAGTTGCTGATGCTGCAGCACCCAGCGCGCCACGGTATGGGCGTCAGTCAGGGTGGCGATATCCGCCTGGGCAGGGGCTGAAACGGAATTCAGATAGGGTTTAAGGCCGTAGAAACAGGCCGCGAGGACGAGAAAAAGTCCAATCCAGAGTTTTTTTGACATGATGGCATCCGTGACGACAGGACGCAGATGATACCAGTTTTGCGCGCAGAGAAAAGCGCGGGCCAGACAAGCTGGCCCTGGCGAGGTTATGCTGCGTGCGAATCCCCGCTGTGCCGACGCCATGCACCCGGCGCGACGCCATACTGGCGTTTGAAGCTGCGGTTAAAGGATTGCTGGGAGTCGAAACCTAACGATATCGCCACATTGAGAATCGGTTCATCTGTGCTGGTCAGGCGGTCGGCTGATTTCTTCAGCTTCTTAACCCGGATGTATTCACCCAGTGGATAACCGGTGTGCTCTTTAAACATGCGCTGCAGGTGCCATTTGGAGTAGCCCGCGCGCTCTGAAACGGTATCCAGATCCAGACGTGCTTCGATGTTGTTATCAATCCAGTCGATTAAATCGTGAATAAAAGCATCACTCATCATTCCAGTCTCTCCTGTCGCCGTGGCGAAAAGTATTAGTATCAGTTGCAGTTACACTTAAGGGTGGCTGACTATGCCATTTAATGCAAGTTTTATTAGTACATTAAATGCCGCACTATTTGTGTGGTTTTAGCTAAGTTGTTCAGGCTTTCATCGCCCTGCCCTAAACCGCACATAAAGTGTATCTGTTATTCTTGCAGTTGCCAGCCACGCAAGCCTACACTCACCGCGATTAATTGCAATCTTAAAAGTTGCAAATATTGGCCTGCAGGCCGCCTGTTTATATCTATCGCGGAATAACAACAATGATTACGAACCGGGTTCGTCAGGGTTTAACCCTCTTAGGGATGGTACTGCTCATCACGCAACTGAGCGGCTGCGATAAAGGTGTGGCGCAAAACGCCGCTCCCCCGCCGCCTGAAGTGAGTGCCGCACCCGTGCTGATCAAACCGGTCAGTCAGTGGGACAATTTCAATGGCCGGGTTGAAGCGGTGCAGAGCGTGCAGTTGCGTCCGCGCGTCTCTGGCTACATTGATGCCGTTAACTATCGTGAAGGCGATGAGGTCAGAAAAGGTCAGGTACTGTTTACCATTGATGACCGGAGTTACCGCGCGGCGCTGGAGCAGGCCAAAGCGGAACTGGCCCGGGCGCGCAGTCAGGCGAGTCTGGCCCGCAGCGAATCGGGCCGCAGCGAGAAGCTGATCGGCACGCAGGCGATTTCCCGCGAAGCGTGGGAGCAGCGTCGTTCTGCCGCCAGTCAGGCGCAGGCGGATGTGCTGGCCGCAGAGGCCGCGGTCGATATGGCGCAGCTGAACCTCGACTTCACCCGCGTCACCGCGCCGATTGATGGCCGCGCCAGCCGGGCGATGATCACCGCCGGTAACCTGGTGACCGCCGGCGACAGCGCCAGTGTGTTAACCACGCTGGTGTCGCAGCAGCAGATGTATGTCTATTTCGATGTCGATGAGAACACCTTCCTGAACTATCAGGCGATGGCGCGTCAGGGCCAGCAGCGCCATGCGCTGCCGGTTGAGATTGCGCTGGTCGGCGAACAGGGTTTCCCGCACCAGGGCAAAATTGACTTCCTGGATAACCAGCTGACCGCCAGCACCGGCACCATTCGTATGCGCGCCCTGCTCGACAATCAACAGCGGCAGTTTACGCCTGGCCTGTTTGCCCGCGTGCGTCTGCCCGGCAGCGCACAGTTCGAGGCGGTGCTGATCGATGATAAGGCGGTATTGACCGACCAGGATCGCAAATATGTCTACGTGGTGGATGGCGAAGGTAAAGCGCAGCGGCGCGATATCCAGCCTGGCGCGATGGTGGATGGTTTGCGCATCGTTAAATCGGGTCTGCAATCTGGCGACAAGGTCATCATCGCCGGTCTGCAAAAAGTATTTATGCCCGGCATGCCGGTCACTGCTCAGCCGGTCGCCATGCGTGCGGCAGTCGCTCAATAACCCGAGGCCGCTATGGATTTTTCCCGCTTTTTTATCGACCGGCCTATTTTTGCTGCGGTGCTGTCGATCCTGATTTTTGTGACCGGGGTGATTGCCATCCCGCTGCTGCCAGTCAGTGAATATCCCGACGTGGTGCCACCCAGCGTACAGGTGCGCGCCGAGTATCCAGGCGCTAACCCGAAAGTGATTGCGGATTCCGTGGCGACGCCGCTGGAAGAGGCAATCAACGGCGTCGAAAACATGATGTACATGAAGTCAGTAGCCGGTTCTGACGGCGTGCTGGTGACCACCGTCACCTTCCGTCCAGGCACCGATCCTGATCAGGCGCAGGTGCAAGTGCAGAACCGCGTAGCGCAGGCGGAAGCCCGACTGCCGGAAGATGTGCGTCGGCTGGGGATCACCACCCAGAAGATGTCGCCGACCCTGACGCTGGTCGTCCACATGTTCTCACCGAACAATACCTACGATTCGCTCTACCTGCGTAACTACGCCACCCTCAAGGTGAAAGATGAGCTGGCCCGGCTGCCGGGTGTCGGTCAGATCCAGATTTTCGGCGCAGGCGAGTATGCGATGCGCGTCTGGCTTGATCCCAATAAAGTGGCGGCGCGTGGTCTGACCGCCTCTGACGTGGTAACGGCGATGCAGGAGCAGAACGTGCAGGTCTCTGCCGGTCAGCTGGGTGCCGAGCCGCTGAAAAAACAGAGCGATTTTCTGCTGTCAATCAACACCCAGGGACGACTGGAGAGCGAGCAGCAGTTTGGCGATATCATTCTGAAAACCTCGGAAGATGGTTCGCTGGTGCGGCTGCGTGACGTGGCGCGGATTGAGATGGGCTCGGGCAGCTATGCCCTTCGCTCGCAGCTGAATAACAAAGATGCGGTCGGTATCGGCATCTTCCAGGCGCCTGGCGCCAACGCCATCGACCTCTCCAATGCGGTTCGCGCCAAAATGGATGAGCTGGCGACCCGCTTTCCCAACGACGTGAAATGGGCCGCGCCTTACGATCCGACGGTGTTTGTCCGCGACTCGATTAAAGCCGTGGTGCAGACCCTGCTGGAAGCGGTCATTCTGGTCGTGCTGGTGGTGATTCTGTTCCTGCAGACCTGGCGCGCCTCGATCATTCCCCTGCTGGCGGTGCCGGTTTCGATAGTCGGTACCTTTAGCGTGCTCTATCTGCTTGGCTTCTCGCTGAATACGCTGAGCCTGTTCGGGCTGGTGCTGGCGATTGGTATCGTGGTGGATGACGCCATTGTGGTGGTGGAGAACGTCGAACGTAACATTGAGATGGGGCTGTCGCCGCGCGCCGCTGCGCATCAGGCGATGCGTGAGGTCTCCGGGCCGATCATCGCCATTGCGCTGGTGCTGTGCGCGGTGTTTGTGCCGATGGCGTTTCTCTCTGGCGTCACCGGGCAGTTCTACAAGCAGTTCGCCACTACCATCGCCATCTCTACAGTGATCTCTGCTATTAACTCGCTGACGCTCTCGCCTGCGCTGGCGGCGATGCTGCTGAAAGATCATCACGCGCCGAAAGACCGGCTAACGCGGATCATTGATGCGCTGTTTGGCTGGCTATTCCGGCCGTTTAACCGCTTCTTCCAGCGCAGTGCCCATGGTTATGAATCGCTGGTGGGCCGTACGCTGCGTCGCCGTGGCGCCGTGTTTGGCGTCTATATTCTGCTGCTGGCAGGTGCCGGATTTATGTTCCACACCGTGCCGGGTGGATTTATTCCGACGCAGGATAAGCTCTACCTGATTGGTGGCGTGAAGATGCCGGAAGGTTCCTCTCTGGCGCGTACGGATGAAGTGATTCGTAAGATGAGCGAAATCGGTATGCAGACCGAAGGCGTCGCCTATGCGGTCGCGTTCCCTGGCCTGAATGCATTGCAGTTCACCAATACCCCGAACAGCGGCACGGTGTTCTTCGGTCTGAAGCCGTTTAATGAGCGCAAACATACGGCGGCGGAGATCAACGCTGAGATCAATGCGAAGATTGCTCAAATCCAGCAGGGCTTTGGCTTCTCGATTATGCCACCGCCGATTCTGGGGCTGGGCCAGGGCTCGGGCTATTCGCTCTATGTGCAGGACCGGGCGGGTCTGGGTTATGGCGCACTGCAGACGGCGATTAATACGCTGTCAGGCAGCATCATGCAGACACCAGGGATGCACTTCCCCATCTCCTCTTATCAGGCCAACGTTCCGCAGCTTGATGTGAAGGTAGACCGGGATAAAGCCAAAGCGCAGGGAGTATCGCTGACCGCGCTGTTCAGCACGCTCCAGACCTATCTCGGCTCGTCGTATGTGAATGACTTTAACCGCTTTGGCCGCACCTGGCGGGTGATGGCGCAGGCTGACGGGGATTTCCGCGACAGCATCGAAGATATCGCTAACCTGCGTACCCGAAACGATCGCGGTGAGATGGTGCCGATTGGCAGCATGGTCAACATTACCACCACCTACGGTCCCGACCCGGTGATCCGCTATAACGGCTATCCGGCGGCGGATTTGATTGGTGATGCCGACCCACGCGTGCTCTCCTCGGCGCAGGCGATGAGTCAGCTCGAAGCGATGTCCGGTCAGCTATTGCCAAACGGCATGAACATCGAGTGGACCGATCTGAGTTATCAGCAGTCAACGCAGGGCAATACCGCGCTGATTGTCTTCCCGATGGCCGTGTTGCTGGCGTTCCTGGTGCTGGCCGCGCTGTATGAGAGCTGGACGCTGCCGCTGGCGGTGATCCTGATTGTGCCGATGACCATGCTCTCTGCGCTGTTTGGCGTCTGGCTGACTGGCGGTGACAACAACGTCTTCGTGCAGGTCGGACTGGTGGTGCTGATGGGGCTGGCCTGTAAGAACGCGATTCTGATCGTCGAGTTTGCGCGGGAGCTGGAGATTCAGGGCAAAGGGATTGTGGAAGCGGCGCTGGAAGCGTGTCGCCTGCGTCTGCGTCCGATTGTGATGACCTCCATCGCCTTTATCGCCGGTACAATACCGTTGATTCTGGGTGAGGGCGCGGGTGCAGAGGTCCGTGGCGTTACCGGTATTACGGTCTTCTCCGGCATGCTCGGCGTGACGCTGTTCGGCCTGTTCCTGACGCCGGTGTTCTACGTCGCCCTGCGCAAGCTGGTGACGCGCCGGTCAGGTAGTGCATCGTCCGTGACGGCGTAAACCGTAAAAGTTAAAAGGGGCGATCATATGATCGCCCCTTTTTTTGCCTGTGATTCACTGATTCCAGCAGACCCCACCTTGTAGGCTAACGCCGCTTCAATCTTTCATTCAGCGTTTCAATGATAAACGCATTCAGCGAGGTTTCATTGATCATGGCGGGTTGCCCGGCGACATTAGCCAGATCAGAATTATTATTCATCTTTGACCTCTAGCGTTCTGCTTGCGGACAGATGATCAGGTACGAATTTCAATCCGGGCTTTGCGTCCCAGCTGAGCCAGCGCCAGCTCCACATTTTCGACTTTCGATGAGTGCTCTACATCCAGTAGTCGATCAACCTGTGGGCCATTCACGCCCAGCTGACGTGCCAGATCGACTTTACGGGTGCCGGTTTCAATCATTGCGTTGTAAAGTGCCGCTTTCATTGCCACCAGTACAGGCACAGAGACGATGTACTCTCCTTCCAGCGGTTTACTGGCAACCGGAATCGGACGACGCGTATCCATCTCGAGAGAGATTGCCGTCACCAGTCCATCTTCGGCTTCTGCAAGTGCTTCCTCAACGGTGTCACCGACGGAATGCAGTAACTGCAAATCACGACACGAGACCTCATAGGTATCGGTTTTGGCGTCATGAGTTAATCTGACGGCATAATTAAACATAGAGTTACCTCTCTGATCGGGCTCACAGGCCCAGATCTTTTAAAATTTTTCTGCGCGTAGCTTCAGGCATTTCTTTTGCTCCGTGATCCGGAAAAATGGATTGCCTGTCGCCCAGGAAGACCTTGAAATGGCTGCTTCCACTGCGGTGCTTAGTCAAAATAGCGCCCTGCTGAATGAGCCAGCGTCTGAATTCACTGTACTTCATCGCGTTCCCTCGCTGTGTATAACAGCAAGAATAACATTGGTGATAATCAATACAACATTAATGTTGTGATGGATGCTGAATTTTCAAATGTTTATCAGGTTCAGCGTGATAACCGACCCCAGGAAAGTGAGTTATTGGCTTATGGCAGATTTGAGGCAGGAAGTTACTGACCAGCAGGCATAAAAAAAGCCGCTAATCAGCGGCTCTTTTTGCAGAGATCATCAATCTCTTCGGGTTCAGGTTCCGGCACGGCGGTGCAGTTGCTGGTGTCGCGTTTCTTCAGTTCGTTCAGTGCGTCTGCCACGGTGCGTTTTGCCAGCACATCCAGCGACGCCTGCTCGGCTTCATCGGCTATCGACTTGAAGTACCAGCAGAGGTTGGCACTGACCAGACAGCGTGGCGCGACGTCGGGACGCGCGGCCCAGATTTTTTTGTCTTCGATCACGGAGACATAGATATCCCGCAGGGTAATTTCCGCAGCAGGACGGCCCAGATGAATCGAACCGGTACGGCCCAGCGTGGAGACGATAATGCCGTCACGGGTCAGCGGGACCATTAATTTTCGTATGAAACTGGGATTCGCTTCCAGCCCGTAGGCCAGAATCGCGCTGGTAGAGCGTTTTCCCATTTGCTCCGCCATCGCTACGCTCAGAACCATTTGCAAAGCTGTCGGGAAGCGGTAATCAAGCATTTCTTTATCCTGAGTTGCGGTGCATCTTATTGTTTTATTGCCGCATAAGTGAACAATCAATGAGCAATAAATATAACAAACACTGTTGCTTTTTTGAAGCAAACCGGCGGTGACAAGGCACGTATTCACCAAAGGCTGAGGCCCGATAGCACAAGGTGCTTAGCCTGCTAACGGCCCTCTTCCTGCGGAGCAAGGAGAACCGTTCCGTTATGCCGTGTTGGCCGCTGTCGCCGGTAATCGCTGCTTCAGCGCAATAACCAGTACCACGTTAAAGATTGCCAGGGCGCAAAGCAACCACAGCGTCGCCGATGCTCCCATCTTTTCAAACACATATCCACCTATCAGCGGCGTCAGTGCCTGCCCCATCAACGCCGGGCGGGCCATTTTACCCACCACAATCGCATAGGACTCTGGTTTGACCATCGCCAGCGGTAAAGTTCCCCGCACGATGGCACGTAAGCCATTTCCTGCGCCATACAACACCATGCTCAGCAACGCCATCTGCGGAAACAGTGCCAGCAACAGCAAGCCCAGTGCCACCAGCCCGACGGAAAAAAAGGTGGTACGGATGGGATGACTGCGTTTAAAGGCGATATCGACGAGTCGGGATCCCACCTGACACGGGCCAAGTACGGCGCTGATCGCCAGCGCCGAGGTCAGCGTATGACCACTCGCCTGCAGCAAGGCGATAAGCTGCACGGAAATAGCCGTCATGATCACGGACGCCAGGGTAAAGATGGCACACAGTAGCCAGAACAGCGCAGGCGCAATCTCCGCCGAGCCAGGCTGCGGACTCAGTCGTTTCTCCGGCCGCTTAGCGTGACTGTCGGGTAAGGCAAACAGATAGGCAGGCAGCACGCAGACGACCATCAGTGCCGCAATTATCAGCGACGCGTTTCGCCAGCCGAATCCGTGGATTAACAACGCCGTTCCCGGCCAGACCAGCGTGGTGCAGAAGCCAGATATCAGGGTGATACCGGTGATCGCTGCACGCGCCTGACCGCCATAGCAGGTGCCGAGTGTGGCAAACAGTGCGTCATAAAGGCCCATCGCCATGCCGATGCCAATAATTACCCAGGCAAACAGAAACAGCGTCAGAGAGTGGCTATAAGCCATGATCACCAGCCCCACCGCCATCACCATGCCACTTAGTGCCAGCAACAGGCGGCCACCGGTGCGGGCGATAATCCTGCCTGCCAGCGGTGACAGCAGGCCCGATACCAGAATCCCGGTCGAGAGTGCGCCATAAATCCACTGCTGTGACCAGCCTGTCTCAGCCGCAATCGGATTCGCCATCACCGCCATCAGGTAGAACGACCCGCCCCATGACAGGATCTGCACCCAGCCCAGGGTAATAATGGCGGCGATGCCGGGTTTGTTGTTCTGATTCACAGGCAATCTCCTGGTTAGCAGGCGAACCGTTTTTATAACATGTTCTGCGATAAGCCAAAATGCGTGATGCCTTTTGACTGGATAGCCATGCAGGCCGCACGGTTTTGAGTAAACCACCTATAGTATGTTGTAACTATATAACGCTTGCATCCGCGCCAGGCTTCTGCCACATTGTGGACGTTGTAACTATGGAGGCACAACATGACGCGCTACGACTTAGTGGCTGATATGCATCAATGTGTAAATGACCTGGAACTGGCGCTGGGTGAATTGCGTCAGCAGATTGAAGCGCAGCCTCTGCTGATCGCCCGCGTCTTCAGCCTGCCGCCGGTGGTTAAAGGTCGCGAACATGAAGCGATCACCCGGATTGCCGTCGAGCAGCATCTCGGGGAGAGCGCGTTAAAAATGGCGCTTGACCACTACTGCCGCCTGTTTATGCAGCATCAGTCAGAACAGCTGAGCACCAAGGCTGCCGTGCGCTTACCTGGCGCGCTCTGTATCGAATGCGACGCGCAGCAGGAAGCGGAGATCGGCGCACTGGTCGACGTCATCAATCAGCTGAAAGCACGGCTTGAGCAGCTGATTACGGTGGACTCTGGCCTGCCGAGTGAGGCGCGTTTTGAGTTCGTCCACCAGCATTTGCGCGGGCTGATTACCCTGAATGCCTATCGCACTATCACCCTGCTGAGCGCACCGGACAGCCTGCGTTTCGGCTGGGCCAACAAGCACATTATCAAGAATCTCAAGCGCGAAGAGGTGATCGCCCAGCTGGAAAAAAGCCTGAAGTCGGGACGTGCAAAAGCGCCGTGGTCACGTGAACAGTGGGCGGAAAAAGTGCAGGAGGAGCTGGCAAGCGTGCGCGCCCTGCCCGCCTCGGCACGGCTGAAAATCAAGCGCCCGGTGAAAGTCCAGCCGGTTGCACGCGTCTGGCGCGCGGATGAACAAAAACAGACTCAGCTGGCCTGTCCTTCTCCGATTCTGGTTATCTGTCGCGATCGCAGCCAGGTTCCGGTTCTGGGTGAATTGCTTAATTACGATGCCGATAATATTAACCATCGTTATAAACCTGCTGCAGAACCGCTGAATCTTTTGATCCCCAGACTGCATCTGTGGGTCGATTGTCCGATATAAATAAAAAGGCCAGCTTTCGCTGGCCTCTGACTCACTCAAACCTTACGACTTCATGCTGCCGACCATCTCTTCCGGACGAACCCAGGCATCAAACTCCTCTTCGGTAAGATAACCCAGCTTCAGCGCCGAGCCTTTCAGCGTCAGCCCCTCTTTGTGCGCCTTCTTGGCAATTTCTGCCGCTTTGTCATAGCCAATATGGGTATTCAGCGCCGTCACCAGCATCAGCGATTCGTTAAGCAGTTGATCGATGCGCTCACGCACCGGCTCAATGCCGACCGCGCAGTGATGATTAAAGCTGTCCATGCCATCCGCCAGCAGACGAATTGATTGCAGGAAGTTATGGATTACCATCGGACGGAACACGTTAAGCTCAAAGTTACCGGATGCGCCGCCCATGTTGATCGCCACATCGTTACCCATCACCTGACAGCAGAGCATGGTCATCGCTTCGCACTGGGTCGGGTTAACTTTACCCGGCATGATGGAACTGCCTGGCTCATTTTCCGGGATGGCGATTTCGCCGATGCCGCAACGCGGGCCGGAAGAGAGCCAGCGCACGTCGTTCGCGATTTTCATCAGCGAGGCGGCCAGCCCTTTCAGCGCGCCATGCGCATGCACCAGCGCATCACAGGTTGCCAGCGCCTCAAACTTGTTTGGCGCAGTGACAAATGGCTGCTGCGTGAGATCGGCCAGCGCCTTCGCCACGCGCACCGCATATTCCGGATGGGTGTTCAGGCCCGTACCTACTGCCGTGCCGCCCAGCGCCAGTTCCGCCACGTGCGGAATGCTCAGCTCAATATGCTTCAGGTTATGCTCCAGCATCGCCACCCAGCCGGAAATCTCCTGGCCCAGAGTCAGCGGCGTGGCATCCTGCAGGTGAGTACGGCCAATCTTGACGATATCTTTGAAGGCGTCGGACTTCTGGCTTAAGGTCTTCTTCAGTACCTGAATCTGAGGGATCAGCTGTTCGCGCAAGGCGATAACGGCGGCAACGTGCATCGCCGTCGGGAAGACATCGTTGGAACTCTGGCTCTTGTTCACATCGTCGTTGGGATGAACCAGCCGCGCCATTCCGCGCTCGCCGCCAAGGATTTCACTGGCGCGGTTCGCCAGCACTTCATTCATGTTCATATTGGTCTGGGTGCCGGAACCGGTCTGCCAGATCGCCAGCGGGAATTCATCCGCATGCTTGTCAGCCAGCACCTCATCGGCCGCGCTGACAATCGCCTCGGCGCGGTCAGCGGGCAGCAGTCCCAGATCGCGGTTGACGCTGGCCGCGGCGCGCTTGGTCAATGCCAGTGCATGCACCAGCGCGGTCGGCATTTTTTCGGTTGAGATGCGGAAGTGTTCCAGTGAGCGCTGTGTCTGCGCGCCCCACAGTTTGTCTGCCGGTACGTCGATGGGGCCCATTGAATCTTTCTCAATGCGATTGGCTGCCATGAATACGTCTCCTTCATCTGGTTTTTAAAAGAATGACCGCCCGGTACGTCATTACGATCGACTGCCGGGCGGTCAGGATAGTAATACACAATAATTTAACATTATCAGAGCTTAGCGTCCTTTTGCGCTGGAGATGTATTTTTACCGGCAGTTTCTGCTTTAATACTGGCAATAATTTCCCGTGATAAAGGGTTATACAATGCAAAAAATGAACAATACGCTGCAAAACTACGCATGGGGCAGCAAAACTGCGTTGACTGAGCTTTACGGAATCGCTAATCCACAGGGGCTGCCGATGGCGGAACTCTGGATGGGCGCACATCCGAAAAGCCCCTCCACCGTGATTGACCAGGGCAGCGAGCGTTCGCTGCGTGACGTGATTGATGCCGCGCCTGCCGCCATGCTGGGCGAAGCGGTGGCACAGCGTTTTGGTGAACTGCCCTTCCTGTTCAAAGTGTTGTCTGCCGATCAGCCGCTGTCGATTCAGGTCCATCCCAGCAAACGCGCGGCCGAAGTGGGCTTTGCCCGTGAGAATGCGGCGGGTATTCCGCTGACAGCTGCTGAGCGTAATTATAAAGATGCCAACCACAAGCCGGAGCTGGTCTACGCGCTGACGCCCTTCCAGGCGATGAATGGCTTTCGCACCCTGACGGAGATGGTCTCACTGCTGGAGCCGGTTGCGGGCGCACATCCACAGATAGCCCATTTTCTGCAGCATCCCGATCAGGATACGCTGGCCGCGCTCTTCTCTACCCTGCTGTCACTGGAGGGTGAGGCGAAATCGCTGGCGCTGGGCATCCTGAAATCCGCGGTTGATGCACAACAGGGTGAGCCGTGGCAGACCATTCGCATGATTGCGGCAGAGTATCCTGACGACAGCGGCCTGTTTTCGCCGCTACTGCTGAACGTAATCACGCTGCAACCGGGCGAGGCGATGTTCCTCTATGCGGAGACCCCGCACGCTTATCTGAAAGGCGTGGCGCTGGAGGTGATGGCAAACTCCGATAACGTGTTGCGGGCCGGGTTAACCCCGAAATATATCGATATTGCCGAGCTGATGGCGAACCTGAAGTTTGAAGAGAAGCCAGCCAGCACCCTGCTGACTGAGCCAGAGCAACAGGGCAACGCGCTGCGCTTCCCGATTCCGGTGGAGGATTTTGCCTTTGCCATTCATACCCTGAACGCAGAGCCACAGCCGCTGACGCAGCAGAGCGCCGCAGTGCTGTTCTGCATTGAAGGCCAGACGGTGATCGCCAAAGGCGAGCAGCAGATAACGCTGAAACCAGGTGAATCCTGCTTCATTGCCGCCAGCGAATCCCCCGTAACGGTCGCAGGCACGGGCCGACTGGCGCGGGTATTTAACGACTTAGGGTGAAGCGGCTGACGGAGTGCCTGTTAACTGCTATTATTTCAACCTATTAGCTTTTAAACGCCTGCGGGCGTTTTTCTTCAGTCGCTGGGGTAAACCTGCGGCATAAGCGGACTCAAGGATAAGGACGAATCAGCAATGAAAAAGACCAATGTTGCCGTAGGTGTCATCATCGCACTGGGCGTAGTCTGGACTGGCGCGGCATGGTTCACCGGCAAGCAGATTGAAAGCCACAGGGATGAGCTGGTGCAGAACGCCAATGCCCAGCTGAATGCTTATGCCCCTAACAGCCGACTGAAGATCAGCTATCAGGACTATCAGCGCGGCGTGTTCAGCAGCAAAGTGAATCTGGTGATTCAGGCCAACTCGCAGACGGAAGATAATCCCCTGCTTAAACCAGGCCAGAGCATCATCCTGAACGAAACCATCGATCATGGCCCTTTCCCGTTTGCTCAGCTGAAGCATTTTAATCTGATCCCGAGCATGGCGTCGGTTCATACCGAACTGGCTAACACCGATGCGGTGAAAAAGCTGTTTGAGCTGACCGGCAACAAGTCGCTGATTAACGCCGATACCCGTATCGGCTACAGCGGTGCCACCGATACGGCGCTGCGCGTTCTGCCGGTTGATTATCAGAATGCGCAAAGCGGCGAGCGTCTTGCCACCAATGGGGGCACCTTCAACGTCAGCGCGGATAACAAAGGCGACAAAGTGTCGCTGGACATTGATGTTGATAGCCTCGCGCTGACCAGTAAAAATGAGATGGGCCAGCCGGTGCTGTTCACCATTAATGGTCTGAAGCTGAGCGGTAACACCCATCTCAGCCCGGAAGGCGTTCGTATTGGCGACCAGTCAGTGGATATTGAGAAGGTCAATGCCAGCATCAATGGTCAGGACGCCCTGACGCTGCACAAAATGAAAGGCACCTCCTCTTTCGATAACAGCGCCGGTAAGATTGGCGGCAATATCGACTACAAGGTTGAAGGCATTCAGCTGCAGAAGCAGGATTTTGGTCAGGCAGCGCTGAAGATGAAACTGTCACAGTTTGATGCGCAGGCGGTAAAAGCCTTCTCCGATCGTTACAACGCGCAGATGCAGGAACTGCTGAGCCAGCCTGGCGTCGCGGAAGATCCTATCCGCTACCAGGCGGGTGTGCATCAGATTCTGATGAGCAACCTGCCGATGCTGCTGAAGGGCTCACCTGCGATCAGTATCGCCCCGCTGAGCTGGAAAAATGATAAAGGTGAAAGCACCTTTAACCTGAACGCAAATTTCAACGATCCCTCTGCGGTGACCGGCGAAGCCCAGACACTCAGCGCCATGGTTGATCGGGTACTCAAGAGCCTGGACAGCAAGCTGGTCATCAATATGCCAATGGCGACCGAAACCATGCATAAAGTGGGACTGGCTGAAGGATATCAGGCCGATGACGCACAGAAGCTGGCAGATCAGCAGGTGAAAGGACTGGCGGCGATGGGTCAGATGTTCCGCCTGACCCAGCAGCAGGATAACAATATCGTCACCAGCCTGCAGTATACCAACGGTCAGGTGAACATGAACGGCGACAAAATGACGCTGGAGCAGTTCCTCTCCCGCTATATGCTGGGTATGCCGACCAGCGAAGGGATGCCGCAGTAATTCTCTACTTTTCTTTTAAAGGCGACCTCCGGGTCGCCTTTTTTATGCCGAGCCGCGAATAACCAGCTGCGGCGGCATAATCACGTTCTGCCGGGCGGCATCGGGTTGCGCTATCCGTTGCAGGATACGCTCAGCTGCCACACGGCCAATCTCCCGGGCTGAACTGGTGACAAACGTCAGCGGCGGATCGGTCAGTTCCGCCTGCGGTTCATCGCCAAAACCCATCAGAGCCAGCTGCTGATCGTAATAGCTGTCGACTGCACCCCGGGCGAATGTTCGCCCGGTGCGCAACAGCCCAAAATAGCATCCCAGCGCGGTAGTGGCGTTATAGGCCAGCACGGCAGTCAGCCGCGGATGGTGCTGAAACAGCTGTACCGCCGCGTCAGCCGCCTCTTTTTGCGTGTTACCGCATTCAATAATCCACTCAGGCCGGAACGGCAGCCCATATTGCAGCAGGGTGGCGCAGTAGCCGCCAAGACGCTCTGCCCGGGTCAGTGATGCGCTATGGCCGCCCAGCCAGGCAATGCGCTGATGCCCCTGACGAATCAGGTATTCGGTGGCCAGACGCGCAGCCTGAGCATTATCGGGGCGAATAGCGTCCACCTCCTCCAGGCTACTGGCGCGCGCGGCACAGACTAAGGCCATATTTACCTCTCTGGCCCGTGTCACAATCTGGCTGGCCTTATCGGCACCGCCTCCCAGCACCACGCCATCCACTCCCTGAGCGACCAGTGACTCAAAGCAGCGATGCAGATGCTGTCCCTGGGCGCCGCTCTGCGTCAGGAACAGCAATTTGCCCTGCTTCTCCAGCGCTTCACTCAGACCTGCCGTCATTTCGGCATAAAATGGCTGGCTGAGATCGCGGACGATCAAGCCAATCACGCCACTCTCACCCCCGCGCAGCATGGTTGCCGAACGGTTACGCACGAAACCGAGTTGCTCAATGGCCTCGTTCACGCGCGCCATGGTGGCCGCAGAGATCCGTCCTTTGCCGGATAACACCAGCGATACCGTGGTCACCGACACGCCCGCCGCCGCCGCAACATCATTGATGGTGATTTTACTCATCAGATTACTCAACTGAATTACAGCATTAGAAAACAAGGTAAAACGTTACACCTTATGACGTCAGAATTATATCGTCCATGACCTGAAGAGTGTGATTCAGCGCGCATAAGATCCAGGTAAAACGTTTTATCATCCCGCCACTTCACTCAGTGGTCCGTTTATCCAGGAGCGTTCATGTCACCCTCTCACCAAAAAATGTCCGTCTGGGAATTTTTCCAGAGTCTGGGTAAAACCTTTATGCTGCCGGTTGCCCTGCTTTCCTTCTGCGGCATCATGCTCGGGATTGGCAGTTCGCTGAGCAGTCGTGATGTCCTGACCCTGTTACCTGTGCTGGATCACCCCTGGCTGCAATATCTGTTTCTCTGGATGGCCAAACTGGGATCGTTCGCCTTTAGCTATCTGCCGGTGATGTTCGCCATTGCGATTCCGCTGGGTATGGCGCGCGAGAACAAGGGCGTGGCAGCGTTTGCCGGCTTTGTGGGGTATGCCGTGCTAAACCTCAGCATCAACTTCTGGCTCAATTTCCACGGCATTCTGCCAACCACCGATGCCGCCGTGCTGAAAGCTAACAACGTTCAGCCGATCCTGGGGATCCCGTCGATCGATACCGGCATTCTGGGCGCAGTCATTGTGGGTATTGTGGTGTTCTGGCTGCATGAGCGCTTCCATAACATCCGACTGCCCGATGCGCTGGCCTTCTTTGGCGGCACCCGGTTTGTGCCGATTATCACCACGCTGGTGATTGGTTTACTGGGACTGGTCGTCCCGCTAATCTGGCCTTTTTTCGCACGGGGCATCACCGGATTAGGCTGGATGATTAACAGCGCGGGTGATTTTGGCCCGATGATCTTTGGAACCGGCGAACGTCTGCTGCTGCCGTTTGGCCTGCAGCATATTCTGGTCGCCATCATGCGCTTTACCGATGCAGGCGGCACACTGGATGTGTGTGGCAAGAGCGTGAGCGGTGCCTTAACCATTTTCCAGGCGCAGCTCGCCTGCCCGGAAACCCACGGTTTTGCTGAAAGCGCGACCCGCTTCCTGTCACAGGGTAAAATGCCTGCGTTCCTGGGTGGCCTGCCAGGTGCTGCCCTGGCCATCTATCACTGCGCCCGCCCGGAGAATCGCCATAAGATCAAAGGCCTGTTGATCTCCGGCGTGGTGGCCTGCGTGGTTGGCGGCACCACCGAACCTATCGAATTCCTGTTTCTGTTTGTCGCCCCGTTCCTCTATCTGATCCACGCCCTGCTGACCGGCGTTGGCTTCAGCATCATGGCGATACTGGGCGTCACTATCGGCAATACAGACGGCAATATCATCGACTTTGTAGTGTTTGGTGTGCTGCACGGGCTGTCGACCAAATGGTACTGGGTGCCCGTTGTTGCAGCGATATGGTTTGTTGGTTACTACCTGATTTTCCGTTTCGCCATTCTGCACTTCAATATCAAAACACCGGGCCGCGAAGTGGAAAGTGCCAGTGCGGTTGCGCAGCAGGTCAGCAATGCCGGTAAAGGCAAATCTGGCTATAACTCACCAGCTATTCTGGCGGCACTTGGCGGCGTGGAGAATATTACCTCGCTGGATAATTGTCTGACGCGTCTGCGTCTGACCCTGGCGGATATGAGTAAAGTGGATGATGCGGCGCTGAAAGCCAACGGCGCGATAGGTGTGGTCCATCTTAATCAGACCAGCCTGCAGGTGGTTATTGGTCCACAGGTGCAGTCGGTGAAAGATGAACTGTCACACCTGATGAATGTCCCTGCCTGATGTGCCGGAGCCGATAATGTTTAACTTTGACGAAGTCATCGATCGCCGCGGCAGCTGGTCGACCCAGTGGGATTTCGTGGCTGACCGCTTTGGCGTCCCCGATCTGCTGCCGTTTACCATTTCGGATATGGACTTCAGAACTGCGCCAGCGGTTCAGCAGGCGCTGGCACAGCGCGTAGCACACGGCGTGTTGGGTTACAGTCGCTGGCAGCATGATGATTTTCTTTCCGCCTGCTGCCACTGGATGTCCAGCCGTTTCGGCTACCAGCCCGATGCTGACACGCTGGTTTATGGACCCTCGGTGATCTATATGGTGGCGCAGATGCTGCGCCGCTGGAGCAACCCGGATGATGAAGTGGTGCTCCACACCCCCGCCTACGATGCTTTTTATAAAACGGTACGCGGCAATCAGCGACAGGTGCTGGAGATGCCGCTGCAGCGGGATAACGGTAGCTGGCGATGTGATATGGCCGCGCTGGAGACGCGGCTGGCGCGCCCGCGCTGCAAAATCCTGTTGCTCTGCAGCCCGCACAATCCCACCGGTAAAGTGTGGACAGCAGCTGAGCTGCAACAGATGGCGGCGCTCTGCGATCGTCACGGCGTGCGGGTGATCAGCGATGAAATTCATATGGATATGATAGTGGGTAATCAGCCCCATACTCCGTGGGCCAGCGTGGCGCGCAGTGACTGGGCGCTGTTTACCTCGGCGTCGAAAAGCTTCAACGTGCCGGGCCTGACCGGTGCGTGGGGAATCATCCCGGATGCGGCGGACAGAGCCGCCTGGTTTCAGGCGCTGAAAAATGCTGACGGCCTTTCTTCTCCGGCCGTGCTGGCCGTCACGGCACACGTTGCGGCTTACCGTCAGGGCGCATCCTGGCTGGATGCCCTGCGCAGCTATCTTTATAATAATTTCATACTGGTTGCCAATCGGCTTAACGCTGAGTTTCCCGCACTGAACTGGCACATTCCCGAGGCGACCTATCTCGCCTGGCTCGATATCAATCCGCTGGGCATTCCTGAAGAGGCCCTGCAACAGGCGCTGATCCAGCAACGGGTCGCAATTATGCCCGGATCGACCTACGGTGATGCAGGCAAAGGGTTTTTGCGTCTTAACGTCGGCTGTCCGCGCAGCAAAGTTGATGAGGGCGTTTCACGCCTGATTGCGGCGATCCATCAGTTGCAGAAGTGATATTAACCGGCGAGGCAACCATTGCTCGCCGGTTATGCGTAATTAAGCAGCATCCAGCGCGGCTGTTGCGCAAATAGCTGGCGCTGTTGCGCAAGATATTTTTATAATGCTCTGCACTTCACCGACAACTGAGCGAGTGCGCCATGATCGATTCTAAAATTCCTCTGACTGATATTCACCGCCACCTTGATGGCAACATCCGTGCACAAACCATTCTCGATTTAGGTCGCCAGTTTAACCTCGCCCTGCCTGCTTCCACGCTGGAAACGCTGCGTCCGCATGTGCAGGTCGGCCAGAATGAGCCTGACCTGGTGAGCTTCCTGCAGAAGCTCGACTGGGGTGTGAAAGTGCTGGGTGATCTGGATGCCTGCCGCCGGATCGCGCAGGAGAATGTCGAAGATGCCGCCCGCGCGGGCATTCACTATGCTGAACTGCGTTTTTCCCCTGGTTATATGGCGATGACCCACAACCTGCCGATTGCCGGTGTGGTTGAAGCGGTAATTGAGGGCGTGCGCGCAGGCCGTCAGCAGCACGATATCGACGTGCGTCTGATCGGTATTATGAGCCGTACCTTTGGCGAAGATGCCTGCCTCAGCGAACTGGAAGGTTTGCTTGCCCATCGCGATCACATCACCGCGGTCGATCTGGCGGGTGATGAGCTGGGCTTCCCGGGCAGCGAGTTCCTGAGCCACTTTACCCAGGCGCGCGATGCCGGTTTCCGCGTGACCGTCCATGCGGGCGAGGCGGCCGGACCCGAGAGCATCTGGCAGGCGATTCGGGAGCTGGGTGCAGAACGTATCGGTCACGGCGTGAAAGCGATTGAAGATCGCGCGCTGATGGATTTCCTGGCGGAGCACCGTATTGGTATTGAATCCTGCCTGACCTCCAATATCCAGACCAGCACCGTGCCATCACTGGCGCAGCATCCGCTGAAGACCTTCCTGGAGCATGGCATTCTGGCGACGATTAACACGGATGATCCGGCGGTTCAGGGCATTGAACTGGCGCATGAGTATCATCACGCCGCTCCGGCTGCCGGTCTGAGCGCGGCGCAGATCCGTCAGGCGCAGGAAAATGGTCTGACGATTGCGTTCCTGAGCGAAGCAGAGAAAGCGGCTCTTCGCGCACGGGTGCAGTAATCCTGAAGCGTAGCGACAAAAAACGGGCCGGATATCCGGCCCGTTTCGCTTTTTTACTTATTGCGTTTTAAGCACCGACCGATTAAACGCGCTTCAGCGACATCGTCTGGCGTTTCTCGGCAGATTGCAGACCTAACTCGATCAGCTCCATCACATGAATCGCCTCTTCCGCTGTCACCGGATTGTTACCACGTCCGGCAATCGCATCGCGGATGCCCGCATAGTAAGCGGGATAGTTGCCTGGCTGGGTCAGTTGGGTCGTTTCGGTCAGGGAATCTCCGTCAACCAGCGTCAGAGTGCCATCACGCATGTCATAGCCCCAGTCTTCCTGCGGCGGGAAATCACCTGACTTCAGGCGATCTTCCTGCGGATCAAGACCATATTTGACGTAACTGCCGCGCGTGCCGTGGACGGTATAACGGGCAGATTCTGCCGCGACCAGCATGCTGGCGTGCAGCACGACACGGCGCTGCGGATAAGTCAGCGTCGCGTGGAAGTAGTCGGTAGTCTGCGCGCCCGGACGCATCTCGGCCAGATCAACCGTGATAGCGACCGGCGGGCCAAACAGCTGCAGCGCCTGGTCCAGCAGATGCGGCCCCAGGTCATACCAGATTCCGCTGCCTGCGCCTTTCATTTCACGCCAGCGATTACGCACTTCCAGACGGAAGCGGTCAAAGTGCGATTCGAAGTAGCGCACTTCACCCAGCGTACCGGCCTCAATCAGCGATTTCAGCGTCAGGAAGTCACTGTCCCAGCGGCGGTTGTGGAACACCGACAGCAGCAGCCCTTTGGCTTTCGCCAGCGCATCCAGTTCACGTGCCTGTGACAACGTCACGGTGAACGGCTTATCGACTACCACATGTTTACCGGCGTTCAGCGCTGCTTTTGCCAGCGGGAAGTGCGTGTCGTTGGGGGTAGGAATAACGATCAGTTGCAGCGTCGGGTCGTCCAGCAGCGCCTGAGGGTCGGCCACTACCTTAACGGCGGGCCAGTCGGCGTGGACTTTGCTGGCGTCGCTACTGGAAATGGCTGCCAGCTCGACGTCCGGCGTCCCCGCAATCAGCGGGGCGTGAAACGTTTTACTGGCAAAACCGTAGCCGATCAGACCAACACGTAATTTATCGCTCATTTGGATTCCTCTCAGAGCCTGATTGACCAGACTCTTAGTTGATAACCTGATTGATTTAAGACTATTAACCAAATGACGACAAGCCGGAATTCCCCGAAAAAACTAAGAGATAGCACTTCGCGCCAGCGGCCAGGCGGTCTGAGCGGCCAGGCTGTCGTGCGCATCCTGATTACGGCGGCGGAAGTCGCTGGGACTGACGCCGACCCGCTTGCGGAACACCCGCGAGAAGTAGAGCTGATCGTCATAGCCCACTTCACGTCCTACCGAGGCGATCGGCTCCTGGGTGGTCTGCAGCAGCAGTTTCGCGCGGATTACACGCTGATCTTCACGCCAGCGCAACAGGTTCACGCCCATCTGCTCGCGGAACAGGTGCGCCAGCCGCGACGGTGACAGACAGACGTGGCGCGCCACCTCTTCAATCTTAACCTCACTGGCGAGATGGTTGGTGACGTACTGGCAGGCTTCAATCACGCGTGGATCGCGAATTAACTGATGGCTACGAGGATCTTCTTCAACGGCGCGCAGCAGCAGCCGTTCCAGCAGGTTCATCGCCAGCTCTTCCGCAAAGCGACGGCCCGAATTGTGGGTCTGTTCGATACTGGCAAACAGGCGATCAAATTCGCCGCGCAGCGATTCAGGCAGCAGCAGTCGTCCCACGCCCTCCTGCTCATCCTGCCAGCGTAGCCAGTCGTGCCAGTAGGCGCGCGGACGGAAATAGACCCAGCGGTGAAACCACTGCGGGCTGTCCGGCGCGCGACCATAATAGTGAGCCGTTTTCGGCTGAAACAGCAGCATTTCGCCAGGTTCGCAGTCAAATGCCCGCTCGCCGTCAAATACCCGCCCTTTACCTTTGATAGTGAGATTCAGAATGTAACCTTTCATGCCGTGCGGGCGATCGATAAAGAAATCGAGCGGACCATCGGCGGTGATCGGCGTCAGCCCCGCCACCAGCCAGGCATTGAATGAATAGCCCGGCAACAAGGGGTTTTGCTGCTCGGCCGGTAATTCGCGGTGATACATAGCGTCCTCACTCAGTCTGTTATTGTTCGGATAGCCCGCAGAGGCTTCTGCCTCTGCGGACCAACGGCTCGCTCAATCAGGCTTTTTTCTGTTTGTAACGGTCAAAAATCACCGCAGCTAACAGTATCAGACCGCGTACCACATACTGTGAGAATGGCGAGATATTCAATAAATTCATCGCATTCTCTACCGTGCCGAGGATCAGCACCCCTGCCACCACATAGGAGATTTTACCGATGCCGCCCTTCAGCGAAACGCCACCCAGCACGCAGGCAGAAATCACCACCAGCTCATAGCCGATGGAGGTCATTGGCTGGCCGCTGGTCATACGTGACGCCAGAATGATGCCCGCCGCCGCTGAAACCAGACCGGAGAGGATAAAGATGATGATGCGGGTGCGCACCACCGGCACACCGGCCAGACGTGCGGCTTCTTCATTGCCGCCAATTGCCAGGGTGTTACGGCCAAAGGTGGTTTTGTTGAGCAGGAAGCCGAAGATCAGCATGGTGGCCAGAGTCAGCCAGATGGGAGCGGGCACGCCAAGCCAGTTGGCAAAGCCCAGTTCGAAGAAACGCTCATCTTCGATACCGACCGCTTTACCGTCAGAGAAGATATAGGCCAGGCCGCGGACAATCTGCATGGTCGCCAGCGTGGTGATCAGCGCATTGATCTTGAGGCGGGCAATCACAAAGCCGTTGATAAAGCCGGTGATCATACCGAGTACCAGACCGGCACCCACGCCAATCCACAGGCTTTCGGTCATGTTAATCACCACGGCGGTAACCACACCCGCACAGGCGATGACGGAAGCGACCGACAGGTCAAAATCACCGGAGGCCAGACAGAACAGCATGCCGCAGGCGACCATGCCGGACATCGACATTGCCAGCCCTAAGCCTTTCATATTGATAAACGAGCCGAAGTTCGGCACAAAGATCGCACAGACAATAAACAGCAGTGCAAATACCACCAGCATGCCGAAGTTGTCCCAGATGCGACCTAACTGCAGGCCGCCGCGTGAAGCGGGCTGCGGCGTATTTGAGGTCGTGGATGAAGCCATGATGATCTCCTGTCAGGCCACGGCGGCCGCTTGAGTGGTTTTGGGCATCGCCAGGCTCAGCGTCTGCTGCTCCGTGGCGTCGTCGTGTAGCAGTTCACCGGCAATGGCACCTTCGCGCATCACCACGATGCGATCGGCCAGGCCCATCACTTCCGGTAAATCGCTGGAGGCGAACAGCACCGCAATGCCCCGGTTCGCCAGCTGATAAATCAGGTTATAGATTTCATGTTTGGCACCGACATCGATACCGCGCGTTGGCTCATCCAGCAGGATCACCTTCATATCCTCTGACAGCCAGCGTCCCAGAATCGCCTTCTGCTGGTTGCCGCCGGAAAGGTTCATGATCAGCTGATCGGCGCTGGGCGTTTTGATGTTTAGCGAGCGGATATGGCTGTCGGCATTTTTATTTTCCCAGCCGTTTTTAATCAGGCAGCCCGCAGTAAGGTTATGACGACGGGCGCTGATGTTGATGTTGTCGCGCACCGAATGCACCGGAATAATGCCCTCGGCTTTGCGATCTTCCGGGCAGAGCATGATGCCCGCACGGATGGCATCGATCGGCTCCCGCAGCGGCAGCGGTTTGCCGTCCAGAATCACCTGACCGCCGCGCAGACGCGTGCCGCCAAACAGCCCTTTCAGCAGTTCACTGCGACCGGCACCGACCAGGCCAAACAGGCCGACGATTTCACCGGCATGGACTTTCAGCGAAATCGGCGTCCGCACGCCCTTCGCTTCGACCTTGTCCAGCTCCAGCCGCACCGCGCCTTTGGCACGCGGTGAATAGCCATAGATATCACCAAGGTTTCGTCCCACCATCGCCTGCACCAGATCGTCGTGATGGGTGTTAGCCATATCGGTAAACGTCCGCACGTAGCGGCCATCTTTAAAGACGGTGATGGCATCGCTGAGGGCGAAGATCTCCTCCATGCGGTGTGAAACGTAGAGCACCACCCGGCCCTCCTCACGGAGCTGACGGATGACGCGGAACAGGTTGTCGATTTCACGCGCCGACAGGGAGCTGGTTGGCTCATCAAAGGCGATAATACGCGCGTTACGCGCCAGCGCTTTGGCAATCTCCACCATCTGCCACTGCCCCAGCGACAGATATTTCAGCGGCATATCGGGATCGATATCCATGCCGAGATTTTTCAGTTGCAGGCCCGCCTCAAAACGCATCAGCTTACGGTTGACCAGCCCATGTTTGTGCGGGATCTGACCGAGATAGATGTTCTCTGCCACGCTCATTTCCGGCACCAGATGCAGTTCCTGGTAAATAATGGCGACGCCCGCGTCCAGCGCATCGGTGGTGCGCTGAAAGCTCATCGGCTGGCCTTTAATACGAATCTCACCGCCGCTCGGCTGATAACTGCCGCTGAGTATTTTTAACAGCGTCGATTTGCCTGCGCCGTTCTCGCCCATCAGAGCATGGACTTCACCGCCACGGCAGTCGAAGGAGATATCCTGCAACGCTTTGACGCCAGGGAAGGTTTTACTGATGCCATGAAACGACAGAAATGCTGAATCAGTGTTCATGTTTTTCCTCACTCTTTCGCGCCACCGGCCGGTTATGGCGGGCGGCGCGAAATTGGCTATTAAGGATGCCAGGCGACAAACTGCCTGGCAGGCTCAGGGTTACATCAGTCCTTTTTTCGCCAGTTCAGTTTTGAAGTTGTCACGGGTGATCAGCACCACATCGGTAACTTCGGTGAATTTCGGTGGCTCTTCACCTTTGCTGACCCAGTTGTAGAGCATCTGGCTGCTTTTGTAGCCGTGGATATCCGGGCTTGGCAGCAGAGATCCGTAGAAGCCGGTCGCCTTCTCTTTCGACAGTTCACTGATGGCATCCACGCCGTTGATGCCGATACCGATGACGTCAGCCGCTTTAAAGCCCTGACCTTCGGTCGCGCGCACGCCGCCCAGCACAGTGTTGTCGTTCATGCCGACAATCAGCCAGTGTTTGACTTCAGGATGCTGAACCAGCAGAGAGTTACCGGCGTCGAACGCGCCAGGGATGTCGTTAGATTTGGTCGGGACCTGGTAGATCTGCGCTGCCGGGAAGCCAGCGGCTTTGATGGCGTCCATGGAGCCGCCGGTACGACGACGAGCGGTGTCGAGTTCGTTGGCGGTAATCGCCATCACGCCGGTGGTTTTCACATCCCAGCCGCGTTTCTGCATCTCTTTATAGAGTTCCTGACCCTGACGCTCACCAATTTTGGTCGCGGCCATCATCACCAGCGGCACGGTATCCATTGGTTTGCCTTTGGCGGTGACGAACTGGTCATCGACCGCGATGACTTTCAGACCGTAGCCACGCGCTTTTGCCATGATGGCAGAGCCGAGTTTCGGATCGGGCGTACAGATAACAAAACCTTTCGCGCCGTTAGCCGCCAGGCTGTCGATGGCATTCAGGGTTTTTTCACCATCCGGCACGGCAATTTTAATGACATCAAAGCCAAGATCTTTGCCCGCTTTGTCGGCGAATTTCCATTCAGTCTGGAACCAGGGTTCCTCTGGTTGCTTGACTAAGAATCCCAGCTTCATGGTCTCGGCGATAGCGGATTGTGACATAACCGCTGCCAGGCCGATGGCCGCGAACGCTTTAGTGAATTTATGCATGATGCTCTCCGGTACCAGGTTATTTTTCGCTGCTAATAACGAATCGGTGTAAACGCTACCAGTTTGTTTTGTTTTGTGGGTACAGCCATAAATCAGTGCGTTAGGCTGGCATATGCTGACAGACTGTCCAGACGCTGGGTTAGTTTTAGCGGTATTAGCGAAGAAAAATGTAGAGCGGTATCACATCTTAAAATCACGACAAAATGATCCATATATTCAGCAAATTTAACCGGACCTTAACTTTTGCAATGGATCACAAAATCACTGCCGATGACAGAAAAGTGCATATTGTCAGCCAGCGATGACTAACTGATTTCGCGCGCCGAACCCAGGATACAGGAGTTAACTAACTACAGGAGATTCCGATGCGTGCTGGAGCCATCACCCTTGGGCTGGACTTTGGTAGTGATTCGGTGCGTGCGCTGGCCGTGGATTGTCATAGCGGCAAAGAGCTGCAGAGTGCGGTGTTCAGCTATCCGCGCTGGCAACAGGGCTTATACAGCGATCCGCACACTAACCGTTTTCGTCACCATCCACAGGATTACATCGACGCCATGGAGCAGGCACTGCTCGGCGTACTGAATGCACTGAGTGAAGATCAGCGCAACGCCGTGGTCGGCATTGGTGTTGACAGCACCGGTTCGACCCCTGCACCTATTGACCGCGACGGCAACGTGCTGGCGCTGCGTCCGGAGTTCGCCGACAACCCCAACGCGATGTTTGTGTTGTGGAAAGATCACACCGCTATAGAAGAAGCAGAAGAGATTAATCAGCTGTGCCACAGCGGCCGCTTCCAGGATTACAGCCGCTATATTGGCGGGATTTACTCCTCTGAGTGGTTCTGGGCGAAGATTCTGCACGTGTCGCGTGAAGATGCGGCCGTGCGTGACGCCGCTGTCTCCTGGGTCGAACTGTGCGACTGGGTGCCAGCCTTGTTAAGCGGCACCACTGCACCTGACAAATTGCGTCGGGGGCGCTGTGCGGCCGGGCACAAGGCGCTGTGGCACGGCGACTGGAACGGCCTGCCCGATGTCGATTTTCTCAATGCGCTGGACCCGCTGTTAACGCAACAGCTCGACTCTCCCCTGTTTACTGATACCTGGACCGCTGATCTGCCTGTCGGCACGCTTAGCCCTGAATGGGCGCAGCGTCTTGGTCTGACGCAAACCGTGACGCTTTCGGGTGGCGCATTTGACTGCCATATGGGCGCGGTCGGTGGCGGTGCCAAACCCTATACGCTGGTGAAAGTGATCGGCACCTCAACCTGCGACATCCTGATTGCGGATACCGAAAAGGTCGGCGATCGCGACATCAAAGGCATCTGTGGTCAGGTCGATGGCAGCGTAATGCCAGGCGCTATCGGGCTGGAGGCGGGTCAGTCTGCCTTTGGTGATATCTATGCCTGGTTCAGCCGTTTACTGGGCTGGCCGCTGCAGCTGGCGGCGCAGCAGCATCCGGAGCTGAAGCCTCAGCTGGCTGAGATGCAAAAGAGTCTGATTAAAGATCTGACCGAGGCCTGGGCCGCAAACCCGCAGCTCGACCATCTGCCGGTGGTGCTGGACTGGTTTAACGGTCGCCGCACGCCAAATGCCAATCAGCGGCTGAAAGGGGTGATTACCGACCTCAATCTGGGCACCGATGCCCCCGCCCTGTTTGGTGGTCTGGTCGCCGCCACCGCATTTGGCGCACGCGCAATTATGGAGTGCTTCGAACAGCAGCAGATCCCGGTCGAGAGCATTCTGACCCTGGGCGGCATCGCGCGGAAATCCCCGGCAATTATGCAGGCCTGCTGCGATGTGATGAACCGCCCACTGGATATCGTCGCCTCTGACGAGTGCTGTGCGCTGGGTGCGGCCATTTTCGCCGCCGTCGCCGCCGGTGTGCACGCCAGCGTTCCCGACGCCCAGCAGGTGATGGCCAGCCCGATTGCCGTGACGCTGCAGCCCGATCCGGCGCGCGTCGCCCGCTATCAACAACTTTATCAACGCTATCAACAATGGTGCGTGGCGGCTGAACCGCAATACGCCGCACGCCCCGCTTCCGCTAAGAGCCTATCCCAGTAGGCGTAATTGTTGCAGGCAGTCTGGACACGGACAGCGCGGAACAATCCGTAGTACACGGAGTACGTGAGGATGACTCGCTACGCTCGCCCTTTCAGGGCCGCCCTGACGGGCGTTCAGGTTGCTAAAGCAGCCTGTGTGAGCACTGCCCAGGTTCAGACTGACAAATAAAATAGCCTATTGAGGTAGGCTCAAAGTAAAGGAGTGGTTTTATGGAACAGTCAAACAGCTACAGCGTGTGGTTTGTCATCGGCACGCAGCACCTCTACGGGGCGGAGACGTTACGCCAGGTTGAACAGAATGCACGTCAGGTGGTCGAGGGTTTAAATCAGGCCGGTTTACCGCTGCGTCTGGAGCTGAAACCGCTGGTTAAGTCACCGGATGAAGCGCTGGCTCTGTGTCGCGATGCCAATTATGACAAGGAGTGCGTCGGTATCATTACCTGGCTGCACACCTTCTCCCCGGCCAAAATGTGGATCGGTGGCCTGAGCGTGCTGAATAAGCCGTTGCTGCAATTCCATACCCAGTTCAATGCGGAGATTCCGTGGGACAGCATGGACATGGACTTTATGAACCTGAACCAGACCGCACACGGCGGCCGCGAGTTCGGTTTCATCGGCGCACGTATGGGCCTGCAGCACAGCGTGGTGACCGGTCACTGGCAGGATAGCGCCAGCCAGCAGCGCCTCGGCAACTGGATGCGTGCAGCACTGACCAAACAGGCCAGTCAGCAGCTGAAAGTCGCGCGTTTCGGCGACAACATGCGTGAAGTGGCCGTGACCGAAGGCGATAAAGTCGCCGCGCAGATTCAGTTCGGTTATTCGGTGAATGGCTGGGGCGTCGGCGATCTGGTTGAGGTGATCAATGGCGTCAGCGATGGCGACGTGAATGCGCTGGTCGACGAATATGAAAGCCTGTATCGCTTTACCGATGTTGCCGCTTCCGGCGGCGAAAAGCGTCAGAACGTGCTGGATGCCGCACGCATTGAGCTGGGTCTGAAACGTTTCCTGGAAGCAGAAGGCTGCCACGCTTTCACCACCAACTTCCAGACGCTGCACGGCATGACGCAATTGCCAGGCCTGGCGGTTCAGCGTCTGATGGGTCAGGGTTATGGCTTCGCAGGTGAAGGTGACTGGAAGACCGCTGCGCTGCTGCGCATTTTCAAAGTGCTGGCAGGCGATCGCAAAGGTGGCACCTCCTTTATGGAGGATTACACCTATCACTTCTCACCCGGTAACGATCTGGTTCTCGGCTCGCATATGCTGGAGGTCTGCCCGTCAATTGCCATTGAAGAGAAGCCATTGATCGATGTGCAGTTCCTGGGCATTGGTGATAAAGCCGACCCGGCGCGCATGATTTTCTCAACGCCAGCGGGTCGCGCGATTAACGCCAGCGTAATTGATATGGGTGATCGTTTCCGTCTGCTGGTTAACGTGGTGGATGCTATCGAACAGCCGAAACCGCTGCCGAAGTTGCCGGTTGCGCGCGCACTGTGGAAAGCCCAGCCGTCACTGGCAACGGCCTCCGAAGCGTGGATTCTGGGCGGCGGCGCGCACCATACGGTGTTCAGCCAGGCGCTGACGCTGGATGATATGTATCTGTACGGTGAGATGAACGACATTGAAGTGCTGGTGATTGATGAGCACACGCGTTTACCTGCGTTTAAAGACGCACTGCGCTGGAACGAAGCGTATTACCGTTTGAAACGTTAATAACTAAAGGGCGCTGTTCGATTTTTTAATTAACAGCGCTCTTAAGTAAGTTAATGAAACGGCCGACGCAGGATTATGCGGCATCGGTTTTTGATAAATACTATGCTATTCAGTGGGGAATTGAAAATCCCATGCGGCGAACACCTTAATTCAATGCTCGTTATCTACCCCTTATTAATACTTTCTCGCATGTTTTTAAAAGCAATGATCAAGCCCAACCGGGAAGGAATGGTATGACTGAAAAGCAAAGCGTCCGCACCAGGGAGGGCGCGGCCGATCCGCATGGATGCGGGAATCCTTTGCGATCAGGCATACCTTTCCTGACCTTTCTCATCAGCCAAAAGCAATTTCTATTAATCCACCATCAATAGAAATATCCACTGTCCTGCTTCTTAAAGCGATGCATCAGCCCAACCGGGAAAGAAAGGTATGCCTGAAAAGCAAAGCGTCCGCGCCAGGGATGGCGCGGCCGATCCGCATGGATGCGGGAATCCTTTGCGATCAGGCATACCTTTCCTGACCCTGCTCCTTAATCTAAAGCGATTGTTTTTCCTGTCATACAAAAGAGAACCAAAGTCTTTGCTATAACTTAACCCTTTCATGAACTTGTACTTTCCCCCACCAGCCTGTATTGCTTGTAGCCTGACAAAAACAAAGGTCGCCAGCGCCATGCACATTGCCGAGCTAAACCAACATCCCGGCTTCGCCGGACAAACCGCACAACTGTTGCACACTGAATGGTCACACCTTCCTGCATGGTCTCACCCGCCTGCCATCCTTGAGCGTTTAAAACAGCGCAATCAGAAACCTTCGGCAGAATTTACTCTTATTGCCACACCGGATGGCGAAACGGTGGTCGCGACCTGCAGCGTCATTCGCTATGAACTGGATGACATTCCGGCACGAGAATTCTGGATTGGTGAGGTGGTGACGGACAAGACATTCCGGGGTCAGGGCGTGGCAAAAGCGTTAATACAGCAGGCGATTGCGCGAGCCAGACAACAGCAGATGGGTGAACTGTGGCTCTATACACCCGATCAACAGGCGTACTATCAGCGTTCAGGATGGCAGGCGGTGGAACAGCGGCAAATCGCGGGTGAAGAAGTCACGGTCATGGTGCTGCGCCTTGCGCAGTAAAAGGCGGCTCCTGCGAGCCGCCATTGACCGGAGTACTGAAGAACTCAGGAAGGTAATCGCTTAACGGGCGCGTTCTGCTGACGATCCCAGATGACCGTCAGTAACCGCTGCAGGGTGATAAACGCAAACAGCAGAATTCCGATGGCGATCTTGGTCCACCAGGAACTCAGCGTACCGTCGAAGTTAATCCAGGTCTGAATCAGCCCCTGAATCAACACACCGAACAGCGTGCCCAAAACTGTACCGACACCACCCGACAGCAGCGTGCCGCCAATCACCACTGACGCGATCGCATCCAGCTCCACACCCAGCCCTGCCAGCGCATAACCTGCCGAGGTATAAATCGAGAACACGATCCCGGCCAGCGTCGCCAGCGTGGTGGAAAGCATATAAATCTTAATGGTGGTCGCGCGGGTCGAAACACCCATCAGCTGGGCTGATGTCATATTGCCACCGATGGCGTAAACCCGGTTACCAAAGCGCGTGCGGTGCGCCAGAATAATCCCGCCAAACACCACTACCAGCATAATCACCGCCAGCAGGCTGAGACGCCCACCGCCCGGCACTTTCCACGCCAGACTGGAAAGCATGCTGTAGAACGGATGATCGATAGGAATTGAGTTCTCCGACACCAGATAACTGCATCCGCGCAGGAAAAACATCCCCGCCAGCGTAATGATAAATGCCGGAATCTTCAGTGCATCGATCAGCCAGCCCATCATGGCGCCGAACAGCGCGCCCAGCGACAGAATCAGCGCAAAGGCCAGCAAGGGATCGATATGAAAATCACCGATCGCCCGGGCAAGAAACACGCCGGTAAAGGCGATCACTGCACCCACAGACAGATCGATACCGCCCGATAAAATCACGAAGGTCATGCCGACGGCGATAATCCCAAGGAAAGCATTATCGGTCAGAATATTGCAGATTACCCGGGTGGAGGCAAAGCCCGGAAACTGACTCAGACAAAACAGGTAACCCGCCACAAACACCAGCAAGGTGATCATCAGCGGAAGATGACGTTTAATCATGTCGGGCGTCTCCGTTTCAACATCGCAATAAACCGTGGTGACTGCAGCAACAGCACGCACATCACCACCACCGCTTTCACCACCTGATTCAGCTCAGGCGGGAAGCCGGAGAGCAAAATCCCGGTATTCATCGACTGAATAATCAGCGCACCGATCAGCGACAACACCAGATTAAAGCGGCCACCCATCAGCGACGCACCGCCAATCACCACGGCGAGAATCGCATCCAGCTCCAGCCATAATCCGGCGTTATTGGCATCCGCACCGCGTATATCCGCCGCGACGATCAGCCCCGCAACAGCGGCACAAACGCCACTTATGGCGTAGGTTGACATCACCACCAGCCAGCCTGTCACACCCGCGTTACGGGCCGCGCGCAGATTAATCCCCACAGCTTCGATAAACAGACCCAGCGCGGTTTTGCGCGTCAGCAACCAGACCGCCAGCGCTACCACCAGTGTGATCCAGACCGGGACCGGCAACATCCACAGCGAGCCGTTACCAAACCAGCCAAGACTGTCACTGTCGAACGTCACAATCTGCCCCTGCGTAATCAGCTGAGCGATTCCGCGCCCGGCGACCATCAGAATCAGCGTGGCAACAAATGGCTGAATACGCAGCAGCGCCACCAGCACGCCATTCCATACGCCACAGGCTAAACCGGTTCCCAGCGTGCAGAGAATAATAAACGGCACACCGTGTCCGGCTACGGTCAATGTCGCAGCCGTCGCGCCTGCTATCGCCATCACCGCACCCACGGAAAGATCGATGCCGCCGGTGGCGATCACCAGCGTCATCCCGATCGCCAGCAGGGCAACCGGTGCCGCACGGTTAAGAATATCGATCGGACTGCCGAACAGACGCCCATCCTGCAGATGCACGGCAAAAAAGTTATTGGCCACCAGACTGTCAATCAACAGCACCAACAGCAGCGCGGCGATTTGCGGCATCCCTGGCGGGAGTTTCAGCTTACGACGTGGCGTTTTTTCAGATGTCATAGGGGACTCAAGCATGTTTTACCCCTCCGTCCGCGATAGCATTGACGATCGACGCTACCGAAAGCTGCTCCAGCGGAATTTCTGCCACCTGCTTCAGATCGCGCATAATCAACACCCGATCGGCATAACCGACCAGCTCTTCGAGTTCAGAGGAGATCACCAGCAGCGCCAGACCGTCGGCGCACAGGGATTCAATTAAACGGATAATCTCGGCGTGCGCGCCCACATCAATGCCGCGCGTCGGTTCGTCGAGGATTAAAAACTGCGGTTTGGTCACCAGCCAGCGCGACAGCAGCACCTTCTGCTGGTTGCCGCCCGATAACAGCTCCACAGGCTGCTCTGCATGCGGCGTACGAATACCCAGACTCTTGATAAAACGATCGGCAATCGCCTGCTGCTCACGCTTCTTAATTGGCCGTAACCAGCCGCGCTGCGCCTGCAACGCCAGAATAATATTTTCACGAACCGAGGCCGCGCCGATAATCCCGTCAGTCTTACGATCTTCCGGGCAAAAACCCATGCCCAGCTGTGAGGCTTTCGCCGGATTAGTAATGCGCTGCACCTTGCCTTTGATCTTCGCTGTCCCTCGGTCGGCACGACGAATACCAAACAACACCTCGGCGGTTTCGGTGCGGCCCGAACCCAGCAGCCCCGCCAGTCCTACGACTTCGCCTGGACGAACTTCCAGGTTAAAGGGCTCGATAGTGCCTTTCCTGCCGTAATCTTCAAACGACACCACCGGCTGATTGCTGCGCAGCGTGCTGCCCTGCCGCTGCAGTGCGGTCTCCAGCAGTTCGCGACCCAGCATCAGCTTAATCAGCTCAATCTGCGGCAGCGTGGCGGTATCGCGGGTGGCGATAAACTGCCCGTTACGCAGCACGGTAATCCGGTCAGTAATGCGGTACACCTGGTCGAGAAAGTGCGTCACAAAAATCAGGCTCATCCCTTTGGCTTTTAACTGCGCCATCAGGGTAAACAGCATCTCAACTTCGCTGGCATCCAGACTGGCTGTCGGCTCATCCAGGATCAAAACCTGGGCGGAAAGATCGACCGCGCGGCAGATGGCGATAATCTGCTGCATCGCCACCGAGTAGTGGCCCAGCGGACGTGTCACATCAAGGGAAAAACCATAGTTCCGCATCAGCGCATCGGCCTCCCGCACCATCCGGCGACGGTCAATCATGCCAAAGCGGCGTGGTTCGCGGCCAATATAGAGGTTATCTGCCACCGACATGTTCGGCAGCATATTCACTTCCTGATAAACGGTGCCGATGCCCATCTCCTGCGCCTGCGCCGTATTATGCGGCGTAATCGGCTCACCATTCAGGGTGATGGTCCCTGCATCACGGCTGTAAACACCGGTCAGCACTTTAATCAGGGTGGATTTGCCGGCACCGTTCTCCCCCAGCAGCGCCATGATCTCCCCTTTACGGATATCAAAGGAAACATTATTCAGCGCTTTGACGCCGGGAAAACCTTTGCTGACGCCGCTGATGGATAACAGCGGTGTTTCATTTTGCGTGGTCATTCTGCTCACTCCGCCTCACGTCATGAAAAACCGCCCCGTAGGGCGGTCTGCGGCTGGTCTGCGGCTGATCGGTGAATCAGTAACCCATGCCTTTTTTGGTATCCAGCTCCTTCTGCGCGTCGGCAGGCAGGAACAGCTTAGATTCGGTCTTGATCACTTTTGGCGGCAGCGTGCCATCTTTCTTGAATTTTTCCAGCGCATCAAACGCCGGGCCAGCCATGTTTGGCGTCAGCTCCACGTTGGCGTTAGCCTCACCCGCCAGCATCGCTTTATAGATATCCGGTACACCATCAATCGAGCCGGTCAGAATATCTTTGCCCGGTTTCAGGCCAGCTTCTTTAATCGCCTGAATGGCACCGATCGCCATATCATCGTTATGCGCGTAAACCATGCAGATGTTTTTGCCGTTGTTCTCCGCCTTGATAAAGCTCTCCATCACCTCTTTACCCTTACTGCGGGTAAAGTCACCCGACTGCGAGCGGATCACTTTAATGTTTGGATGGTTGCTGATCGCTTCAGCAAAGCCTTTCTTACGATCGATTGCCACGCTGGCACCCACCGTGCCCTGCAGTTCCACCACGTTACACTGCTTGTCACCCACGGTTTTCACCAGCCAGTCGCCAATCAGCTTGCCTTCCAGCACGTTGTCAGCCGTCACCACCGCCTGATAGAGCGATTTGTCTTTTACCACAATGGCGCGGTCCAGCAGGTAAACCGGGATTTTGGCATCTTTGGCTTCTTCCAGTACCGGCTCCCAGCCGGTCTGCACCACCGGTGCGATGAAGATGGCATCAACGCCCTGAGCAATGAACGAACGTACCGCCTTGATCTGATTCTCTTGTTTCTGCTGTCCGTCGGCGATTTTCAGGGTGATTCCGCGTTTTTTGGCTTCGCTTTTCGCTACGTTGGTTTCCGCCGAACGCCAGCCAGATTCCGAACCTACCTGCGAGAAGCCGACCGTCATATCTGCAGCGAGTACCGGGCCGGTTAACGCGGCGCTGACCAGCGTGGTCAGAAGTAAACGTTTCCACATAGTTTTTAATCCTCTGAAAGGCGTTTGCTGTTTAGGGTAGAGAGCCTGCTTAGACTGGACTAAAAAAGCGTGCATAATGGCGACACACTTCACAAAACAGAGCAATTTAAAGGGGTTACGTGTAGTCACACGGTTTGGCTGACGAGGGAGTTATGGATAAAACGGCTGAGTAGAAAAAATCTGCTCGTTAAATAATTGTAATAAACAGAATCGCTTATGCTTACTGCCACTGGAAACGATTACAGCCAGGCGTACAAAACGGGTTATCCGGCCTGCGATGAACAAAAAATGGGATTTGTGATAGTCCGCACAGTAGATCGCTGGCCTGAGTCAGGGGCGAAACGTTTCTCTGGCACTAAGTGCAGAATGGTTAATTTTTTTTGGGCTAAAAGGGTGAGAAAGAAGCCACTAATGCATTGTCAGCGCTGAATAAGAAAAAAAATAATAGTTAACCTCTGCTTTTAAACGCTTTAAGCCGGCTCTGTCCGTAATAAGTTAGTGAGGTGTTTAAGATAGAGACGCTGAGTTGCTGGCTCAGACAATAGTAAAAAAGCCAGATATGGAGTTTTAGTGACTAATAAGGTGCTTTTATCTGATTTTCGCCTTTTTTAAGCCGCATGATCTGGACAGCATAAGCGTGCCCCCTATACTGAGCACTCCTTTGTTACTTCTATCTGTTATGGCAATGATGACTGCGCACGATTACCTGCTTAAATTCCGCAAAGTAAATAATTCAGACAGTCTGGAAAAGCTTTTCGATCATCTTAATTACTCCCTGACGAATGATCTGGAAATCATCAATATGTACCGGGCTGCCGATCACCGACGTGCTGAACTGGTCTCTGGCGGACGGTTATATGATCTCGGCTGTGTCCCTAAAACGGTGTGGCGCTACGTGGTCTGATTTTCGGCTGATTTATCGCTGTTTATCCCGCTGATCTTGTCCGGATGGGCGTGCCCCTCTGGACATGTTATTCTGCTGCGCTTCGACTCCCCGAGACAGGAATAACCACGATGAATGAACAGGTTGCTGCGCCGCGTATTGGTGGCTGGCTTTTGCTGCCGCTGGCCTGGCTGATAATGACCCTGTTAACCACCGTTCTGGTGCTGGCGATGTATCTGACACCACTGTTTAATCCGGAATGGCGTGTGGCGCTGTTTTCTCACGGCAGCACACTCTTCTCTTACTGGGCTATTTCCCTGCTCACCGCCGTGGCGGTCTGGGCTTATAGTCTCTGGATCAGCTGGCTGTTCTTTAAGCGCTCCCGCCGCCTGCCGCGTCACTACCTGCTCTGGCTGCTGATTACCGTGCTGCTGGCGCTGAAAACCTTTGCCTTTACGCCGGTTACCGATAGCCGTGCCCTCCAGACATTACTGCTGTCGCTGCTGGCCGCTGCGGTGTTTGCGCCCTACTTCAAACGCTCAAAACGGGTAAAAACGACCTTTATCGCGCCATAACGCTGTGAGTTATGTCAGGAATTTAATTCTGAGTGCGGTCTGCCGCTCAGCAGATGGCGCAGGTGTTGAGATACGCCGCGCTATCAATGATAATAAGCCGCTTTCTGGCTCCCAGGCGAAAAAATGACCGATTATCTGCTTCTCTTTGTTGGCACCGTGCTGGTGAATAACTTCGTATTAGTGAAGTTTCTCGGCCTGTGTCCTTTTATGGGCGTTTCCAAAAAACTGGAAACGGCGATTGGCATGGGCCTCGCCACGACATTCGTCATTACCCTGGCCTCGATCTGCGCATGGCTGGTCAACCATCTGATCCTGCTGCCGCTGGATCTGGTCTATCTGCGTACCATGGCCTATATCCTGGTGATCGCCGTCGTGGTGCAGTTCACCGAAATGGTGGTGCGTAAAACCAGCCCGTCGCTCTATCGTCTGCTGGGTATCTTTCTGCCGCTGATCACCACCAACTGTGCGGTGCTGGGCGTACCTCTGCTGAGCGTCAACCTTAACCACACCTTTATGCAGGCCGCGCTGTATGGTTTCAGTGCCTCTATCGGCTTCTCGCTGGTGATGGTGCTGTTCGCCGGTATGCGCGAGCGGCTGGTGCTGGCCAATGTTCCTGCCCCGTTTAAAGGCAACTCCATCGCCCTGATTACCGCGGGCCTGATGGCGCTGGCGTTTATGGGCTTCAGCGGTCTGGTGAAATTCTGATGACCGCGATCTGGATTGCTGTTGCCGTATTAAGTGCGCTGAGCCTGGTGTTCGGCGCGCTGCTGGGTTACGCCTCGCGCCGCTTTGAAGTCGAAGAAGATCCTATCGTTGAGCAGATTGATGCCATTCTGCCGCAGAGCCAGTGCGGTCAGTGTGGCTATCCGGGCTGTCGCCCCTATGCGGATGCGGTCGGTAACAATGGTGAAGCGATCAATAAATGCGCGCCAGGTGGTGAGCAGACCATGCTCAAGCTGGCAGCCCTGCTTAACGTTGAACCGCAGCCGATTGATGGCGATGAAACGGCGAAAGAGCCGGTGCGCACCGTGGCGTTTATTGATGAAGCCAACTGCATTGGCTGCACCAAATGTATTCAGGCTTGTCCGGTAGATGCGATTGTCGGGGCAACCCGCGCCATGCACACCGTGCTGAGCGATGTCTGCACCGGCTGCGATCTCTGTGTCGCGCCCTGCCCGACTGACTGTATTGAAATGCGTCCGGTTGCCACCACGCCAGCTAACTGGAAGTGGGATTTAAATACCATTCCTGTACGGGTGATCCCGGTAGAAACTCATGCTTAATCTGTTTAACTTCCTGAAAAAAGAGAAGGTCTGGGATTTTCAGGGTGGTATTCATCCGCCGGAAATGAAAACCCAGTCCAACGGCACGCCGCTCTCCGAACTGCCGTTGCCGCACCGTTTTATTATCCCGCTGAAACAGCATATCGGACATGAAGGTGAGATCTGCGTTGCGCCTGGCGACAAAGTGCTGCGCGGTCAGCCTCTGACATTTGGCACTGGCCGCATGCTGCCAGTCCACGCGCCCACCTCCGGCGTGATTGAAGATATCGGTCAGCATATGACCGCGCACCCTTCAGGTCTCTCTGAGCTTTGCATTTTCCTGACGCCAGATGGCGACGACCGCTGGATGCCGCTGGATCCGCTGCCTGACTACCGGCAGCATCCGCGCGCCGACATTGTGCAGCGTATTCACGACGCCGGCATTGCCGGTCTCGGCGGCGCGGGTTTCCCCACCGCCACCAAACTGAAGGGCGGCCTGCGCGGGGTTAAAACCCTGATTATTAACGCGGCGGAGTGTGAACCTTATATCACCGCTGACGATCGTCTGATGCAGGACTACGCTGCCGAAGTCCTGGAAGGCAGCCGTATTCTCGCCTGGGTGTTACAGGCTGAACAGGTGCTGATTGGCATTGAAGATAACAAGCCTGAAGCCATTGCCGCACTGAAGCAGGCGCTGGGTAGCGAGCGCGATCTGCACATCCGGGTCATCCCGACCAAATATCCCTCCGGCGGTGCCAAGCAGTTGACCCGCATCCTGACCGGGAAGGAAGTGCCGCACGGCGGGCGTTCCTCCGATATCGGCGTGCTGATGCAGAACGTCGGCACCGCCTGGGCGGTTAAGCGGGCCATTATCAATGGTGAACCGATCACCGAACGCGTTGTAACGCTGACCGGCGAGGCGATTGCCCAGCCGCGTAACGTCTGGAGTCGTCTCGGCACCCCGATCAGCCATCTGTTACACCAGGTCGGGTTCACGCCTGCGCCGCGTCAGATGGTGATCATGGGCGGTCCGCTGATGGGCTTTACTCTGCCATCGCTGGATGTGCCAGTGGTGAAGATCACCAACTGTATTCTGGCTCCATCTGCCAGTGAAATGGGCAACAACGACGAAGAGCAGTCCTGCATTCGCTGTTCAGCCTGTGCCGATGCCTGTCCGGCCAAACTGCTGCCGCAGCAGCTTTACTGGTACAGCCAGGGCGGCGATCACGATAAAGCGCGCGCTCACCATATTGATGACTGCATCGAATGTGGTGCCTGCGCCTATGTCTGCCCGAGCAATATTCCGCTGGTGCAATATTACCGTCAGGAAAAAGCGGAACTGCGCGCCATTGATCTGGAAGCGAAACGCACGCTGGAAGCCAAAGCACGCTTCGAAGCACGCCAGGCGCGACTGGAGCGTGAAAAGCAGGCTCGTGAAGCGCGTCATGAAGAGGCGAAGCAACGCGTTGCCCGCACCGATACCAGCGAACTGGCTGCGGCCAAAGCGCGGGTGAAAGCCCGCCAGACGGCCGAACCGGATGAGGCAACGCTTGAAGCCCAGCGTGAAGCCCGCCATGCGCAGGCGCGTCTGCGTCAGGCCGAGGCGCAGGCTGAAACCCAGCCGGTGACGCGTCAGACCGTCGATCCGCGTAAAGCGGCAGTTGAAGCGGCTATTGCCCGGGCGAAAGCGAAGAAAACAGTGCCGGTTGATGCGGCGGATAACCAGGCTGAGGCCAGTGTCGATCCGCGTAAATCGGCAGTAGAAGCCGCCATCGCCCGCGCCAAAGCGAAGAAAGCCGCTCAGGCGGAAAACGCCGAGGCTCCGCAGGCCGCAACCGACAGCGCTGCAGACGCCGCGCCGGACGCCGCCGCTGAAAGCGATCCGCGTAAAGCCGCGGTTCAGGCTGCCATCGCCCGTGCCAAAGCGAAGAAAGCCGCACAGGCTGAAGGCGCCGAGGCACCGCAGGCCGCAACCGACAGCGCTGCAGACGCCGCCGCTGAAAGCGATCCGCGTAAAGCCGCGGTTCAGGCCGCTATCGCCCGCGCCAAAGCGAAGAAAGCCGCACAGGCTGAAAACGCCGAGGCACAGGCCGCAGGCGACAGCGCTGCAGAGGCTGCGCCAGATGCCGCCGCTGAGACCGATCCGCGTAAAGCCGCGGTTCAGGCCGCCATCGCCCGCGCCAAAGCGAAGAAAGCCGCACAGGCTGAAGGCGCCGAGGCACCGCAGGCCGCAACCGACAAAACTGCAGAAGCCGCGACAGACGCCGCCGCTGAGACCGATCCGCGTAAAGCCGCGATTCAGGCCGCCATCGCCCGCGCCAAAGCGAAGAAAGCCGCTCAGGCGGAAAGTGAGGCGGATGCCGCTTCACGTGATGCCGCAGCACTGGCTACCGCCGCGCATTTTGCGGTGGATAAAGCGGAGCAGGCCCAGGAGCAGGCAAACAACGCCAATGCAGAACCTGAACAGGCACCTGAACTGAATCAACCCGATGATGCGCGCAAGGCCGCTATTGCTGCCGCCATCGCCCGTGCCAAAGCGCGTAAAGCGCAGTCGTCTACGACGCTTGAGGATTAAATGGCTTTTCGTATCGCAAGTTCTCCTTACACCCATAATCGCCGCAGCACCGGCAATATCATGCTGCTGGTGGTGCTGGCCGCGGTGCCAGGTTTTGCTGCACAGTGTTATTTCTTTGGCTACGGCACCTTTTTACAGGTCTTACTGGCGACGCTGACCGCCTGGCTGACAGAGGCAGCGATTCTGCGACTGCGCAAAGCGCCCGTTGCCAGCACGCTGGCAGATAACTCGGCGCTGCTGACCGCCGTCCTGATCGGTATCAGCCTGCCGCCGCTGGCGCCGTGGTGGCTGGTGGTGATCGGTACCCTGTTTGCTGTCGTCATTGCGAAGCAGCTCTATGGCGGACTGGGCCAGAATCCGTTTAACCCGGCGATGGTCGGCTATGTGGTCCTGCTCATCTCCTTCCCGGTGCAGATGACCAGCTGGTTGCCGCCCGATACGCTTCAGGCGATCAAACCCGGGCTGATGGACAGCCTGAGCATGGTGTTCCGGGGCCACACGCTGGCGGGTGAAACCATGCAGCAGTTACAGATGGGTGTTGATGGCATCAGCCAGGCGACGCCGCTTGATACGTTTAAAACTGGTTTACGCGCGGGGCACAGTGCTGAACATCTGCTGGCGCAGCCGATTTACAGCGGCGTGCTGGCGGGCCTCGGCTGGCAGTGGGTTAACGTGGGTTATCTGGCCGGCGGCCTGTTCCTGCTTTGGAAAAATGCTATCCGCTGGCATGTCCCTGCCGCCATGCTGCTGTCACTGGCCTTCTGCGCGACGCTGGGCTGGTTCTTCTCACCAGAATCGCTGAACAGCCCGCTGATTCATCTTTTCTCCGGTGCCACCATGCTGGGTGCGTTCTTCATTGCCACCGATCCGGTGACCGCTTCAACCACCAACCGTGGCCGCCTGGTGTATGGCGCGCTGATTGGACTGCTGGTCTGGCTGATCCGCAGTTTTGGCGGTTATCCCGATGGCGTAGCGTTTGCTGTGCTGCTGGCGAACATCTGCGTGCCGCTCATCGATTACTACACCCAGCCGCGCGTTTACGGCCATCAGAAGGATTAAGCGATGCTGGAGACGATTCGCAAAAACGGGGTTACGCTGGCGATTTTTGCTGCGATCACTACCGCCGCCACGGCAGTGGTAAATACGGTAACCAAGCCGACGGTGGAACATCAGACCCTGTTGCAGCAGAAAAACCTGCTGGACCAGGTGGTGCCTGTTGAGCTTTATGACAACAACATCCAGCAGGACTGTTACGTTGTCACGGATGCAGCGCTGGGCAACAGTGCGCCGCACCATCTCTTCCTGGCGCGTAAAGGCGGCCAGCCGGTCGCGGCTGCACTGGAGACGACTGCACCTGACGGCTATTCTGGTGCGATACAGATGCTGGTCGGTGCCGATTTCCAGGGTAAAGTATTGGGCGTGCGGGTGATTGAACACCACGAAACGCCCGGTCTGGGGGATAAGATCGAACTGCGTATCTCTGACTGGATCAACAGCTTTAATGGCAAAGTGGTTCATGGTCCGGCGGATAAAGCTTTTGCGGTTAAAAAAGATGGCGGTGAATTCGATCAGTTCACCGGTGCCACCATTACCCCACGCGCGGTGGTCAATGCGACCAAACGCACCGCGCTGTTAATGAAAACGCTTCCGGCGAGACTCTCTTCGTTACCGGTATGTGGAGACGCAAATGAGTGAAGCTAAAAGCCTGCTGGTCGGTGGATTATGGAAGAACAACTCAGCGCTGGTGCAGCTGCTGGGCCTCTGTCCGCTGCTGGCGGTTACGGCAACCGCCACCAACGCGCTGGGTTTAGGTCTGGCGACCACGCTGGTGCTGACCCTGACTAACAGTTTTATTTCCGCCTCGCGCCGCTGGGTGCCATCGGAAATTCGTATCCCGATATATGTGATGATCATCGCCTCGGTGGTGAGCTGCGTACAGATGCTGATCAACGCCTATGCCTATGGTCTTTATCAGTCGCTTGGGATTTTTATCCCGCTGATCGTGACCAACTGCATCGTGGTTGGCCGTGCTGAAGCCGTCGCCTCTAAAAGCAGCATCCCGCTTGCCGCGCTGGATGGCTTCGCCATCGGCATGGGCGCGACCTGCGCCATGGTGGTGCTGGGATCGCTGCGCGAAATTATCGGCAGTGGCACGCTGTTTAACGGTGCCGACCAGCTGCTCGGTCCCTGGGCGAAGTCGCTGCGTATCGAAGTGGTCCATTTCGACTCGCCAATGCTGCTGGCGATGCTGCCGCCAGGCGCCTTTATCGGCCTGGGCATGATGCTGGCCGGAAAATATCTGATCGATCAGAAGATGAAACAGCGGGCAGCACTGCGTGCTCAGGCGGCCGAAACCGCGCCGCCTCAGGACGCTGTCGGGAAACCGGTGTGAATCAGACCAAACGCACCGAAATTCTCCGTCGGCTGCAGCAGAATAATCCGCATCCGACCACCGAACTCAACTTCAGCACGCCGTTTGAGTTGCTGATCGCGGTGCTGCTCTCGGCGCAGGCGACCGATGTCAGCGTGAACAAAGCCACCGCAAAGCTCTATCCGGTGGCCAATACGCCTGCCGCGATGCTGGCGCTGGGTGTGGATGGCGTGAAGGAGTACATTAAAACCATCGGCCTGTTTAACAGCAAAGCGGAAAATGTGATTAAAACCTGCCGCATTCTGCTTGAGCAGCACAACGGCGAAGTGCCGGAAGATCGTGCGGCACTGGAAGCCCTGCCCGGTGTCGGCCGTAAAACCGCCAATGTGGTGCTCAACACCGCCTTTGGCTGGCCGACGATTGCCGTCGATACTCATATCTTTCGCGTCAGCAACCGGACGAAATTTGCGCCGGGTAAGAATGTGGAAGAGGTGGAGCAGAAGCTGCTGAAGGTGGTTCCGGCGGCGTATAAGGTTGATTGCCATCACTGGCTGATTCTGCACGGTCGCTACACCTGCGTAGCGCGTAAACCCCGCTGTGGCTCCTGCCTGATTGAAGATCTCTGCGAGTATCCCGACAAAGTCGAGTGATTGCACTGATGAAAGACCCGCTGCGGCGGGTTTTTTATTATCCGGCGATCACTTCTGCTAACGCGTCTCCTGCCCGATCCCCCTTTTCGCTGCTCTCCCTGTTCGTACGAATAACAGTACAGTTTGTCGGGTTGTTACATTGATGTTGATGATGGAAAATCGCCGCCCCTGACGATAAGAAAATGTTATGACACAGTGAGTAAAGTAATGAACAAAAGCGCTTCTGCCGGAAGCCATCCTCTGCGCCTGTTTCTGGCGCGCCTCTGGCCACATCCGCTGGCAGTGAGTAAAAAGCATGTGGTGATCGCCGGACTGGGTGCCGGTATCGGCTTGATCCTGACCAGCCTGCTGAGCCACTGGGTGCTGGGCGAACTGAACCTGTGGTTTGTCGCGCCGGTCGGTGCCTCGGCGGTTTTACTCTTTGGTTTGCCCGCCAGTCCGCTGGCTCAGCCGTGGGCAATCGTCGGCGGCAACAGCCTGTCAGCGCTGGCGGGCGTTACCGTCAGCCAGCTGATCCCGGATCCTGCCCTTGCCTGCGGCGTCGCAGCCTGTGTGGCGATCCTGTTAATGTTCCAGCTGCGCTGTCTGCATCCGCCCGGCGGTGCCGTTGCGCTGACCGCTATTCTGGGCGGCCCTTCGGTGCAGCAGCTTGGATATCACTTTGTCCTGACGCCGATCCTGCTCAACTCACTGACCCTGGCCCTGCTGGCTCTGCTGTTTAATAATCTGGCCGGTCGTCGCTATCCGCATCCGCTGGCCCCGGAAGAAGTTAAACCCGATCCGGTAGCCATGCCGGTCCCGCTGACGCGTGCGGATCTGCATCAGGCTTTACAGGACGGTGAACTGCTGGATATTGACGAGGATGATTTGCAGGCGCTGCTGCTGCGTGCTGAAGAGATTGCCCAGCGCCGTCAGTTCAGTGGCTGAAACCTGTCTGCCCGCACTGTTACATCTTTCACTGTCGGCGCGACTTCTGGCATTCAGGTCTCCCCTCAACCCTGGTCCTGAGAAGTTGATCGCTGCCACAGTTTTACTCTGCCGCTTCGCCCACGCCACTCCGTAACATACTGATAACACAACCGTCCAGGCCGTACGCCCATCGGCTCCTGGGCGGATGCCCATAGAGCTGGCCTTTTCAGCGCCCTACACTTTGCTCTTCTTTACGTTTCTCACGAGGAAGACCGATGGATAGCGCCTTGTCCCCGCAGCACGATGAGCTGATCGCCTCCGCCATCAAAAAGTTCTTCACCCATATCATCCCGATGCTGGTGGTGATGCTGATTATTAACCAGATCGACCGCGCCAATATTGGCTTTATCAAAGCGGAGTTGCGCACCGATGCCGGGATCAGCGCGGCGGCCTTTGGGCTGGGCGCGGGCCTCTTTTTTATCGGCTATGCGCTGTTTGAGGTGCCGAGCAACCTGATGATGAAGCGCTTCGGCGCCCGCGTCTGGCTGACGCGCATTATGATTACCTGGGGACTGGTGGTGGTCCTGACCGGTTTCGTCACCTCACCGATCCAGTTTTACCTGCTGCGTTTTTTACTTGGCGTAGCGGAAGCAGGCTTCTTTCCTGGCGTGCTGTTCTATTTTCGTCAGTGGGTGCCCAATGCCTGGCGCGGCCGCGCCACCGCGATGGTGCTGAGTGCCACCGCTGGCGCCTTTCTCTTCTCCGGCCCCATCACCGGCGCGATCCTGATGATGCACAATTTCATGGGGATTGCAGGCTGGAAGTGGGTGATGTTTCTCGAAGGCGGTGCGTCGGTGCTGGTCGGCATTCTCGCCGCCTGGGTGCTGGTGTCACGACCTGGCGAGGCGCGCTGGCTGAGTGCTGCGGAGAAACAGGCGCTGGTGCAGCAGCTGCAGAATGAAGAGACGCAGCGTGACGAGCTTAACCGCGAGCCAGGCAAAATGTCGCTGCTACGTAATCGCAGCCTGCTGTTCTTCTGCGCGATCTTTTTCACTATGACCATGACCGGCTATACGCTGGTGTTCTGGCTGCCGCAGATTATTCAGCGCATTCAGGGCTTCAGCAGTTTTGGCATCGGCATTCTCACCGCCGTGCCCTGGCTGTGCGCCATTATTGCTATTAATCTGCTGAGCCGCTTTTCAGACCGCCACCGCGACAAGCTCGATAAAGCGCTGGGTTTCGCCATGCTGGTCGCGGCCTGCGGCACCTTTATGGCCACGCTGGGTTCCCCGTGGTTTGGCTTCCTGGCGATGATCGTGGCCTGTATCGGCTCGAAAGTCAGTGCGACCTTTTTCTGGCCGATGCCACAGGGAGAGCTGCCCGCCTCGATTGTCGCGCCGGGCATTGCGCTGGTGAATTCCGTTGGCAACCTTGGCGGCTTCTTCGCGCCGACGGTGTTTGGCTATCTGGAGATGAAGACCGGCTCCACTACCGGCGGTCTCTATGCCCTGACCAGCGTCTCGTTGCTGACCGGGCTGTGGCTGCTGCTGCGCCGCAAGCCATCCCCGCCTTCCCTTGATCCTATGGAGAATCAACATGTCAGACAGTCCAGTCATTAAAACAATGCGGGTAGTGCCGGTCGCCGGATATGACAGCATGCTGCTGAACATTGGCGGCGCACACAACTGCTACTTTACCCGTATCCTGGTGATCCTGACTGACTCGGCTGGCCGTACCGGCGTCGGCGAAAGTCCCTGTCACGCTTCAACGCTGGCGCTGCTTGAGCGCTTTCGTCCGCAGATTGAGGGCAGCGAACTCCTGCGGCTGAATGCCACCATCGCCACGCTGTTTGCCAGCGACGCACGACACCAGCAGACCGCGCATACCGACGATATTCATATTCCGCAGATGAACCCGGAGAAGTTTTACAACGCCACCGCGGCGATTGAAGCGGCGCTGCTTGATCTGCTGGGTCAGCACCTGAATCTGCCGGTGGCCGAGTTACTTGCCAGCGGCAAGCAGCGCGATCGGGTGCCGGTCCTTGGCTATCTGTTCTATATCGCCGACCGTAATCTGACCAACATGAACTATCAGGCGGGCCACGCGGGTGGTGATGCCTGGCTGCAACTGCGTCATGAGAAAGCGATGGACGCGGAAGGCGTGGTGCGGCTGGCGGAGGCGGCAGCGGATCGCTATGGCTTCCGCGATTTCAAACTCAAGGGCGGTGTGCATCACGGCGAAGTGGAAGTGGAGACGGTCAACGCCCTGCTGGCGCGCTTCCCGCAGGCCCGGGTAACGGTTGATCCCAACGCCAGCTGGTCGCTGGATGAGGCCATTTATTATGGCAAACAGCTGGCGGGCCGCATCCCCTATCTGGAAGATCCCTGCGGCGCGGAGCATGGCTATTCCGGTCGGGAAACGCTGGCAGAATTCAGGCGGGCCACCGGCATTCCGGTTGCCACGAATATGATCGCCAATGACTGGCGACAGTTGCAGCATGCGCTGCAGCTGAATGCCATCGACATTCCTCTGGCCGACCCACACTTCTGGACGATGCGTAACGCACACACCGTGGCGCAGCTCTGCCATGAGTGGGGCCTGACCACCGGCTGCCACTCAAACAACCACTTTGACGTGTCGCTGGCGATGGTGGCGCATCTGGGGGCCGCCGCACCCGGTGATCGCCTGACCGCCTTTGATACCCACTGGATCTGGCAGGATGGGCAGCAGCTGACGCAGCATGCGCCGCAGATTCGGGATGGCTATCTGGAATTGCCAGAGGGGCCAGGGCTGGGGATTACCCTGAATATGGAACGGGTTGAAGCGGCACATGCACTCTACAACTCGCTACCGGATAAAAACCGAAACGATGCGCTGGGCATGCAGTTTCTGATCGATAACTGGTCCTTTAACGCAAAACGCCCGGCCATGCTGCGCTGACGAGCATCGCCCTGTGACAGTGTCACAGGGTGATCGCGTTTAGCGTTGCGCCAGCGCCGCCTGCATCCAGGCAATCACCAGCGGAGAATCTTTGTCCTGCAGTGCGGCGCGTTCCGACTGAAACAGCGTGGCGACATAGAATGGGTGATCCGGTAGCTCGACGCCACGCACATCGCCCGCGTTGTCCCAGGCAGTAATGCGCAGCGTATTATCGCCCAGCGCTGCACTGAATTCCGGGTTAACACCAAAGTTACAGTGATAACCTTCATCACTCTCCAGCGCGCCATAGGCTCTGGCAATGCGTGACCCGGGTCCGAACCTCACCGCGCCGCGCTGTTCCACCAGCGAGCAGCTCAGCGGGGCAATCACCATCCTTCCCTCGGTGTCTGTCTCGGCATGACTGGCATCCTGCCAGCCCAGTACGTTGCGCGCATATTCGATCAGCGCATACTGGAATCCACCGCAGGAGCCAAGAAAAGGCTTTCCGGTTTCACGCACCCAGCGGAGTGTGTCAAACACGCCGGCATCATTTCGATAGGGGCTACCGGGCACCACCCAGACGGCGTCGCTGAGTTGCAGTTCTGACTCATCCAGTCGGTCAGTGGCGATCCACTCCGCTTCAGCGGTGATATTCAGCCAGCGGGCAGCACGTTCAATAGCAAGGGGGATAGCCTGATGGGCAACCGCATCGGCGCGGTAGTCACCAACCAGAGATAAACGCAGGGGGGACGACATAAACAGATCCTTCTCGGGGAAATGGAGAGGTTACAGTAATGTTAATTTTCTGTCGAGGGCGAGCTGAAAGCGGATTATCGCGATACGTTTTTTAACACGCACGGGCGGCTTTTCACCGGCAGGCTGAGCTGATTTTTATCTTGCCTGCGCCTGCGAGCACCCTCAGCTCCCGCGTCAGACGAGACGACGCAACCGGTTTCTTTTTTTCCTTTCTGAAATAAATCATCTGTTTGTGCACAGGATCATCATTTGACGTTTTTTGCGGCAATGCCAGGCGTGTAATGTCCGATAATTCGGCAGATTGACTGTGAATTAACCAGCAACCTGCCATTAGTGCTGCCTGATTATCATTCAGCAAACTATTTATCTGGTTAACCGCGCATTAGCAGTTAATGTTAATACTCTCCAGTGCGAGGCGCTTATCCAGCGTTTATGCGCTGCTATTTTCCCTACACTCAAAATTAAAAACCAATTAACAGTTTGCTATAAGTTTTTTAACCCAACATTCCAGGGTCGGGCGGGTTGTCAGAAAATTCTTGCCCTGCCGCCCGTAATCAGCCAAATTAGTCGCCGCTTTTCCCTTCTAATAACAATCTTGCGCATGGAAAACTCACATGACGCGGACTTAATTCCTGTCCCGAAACAGGGTATGAAAAAACTGAGGTACATGTGTCAACTGCAAACAAACACACTGATGAGGCTGTCAGTCTCAATGCGTTTAAACAGCCGAAGGCGTTCTACTTAATCTTCTCGATTGAGTTATGGGAACGTTTTGGCTTCTATGGCCTGCAGGCCATTATGGCGGTTTACCTGGTGAAGCAACTGGGGTTGTCTGAATCAGACTCCATTACCCTGTTCTCTTCATTCAGTGCGCTGGTGTATGGCCTGGTCGCGATTGGCGGCTGGCTCGGTGATAAGGTGCTGGGTACCAAACGCGTCATCGTGCTGGGTGTCCTGGTGCTGGCGCTGGGCTATGCGCTGGTGGCGTTCTCCGGTCATAACGTCAGCATTGTCTACATCGGTATGGCGACCATCGCGGTGGGTAGCGGCCTGTTTAAGGCAAACCCCTCTTCGCTGCTCTCTACCTGCTATGACAAAGATGATCCGCGTCTCGACGGTGCTTTCACCATGTTCTATATGTCGATCAACATCGGTTCACTCTTCTCAATGATGCTGACACCGTGGTTAGCGGCGAAATATGGTTATAGCGTAGCCTTCTCACTGTGCGTTATCGGTCTGATCATCACCCTGTTTAACTTCCTGTTCTGCAAACGCATGGTTAAGGATTACGGTTCTAAACCCGATTTCGCTCCGTTGCAGATCGGAAAACTGCTGATGACGCTGGTCGGCATCGTCGTACTGATCGCACTGGCCAACTGGATGCTGCATCACCAGTCTATCGCACGACTGGTGCTGGCGGTGATTGCCCTGGGTATTGTGCTGGTGTTTGCCAAAGAGGCCTTTGCACTGCAGGGTGCGGCACGTCGTAAGATGATTGTTGCCTTCCTGCTGATGGTCGAAGCGATTCTGTTCTTCGTGCTTTATATGCAGATGCCAACGTCACTCAACTTCTTTGCTATCCGCAACGTTGAGCACACCATTCTCGGCATTACTTTTGCCCCCGAGCAGTTCCAGGCGCTGAACCCGTTCTGGATTATGCTGGCCAGTCCGCTGCTGGCGGCGCTCTATAACAAGCTGGGCGATAAACTGCCGATGCCGCACAAGTTTGCCTTTGGTATGGTGCTCTGCTCCGCTGCGTTCCTGGTGCTGCCGGTGGGTGCGAAGTTCGCCAGCGATGCCGGTATCGTTTCCGTTAACTGGCTGATCCTGAGCTATGCGCTGCAGAGTATCGGTGAGCTGATGATCTCTGGCCTCGGCCTGGCGATGGTGGCACAGCTGGTGCCTCAGCGTCTGATGGGCTTTATCATGGGTTCCTGGTTCCTGACTACCGCTGGCGCGGCGGTGATCGCCGGTAAAGTGGCAAACCTGATGGCCGTGCCTGAAAACGTTACCGATCCACTGATTTCGCTGGCGACCTACAGCCGCGTATTCCAGCAGATTGGTATCGTGACGGCGGTGATCGCCCTGCTGATGCTGATTACGGCGCCGATGCTGAACCGCATGGCGCAGGATCCTGACGCGAAAAAAAATAACGTGCAGGCGTAATTCACGCTGCACTTCAGCTAAGCCGGGCTCTGCCCGGCTTTTTTTATGGCTTGCCGCAACGCCCTTCGCAGATCCCTGATCTTTGTCACTGGTAATCCCGCTTTGACTCTTTACTATGCAAGGATCCCATTGCAACAAGGAGTACCTGGTCATGAAACTGTTTTGCAAAGCGGGTGCCTGCTCTCTCTCACCCCATATTGTTATGCGTGAATGCGGACTCGACTTCACTCAGGTGAGTGTTGATCTGGCCACAAAAATCACTGAACGGGGCGATGACTTCCGCCAAATCAATCCTAAAGGCCAGGTGCCCGCGCTGCAGCTCAGCGACGGTTCTGTGCTGACGGAAGGCGTCGCCATTGTTCAGTACCTGGCGGATCTTAAGCCCGATCGCCATCTGCTGGCACCGGTTGGCAGCCTGACGCGTTATCACACCGTAGAGTGGCTCAGCTACATCGGCAGTGAGCTGCATAAAAGCTTTGGGCCACTGTTTCGTCCCGGTTACTCCGATGAGGTGAAAGCGCAGACCCGCAACCAGCTGGAAGCAAAATTCCGCTATGTCGATGAGTCACTGCGCGACAAACAGTGGCTGATGGGGCTGCATTTCAGCGTGGCGGATGCCTATCTGTTTGTGGTGACGCGCTGGGCAAAAGCGCTGGGACTGGATTTATCCGGCTTTACGGCGCTGGGCGCGTGGTTTGATCGTGTCGCGGAACGTCCTGCGGTGCAGGCGGCGCTTAAAGCGGAAGGCTTAGCCTGAGTCAACAGGGCCGGTTATCCGGCCCTGATGCGTTACAGTTTTTCTGCCGCGAAGTGCTGCGTCGGCGTGGCGATGGCATCCTGTGCCGCCACCAGCTGCAGTTCATATTCGCCCATCTGATGGGTTTTCAGCATCACCTCGTATACCGCTGCGGTGACATGCTCCAGCGCATCCTGCAATGATTTGCCGTGCAGCAGATTAACCAGCAGCAGACCGCTGGTGAGATCGCCCACGCCGACCGGCTGACGGACACCGAAATCGACCAGCGGACGGCTGATGTGCCAGGCATCTTCCGCCGTCACCAGCAGCATTTCAAAGCGATCGCTGCGACGACCCGCACGCGCCAGATGCTTCACCAGCACCACGCGTGGTCCCTGGGCAATCAGTGCCCGCGCAGCGTCTACCGCCGCGTCGACGTCTGTGACTGTGCGCTCGCTCAGCATCTCCAGTTCAAGCAGGTTCGGAGCGATAATGTCGCTGGCAGGCATCGCCATTTTACAGTGAAACTCCGCCACACCCGGCGCCACGATGCAGCCTTTTTCCGGATGGCCCATGACCGGATCGCAGAAGTACCAGGCATTCGGGTTGGCCGCTTTGACCTGACGGACAATCTGCAGAATCTGCTCGCCCTGCTCTGCCGAGCCCAGATATCCGCTCAGGACCGCGTCACAGGTCTTCAGGCGGTCGATGTCAGCAATGCCTTTAACAATGTCGGTTAAATGCGTTGCAGGCATCACCGTGCCGGTCCAGTGGCCATATTGCGTATGGTTGGAAAACTGCACGGTATTCAGCGGCCAGACGTTTGCGCCCATACGGCGCATCGGAAACTCAGCCGCCGCGTTACCAGCGTGACCAAAAACAACGTGCGACTGAATCGCTAAAATATTTTTCACTTGTTTGCCCTGTCCTGCCTTGCCATAAAAAAGGGCCGGAAACCGGCCCTGAAATCTTACTGCCAGTTAATCAGGCAGTAATGTTTCTTGCCGCGACGCAGCAGCGTATAGCGGTTAAACAGTTTGTCACTGTCGCTGAAGCGGTATTCCGCATCGGACTGCTTTTCACCGTTCAGTGAAACGGCATTGGAGCCGATCATGGTGCGCGCCTGGCCACGGGACGGCACCAGCTCTGCTTTCACCAGCGCCTGCTGCAGATCATCGTCAGTGCCCAGCACGATAGTTGGCATACCATCCTGCGCCAGCTGTTCAAAATCGGCTTCGGTCATTTCGCTCACGGATCCGGAGAAGAGGCTGGCAGTAATGCGTTTCGCCGCCGACAGACCGGCTTCGCCATGCACCAGACGCGTCACCTGCTCAGCCAGCACGTACTGCGCACGTGGCGCGGTACCGCTGTTTTTGTCCTCTTCTTCCAGCGCGTTGATCTCTTCCATGCTCAGGAAGGTGAAGAACTTCAGGAAGCGATAGACGTCAGCATCTGCGGTGTTGATCCAGAACTGATAGAACTTGTACGGGCTGGTTTTCTTCGCATCCAGCCAGACTGCGCCGCCTTCGGTTTTACCGAATTTGGTGCCGTCAGACTTGGTGATCAGCGGAACGGTCAGGCCAAAGACCTGGTTCTGATGCAGACGACGGGTCAGATCGATACCGGAGGTGATGTTGCCCCACTGATCAGAACCGCCAATCTGTAGCGACACACCGTGCAGCTCGTTCAGACAGGCGAAGTCATAGCCCTGCAGCAGATTATAGGAGAACTCGGTAAAGGAGATGCCCTGATCGTCACGGTTCAGACGCTGCTTCACCGCTTCTTTGTTGATCATCTGGTTAACAGAGAAGTGCTTGCCGATATCACGCAGGAAGGTCAGCACGTTCATGCCGCCAAACCAGTCGTAGTTGTTGGCAGCGATGGCGCTGTTGCTGCCGCAATCGAAGTCGAGGAATGGCGCCACCTGCTGGCGGATCTTTTCAACCCATTCGTTGACGGTTTCACTGGTATTAAGTTTACGCTCTGCGGCTTTGAAGCTCGGGTCACCAATCAGGCCGGTTGCACCACCGACCAGCGCCACCGGCTTGTGGCCGGCATCCTGAAAACGCTTCAGGCAGAGCAGCGGTACCAGATGGCCCAAATGCAAGCTGTCAGCAGTGGGGTCAAAGCCGCAATAGAGCGAAATTGGCCCCTGCGCCAGTTTCTCTGTTAACGCGTCTTCATCCGTCACCTGGGCGATTAGGCCCCTCTCCTGCAATTGTTGTATCAGGTTACTGCTGGTCATTACTGACTCCAAATTGATCAGACTGCACCTATGCTGGTACACAGCTTTCCGCTGAGTTGCGGAATCGAAAAAAATCAGGGCTATAGCATAAAGCGCTGACGCTTTCTGTGCCAGCGCTGATAGGGGCGAATCGTGCAGATTCAGGGTGCCAGACGGTCGATTTTCCAGCCGTCGTGATCGCGCTGATAGATGAAACGATCGTGCAGACGATGTTCGCCACCCTGCCAGAACTCCAGCGTGTGAAATTTCACCCGGTAGCCACCCCAGAAGCTGGGCAGCGGCACTTCGCCCTGCTGGAACTTCTGTTTAAGCTCCAGGAACTTTCCTTCCAGAATACCGCGTGCCGAAATACGGCTTGACTGCTTCGACACCCAGGCACCAATCTGACTGTCGCGCGGACGACTGTGGAAATATTTCAGCACCTCGAGGGGCGACAGTTTTTCCACTTCACCCAGCACCATCACCTGACGCTCCAGATAGTGCCACGGGAAGTGCAGAGAGATGCGCGGATTGTGCGCCAGCTGCAGCGCCTTACGGCTGCCGAGGTTGGTGTAAAACACCATGCCCTGCGCATCGTAGTGCTTCAGCAGCACGATACGCTGCCATGGCTGGCCCTGCTCATCCACGGTTGCCACGGTCATGGCGGTAGGATCGGGCAGTTTTGCCTCGCAGGCCTGGCTTAGCCACTGTTCAAATAGCGCGATCGGATCGTCCGGCAGATCCTTACGACGCAATCCACCGCGGGTATATTCACGCCGCAGATGGGCAATGGTGTATAGCGTTTCGCTGTCGCTCATAATGCTCGCCTATTCAGATAACAAGTCAGCTGGCAGGTTGCAGCTCACAATCATTCACGACAATTTTATCGTTACGTTCGATAAATGCGCCGTTTCCTTTGGACCAGAACACATAGGTGTTATCGCTGTAGCGTGCGCCGGACGCGGATACCGTCTGCTTCAGCGTCAGAGGCTGCCCATCCATGATGAAACTGACCTGCTGCTGCGCCTCGTCCAGCGTCACGGTCAGGGGCATGGTTCCGCAGCGATAGTGCAGGGTCTGCGGCGACGGCGGCTGTTTATGCATCAGGCTACAGCCTGACAGCAGTAGCACCGCGGCAACGGTTAATCCTTTCAACATAAGCGGGTCTCCTTCACGAGTGAAGCTGGCATTATAAGAAGGATTGCGCGCGAAGTAAGTGGGAATCCACGCCAATCTGGCAGATGCTGTCAGTCAGGCTGAATTATTGCGCCTTTTCAGACGGTTGTCTGAATGCACAGGCCGCGTTCTCAGGCTACGCTCTATAGATCTTAAGCGAGGAAGACAAACATGAAATTTGATAACGAAGATGCATTTAAGCTGGCAGTGGCGTTTATGAACCACAAAGAGAATGCCACCATCGCCAGCAGCTACTTTAAAACCTTTATCGACACCTACCAGAAATTTGACCGCTGGCTGAGCGCATCAGACCCGGTCAGCGCCATGAAAGCAGAAAAAGCGGCCGCCAAAGCGGGCGAAGACTCCATCCTCTGATCCCCTTCTCCACGGGTCCGATAGTCTTCAGGGTATCGGACCTGTGAATCCCGCCAGACATTCACCCACATGCTGACTATTTCCGCACAGCTATTCTGGCTTTTACGGAAATATCCGCTCTGGCTGCCGTGCTTATTTCCCGCATCAGCATCGATCTTATTTCGGTACAGCGCATCCTCTGCTGAAATGGCACAGAACGGCTGGGTACATTTGCAATAAATGCTATTTCACGCCGTCATACCTCCTAATCAGCACCACACACTCCGGTTTTGTTTAAAAAACAGGCAGCGAGACGCGACAGGGCCAGCAAACCTGATAAAGCCGACTATGCTGTAAACGTTCGGATATACTTCATGGAGCAGAAAAAATGAAAATGAAATCCCTGTCAGCCATTGCGTTGCTGGCTCTCTCTTTAGGTACGCTGGCAGGTTGTGCCTCAAACCAGTCGATTAAGACCACCGATGGCCGCACGATTGTCACCGATGGCAAACCGCAGATTGATTCAGATACTGGTCTGGTTTCTTACCGCGATGCTCAGACAGGAAAAACTGAGCAGATCAATCGTAATGAGATCAGTAATATGAGTGAACTCGACAACTAATATAAGGTGAATAAGATGAAAAAAGCGCTGATTTTACCTCTCGCCGCATTGATTGGTATGACCGTATTAACCGGCTGCACCCGTACCAGTTATGCGATTCAGACTAACGATGGACGCACCATTATTAGTGATGGCAAGCCTTCTGAATCGGATGCCGGCCTGCTGGCTTATACCGATGCAAATGGCGTGAAGCAGCAGATTAATAAAGCGGACGTTAAAGCGGTCTCTGAAGTACCGAAGAAATAATCTGATCGCTGTTACCCGATGAATAAAGCCGCCCATGGGCGGCTTTATTTTTGTCTGCGCCTGGCACGAAGTGGTGCACAGTCCTGGTTTTATTCCCCGGTGGTTTATAAATCAGAAATATCCGCTACGGCGTGGCCATAATATGGCAGGCAACCGTGCGGATAGTGGTGCAGATAATAATCTGATAACGAAATGCGCTGTTCCGCCCTTATCTGAATTTCCGGCAACTCCCAGCTTTTTTAACCAGCATAATAGCTCATCTTATTTCTCACAAAAAACCTCAGCCTGTTTTTATGCTTTGATATGAGTGGTTTACCGCCTCGATTAAAGGTTCACTTTATTTTCGGTAAATTTTAATCATAGCGCCCTGCTGTTTCCCACCTTTTAGTCCAGAGCGCCTTTAACTAGACTCTTTATATCGCTACTTAATCAGGAGGGTGCAGATGGTTTATCACGACAAAACAACGGGTCATATGATTCTTGGTGAAGCTGCAATTAATCTGGCTTTTGACGAACAGGAGATTACGCTGGTAGCACTGATTCGCCAGCTGAGCGAAATGGCCGAACAGGAGCGCAACGATGAGCGGGTCACGCAGATTGCCGATGCGCGCAACTGGCTCAAAGGTTTTATCGAATCCTCAACGCGCGACCGTGCCGAATTAAACTGGCTGGTCGAGACCGGACAGGCGCCGGTTAATCTTAAAGATTATCGTTAGTTATGTGCGGGCCATTGCTGTTTTTTTAGGGTGCCGGGCACGCACCTGGCCTCACAGCCAGAGACGCCGGGCCAGCGTGGCAGTGGAATAGTGCATTTCGGCCAGAACGTGACCAGAACGTGAATTGCAACGCTCTGCACCCGGCTCCTGCGTCCGCCTGAAACGGCTTCCACGCAGATTGATGAGTGCTATTGCTCTGCACTCATCGGCCGGCCATCTGGCCGTTAACCGGTCCTCGTCGGCTTCTCTCCGCCTGTCTTCACGGTCAGCGCGTCAGCGGCTCCCCGTTTTCAGTCACCTGCAGCGTTTTTGGATGTTTCGCTGTAGGGGTTTCAAACCCACCACGGGCAGCAAAAACAGAACAGCCAATGGCTGCCACGAGTGTCAGTAAGATTGAAGTTTTCACGAAACGCGCCTTAATTTTCTTCGCTACAGGATAAAGCGTGAAAGCCTGGCACATAATCAGATGAGGGGAAAGGAGAGTGCAGAATTTCTCTGTCCGGAAGCCCCGGTCCGGGAAGTCTGTTTACTGATTGAGCAGCCTTAGCAGGTTACCCCAGTACTTTCAATGCCAGCGCCAGCGTCTTTTCTTCGTTAGTCACATCGCTGACCTTACCTGCCACCCGCAATCCAAAAGCAATACAGAGAATTAAACCGGCTGCTGCCTCGCTGTCCAGCGTGTTATCGATAGATCCATCCTGTTGCCCCAGCTCCAGCAGCGAGACCAGGAAGCGTTGATTACGCTGAACGACCTCATCAATGCGCTGCGCGAGTGGCTGATCCATCGTCTGCAGCGCAATCGCGCTGGCGACGACCAGACAGCCGCAACGCCCTTCTGTGGCACGTGCCGAATCCAGGTAGAATTGCAATAGCTCGGTTATTTTCCCCCGCCCGCTGGCACAGGGTGCCAGACGACGGTGCAACTCACTATTTCTCAGCAACAGATAGCGTTCGAATACCAGCAGGAAGAGCGAGCGCTTATCTTTAAACGCCTTATAGATGCTGCCTGCGGAGAGATGCATCGCCTCACCCAGATCGTTCATTGAGGCCGCGTGATACCCTTTCTGCCGGAAAACGATCATGGCGTGATCCAGAGCCTGTTCGATCCCGAACTCTCTGGGGCGTCCCCGCTCTTTGTTTTTATACGTTGTGGCTGTCGTGGTCATTGTTACCGGCCTGGGGAGGTGTGTTGCTGTCAAAATCAATGGCGATTCTATCCCAGGCGCGGGTAACAAGCCAGGCCGCCCGTCACCCGTCACGCGCAGACGGCCCGTTATTTCCCGGACGCATTAATATGATTCGCCGCTGTCTGACCAGCCGCCGTCTGGTCTGCGGTGCAAGCCGGACGCGGTTCATTCAGATAAGGATGTTGTCTCTGTGCGGCCTTTTTCCCGCTGCTGGCTGCGCTTCAGCGCGTTTATTTTTATCAGCCATAACGTAAATTGCTTAATAAGCAGGCTGGCGTGGTTTTCATTGTCAGCAAAACATACAAAGAGTCGGTTTTTTATATTGCTGTTATCGTCGATCGCATAAATCTCATATTCGTCATGATGGCGGGATTTTATGATTGCTGTGAAATGTATTGCGGGCCAGAGCATCACTCTGGCTTCAAACTTCCTGAAATCCATTATATTTACCTGGTAATTTGCTTAAAATACCCGATGAAAAACTACTCATCGGGTCAGGCAAAGCATAACTTCCCGCCACTTTAATCGCGTGATAAAAAAAGCTTTTAGCAGAGGCCGCGGCTTCAGCAGCAGAGGAACATCGGGTCAGCCTTCACTTAAGCGCAACCACAGGCAGATCGGTTATCCGGGTGGTATAGGCAGGCGACAGCATCTCGCGTTTCATCGACCAGGCTTTGTTGATCCCCTGCCCGGCAAACCACAGCTTCCCGCTGCCGAGCTTGTTGACTGTGTCGATCAGCTTCATCAGCTCTTCGCTATTGCGGCGTGGCTGATGTTCGTCAAACAGATCAAACTGAGCCACGCCCTGGCTGAAAAAATCCCCCAGCACGATGCCGGCCTTCATATAGCGATGTCCCTCAATCCAGATGTTATCCAGGCACGCCATTGCAACTCTGATGATGTCGCGTGTGTCCTGCGTCGGAATCAGCAGTTGCTCCATCGACTGATTGCCATAAAAGGGTTCGTCAGTCGCATGCGGACTGGTGCGCACAAATACCCCTACCTGACGGCAATATTGATTCTCACGGCGCAGCTTCTCCGCCGCGCGCTCGGCATACGCGCAGACAGCCTCGCGCATCTGATCGTAGTCGGAGATACGGCTGCCAAACGAGCGCGAACACATGATTTGCTGTTTTACCGGCGTCACTGACTCCAGCTCCAGGCAGGATTCGCCACGCAGCTCTCTGACAGTGCGCTCCAGCACGACGCTGAACTGTTTGCGGATGGCCTCGGTGCTTTGATCGGCCAGATCTTTCGCCGTCATGACGCCCATGGCGTTGAGCCGTTTGCCGATCCGATGACCCACGCCCCAGACTTCCGCCACATCAATCAGCGCCAGCAGCTTTTTTTGTCGTTCAGGGTCCGACAGGTCGACAATGCCGCCGGTTTTGCTCCACTTTTTGGCCGCAAAATTCGCCAGCTTGGCCAGCGTTTTGGTCTGTGCAATGCCGACGCCCACGGTCAGATGGGTCTCTTTGCCTATTCGTTCTCTGACCTGGCGACCAAAGGTCTCCAGCGCCATACAGTTCTGCACGCCGGTGAGATCCATAAAGGCCTCGTCGATCGAGTAGATCTCCACCGACGGCGCCATCTCTTCCAGTATGGTCATCACCCGATGGCTCATGTCGGCGTAGAGCGCATAATTTGAGCTGAAGACCTGCACCGCGTGACGCGTTAGTTCTTCACGCATCTTAAAATAGGGCGCGCCCATTTTGATGCCGACTTTCTTTGCCTCGGCGCTGCGCGCAATCACGCAGCCGTCGTTGTTCGACAGCACTACTACCGGTTTACCTTTAAGATCAGGCCGGAAAACGGTCTCACACGACGCGTAAAAGCTGTTTACGTCGACCAGCGCGAACATGGTCAGTGGGTCGCTTTAATAACAAAGGTCACAACGCCAAACACCTCCAGCGCATCTTCGGTCTGGATAGCGATCGGTTTAAATTTGGTATTCATCGGCATCAGTTGCAGGCAGGGATGAAGCTGGAGACGTTTAACGGTGAATTCACCTTCGACCGCGGCGACCACAATATCGCCGTGTGAGGCGGTGAGTGAACTGTCGACCACCAGCATGTCACCATCATTGATGCCCGCCTCAATCATTGACTCGCCGCTGACCCGGACAAAATAGGTGGCGCTGGGGTGCTGAACCATCAGCGCATTGAGATCAATACGTTGTTCGACATAATCCTGCGCCGGGGATGGAAACCCGCACGGCACACGTTCGATATATAGCGGTAAAGGCATAACGGCACGAATGTCCGCAGGTTTAATGAATTCCATAATTTCGCTCCTTTTTCAGATTACTGTATATAAACACAGTAATAGCTAATCCCCCTTTTAATCAAGTGACATGGAACATCTTTAAGCGAAAGGGTTGATGGTAATGCACTTTTTTTTAAACGTTTTTTCGCATTGCCGTCAGAGTAAGCAGAAACGGGTTACTTTCGCCGCACCGCCGGAATATCGTCGATTTCTTCTTACAGTAAAGAATCTTATAAATTCACCGGCTGATTATTTTTACTTAAGGAAAATCTGACAACGCTTCTCTGGCATTCGGAGAGGTTTGAATATTACGGGCGGGCTGGTTATTCTGCTTTTTTAAGCATGGAGGGATTATGGCAGACGACGATCGAATCAAACATCTGGAAGAGGCAGTTGCGCAGTTAACGGTTGAGACTACGGTATTAAAAGCGATACTCGGTCAGCAAATTGCGCTGAATAATCTCAATTACAAAGGGAAGTTTGACGATGTACTGGCGGCGCTGGCGAAAGAGTATGCCGAACGCGGTCTGGAAGAGGGCAATAACCAGGCTATCCATGATGCCCTGCGTCAGTATATTAAATATGAACCACCCGCAATGGAATAAGCGGACTTTCCGGCAGCGTCCGATTTTGCCGGACTTTACCGGCTCCTGAACGCTGCCACCGCCCTGTCCTGCACCGCCTCCACAGCAGCCTCAGACGATACCGGTTAGTGTTTACACCTCGCTGTCACTCTCCAGCGCATCCTGAATCGCGTCGGCCAGATTAGCAACTTCATTCGCCACGGCCTGCAGATCCCAGGCGGTTTTTGAGCCGGTTGCAGAGGTGGAGGCGCTGACGGACTCTTTTGCCACTGACAGAGCAGCAGCCACGGCGACCGAACGTTTATGTTGTTCCTGAGTCATGCCCGCAGGCGGAATTGCGAAATAGTCGTGAACCATGATCATTTCCTTGTGATAAATAAGGGGTCAACCTTAGCCTTCTGCATCAGGCGTGGGAAGTGAATTATGCGGCATGGCCTGTCAGACGGCCAGGATTGCAGCAGCACAATCGCACCCGCCACTTTTCCAGCGCTGAAACCTGTACAACTTTGGCTGAAATCTGCGGAAAAAAGCGATTTTAACGCATTGATGTGTCGTCAGCACAATCCCCAGCCTGCTGGTCTGAAAATCGCCACCCCTCTGAAAACCTCACCAACACATTGTATTTATTCAATTAACCATCGAAAACCTCTTTTTTCATTTTAAACATGCTTTTTACATACATCACCGACCAGTTAAATTTTGTCAAATTTCATTGTACAACTTTGCGATTCTTGTATAACTTTGTCTCGTGATGTTAAATCACTTGTAACGAAAGGTGCTTTGCACCGCATCTGAAGGTGTTGTGGATTTCCACCTTCAGATGCATTTTTTTTTGCGTCAGCCGGTGACCGGATCTGAATCGACGCGTTCTTCCCCCCATTTCTTATGAGGCCTGACATGCAAACAACGATGAATACAGAGTCTCAGATTTCTGATTACTTCATGAACTCTGGCACAGCGCTGACCACTGAAAAACAGGTTATCGCCGCAGTCCATGCCGAACTCGCCCATGCGAAAACCCATGTCTCCGATAAAGACATTGTGCTGGGCCTGATTCACCGCCTGGAGAGTGAGCGTGACGTGGTTAAGCAGGATATTTACCGTCAGGCGCTTGAACATGTTCTGCAGCGCGCTTCGGCGACCAGCGACAGCTAAAAATCTGTGTCTGTTATGAGGGAACGCGAATTAGCATGGATGCTTTTCCCGTCCGGAATCAGCCCCTGTTATGGGGCTTTTTTTATTCCTCCTGCTCTGAATCACTTGTCCCCTTCTCACCGCTAAGATTGCCTGCCCCACCGGACCAGATATAGCTCCGGAAAACACCGTTTTCGCCATTTATTCAACCTGAAATTCCGGTTAATTGCTGTCGTTTCGCTTTATTTATCCGATATCTGTGTCCAGGCTTTTTCTGCATCCACTGCAAACACAGACGAGGAAAATAATCATGTTTCATCATTCATCAAAACTTCAATTCCCGGTTCGTGTAGAGAAACCCGATCCAGAATTTGCCATGCTGCTCCAGCAGGCCATCGGCGGCGTCGAAGGTGAGATTCGTGTAGCGATGCAATACTTTTTCCAGGCGATGGGCGCGCGCGGTGATGTGCGGATTCGTGATCTGCTGATCTCGACCGCTACCGAAGAGCTGAGCCATATCGAAATGCTGGGCTACGCCGTGGCGCTTAACCTTGAAGGCGCCCCGCTCTCTTACCAGGAAGCGTCAGCGAAAGATCCGGTAGTTAATGCAATTCTGGGTGGAATGAACCCGCGCCATATCCTCTCTTCCGGTCTGGCAGCGATGCCGGTTAACGCCAACGGCATGCCTTTTGACATGAGTCATATCTATGCGTCCGGCAACGTGGCGGCCGATATGCTGGCTAACGTCACCGCAGAAGCCACGGGCCGCGTACTGGCTACCCGCCTCTACAACATGACGGAAGACAAGGGCATGAAGGACTTCCTCTCCTTCCTGATCGCCCGTGACACTATGCACCAGCAGCAGTGGCTGGCGGTGATCGAAGAGATGGGCGGACTGAACGCGTCGCTGCCGATCCCGAACAGCTTCCCGCAGGAGCATGAGGCGCAGGAGCACTCTTACTACTGTCTGAATACTTCGCTGGATAAACCGCTGCCGGAAGGTCGCTGGAGCAGTGGCCCGGCTTACGATGGCCATGGTCAGTTCAGCGCGAAACAGCAGCCAGAGATTCTGGGTGATGAGCCGCTGCTCGGCAATGCGCGTCCCGGTTCTGGTGCGCAGTCTGAGCAGATTGACGGCGTCACACCACCGAAACTGTAATGACTCGCCTGTCAGGGTTTGATGCCCTGACAGGCTTGTCCCACCTTTTGACGGAGGAATAGTCATGTCATCCACTCAGCGTCCACAACCCCCTTTTGCAGAGCAGCAGCAGACCTGGCCTGGCACTACCGCGGCTATGCAGCCTCAGCCCGATCACGGCGAGCAGAGTTATCAGGGCTCCGGCCGCCTCACGGGGAAAAAAGCCATTATTACCGGTGGCGATTCCGGCATTGGCCGGGCTGTCGCTATTGCCTTTGCCCGGGAAGGGGCCGATGTCCTGATCTCCTATCTTGATGAACATGAGGATGCGCAGGATACCGCCCGGCTGGTTGAAGAAGCGGGACAGAAAGCGGTTCTGGTGCCTGGCGATATTACTGAGGCGTCACACTGCAACGCCCTGGTCGATAAAGCCGTCGAAGCCTTTGGTGAGATTAATATTCTGGTGAACAACGCGGCGTATCAGATGACGCGCGAATCGCTGGATGAGATCAGCGACGAAGAGTTTGACCGGACCATGAAGACCAACCTTTACGCGATGTTTTACATCACTAAAGCGGCAACACGGCATATGCCTGCTGGTGGATCGATCATTAATACGGCCTCGATCAATGCTGACCAGCCGAAACCGAAGCTGCTCGCCTACTCCGCCACCAAAGCCGCCATTATTAATTTCTCTGGCGGCCTGGCAGCCTTACTGGCTGAAAAAGGTATCCGTGCCAATGCGGTCGCGCCCGGCCCTATCTGGACGCCACTGATCCCGTCGACCATGCCGGTTGAACAGGTGAAGAACTTTGGCAGCGAAGTGCCGCTGCAGCGTGCCGGTCAGCCTGCTGAACTGGCGCCAACCTATGTGATGCTGGCCAGTGACGAAGCCAGCTACATTTCAGGAGCGACCATCGCCGTGACGGGCGGTGTGGCCATTATTTAACGTTCGCCGATTCCCTGGTCTCTTCGGCCAGGGGATTAGCTATTAGCTTCTGTGTTATCCCCCACTGGTAGAGTTGTTCCCGCGCCAGATTCTTCATTTTCACTTCGCACATGATATCGAAATCCTGAAACGACAGTGCCCATGCATTCAGCGTCGGGTTAAAGAAGTAGTCAGAGTGCGCCCGCAGCTTGCTTTTGCTCACGCCCAGCTGCTGCTGATCGGGCCAGCCCTCCTGCGGAATCATCCCCTCCTGCGAAATCGAATAGTGCAGCACCGGCCGCACGCCGCGCCACGAATCGATCACTCTGGCAACACGCGCGTCATCCGGCTGAATAAACTCACTCTCTTTTACCCAGTGATGGTGAATATCCAGCACCACCGGACAGAGCGGTGCTGCCTGCAGCACGTCATCCAGCGAGCAGGAGATCTCATCATTCTCCACCGTCAGCATCCGCCGCGCTTCCGGGCTGAGCTGATTAAACGACCGTTTGAAGCCGTCGAATCCCGCCTTGCCATTCATATGAATGTTGATTTTAAAATCCTGAAAGGTCTTGCCATATCCCATCAGACAGGCGCAGAGCGTGTGATACTCCACATCCTCCAGCGCGCGCACCACCACATCGGGATTATCGGAGGCGAGCACGGTATATTGTCCTGGATGGAATGAGAGACGGATGTGATGCGCCCGCGCCAGCTCGCCACAGCGGGCAAAGAGCGGATAGAGTTCAGGCAGAAATTCGGTGAACAGTGGCGTGGCCTCGGGAACCGTATAGAGCGGTAACAGATCGCTGCCAATACGCATCATCCTGAGTGGCTCAGGTAAGGTGGCCAGATGCTCAAGCGTCAGGTAGAGATTGTTGAGGTTGGTGACGGTAATCTCATAGATCAGCTGATTGCGTTCATCGTGCGATAAACTCAGAAACCGTTTACGGGTGGTGGCGCGAAGCGGGAAAAACTGTTTGCCATCGCTGTTGAGATACTTACATGCAAAGCCTAATTTCATGTCTGCTCCTGATTTATGCTTATCAGAAGTGTAACAGGCCCCTGGCGACCAGCCAGTCGCGGGCCGCAGACTCAGGCTGAATAATTACAGGGAGACTCACTATGCAGGGCCATGAGATCCAGCGCATCGCCATTGAAGCGGCTGAGCGGCTGCCCGCCGCTGAATGCAGCTATCCATTCGGGCCGGAACATCAGGTCTATAAAGTGTGTGGAAAAGTGTTTTTACTGCTGACCGAACTGCGGGGTGTGCCGATTATCACCCTGAAATGCGAGCCGCAGCAGGCGGAGCTGCACCGGGTGATCTATCCCTCGATCACCGCCGGTTATCATATGAATAAACGTCACTGGATCACGGCCTATCCCGGTGACGACCTCTCGCCTGGCTTGATTCAGCAGCTGGTTGAGGATTCGTATCAGCGTGTGGTTAAAGGTATACCCGCCTCGCGCCGCCCGGCCTGGGTGGGATAAAACCCGTGGAGGGGATGCGTGTGCACCGGAAAGAAAGTTTGCTTGATAGCAGGCAAGATAAATAGCAGGGCCAGCATTGTTCTGGCACCTGCCGTCATCTCTCAATCAAAGAGAGATCTGGGGATTTTCAACGCCACAGGCACGGGCATAGCGGGCGAGTGTTTCAACTGTGGCTTTATCTGCGCGACGCTCGGTGCGTGACACTGCCGACGGGCTGACACCGAGCGCCTCCGCGACCTGAGCGCTGGTCATTCCGGCGCTTTCCCGCCATTTGGCTAACTGCTCGCGCAGGTGCTCTGCCCGAACTTCGGCCTCGTAATGTTCGCGAACAGCCGGATCAGATAAAATTTCTTTGCGGGCCGTCGTCCACGCAACTGATTTCTTACTCATCGTTTAACATCTCCTCTAAACGGTGCGCCCGGCTATCCCACCGGATAAACTGAGCATAACCGCTCTGTACCCGCCCTGACCAGCGGGTCATCCGATCACGGCACTCAGTGGTGCAGCATCTCATCCACGACCTGTGAGTTCATCATCTGGTAAGGGTAATAGGTCGGCCAGTTATCCATTTCCGCCAGCAGGGCTTGCTGAGAATCGTTGCCCATAAAGATATGGAAATGGGCAGATTTACGCGGCCCGATGGTGTGGTCGCTGAACTGCACATATTTGGGCGCTTTGCTGCCCGCGTCCTGGCATTCAAACAGGTAGCGCACCCCTTTTTTACCTGAGGTATAGGTCAGAATTTTGTGGCCCGCATACCGGTAGTGGCAGGCGCTGACCTGATCGCCGATGTGGAACTCCATCACGCCATTTTCAATACCGATGGTATCGACGTCGGTGGCATAGCCTTTGCGGTAATACGCTTTATACTCCTCTGCCGTTTTGCTGTGATCCTGCTGCGCTTTCTTCTGCCAGACCGGGTCCAGTTCGCCGCTTTGCAGCAGCGGATAAACCGACTGCCACAGGCCATCCCAGTCAGCGAGCGGACGATCTTTCACATCGCTGTCAGCAAAAACCCCTTCTGCCGCTTTCTGCTCCAGGGCTGACAGCGGTTTTCCATGTGCATGCGTGCCGTGTGCCAGCGACGGCTGGCTGACTAACAGTGCGCCCAGTAGCCCAATCCATTTACCTGCATGATTCATCAAAGTCTGATACCCCGGTCAACGTTACAAAATGAAATGTTATGATATAACATTTCCAACTTCAACCAAAAGCAGCAAACGCCAGCATTAATTTTATTAATCGGTTAATGCCCTGCATCAGGCAATGAGCGCCTCCTGCGGCGGCAGATTCTGCATCCTCTGAAAGCACACTTTCCGTATAGCAGGCGCGGGCTGGAACGCCGTTAAGCCAGACGGCACAAGGCATGAGTAAGCGAAGCGATAATCCGGATTGAGAGATAAGTGCGCTTTTCTGGCGGACAAAAAAGGCACAGTCGTCACAGTTAAATGCCCGATTTAACCTCAGTATTGTTCAGGTTGTTCTATATTTAGTGTCGTCGAAAGTAAAATAACAGCTGGAGCATGAATTAATGTCGAAAGAAACAGAGAAGAAACCCCTGAGCGAGCGCGCCCCCACCACCGGTCCGGAATCCTCAGAGCCGGGTCTGGGTTCACTGGCACCAAAAGATGGTTCGCATCAGCCCCCAGCCGAACCGACTCCGCCAGGCAAGCAGCCCACCGCCCCAGGCAGCCTGAAAGCGCCTCAGACGCACAACGCCAAACTTGACCAGCTTGAAGCCAGCCGCAAAAACGGCACCGACCGCGCCCTCACCACCAACCAGGGCACACGCATCGCCAACGATCAAAACTCACTGCGCGCCGGTTCTCGCGGTCCGACGCTGCTGGAAGACTTTATTATGCGTGAGAAAATCACGCACTTTGACCATGAGCGTATCCCGGAACGTATCGTTCACGCCCGTGGCTCTGCCGCACACGGCTATTTTCAGCCTTACCGCTCCCTGAAAGATCTGACCAAAGCGCAGTTCCTCAGCGATCCCGAGCAGACCACGCCGGTTTTCGTGCGTTTCTCTACAGTTCAGGGCGGTGCAGGATCGGCTGATACCGTGCGTGACATTCGCGGTTTCGCCGCCAAGTTCTACACCGAAGAGGGTGTCTTTGACCTGGTGGGCAACAACACACCGGTATTCTTTATTCAGGATGCGCATAAATTCCCTGACTTTGTGCACGCCGTTAAGCCGGAACCGCATAACGAAATCCCGCAGGGCCAGAGTGCCCATGACACCTTCTGGGATTACGTCTCTCTGCAGCCGGAAACCATGCACAACGTTATCTGGGCGATGTCTGACCGGGGTATTCCGCGCAGCTATCGCACCATGGAAGGCTTTGGTATTCACACCTTCCGCCTGATTAACGCAGAAGGTAAAGCGACCTTTGTCCGTTTCCACTGGAAGCCGGTGGCCGGTAAAGCGTCGCTGCTGTGGGACGAGTCACAGAAACTGACCGGTCGCGATCCCGATTTCCATCGCCGCGATCTGTGGGAAGCGATTGAAGCGGGTGATTTCCCGGAATATGAACTGGGCCTGCAGCTGATCCCGGAAGAGGATGAGTTCAAATTTGACTTCGATATTCTGGATGCCACCAAGCTGATCCCGGAAGCGCTGGTGCCGGTTGAGATTGTCGGCAAGATGGTACTTAACCGTAACCCGGACAACTTCTTTGCTGAAACCGAGCAGGTGGCGTTCCACCCAGGCCATATCGTGCCGGGCCTCGATTTCTCCAACGATCCGCTGCTGCAGGGGCGTCTGTTCTCCTATACCGATACGCAAATCAGTCGTCTGGGCGGACCGAACTTCCATGAGATCCCGATCAACCGTCCGACCTGCCCGTACCATAACTTCCAGCGTCAGGGCATGCATCGTCAGGATATTGACACCAATCCGGCGAACTACGAGCCGAACTCGATCAACGATAACTGGCCGCGTGAAACTCCACCTGCTGCAGAAGGCGGCGGCTTCGAGAGCTATCAGGAGCGGATTGAGGGCCATAAAGTGCGCGAGCGCAGCCCCTCATTTGGTGAGTATTATGCGCAGCCGCGCCTGTTCTGGCTGAGCCAGACTGAAGTCGAGCAGCAGCACATCATTGGTGCCTACTCGTTTGAACTGAGTAAAGTGGCGCGTGCTTATATCCGTGAGCGTGTGGTGGATCATCTGGCACGCATTGATACGAAACTGGCGCAGGGCGTGGCGGATAACCTGGGACTCGCTCTGACGGATGAGCAGCTCAACATTCAGCCGCCTGCGCCGGTGAATGGCCTGACCAAAGATGACAGCCTGAGCCTCTACGCCATTCCGGATGGCGAGATCAAAGGTCGCCAGGTCGCACTGCTGCTCAGCGATGGTGTGAAGGCGGCTGATGTGCTGGCGATTTTGCAGGCGCTGAAAGCGGTGGGTGTTCACGCCAAACTGCTGGCTCCGCATATGGGCCAGGTGCGCGCCGATGACGGTTCAGTGCTGCCGGTCGATGCGACGTTCGCCGGTCTGCCCTCTCTGACCTTTGATGCGGTGATGGTGCCGGATGGCAATATCGATGCCCTGCTGCTGAGCGGCGATGCCCGTTACTTCCTGCTGGAAGCCTACAAGCACCTCAAGGTGATTGGTCTGGTGGGCGAAGCGCGACGCTTTAAAGCGCAGTTCGGTCTGGAAGATGCGGATCAGGAAGAAGGTATTGTGCAGGGCAACTCGGCGGAGAGCGCGCTGATGTCTGAGTTCACTCAGGCGATGAAAGCGCACCGCGTCTGGTCACGCAGCCAGAAGGCACAGTCCGTCCCGGCCTGATGTCAGCGGCATGATGCTGCATGCCGCGTCACAAAATAAAAAACCGCCCTTCGGGGCGGTTTTTTTATCAGAAGGTCTGCCAGTTATCATTGTCCGCCAGGCGGGCAGGCTGAAGTTTTGGCACGGCAAGGGCTTTCACCACCGGCGCAGCAGAGAACGCCACCTGCAGAGTGCCGGTTTTGAATACCGATACCGTTTTACGCAGGTAGCTCGCCTGCTCTTCCAGTGAGGCGGCGGCAGTCGCGGACTCCTCCACCAGCGCGGCGTTCTGCTGCGTCACACCATCCATTTCCGAGACCGCTTTGCAGACCTGCTCAATGCCACGGGTCTGTTCAGTCGAGGACGCCGCGATCTCTTCGATCAGCTGCGTGACACGACTCACCGACGTCACGATGCTCTCCATCGCGACGCCCGCCTGAGAAGCATGACCGGCACCGGTTTTAATCCGCTCGGCTGAGCGGTCGATCAGTCCCCGGATCTCCTGCGCGGCGCTGGCGCTGCGCCCGGCCAGCGAGCGCACTTCACCCGCTACCACCGCAAATCCACGACCCTGCTCACCGGCACGCGCGGCTTCAACGGCGGCGTTCAGCGCCAGAATATTGGTCTGGAAGGCAATACTGTCGATAATGGCGATGATACCGGCAATCTGAGTCGAGCTTTCGCTGATCTGATCCATATTGGCGATGACCCGGGCGACAGTCTCACCGCCCTGCATGGCCGTGGCTGAAGCCTCTTTCGCTACCGTGGTCGCCTGCTGCGCATTGTCTGCATTGAGTTTCACCGTTGAGGTGAGCTGCTCCATACTGGCTGCGGTCTGTTCCAGCGCGGCAGCCTGCTGTTCGGTACGGGAAGAGAGATCGGTGCTGCCCGCAGAGATTTCCGCTGCACCGGTAAAGATAGAGCGGGTGGCGTCATCGACCGAGGTAATGGTCACCACCAGCGCATCGCGCATCTGTTGCAGCTCCTGAATCAGCAGACCCATCTCATTGCGGCCTTCGTGCTGAATATCGGAGGTCAGATCGCCGCCCGAAATGGCGCGCATATGGCCGGTCAGCCTGCCCAGTGGGCCAATCAGCAATTTCTGCAGCCCAATCCAGACCGCGACCCCAATCACGCCGGTAATCAGGCCAATAGTCAGCAGCGCCCAGAGCGCATCCGTCAGGCTACGCTGGTTATGCTCCGAGGACGCTTTCATCAGCTGGATGTTCACTGCACGCCAGGCCTCATAAGCACTGTCGAGCTGGTCCTGCGCCGCCTGCGCTTCAAGGTTGCCGTAGCCCGCGTAGTTGCCCTGCTTCAGAAAGGTAATCGAGGCCAGCATGGTGTCACGCATCTGCTGGTAGGCGGTCTGCACCTGCGTCGCCTGGGCTTCACCCTGGCCCTCTTTGCGCGGCAGCGCCTGCCAGGCTTTGAAGTCCGCATCGGCGGCAGCAGCAGACTTTCCAGCCTGCTCCAGCAGCGCAGCCATGGCTGCCAGTGATTTTGGATCCTGCTGATTTTTCAGGAAACGGATTGCCACGCGGTTGATGGTGACGCGGGTTTTGATCAGGGTTTTTACCGCGTCACTCAGGTGCTGCTGCTGCAGCGTAAGCTGCTCTGCCGCCACGAAGTTTTTGTCGGCTTTTGAGACGCCGTTGTAGAACAGGAATCCGGTCAGGGTCAGTAACGCCACAAAGATCACCAGAACAGCAGCGATACCGTGAGTGATTTTAATATTTTTAAGCATGTCCGCAGGCTCATATCAGAGGAGATAAAGCTGTTATCGGCCAGCGCGGCGTTTATCTGAGTGTTGCACCAGAGAAGGTAACAATCCGCAGGATGGAGGGTGCTGCCAGTGCACCGTTACGCAAAAAAAGCGGTGCGGCTCAGCCTGAACGCATTCGGCGCTTAACAACCGTCCCCGTGCTGTGGTTGAATTCGCCCCTTATCTTTTTTGCACGTGGTTATCATGCATTACATTCAGAGTCTGATGAGTTTTATTGAGGGAAACAGGGTACTGTCGATCAGCTTCAGCCTGTTGCTGCTGATTATGGCCGGGATGGTCACTCACCTGATCTGCAAATTTTTCATCGTCAAAGTGATCAGGAAGGTCTTTTTCAGCAGCCACAAAAAGGGCGTGCCGCTGGATAAAGATGTCCGCCTCTCTCAGAAGCTGTCAAATTTTGTGCCGGTGATTGTGGTCTACAATTTCCTGCAGTTTATGCCGGGCCTGCCTGAAAATCTGAAAGTGGCGATTCAGACCATCTGCGGCATCCTGTTTTTCGTCTATCTGTCGATCTTCTTCAACGAAGTGCTGGAGATTGTTAACAACTCCTATTCGCGCAAATCAAAACGCAAGAATCACTCGATCAAAGGCTATATCCAGATCGGAAAAATTCTGGTGCATATTATCGCCGCGATCATGATTCTGGCGATTATGTCCAACAAGTCACCGGCGATTATCATCTCCTCGCTGGGTGCGGTCGCCGCGGTGCTGATGCTGATCTTCCAGCATACGCTGTTGTCGCTGGTGGCGAATATTCAGCTCTCCTCTAACGATGTGCTGCAACTGGGCGACTGGATTGAGATGCCGGACAGAAATATCAGTGGTGAAGTGATCGATATTGCTCTGCATACCATCACCATCCGCAACTGGGACAACACCATTTCGCGCATCCCGACCAAGAACTTCCTGACCGAGACCTACACCAACTGGCAGGCGATGTTCTCCTCGGGCGCACGCCGCATCATGCGCAGCTTTTATCTTGATCAGAAGTCGATCACCTTTGTGAATCAGGAGATGCTGCAGGCGATGAGCCAGATCCGCCTCGCTGGCGAATCGATCACTGAGCTGCTGGATGGACGTGATATCAATGCCGTGGGCGACCGCTGGTTTATGGAGAACGGTATCACCAATCTGATGGTGTTCCGTAAATACCTGACCGCCTGGCTGGCGCAGCGTGACGACATTCAGAAAGAGATGTATATCGTGGTGCGACCGCTGAAACCGTCGCCGGATGGATTGCCGGTAGAGATCTACTGCTTCACCTCCTCTATTTTCTGGGCCGATTATGAAAATACTCAGGCAGCGATTTTTGAGTATATCTACGCGATGGCCCGCCACTTTGAGCTGCAGATTTATCAGCATCCGGCAGGATCCGATTTTGCCCGTCTGGCTCAGCCGCGCCCCGACAGCCGGGATGCACAGCAGAGCAGCGGGCAGTAACCAGAATGCGCGGTGGCGATCTGCCGCCACCGTGATTCACGTTTGCTCAGCGCATTAACTTTTACTCAGCGCATAGTTCAGCACTTTGTCATTTTTCATCTGCACGGTCAGCGTCTGCCCTTCGGTGGTATTCAGGGTGCGCGCCTCGCTGTAGTTCCACTTCAGCAACCGCTGCCCGTCCGGGTAAGGCGTTTCACTGTCAGGCTGACCAAACAGCGCGATCAGCTGGGCCTTGGTGGTCTGACCGGCATGAATTTGCTGCAGATTACTGCTGTCCAGCCTGTGTCCGACCCGGTTAGAACAGGCGGAGAGCAGCAACAACAACGCGGCTAACAGAACTCTTTTCCTCACGTAACATCCTTCTGAAGTGTTCAGCGCCGCAGGTCATCCGGAGCGACCTGCGCCATCGCGCATAAGCTTATAGCGAATCGGCGCCATCCGGCAGGCTTTTCTGCGCCTGGCTCCTGCTTTCGCCCCGCCGGATGCAGATTCACAGCAATTAACGCAAATTAATGCCTCTCTACCCCCCGCCGCCCTGCGATTGCAACATCTTAGTCTATGATTACTCACTGTATGCCGCGTGGAAGCGGTCTCACGGCCCGTTTTCCGCCACACCACGCTGAATACCAGTCCGGCTTTCTGACTGAAGAGACGCGCCAGCCCACCTGGCCTCCTGGTCTCGCTGATAGCTTTAAGATTTTTTGACGCTTGCGTCATCGACATCCTTTTCGTGCGGTGGCCACCATCGCGCATTTCCAGGCTAAATGAGGCAACTGAATGGAATCCAAATCTTTTTTTAAAAGTTGGGGCGCTGAACGGGTTGCCAGCGACGAGGTGCGTTTCCGCCTCTGGGCAACCGGTCAGCAACGCGTGACGCTGCGGCTCTCCGGTAAAGACATTGAGATGACGCCGCAGGCTGACGGCTGGTTTGAAACTCAGGTCGCTGGTGTGGCAGCCAATGCCGAATATGATTATGTGCTGGCCGATGGTACAGCGGTGCCCGATCCCGCCGCCCGCGCTCAGAAAGCAGAGGTCAATGGCCCGTCGCTGGTGATCGATCCTGACGCTTATCAGTGGCAGAACACGAGCTGGAAGGGTCGTCCATGGCAGGAGTCGGTGGTCTATGAACTGCACATCGGCACCTTTACGCCTGAGGGCACCTTCCGGGCGGCGATTGAGAAGCTGCCAACGCTGGCTGAAACCGGCATTACCATGATTGAAGTGCTGCCGGTGTCGCAGTTCGGCGGTAATCGCGGCTGGGGCTACGATGGCGTGCTGCTCTATGCACCGCATGCTGCCTACGGTACACCCGATGATTTTAAAGCCTTTATTGACGCAGCACACGGCCACGGTCTGTCGGTAGTGCTGGATATCGTGCTGAACCACTTCGGCCCGGAGGGCAACTATCTGCCGCTGCTCTCACCAGACTTCTTCCACAAAGAGCGCCAGACGCCGTGGGGCGCCGGTATCGCCTATGACGCTGATGCGGTGCGCCGCTATATCGTGGAAGCGCCGCTCTACTGGCTGCAGGAGTTTAATCTGGATGGCCTGCGCTTTGACGCCATCGATCAGATTGACGATCCCAGCGACAAGCATGTGCTGATTGACATTGCTGAGCGCATCCGCGCCACGATTACCGACCGCCCTATTCATCTGACTACCGAAGATTGCCGTAACGTCACCTTCCTGCATCCGCGTGACGAAAACGGGGACGCTCCGCTGTTTACCGGCGAATGGAACGATGACTTCCACAACGCCGTGCATGTGCTGGCAACCGGTGAAAGCCACGCCTATTACCAGGATTTCGCCGACCAGCCGGAACAGCGGGTAGCGCGGGCGCTGGCAGAAGGCTTTGTCTATCAGGGCGAAGTCTCGCCGCAGTCGGGTGAACCACGCGGCGTGAAAAGCAGCAGCCAGCCGCCGGTCGCCTTTGTCGACTTCATCCAGAACCATGACCAGACGGGCAACCGTGCGCAGGGCGAAAGGCTAATCAGCCTGGCCGGCGCAGAGCGCACCCAGGTGCTGCTGGCGATGTTACTGGTCTCGCCTCATATTCCGCTGCTGTTTATGGGTGAAGAGTATGGCGAAACCCGGCCGTTCCTGTTCTTCACCGATTTCCACGGCGATCTGGCCAAAGCGGTGCGTGAAGGTCGCGCAAGAGAGTTTGAAGGCCATGCCGGTCACGGCGAAACTGTGCCGGATCCCAACGATGTCACCACCTTTGAACAGTCGAAGCTTAACTGGCAGCGAACAGAAACGCCGGAAGGTCAGCAGTGGCTGGCGCTGACGCGTCAGCTGCTGGCCCTGCGTCAGCAACATATCGTGCCGCTGCTGCAGACCGCCGGTGGCGATGCCGGTCAGGTGGTGAAAACGGCGGAAGGTTTCCTCGCGGTGCGCTGGGACTTCCCGCAGGGCACGCTGTCACTGGCGCTGAACGTCGGCAACAGCACACAGCCGATCCCCGATCTGCCAGGCGAAACGCTGTTTGCCTGGCCGCAGGCCGCCAGCGAACTGATTCCCAACGCTATCGTGGTTCGCCTGGCTAAGAGAGAAGCAGAATGAATATTCCAACCGCAACGTACCGCATTCAGTTCCGCAACGGCATGACGTTTGACCGTGCGGCGGCGCTGGTGCCCTACCTGAAACAGCTGGGTATCAGCCATCTTTACGCGTCACCGATCTTCAGCGCTACTGCTGAATCGACCCACGGCTATGACGTGACCGACGTTAACCAGATCGAGCCGTCGATTGGCGGCCGTGAAGGATTTGATCGCATGGCTGCTGCGCTGAAAGCGGCCGGGCTGGGACTGATCCTCGACATCGTGCCTAACCATATGGCCGCCTCGCTGGAGAACCCGTGGTGGCGCGACGTCATTGAGCATGGCGAAAAGAGCCGCTATGCGCATTACTTCGATATCGACTGGTCACGCCGCCTGACGCTGCCGTTCCTCGGTGACACCTTTGAGGCGGTGCTGGCCAACGGCGAGATCAGCGTGAAGCGCGATCCGCAGACCGGCAAACCGGCGCTGGCCTACTTCGACAATTTCTATCCGCTGGCACCTGATACCTGGCAGGATCGGGAAGAAGCGGTACTCGCCCTCCGCGACGCGGCGGAGATTGCTGAGCTGCATGACCAGCAGCCGTGGCGGCTGATGTCGTGGCGCGATGCGCCCAACGATCTCTCCTACCGTCGCTTCTTTGAAGTCACCGGTCTGGCAGGCGTGCGCGTGGAAGACAAAACGGTCTTCGATGCCGCGCATCAGCTGATCCTGGAACTGGTTCACAGCGGTGCGGTGCAGGGCTTACGCGTCGACCACGTGGATGGCCTGGCCGATCCGCACGGCTATCTGGAACAGTTACGCCAGGCTGCCGGTCCCGACTGCTATCTCACCGTGGAGAAAATCCTGGGTGACAATGAACAGCTGCCTGATGCATGGCCGGTTTCCGGCACCACCGGATATGAATTTATGGCCGCACTCGCCAATCTGCTGGTCGACAGCGATCAGCTGAGCGGACTGCGCAAAGCGTATCAGGCCGTCATCGGTAAAACCGTTGATATGAAAGCGGAGCTACGCGCCGCCAAACTGCTGATGGCAAACCGCAATTTTGCCGGTGAATTTAACCGGTTACTGCAGCTGGCACTGAAGATTGCCGACGCAGAAGGCACGCCACAGCCGGAAGCGGAACTGAAGAATGCGCTGCGTGAACTGCTGGTGGCGTTCCCGGTCTATCGCACCTACGGTACGCCGCAGGGCCTGACGCCAGCCGACACCGCGCTGTTGCAACAGGTGGTCAGCGAGGTGAAAGCCAGTGCCCATGCGCCCGACAGTCAGGCGCTTGATTTCCTGACCCATATTCTGCGCGCAGAGGTTGCCGACTCCGCTCGCGACGATGCCACGCAATTCCGCACCCGCTTCCAGCAGCTGACCGGACCGCTGATGGCGAAATCGGTGGAAGATACCCTCTTCTTCCGTCAGCACATGGCGCTGGCGCTGAATGAAGTCGGCGCTGAACCGCTGGCGCGCCACTTCTCGCTGGATCAGTTTCACGCTGAAATGCAGGCGCGGCGCGAACATCAGCCCGATGCGCTGTCGGGCACCTCCACGCACGACACCAAGCGCGGTGAAGATGCGCGTGCGCGACTCTATACCCTTACCGAAGCGCCGCAACGCTGGGCGGATTGCGTCAACCGCTGGCGGGAGATGAACCACGATCAGGTCGTACGCCTGAAAGATGGTCCGGCACCCGAACCGGCCGTGGAGTGGATGCTGTATGAAGCGCTGGCGGGCGTCTGGCCAACCACCCTGCAGCCGCAGGATGCGGAAGGTCTGGCGGCGCTGGAAGCCCGCTTTGTGGTCTATGTGGAAAAAGCGCTGCGTGAAGCCAAGCTGCGTACCGACTGGGCCGACAACAACGACGCCTATGAGGAGGCAGTGCTGGACTATGCCCGTCACCTGCTTGCGCCCGCCAACAGCACCTTCCTCAATGATTTCTGCCAGTCGCTGCAACCCTTTATGCGTGCCGGTCTGGTCAACAGTCTGACCCAGACTGTGGTGAAGCTTACGGCGCCTGGCGTACCCGATATTTATCAGGGCAGCGAGGCGCTGGACTTCAGCCTGGTCGATCCCGATAACCGCCGCGAACCCGATTTCGACGCGCTGGCGGCGATGCTTAACGCGCCACAGCACGACGGCAGCGAGGCGCACTGGCTGCGCGGTCAGGTCAATCAGCAGGCGATTGTGAAGCTGCTGACGCTGCGTCAGCAGCAGCCTGCCCTGTTCCGCCACGGTGACTATCTGGCACTGTCGGCAGAGGGCGAGCAGCAGAATAATGTGCTGGCCTTTGCCCGCACCGGACAGGATCAGGCGGTGATAGTGGTTGTGTCACGCAGGGTCTTTAACCAGTTGCCGGCGAATCTCGACCAGCCGCCCGCTGCGCGCTGGGCTGACACGGTCATTGCGCTGCCCACCGCACTGGGCCAGCGCCGCTACCAGGATGTGCTGACCGGTAAAACGGTGGCTGCGGGCGACCAGTTGCCGCTTACCGGGCTGGCATCGCAGTGGTGTGCCGTGCTGGTGGCACAGTGAATTCCGGAAAGAACTTTTTTTATTACGCGTCAATCTGTTCATTGAATAACGAGGCATAAATGTCAAACAGTCAGCGTTTTGAAATTACGGCGGGATACAGCCATTTACTGGGGGCCAACTTTGATGGTCAGGGCGTGAACTTCGCCCTGTTCAGCGCCCACGCCGAGCGGGTTGAACTCTGTCTGTACGATCCCAGCGGTAAAACGGAAATTGCCCGTCTGGAGCTGCCGGAATATACCCATGAAGTATGGCACGGCTATATTCCGGGCCTGCAGCCCGGCGCGCTCTATGGCTATCGCGTTTATGGCCCTTATGACCCGGAAAATGGTCATCGCTTTAACCCGAACAAGCTGCTGCTCGATCCCTACGCCCGTGAACTGGCGGGAGACATCGCGTGGAACGAGGCGCACTTCGCTTACGATCTCTATCATGACGATAAAGATCTGACCTTCGACAGCCGCGACAGCGCGCCGTTTACGCCAAAGTGCCGGGTGATCGATCCCAACGAATTCGACTGGCAGGATAAAAACCGCCCGAATGTGCCGTGGCCGAAAACCGTCATCTATGAAACCCACGTTAAGGGCTTCACGCAGCTCAACACCGCCCTGCCACCTGAAATGCGCGGCACCTTTGACGGCATGAGCCACAAATCGACCGTCGACTACATTAAAAGCCTGGGCATTACCTCGGTCGAACTGCTGCCGGTACACTGGTTCCCGGATGACCAGCACCTGCTGGATAAAGGGCTGAAAAACTTCTGGGGATATAACACGCTGAACTTCTTTGCCCCCGCCACCCGCTACTTCGGGCCGCGCGGTATTCAGGGCTTCCGTGACATGGTGCGAGCCTTCCATGATGCCGGTATTGAGGTGATCCTCGACGTGGTCTACAACCACACCGCCGAGGGGAATGAGCTGGGGCCAACGCTGTCGTTTAAAGGCATCGATAACTTCTCCTATTACCGTACGTTGCCAGACCAGCATCGCTATTACATCAACGACACCGGTACCGGTAACACCGTCAACACCTCGCATCCGCGTGTACTGCAGATGGTGCTCGATTCGCTGCGTTACTGGTCAGAATCAATGCATATCGACGGCTTCCGTTTCGATCTGGGTACCATTCTCGGTCGCGAGCCTGATGGTTTTGACCCGCGCGGCGGCTTCTTCGATGCCATCATGCAGGACCCGGTCCTGTCGCAGAAAAAGCTGATCGGTGAACCCTGGGATATCGGTCCGGGCGGCTATCAGGTGGGCAGCTTCCCGCCAGGCTGGGCAGAATGGAACGATCAGTATCGCGATACGGTGCGTGACTACTGGAAAGGCAACAACGTCTCCACAGACTTTGCTGCCCGCCTGCTGGGTTCCGGCGATCTCTACGATCAGCACGGTCGTCGTCCATGGGCCAGCGTCAACTTTATCACCGCGCACGATGGCTTCACCCTCAACGATCTGGTGTCGTACAACGACAAACATAACGCGGAGAATGGCGAAGACAACAACGACGGCCACAACGACAACCGCTCTTACAACTACGGAGTTGAAGGCCCGACCGATGATGAAGGCATCAACGCGGTGCGCGAGCGTCAGAAGCGCAACTTCCTCGCCACGCTGATCTTCTCACACGGTACGCCAATGCTGCTGGCGGGCGACGAGTTTGGCCGCAGCCAGATGGGCAACAACAATGGCTACTGCCAGGACAGCGAAATCTCCTGGGTACACTGGGATAACCTGCCGGAATCTGCCGAGGCGCTGCGCGAGTTCACCCGCCAGATCCTGACGTTACGTGCTCAGCAGCCGTTACTGCGCCGTGAAAACTGGCGTGATGGCATGGATATCAAATGGTTTAACGCCGGTGGCGGCTTCCAGCAGGCTGAGCAGTGGGATGAGGGATCAACGCTGGGGGTTTATATCGGCCGACCGGACCTCCAGACCGAGGAAGGCATCTGGCACGACGTCCTGATGCTGTTCAATCCGTTTGAAGGCAATGTACCGTTCCAGATCCCGCAGTTTGGTGAAGGCGGCTGGGTGCTGGAACTGACCACCAGCGACACCGCGAAGCGCGGTCTGGTGATCACCAAAGAGAAGGATTTCGAACTGGAAGGACGCAGCTTCGCCCTGTTCAGACGTCCATAGCCGCTCACCCGGTTAAAAAGCAGTCATCTGGCGCAGCGCATTTCGCGCTGCGCTTGTGTTTCTGGCGATCGCTGCCAGGCTTAACCGGTTGTTAACAGTGAGAATTGATGCTGAAAAGGAGGCATAATGTCCAGATTTACGCAGAAAGTTGTGGTTGTGACAGGTGCCGGATCCGGCATTGGCGAAGCCAGCGCAAAACGCTTCGCTGAAGAGGGTGCATCAGTGGTGCTGGTGGGCCGTACCGCGCAGAAACTGGAAGAGACGCTGGCCGACATGACGCCAGGCGATCACCTGGTGGCTGCCTGCGACGTCTCAGAAGCCGCACAGGTTAAACAGCTGTCAGAAACCGTCCTGAAGAAGTATGGCCGTGTTGACGTGCTGGTGAATAACGCCGGCGTCATCGTGCAGGGCCGCATCCATGAAGTCGATCTCGACGCATGGAAAACCCTGATGAAAACTGACCTTGATGGAGTTTTCCACGGCGTACACTATTTCATGCCTGCCCTGTTAAAGAGCAAAGGCAACGTGGTTAACATCTCTTCCGTTTCCGGTTTAGGCGGCGACTGGGGCATGAGCATCTACAACGCGGCCAAAGGGGCGATTACCAACTTCACCCGTGCGCTGGCGATGGACTACGGCGCAGATGGCGTACGAGTCAATGCAATCTGTCCCGGCTTTACCTTTACCGATCTGACCGAAGATGCCAAACAGGATCAGGCGCTGCTGGAGCGCTTTTACGACCGTATTCCACTGCGCCGGGCCGGTGAAGCGGATGATATCGCCCGTGCCATTCTCTTTATTGCCAGCGATGAAGCCAGTTATATTACCGGCGTTAATCTGCCGGTCGATGGCGGAATTACCGCTTCAAATGGCCAGCCTAAACAGGCTTAAATAAAGAACAGGGCAGCGTCTTTACGCTGCCTTTTTTTATTCTAACCGGCCCGCAGCATTAATTCCCTTTATTATCCTTCTGCCACAGCAGAACAATAACTCCCTGCATACAAATTAATGTTTTGGCGTATGGCGGGTTGGCGTTGCCGCGCGTGCAGGTTTAATTGCCGTGCTGCTGCTGGTCGGGCAAATAAAAGTGCTCAGGCAGGCATTACAGAGTATGGCATTAGCGTGATGGACTTTCGCCACGGCCAGCGCCTGCTGGCGGGTATAAAGCGAACCAATAAAAACGCGTTTATCGTTCTTTGACAGATTAACGCAACCTTCTTTGTGTAAAATCCATCCACCCATGGGACGCGGGCACAGATAATAGTAGCTGGCTTTGAGCATGGTAGTCATCCTGATAGTTGCTGTATGTATCTTAAAAAACGAACCAAAATTCGTAAGAGGTTTTTTTTGTAATCTGAAGCTTTATTAAACTAACTGAGAATTATCCCTAAAACCACTTTATTGCGTGAGTCTGGCTGACTTTGAGAATATGCCCTTTTTCATTGCTTATGTCGCTTCAGGCATTCCACGCGCTGTAACGCCCTCACCCTCACTGTCGCCCCGCTTACATTTATACTGCTAATGCATCATTAAAAAAGCAAAAAACAAAATAAAACTTAAAAAACAACAGATTATAAAATCAACCTGCGCGCCAGGGGTGACGCGCTACTCAGATATGATTAGAGCAGAAGCTGAAAAATATCATCCCCGCAGGGGTATTTATGAGTATTGATAAACTGAACCTGAATAAGAGTGAAAGCGGTGCACTGCGTGCCTTTAAGCGGAACGCCAGCTCCCCTGGCATCAGGGATTTATCAATACCAGCGGGCGTAATTAACAGCGACCGGCTTGAAAAAGTAAAACGATCGGTTTACTTTTAAAGCATGAAAAAGAGAAACGATATCATCCAGGCCGCCGAGCGGCTCTTCTACACCCACGGTTTCCACGCCACCAGCACCGACAATATCTGTCGCGAAGCGGGCGTCTCTACCCGCACGCTCTATCATCACTTCGCCTCACGCGAAGCGCTGACCGCAGCGGTACTCGACGCGCGCGAGCAGCGCTTTATGGCCGATCTGCTGCCACCGCAGCAGCCTGATGCGATAGCGCATCTGTTCAGGGTGCTGGGCGAGTGGACGGAGGCGAACGGTGCCCGTGGCTGCTTTTTTCTGAAAGCCTGGGGAGAGTATGCCGAGCGGGACAGTGAACTGGCCGCTCAGGCGCTGGCCTTCCGGGCCACGATGCGGGCTTATATCACCCTTTGTGTGACGCATCTGCGCGGTGCTGAAGATAAGTCGCTGAGTGATGCTATCTGGATACTCTTTGAGGGTGCCATTACCACGGCGCTGATTACCGGTTCCGCCGCTGCTCAACAGGCGGCGCAGGTCGTCAGTCAGTTACTTCAGAACAGGGCGACAGGATGAGATCGCCCATCGCGCTGGCGCTGACCGGCTTCAGCCTGATCGCCGTGACCTATGGCATGGCGCGCTTCTCATGGGGATTGATGCTGCCCGCTATCTCAGCGGAGATCCCGTTCAACCCGCAGCAGGCGGGTATGCTGTCAGCCTGCAGCTTTGTGGCATATTGCCTCACCATACTTACCGCAGCCGCGCTGGCGGATCGCTATGGCACCCGGCTGACGGCGCTGCTGGCCTCACTCAGTGCGACGGCGGGTCTGCTGCTGCTCGCCTGTGCCTCATCAACGCTGCTGCTGGCGGCCGGACTCTTTATTGCCGGATTGAGTGCCGGTCTGGCTTCACCTGCCCTGGCGGCGGCAGTCAGCGATCGAATCCCTGCTGCGGGTCAGCCGCGCATCAATACCCTGATCAATGCCGGCACCAGCGCGGGCATTATCCTGACGGTGGTCATCCTGAGCGTTCTGCCCGGCGGCTGGCGTGCCGCCTGTCTGCTGTTCGCTTTGCTGTCGCTGGCCTGTGTACTGCCGGTGATGCGCGTGTTATCAGGTCACGCCGCCAGTCGCCCCACCAGAGTGCGTCTCTGGCACCAGCGGCTGTATCGCCGCTCCATGCATCGTCTGATGAGTATTGCGTTGATTTCGGGTCTGGTCAGTGCTGCCTGGTGGAGCTTTGGGTCAGCGCTGCTGCGACAGCATGTCGGTGTGGATGAAGAGACCGCCCGCTTACTCTGGCTGATTGCCGGAGGAGCAGGCATCGTGGGTGCGGCAACCGGCCCGGTCGCTGCCCGTATCAGGCTGAAGGGTGTATACCGGCTCTCACTGTGCGGGATGGCAGTGCCACTGCTGGTGCTGGCCTGGAGTCGGGGCGAATCCACCGGCTTAGCGATCGCGGTTGCCTGCTGTGGCGCAGGTTACGTCACGCTATCGGGCGTGCTGCTGGTGTGGGGCGCACGCGCCACTGCTGAAGATCCGGCGACCGGCGTCGGCATCCTGTTCTTTATGCTGGCGGTGGGCCAGGTAGCGGGATCGCTGCTGTTTGGTCAGCTCTACGCCTCTTTGGGAGCCAGTACGGCATTAACGCTGTTTGCGGTCAGCGCCCTGCTGTTGCTGTTTATTGCACCCGCGCAGAACAGCAGCGAGTCGGCTAAATAAGCAGGCGTAAACGAATGGGTTGGCAGAAAACAGGGAAGTTAGAAATAGCGTCGATGCTATTTACCAGACAGTGCCAATATTATCGCCCGGAGAATGAGGAAATATTACGCAGGTGTTCTGGCTGAAGCGATAAACTCATCGCGGCGTCCGTTCAGATCGCGCGGATATTTTTAATGCGTGGATTTATTTTCTGCTGAAGCAAATCTTCTTCGGGACCCAGATAATAAGGCACAGCACACTGCTTACCATCTTTGGTAAAAATAATCTGGTTATCATGCAGGAATAACGCAGTAAAATGGCCCAGTACCACACCATTTAATTCAAAGCAGTGATTTCTTGCTGCACGCAGCCCCTGCTTACTATTCAGAAAATCAACAAATCGCATCACGCTGCGCCTCCAGTTAATAAATCAACCTCATCAGAACCGCGAAGATAATAGCCTTAACGCCGGCCCGGATCATCCGGCTGACGCTGTTTTCAGAATAGGCTTAATTACCATTCAGTAGTGGCACTAAACCGACGTGATTTTTTATCTGCTTCCTGCCAGGAATAATCCTGGCGAACGACGCACTCATAAAATTTCATGAGCGCGTAATATTTATATTGCGCCCTCACATCGCCCGCTATACCGTTGTTTTTCCACAGGTGCAGACTTTCGGGGCAAAACCGCATAATGGAAATTTTTGAGGCAGATGAACGCCACATCACGGCGATTCAGCAGATCTACGCCTGGCATGTCCTTAACGGCACCGGCTCATTTGAGACAGTGCCTCCCGACGCGGCAGAGATTGGCGAGCGGATGCGGAAGATTCAGCAGGCGGGCCTGCCGTGGTTTATCGCCGTCAGCGACGGAGAAGTGCGTGGGTTCTGTTATCTGACGCCTTATCGTCCGCGCCATGCCTACCGGCATACGCTGGAAGACTCAATTTATATCGATCCCGGATTTCAGAAGCGCGGAGCCGGTTCGCGCCTGTTAAACCATGTAATCCGCTGGGCTGAGCAGGCAGGGTTCCGCCAGTTGATCGCCAACGTCGGCGACAGCGAGAACCAGGGCTCGATTGCCGTACATCGCGCCGCAGGCTTTGAGATGACAGGTATCCTGCGCTCGGTGGGTTTTAAACAGGGTCGCTGGCTGGATACCGTTTTTATGCAGCGCTCTCTGGGAACGGGCAATACCACGCTGCCGGTTGATTAAAACAGAGTCAGAGTGAGAAAGACGTACTGGCCCTCGTTTTCCCCGGAAGAAGCTTCTGGTAAGGTGCCATAACAAAAAATAAAAAATTCCGGAAACCTTTATGTTGTCGACAATCATCTATCGCAGCCACATTACTGAACATGTGCCGCTTGAGATCCTGAATGGTTTGGCGCGGAAAGCGAATAAAATCAATAAATCCTCAAGCGTCACCGGAATTTTATTATTCAATGGCACGCATTTTTTCCAGCTGCTGGAAGGTCCGGAGGCGGCGGTCAATGCAGTTTACAGCCGGATTTGCCAGGATCCACGCCACCATAATCTGGTCGAACTGCTGCGCGATTACGCCCCGGCACGCCGTTTTGGCCACGTCGGTATGGAGCTGTTCGATCTGCGGCTGCATGATAAAGAGACGGTACTGGAGGCGGTACTGGCAAAGTGCACCACAAAGTATCAGCTGACCTATGCCGATCGCGCACTGCAGTTCCTGCGCACCTTTGTCGAAGCGCGGGAAAAAGAGAACTATTTTGAGATCCCGGCCGCCAGCGGCTGGACGTTTATCCGTGACGAGTCAGAACAGCGTGAAGGCAACGCATCGCTGGTGGCTGCGGATGAGGTCAGCTTTGCTTTTCAGCCGATCGTTGACCCCTTCGCCTGCGAAATCGTCTCGCTGGAAGCGCTGCTGCGCGGCCCGCAGGGAGAATCGCCGCTCGACTATTTTGCCCGACTGTCACGTGAGCAGCTCTATCAGCTCGATCTGAGGTCGAAAAAGATCGCCTTCGCCCAGGCGAAGCAGCTGGGGATTGAGGGCATGACTCTGTCGATCAATCTGCTGCCGATGACGCTGGTGGAAGTGCCCGACGCCGTCCCGTTTTTGCTGGATGAGATTGCTGCGCAGGGACTGGTGCCAGAGCAGATCATGGTTGAATTCACCGAGAATGAAATTATCTCGCAGCCTGAGGCCTTTGAAGCCGCCATCAGGCAGCTGAAGGCGGCCGGCATCAGCCTGGCGCTGGATGATTTCGGTGCCGGTTTTGCCGGCCTGTCGCTGCTGACGCGTATTCAGCCTGACAAGATTAAAATCGACCGAACCATCATCGCTGATGTGCATAAAAGTGGGCCGAAGCAGGCGATCATTCATGCCATTCTGAAATGCTGCTCCTCGCTGGAGATCGGTGTTATCGCCGAGGGTATTGAACAGCCGGAAGAGTGGATGTGGCTTGAAGCGGCAGGCGTGACCCAGTTTCAGGGCTTTCTGTTCTCAAAACCTGTACTCAATGGCGTTGCGGCCGTAGCCTGGCCGGAGCTGATCTGACCGCCTCTGCTATTTGGATGAATTTGCGATTTCCTGCCTTGCTGGATCACCCGGCGGCTGCTAAATAATTAACAGCCCCGGGGGATCATCTTTCTGTCATCTTCCCGCGGCAGAGTCAGTCATTACCCAGTCAGTGATTAAATGTTTAGCAGTCAGATGTTCAGTGTTTAGGCCAGCGCTACGCGCCATGCGTGCGACGTGACTCCAGGGACAGCATTTGAGGAACTGAATGAAGCAAATCATCCGCGGTGATAAAGAACCCTCCCATATTCTCGCAGCGACTCGTGCGCTTGAAGCGCACTACTCCCGCTACGGAGAAGGTAATAAGTACCATCCCGTTATCTATTCCATCGCCTACCGCAGCCGGTTTTATCAGGTTGAGGTGATTACCCGACGTGAAACCATGGTTGCCTCGGTGATTACTGGCGTTCGCAACCTGACGCATCTCTCCGGCGCCGCCTGACGGCCACCTGTAATCCTGCGGGGGCAGATTGCCCCCGACTCCCCGCTTAGCGTCGGTAGAGTGAATTCGCCGGAAAGATTGCGCCAATCACGCTTTTTTCCCGTGCGCCCGTCACCGCAGGCAGATTGCCCGGCAGGCCGGAGAGCGTGCGGAAAGCCAGCCAGGCAAACGCCAGCGCCTCCATATCGTCACCACTGACACCCGCCGCATCGGTAGTCGTTACTTCCGTTCCCGGAAGATGCGCTGCCAGTCGTGCCATCAGCAGCGGATTGCGGCTGCCGCCGCCACACACCAGCAGACGGTCGCAGCCATCATTGAGTAACACCTGCTGCGTGATGGTGATGGCGGTCAGCTCGACCAGCGTAGCCTGCACGTCCTGCGCAGCCAGACCCGGGAAATAGCGCAGATGCTGCTCCAGCCAGCTGAGGTTGAAATGTTCGCGCCCGGTGCTTTTCGGCGGCGGCAACGCAAACCAGGGCTCACGTAGCAGCGCCTCCAGCAGTGCCGGAATCACCGACCCGCTGCGCGCCCACTGCGCATCTTTGTCATACGGCTGAGCCTGATTACGCCAGATCCAGGCGTCCAGCAGCATATTGCCGGGGCCGGTATCGAAGCCGCGCACCGGCTGACCCGGGATCAGCAGCGAGAGATTGGCGATGCCGCCAATATTCAGCACCATGCGGCGTTCAGTGGCATCCATCAGCAGCGCCTGATGAAAGGCAGGCACCAGCGGCGCGCCCTGCCCGCCCAGCGCCATATCACGGCGGCGGAAATCCCCTACCACGGTGACGCCGGTGGCCGCCACGATCTGATTATGATCGCCAATCTGCAGCGTATTGGGTGCGTCACTCTGCGGCTCATGCCAGACGGTCTGACCATGACAGCCAATCGCCGTGATATCGCTGGCTTCAAGCGATTCGCGCTTCATTAATGTCACTACCGCTTCAGCAAACAGCTGGCCGAGGCGGGTATCAAGCTGGCCGAGCTGCGACAGCGTCAGGGACTGTCCCTGACATATCGCCAGAATCGCCTGACGCAGTTCTGGTGGCATCGGATGGCAGTAGCTCGCCTGCTGCGCCACCATATTTTCATCAATGGCAGCCAGCACCACATCCACTCCATCCAGGCTGGTGCCTGACATTACCCCAATATAGCGTCCTGATTTCATAGCCATTCCTTACTTCCGGCGGGAAGTGCGATTCATCTGCGGTTAGCCTGACAAATAATGATCGCTAATTCTATGATTAAATTCTTTTTATCCAATCGTGCTGACTGATAACGTAATGGGACTATTTTTAGTCCACGATTGAATTATTGTTGATCCTGCATAGTCTATGCTTCGTCCAGCCGTGTTTTATTCGGACAGGGATTAATTTGCCAGGTTTGTGTCTTATACTGTGAGCAGGATACAGCGGTAAACGTGGCACCTTCTCGACTAAAGGAGTTTCAAATGATTAAGCGTGTAATTGTGGTCGCTCTGGCCGGTGTGATGCTGGCAGGTTGTAGCAATACCAGTACGCTGTCGGGTGATACCTACAGTGCCAGTGAAGCTAAGCAGGTGCAGAGCGTTTCGTACGGTACCTTAGTCTCAGTACGTCCGGTGAAAATCCAGGGCGGCGATGAGAGCAATGTCATCGGTGCTATCGGTGGTGCGGTGCTGGGTGGATTCCTGGGTAACACCATTGGCGGCGGCAGCGGACGTAGCCTGGCGACAGCCGGTGGTGCGGTTCTGGGTGGCGTAGCAGGCCAGGGCGTACAGGGCGCAGTCAATAAAACCGATGGCGTTGAGCTGGAAATCCGTAAGGATGATGGCAACACCATCATGGTGGTTCAGAAACAGGCCGCCACGCGTTACTCTGTTGGCCAGCGCGTTGTGATGGCATCCAACGGCAGCCAGGTGACGGTTTCACCTCGCTAATGAAGCTAAACAAAAAACCGACGCCTGGGCGTCGGTTTTTTTATTTCTCTTTATGCTGAAGTTCGAGAATGTTTTTCTCAAGCCGGGCGATCAGCGTCACCATCTGACTGATCTCTTCCCGACTGATGCCGGACAAAATGTCATCCCGCGTCTCATCAATCACACTCTCAACCTGTTCGATTATCGGCTCGGCCTGCTGCGTCAGCTTAATGCGCTTGGCACGACGATCGTTGGCGCAGGTCGAACGGGTGATTAATCCTTTCTCTTCCAGCTGATCCAGCGTGCGCACCAGCGAAGGCTGTTCAATACCAATCGCCTTGGCTAACTGAATCTGCGACTGTTCGGGCGGCAGTTGATGAATATTGTGCAACGTCACCCAGTGAGTCTGAGTCAGCTCAAGCGGCTTCAGCCGCTGATCAATCAACGCGCGCCAGATGCGCACCAGGCGAGATAAATCCGTTCCGAGGGGCGTATCCATTTCATCTCCTTATAATTAGCTTGCTAGCTATCAAGCCAGATTTTACACTATTCTGCGAGTTTACAGGACAAATTACAAATCCCGGACCAGGCCACGATAACGTGGCAGCGCTTTCACTCTGCTGTTTGGGTTAACGAAGGATGTTATCACGTGCTCACTCCTGCTTTTTCAGGTGCGAATCCGCTGACCGATCTGGTGGTGGGTGCCTCACTGTTTTTCCCGCCGATATTCAAAGCGGTGATCCTCGGCTTCTTTTTCTGGCTGCTGATCCACCCTCTGGTGCGTGGCTGGATCTACTCCGGCGATGTCTGGCATCCCACCCTGTTTGATCTCTCCCTGTTTGTGCTGTGCGTTACCGCCGCACTCTGGCTCATCGGTCACGGATAATCGATATGAAATTTAACGCGGTAAAATACTTCTCCACGCTGATTATGTTTGCCCTGGCGCTGCTGGCCGCTGGCTGGCTCTGGAACTACTACATGCAGTCGCCCTGGACCCGTGACGGGAAAGTACGGGCAGAGCTGGTGGATATCACGCCTCAGGTGTCGGGACGAATTACGCAACTGAAGGTCAAAGACAATCAGTTTGTGCATCAGGGCCAGCAGCTGTTAACGCTGGACCCGGTGCCGTGGCAGATCGCGCTCGACAATGCCGCCGCCCAGCTCAGCAAAGCGCAGGCGGATCTCGCGAAAGCGCAGCATGAATTTAACCGTCGCAGCAGCCTGCCGCGCAACATCATCTCCGCAGAGGACCTTGATGCCGCGCGATTAAGCGCCGGCGCGGCGGCCGCCAGCACCAAAGCGGCACAGGCGGAGTGGGAACGGGCGCGCTGGAATCTGCAGCAGACGACGCTGACCGCACCGGCGGATGGCTGGATCACCAATCTGACGCTGCGTCCCGGCAACTATGCCACCGCGGGTTCGCCTCTGTTTGCTCTGGTCGACAGCCACTCTTACTACGTAATGGGCTACTTCGAAGAGACCAAACTGCGCCATATTCACCCAGGCGCAGCGGCCCAGGTGGTGCTCTACAGCAATGGTATGCGGCTGCAGGGTCAGGTGGATAGCATTGGCCGCGCCATCTATGACCAGAGCATTGAGACCGACAGCGGCCTGGTGCCCGATATCAAACCCAACGTGCCCTGGGTGCGGCTGGCGCAGCGAGTGCCGGTGCGTATTCGTCTCGACCCGCTCCCTGCCGATGCAGACCTGGTGGCGGGAACCAGCTGCACCATCACCATCCAGCCATGAATTTTCAGTGGCTGGCCTGGGATCAACTGCCCTGGATTAAGGCTAACGCCGGCCAGTGGCGCTATGCGTTGCGCAACGCTATTGCGATGTGCCTGGCGCTGAGCATCGCCTACGGACTGGATCTGGATGAGCCCTACTGGGCAATGACCTCTGCCGCCGTGATTAGCTTTCCCACCGTCGGCGGCGCGATCAGTAAAAGTCTGGGGCGCATCGTTGGCAGTCTGATGGGGGCCAGCGCTGCGCTGCTGATCGCCGGACATACGCTTAATGAGCCGTGGCTGTTTACCTTTGCCATTGCCGGCTGGCTGGCGCTCTGTACCGGCATAGCGAACCACTACCAGAATAATGTTGCCTACGCCTTTTCGCTGGCGGGCTACACCGCCGCCATCATCGCCTTTAGCAGCGTTAACATCACCGATATCACCTCGCTATGGACCATCGCTCAGGCACGGGTTTGCGAGGTGATCTCCGGCATTCTCTGCGCCGGATTAATGATGATGGTACTGCCGAGTACCTCCGATGGTGAGACGCTGATTACCTCACTGAAACAGATGCATGCCAGGCTGCTGGAACATGCGGTATTACTGCTGCAGCCCTCAGCCAGCGAGACCATCCGGACCGCGCATGAAAATGTCATCAGCCAGATCCTGACCATGAATCTGCTGCGGATTCAGGCGTTCTGGAGCCACTACCGCTTTCGCCGACAGAACAACGTGCTGAACTATGTGCTGCACCAGCAGCTGCGACTCACCAGCGTGCTCTCCAGCCTGCGACGCATGCTGCTGAACTGGCCCGACGCGCCAGAGGCGCTGTTTGACGCGCTGCAACAACTGCTGGCGGAGCTGGCGAAACCGGCGTGTGATAAATATCGTCTGGCGCAAATCCTGCGCAGCGTGACCCCGGCAGCGGATGGCGACTACCGGCAGCGCGCTTTTTGTCAGCGGCTGCGCTACTTCTGCTGGATGTACCTCAACGTGCTGCGCTGGATCCGCCTGCTGGATCGCGCCGATGCCGACACCCGCTTTCAGCCACCGCCGGTTCCGGCGCTGGCGCGCGACAGTGACAGCGCCGAGGCGGGCTGGAGCGCCCTGCGTACCTTCTGCGTTATCGTGCTGGGCTGCGCCTTCTGGATCAATACGCAATGGTCTTCCGGTGCCGCCGCGCTCACCTTAACCGCCATTGCCTGTGTGCTCTACGCTTCATCACCCTCACCTGGCGGCAGCGTCACGCTGCTGCTGAAGACCCTGCTGTGGCTGTTTGCGTTTAGTTTTGTGATGAAGTTTGGGCTGATGGTGCAGATCAGTCAGCTGTGGCAGTTTTTGCTGTTTCTGTTCCCGCTGCTGGTGACGCTGCAACTCTTTAAGCTGCAGCAGAAACAGCGCGCCGGAATGTGGGGACAGTTCATCGTCTTTATGGGTTCGTTTATCGCGGTGACTAACCCGCCCACCTGGGATTATCAGGACTTCTTTAACGATAACATCGCCAAAGTCTGCGGGGTGCTGCTCGCCTGGCTGGCGTTCCAGATTCTGCGACCCAGCTCCGATGCGCGGCGCAGCCGACGGCATATCCGGGCGCTGCGGCTGGCGTTTCTCGATCAGCTGCGGCAGCGGCCCCGGCTCAGCGAGAGCCGCTTCGAATCGCAGATTTATCACCGTATCAGCCAGCTCAGTCACAGCCGGGATGAGCAGGCTCGCGTCTGGCTACTGCGCTGGGGCGTGGTGCTGCTCAACTGCTCGCATATCGTCTGGCAGCTGCGTGAATGGCGCGCCGGTTCAGCCGCACTGATGGGGTTTCGCGATCACTGCCTGCAAGACTTGCAGCAGATTATCAGCAGCCGCGGCGTGCGCCACAGCTCGCTGGATCGGATGCTGACGGAACTGGAGGAGACCATCACCGCGTTACTGGCACTGGAAAGCAATGAGGCCAGCGAGCTGGCGGGGATTATCTGGCGGTTACGCTGTTCACTGGCACAGCTGAAGCAGGCGGTGCCGGCGTGATCACTGGCAATATTGCTGCTGTTGCCGGTTAAAATCATCCTGCAGCTGTTGCAGCGTTTTATGGCCTTCGAAGCGGGTTTTATCCATTTCGGTCATCGGTTCAATCACCAGCACTTTCTCATCGGGTGAGAAGATAAACCGGCGTGTCAGTTCGGTACCGGTAAAACTCTGACCATGAATGCCACCGCACACCATAGTCATGGTGCGGCGATAAATAGTGCTATCCGTGAAATTGGTTTCGGTGGCGCTGCGAAAGACCTGATCGCAACCCTGCGCTTCCAGCTTATGCACCATGTTGCGGCTCAGCCATTCACGACCCTTCGCGATCTTTTCACAGGTGATACGCATTGGGTTGGTATCGATGGTGCGCTGCAGTTCGCGTCCGGTTTCGGTGACCAGTTGCGTATCATTGGGTTTATCGCATCCCACCAGCAGCAGACACAGCAGTAATGCGCCCTTGAATTTCATTTTCCTGCTCCTTTCCCCATCACGCTTTCTTACCTGAATCAATATCATAGGGGGGAAATGTCAGGGATGGTACAACAATTCATAAACAGGCAGGAGAAAAGCGGGCGGCCATCGCCTGCCGCCCGGAAACTCAGATGACACCGCAGGCGTAGCGTGCCCCGCCACCGCCAAGCGGTTTAGGATGGTCGGCATGATTGTCACCGCCGACGTGCACCATCAGCGCTTTGCCTTTGATCTCTTTTAACGATTTCAGACGCGGCGCCAGCACCGGATAAGTGGCGCTGCCTTTGTCATCGACATAGACCGCGGGCAGGTCGCCCAGGTGCCCCTCTGCATAAGGCCCCAGATGTTTGCCGCTGTTGGCTGGATCAAGGTGACCACCCGCCGCACCGGCGGCGACCACTTTGCCTTCAGACTCGCCCGGTTCACAGCTGCCTTTAGCATGAACATGGAAACCATGAATGCCCGGCTGAAGGCCCTGCAGATCCGGCGTGAACTGCAGACCATACTGTGTCTCGTCAATCTTAACGGTGCCCAGCGATTTCCCAATCCCTTCAGCGGTAACCTGATGGATCGTAACCTGCTCGCTGGCAGCCTGTGCTGAGCCGCAGGCGATCAGTGCGAATAGGGCAACTACTTTCATTTTCATGGTGACTCCATTTGCATACCAGGGTTTGAGATAAGTCTGGTCGCTGTTGCACTATTTTGCCGGAGATTGACGCAGTTTTACGCTTCAGGGCACATCAAATCCCAGCGCCGCCTTGCGAATACGGAACCACTGCTGACGCGACAGGGATAAGTTCAGTGCTCCGGCGGCTTCGCTGACCCGCGCCGTTTTACCTGAGCCGATGATTGGCAGCGGGCGCGATGGCAGCATCAGTATCCAGGCATAGACCACCTGCTCAAGGCTGGTGGCACCGGTTTCCTGCCGCACGGCTTCCAGTTCGTCTCGCAGCGGCTGGAAATGGGGATCGTTAAACAGGCGACCGCCACCCAGACAGGACCAGGCCATCGGACGAATACGCAGCTGCTGACACTGATCCAGCGATCCATCCAGCAGCACACTTTGCTGCACGGGTGAGATCTCCAGCTGATTTGTCACCAGCGAGAACGGCAGACGGGATTGCAGCAGGGAAAACTGTGATGGTGTGAAGTTAGAGACGCCAAAATGCAGAACCTTGCCGCTGTGATGCAGCGCCATAAAGGCTTCGGCCACCTCGTCAGCCTCCATCAGTGGATCGGGACGATGGATCAGCAGCAGGTCGAGACGATCGGTGTGGATATGGCGCAGTGAGTTTTCAGCACTCTGCAGGATATGACGTTTGTCGGTAATGTAGTGGCCTATCTGATGCTCAGGCTGGGCGCGGGTGGCGATGCCGCACTTGGTGACAATCTGTAGCTGGTCGCGCAAACCGGGTGCCAGTTTCAGTGCCTCGCCAAACGCCGCCTCACACTGGTAGTCACCGTAGATGTCCGCATGGTCAACGGTAGTGATGCCGAGCCTCACGTGGTGCTCAATAAAGGCGACCCGCTCCTGTGGCGACATCCCCCACTCCATCAGACGCCAGTACCCCATGACCAGCGGTGAAAAATCGGGCCCCTGTGAGGCGATGGCTTGCGGTTCTAACATGACGTTCTCCCTGTTGCGCGTTGGCTGAAATTAGCGTGTCAGAGAGTATAACGGAAAGCGCAAAGTCGTCAGAATAACTCCGGCTGTTGTGGCGCGTGTGGCTCCTCACCTTTCTGTTGCCGTTGCAGACGCTGACGCCGCTGCTGACAAAGACGAATGACCTCACGCTTTTGCGCATCGCTGAAGCGCAGCCAGTTGAACCGCTCATCGCGGCTGCGTAAACATCCCAGGCAGTAGCCGCGCGCATCAGTCTGGCAGATGCCGCGACAGGGGCTGGGAACCGGGAAAAACTCAAGCTGCTCGGCCACCACGCCTCCGGATTCACAGAATAAACAGTCCAGTAAAAAGCGTAGCCTGGTTGCGCAGGAAGTAAGCCACACCCGGTCAGAATTATCCTGTTCTTTGACTCAGGAGTGAACACTCTGTGCCAAATAGAGAGGGTTGCGTTGCATTAGACCGACTGGTCTACTAATCTCACTGCCATGAATAAGACGCTACAACGCAACGAAACCCGCGAACACCTGCTCCAGACAGGTGAGCAACTCTGTCTGCAACGCGGCTTTACCGGAATGGGCCTCAGCGAACTGCTGACGCAGGCGGCGGTGCCGAAAGGCTCCTTCTACTACTACTTCCGTTCTAAAGAGGCGTTTGGCGTGGCGTTACTGGAACGCTATTTTGCGCGTTTCCTGCAGGATGTGGCGTTGCAGCTTAACCAGACCGAAGGCACGCCGCGTGAGCGTCTGCTTAACCATTTTCGTGCTGCCGTTGATCTGTTTGTTCAGCAGGGCCACATCGTAGGCTGTCTGGGCGTCAAAGTCTCCGCGGAGGTGTGCGATCTCTCAGAGCCGATGCGTGATGCACTGCAGCAGGGTGCCGGAAAGATCACGGCACTCTACGCCCGGACCCTGATTGCCGCAGAGCAGCAGGAGTCGCTGAGCCTGCCGCAGCCCCCCACGCAGATGGCGGAATTGCTGTCGCTGCTGTGGCTGGGTGCCAGTCTGCAGAGCAAAATTTCCCGCGAGGCGCAGCCACTGCGTCTGGCATTGAGTACCATCGAACAGTGGCTTGAACGCCGCTGATTTTTAAAAAACACGTTTGTAGACGACTGGTCTACTAATCAGGAGCTATTATGGCGAGTACCCAGCTGTTTCGTCCGCTAAAAGTCGGTGCAATTACCGTCCCAAACCGCGTATTTATGGCACCGCTGACCCGTCTGCGCAGCATTGAGCCAGGCGACATCCCTACCCCGATGATGGCTGAATATTATCGCCAGCGCGCCAGCGCCGGTTTGATCATCACCGAAGCGACCCAGATCTCTTTCCAGGCGAAAGGCTATGCCGGTGCGCCAGGCTTACATACTCAGCCACAGATTGCAGCGTGGAAAGCGATTAACGAAGGCGTGCATCAGGCTGGCGGTCACACCGCAGTACAGTTATGGCACACCGGTCGTATCTCACATAACAGCGTGCAGCCGGAAGGCAAAGCACCGGTTGCGCCATCGGCGATTGCCGCTGGCACCCGTACCTCACTGCGTGCTGAAGATGGCAGCGTCTATCGCGAAGATACCTCAACGCCGCGTGAGCTGACAGTGCCAGAGATTAAGCAGATCGTGGCAGATTTTGGCCAGGCTGCGGCCAACGCGCGTGAAGCGGACTTTGACCTGCTTGAGCTGCACTCGGCGCACGGTTACCTGATGCACCAGTTCCTGGCACCAGGCTCAAACCAGCGTACTGATGAATATGGCGGCAGCATCGAAAAACGCGGCCGCTTTGCGCTGGAAGTGGTTGATGCGGTGATCGCTAACTGGTCAGCCGATCGCATTGGTATTCGCGTCTCACCTATCGGCAGCTTCCAGAATCTGGACAACGGCCCGGATGAAGAGGAAGCGGCGCTGTGGTATATCGGCGAGCTGGCAAAACGCAACATCGCCTATCTGCACCTCTCCGAGCCAGACTGGGCCGGCGGTCAGCCTTACACCGACGCTTTCCGTCAGAAAGTGCGTGATCTCTTCCCGGGTGCCATCATTGGTGCCGGTGCCTATACCGTTGAGAAAGCGGATGACCTGATTGGTCGCGGTCTGATCGATGCGGTTGCGTTTGGTCGCGATTACATTGCTAACCCGGATCTGGTTGAGCGTCTGCAGCAGGATGCCCCACTCAATCCACAGCGTCCGGAAAGCTTTTACGGCGGCGGCGCGGAAGGTTATATCGACTACCCGACGCTGTAACCGGTTCGGGCTGCCGTCCGGGATGATGACGGCAGCCATTATTCAATGGCGATTTTCATCGCTATACTTAGCGCCTGGGTCATCGGGCGATGGCGTTTTATTTAAAAGAGGATGTTATGCGTTTACTTCATACCATGCTGCGCGTTGGCGATCTGCAACGTTCAATCGATTTCTACACCCGTGTGCTGGGCATGCGCGTGTTGCGTCAGAGCGAAAACACCGAATACAAATATACCCTGGCATTTGTGGGCTACACCGACGAGAGCGAAGGTGCGGTGATCGAACTGACCTACAACTGGGGCGTCGATAAGTATGACCTCGGTGATGCCTATGGTCATATTGCGCTGGGCGTTGATGACGCAGCAGCGGCCTGCGAACGTATCCGCAAAGATGGCGGCAACGTGACGCGTGAAGCTGGCCCGGTTAAAGGCGGCTCCACCATTATTGCCTTTGTTGAAGATCCCGATGGATACAAAATCGAGCTGATCGAAAACAAAGATGCCGGTAACGGCCTCGGCAACTAAACCTGCCTGTCAGCCTGCCCGATCGGGTGGGCTGAATCCCCTTCTCTGCGCTTCATCTGCTGCACCCGGCCCCGTTTTTTGCCATAATACGCGCTGCCCTTTTTCTGCAACGAGATCCTGATGTCTGAATCGAATTCCCCTAATGCACTCAATCAACGTTTCCGTGGCTTCTATCCGGTGGTGATCGACGTTGAAACCGCAGGTTTCAATGCGCAAACCGATGCGTTACTGGAGATTGCCGCTATCACGCTGAAAATGGATGAAGAGGGATGGATTCAGATTGACCAGACGCTGCATTTCAACGTCGAACCTTTTGTCGGGTCGCTGCTGCATCCCGAAGCCCTGGCCTTTACCGGCATCGATCCCAGCAATCCGCTGCGCGGCGCGGTCAGTGAATATGAGGCGCTGCACGCCATTTTCAAAATGGTGCGCAAGGGCATTAAAGACAGCGGCTGCAATCGCGCCATTATGGTGGCACATAATGCCACCTTCGACCTGAACTTTATGTCAGCGGCGGCGGAACGAGCCAGCCTGAAGCGCAATCCGTTTCACCCGTTTGCCACCTTTGACACCGCGGCCCTGAGTGGACTGGTATTGGGTCAGACGGTGCTGGCGAAGGCCTGTATTGCGGCGGGAATGGAGTTTGACAGCACGCAGGCGCATTCGGCGCTCTATGACACTCAGCAGACGGCAACGCTGTTCTGCGAGCTGGTGAACCGCTGGAAACGGTTAGGCGGCTGGCCACTGCCCTTCGCGGAAGGCGATGCAGAAGCCACGACATCCGCATAAGGGATGCCGCAATGAAAAAGGCCGACGTGATGTCGGCCTTTTTTTATTCTGCTTCTTTAAATTTTTCTGAAGTCTCTTTGATCAGCGTCTGCAGTTCACCACGTTGTAACATCTCAACGATGATGTCGCATCCACCGACCAGCTCGCCATCAACCCACAGCTGCGGGAAAGTTGGCCAGTTAGCGAATTTCGGCATCTCGGCACGAATGTCCGGGTTCTGCAGAATATCCACGTAAGCAAAACGCTCACCGCAGGCTGACAGCGCCTGCACCGCCTGTGCAGAGAAACCGCAGCTTGGCAGTTTCGGGGAACCTTTCATGTACAGCAGGATCGGGTTTTCTGCGATCTGGCGCTGAATTTTTTCTACAGTACTCATAATTGCCTTCCTTAATTCGTCACATCGTGTTTGTTTATTGTAGCGACTTCGCAGCGTGACTGAAAACGAGATTTTGATCGCTGCCCGATTAAATCGCCATCATTGTTAAGTCCTGCTCCGGGACACCTGAATTCCTGATTATTAACAGCAGGTAACAGATTAATAATTCGTAATAATTTCGTTGATATAAGACGCTGAAAATGTTCATTTTCAGCACAATTGCGTGGGTTGCAAAGATTAATATTAAAAGGCATTACAGTTTTTAAAAGAACTGGACTAGAATGGCCTGGGCGCTGATCCTGGATCAGATTAATCTCAACTTTGTCGCGGTGCGTAGTGGCCCTGACAACTTAACTAATTAACGGACTATGCGTTTAATCATTACGTTTTTCATGCTGGCCTTTGCGCAACTGTTTTTCAACATCGCCGCTGCGTCGCCTCACGCGCCGGTGAACGTCAGTACGCATAAAGCAGAGAAAAAGAGTGCGCGCGACGATGAGCGTCGCAAGCGTCGCCCGGTCAAAACGGTGACGAAAAAGACTCGCCTCAGCCCGGTTCAAAAACTAAAAACAAAAAAACTGAAAAAAGTCGAACTCACCGCGAAACAGACGCCTGCTAAGAAGACCTCGCTAAAAACCGCCCGTCTCAGTAAGAACAAAGAGAAAAAACGTTATGGTCATCAGCGCCTGCTGAAAACCGCAGAGGTCACTACCAGCGAGACCGGCACGATTAAGATGAGCAAATCTCACCGTCAGCGCTACCAGAAGGCCCGCGAAACCGCGATGACCAAGCTGATGGGTCAGTTGGGTAAACCCTATCAGTGGGGCGGCACCTCTCCCCATACCGGTTTCGATTGCAGCGGCCTGGTCTGGTACGCCTATAAAGATCTGGTGAAGTTTAAGATCCCACGTACCGCTAACGAGATGTACCACCTGCGTGACGCCGCGCCGATCAAGCGTGAGTCGCTGGAGAAAGGCGATCTGGTCTTCTTCCGTATCAATGGACGCGGTACTGCGGACCATGTCGGCGTTTACCTGGGTGATGGCAAGTTTATCCAGTCGCCACGCACCGGCAAAGATATTCAGATCAGCGCGTTAGGAGAAGATTACTGGCAGCGCCACTATATTGGTGCCCGTCGGGTGATGACGCCGAAAACCATACGCTGAGCAGCAGAACAACCAGAAGAGAGCCGGGATAATCCCGGCTTTTTTATTAGTGCAGAATAGCGGTAAAACTAAAGGCCACAATCATCAGCAGACAGCCCGCGGTGGTCATTAAAGCCAGTTTAAGATCGGTACTCATTGCTTGCTCCTTAGTCACACAATCAGTAGGGGTATCGCATTTTCCCACAGGGCCCGGTAAAAATCTCGTTTTATCCGTTCAGCCTTGTTAGAATCCCGCCTTTGTTGCGCAACGCGCGCAACCCTGATTCCGTTTGCGCACGTTTTCAGGCGTTTTTACGCCGCCAGCGGCCTGTTTCCTGGCCAAGAAAGCTGCATTTTTGCGGAAAAAACCCTGAGCAGACGCAAACGTTTAACACTACGCTTATCATAGAGTTAGATAAGCACTGGAGTCCGATTTTCATGGCAACAATTAAAGATGTGGCGAAACGCGCTGGCGTCTCAACGACCACCGTTTCGCACGTCATCAATAAAACCCGCTTTGTGGCTGAAGAGACGCGCAACGCGGTCTGGCAGGCGATTAAAGAGCTGCACTACTCGCCGAGCGCCGTGGCGCGCAGCCTGAAAGTGAACCACACCAAAACGCTGGGCCTGCTTGCCACCTCCAGCGAAGCGCCCTATTTCGCTGAAATTATCGAAGCGGTTGAAAATCACTGCTTTGACAAAGGCTATACGCTGATTCTGGGTAATGCGCATAACGATCTGCAAAAACAGCGCGCCTATCTCAGCATGATGGCGCAGAAACGCGTCGATGGGCTGCTGGTGATGTGCTCTGAATATCCGGACGATCTGCTGCAGATGCTGGAAGAGAACCGCAATATCCCGATGGTGGTGATGGACTGGGGCGAGTCGCGCGCCGACTTCACCGACACGGTACTGGATAATGCTTTCCAGGGCGGCTATCTGGCGGGACGCTATCTGATTGAACGCGGACACCGGGATATTGGTGCTATCCCCGGTCAGATGGAGCGTAACACCGGTGGCGGACGTCATGCCGGTTTCCTGAAGGCGATGGAAGAAGCGGGTATTCAGCCACGCGCCGAGTGGATTGTGCAGGGTGACTTTGAGCCGGAGTCGGGCTATCAGGCGATGCAGCAGATCCTGTCGCAGAAGCAGCGTCCCACGGCGGTGTTCTGTGGCGGTGACATCATGGCGATGGGCGCGATTTGCGCCGCCGACGAGATGGGTTTACGCGTCCCCCAGGATATTTCGGTGATCGGCTATGACAATGTGCGCAACGCCCGTTATTTTGCACCGGCCCTGACCACAGTGCATCAGCCTAAAGCCCAGCTGGGTGAGAAAGCGCTGGAAATGCTGCTGGACCGCATTACCAGTAAACGCGAAGTGTCACAAACGATTGAGGTCCATCCCACGCTGATTGAGCGCCGTTCCGTGGCCGATGGCCCGTTCCGCGACTATCGCCGTTAATGCTCGCTTAACCACTCCTGATTAAGCGTTTGCGCATCACCCAGATAGCTGAGCAACCAGCCTGTTGCCGGTGATGCGCGATCTTCTGCCCAGCTGACGCAGCATGGACTGTCCGGAAACGCCACCGGCAGCGTCAGTTCTACCAGCTCGCCGCTGTCGAGCAGTGGCCTGGCCAGGTGACCGGGCACCATCGCCACACACAATCCCGCCTGCACGCACTCCAGCCCGGTTTGCCACTCCGGCACCACCAGCCGGCGCTGGTTATCCAGCGTCCATGTCATACGACGCGGCAGTGCGCGAGAAGTATCTTCCAGCACCAGGGAGGGCCAGCTCCGCAGCGTGTCATCATCTATCTGGCTCGCCTGTGTCAGAGGATGGTCGGGCGCAACCACGCAGCGCCAGTTAAGTGTGCCCATATCCCGAAAAGCAAAACGTCCGCCCACCGGTATCGCCTGAGTGGCACCAATCGCCACTTCCACCCGGCCATCGGCCAGCGCATCCCAGACGCCGTTAAAAACTTCATAGCTGATGATCAGCTCCATATCGGGAAAGTGGCGATAGAAATCTTTGACCAGTTGTCGGGTGCGCTGAGGTTTAGCGATACGGTCAACGGCTATGCTTAGCTGGCCGCGCCAGCCGTTAGCCAGCTGCTGACACTGTCGCCGGGTGGCAAGCATTTTTTTGATGACGCTGCGCCCTTCCCGGACAAAATGCTCACCCGCCGGGGTCAGAACCACTTCGCGATGCTGCCGTTCAAACAGCGGTACCGCCAGCCAGTTTTCCAGCTGACGCACCGTATAGCTGATGGCAGAAGGCACCCGATGTAACTCCTGCGCGGCGGCGCTGAAGCTCCCCCCACGGGCGACAGCGTCAACCACTTCTAATGCATATTCTGACCACATAATCTGCCTTCAAAAATTTTAACAGCAATCGGCAAATATTACCGTTTCACAGCAGCAAACGCACCTTTTACACTCTGCCGCGTTTATCCTGCAAAAATGAGAATCAGATGCTGTCGAATAAAGGGTTTATGCCCTACCTTGCCCTGCTGAGCATGCTGGGCTTTTTAGCCACTGATATGTACCTGCCCGCCTTTGGTGCGATGCAGCAAACCTTTAACACTTCACCCGGTCTGATCAGCGCCAGTATGAGTCTCTTCCTGGGCGGCTTCGCCGTGGGTCAGCTCTTCTGGGGACCGCTTTCCGATCGCATCGGTCGTAAACCGGTGCTGCTGTCCGGACTGGCCATGTTTGCCGCTGGCTGCGCAGGCATGCTGTGGGTGAATGATATCTATCTGATGCTGGCGCTGCGTTTTGTCCAGGCGATTGGCGTCTGTGCCGCTGCCGTAAGCTGGCAGGCGCTGGTGGTGGATCGCTACCCTGCAGCGCGCGCTAACAAAGTCTTTGCCACCATTATGCCGCTGGTTGCGCTCTCTCCGGCGCTGGCTCCGCTACTGGGTGCCTGGCTGATCGGCCACTTCCACTGGCGTTCGATTTTCCTGGTGCTGACCCTGATTGCGGTGGCGTTGATTCTGACCACGCTGCGTCTGCCCACCGTGCGCAAGGCCGCGGGAGAAAAAGGTGCGCAGCCCGGCTTTTTCACGCTGCTTAAATCACGGGTCTACAGCGGCAACGTGCTGATCTACTCCGCCTGCTCAGCCAGCTTCTTTGCCTGGCTGACCGGATCGCCCTTTATTCTGGCGGATCTGGGTCTGTCGCCCGCCGATATCGGTCTGAGTTATGTGCCCCAGACGCTCGCCTTTTTAATTGGTGGCTTCGGCTGTCGCACCCTGCTCAACCGCTTTAACGGCGCACAATTGCTGCCCTGGCTGCTGGCCGTCTACAGCCTGAGCATTCTGGCGCTGTTTGCTGTTGCGCTTGCTGGCAGCAGCACGCTGGTGAGTCTGATGGTACCGTTCTGCGGTATGGCGCTGGCTAACGGCGCGATCTATCCGATTGTGGTGTCCAGTGCGCTGATGCCCTTCCCAACCGCTACCGGTAAAGCCGCCGCGTTGCAGAATACACTGCAGTTAGGACTCTGTTTCGCTGCCAGCCTGGCAGTGTCGGCCGGTTTAACGCAGCCGCTATTTACCACCACACTGATGATGACGGTGACAATTGTGCTGGCGCTGTTGGGTTACGCCATGCAGCGTGCCGCAAGCGCACAAACTGTTGTTGCCTCTGCGCAAACTGCCTGCCAGGATAATCAGTGACACACTGACTTTTTAGTTAGCGCCCTAACAATAAGTTATTGAATATTGACCCGCGTGAGCATATACTCATCCGGGTCAACAAATCTGTAATAAATCAACAATATAATAACGTAATAATCTGATTGGCACCCTGCTGCCGGGACGGTATTCGCGCGCGTTATTCTCACCTTACCCGACCTGCTGCAGGCTGTTCCAGTCCTCTGTATCACACAGATAACCGGTTTGCGGAGCCATCCGCATCGTTTCTCATTGCCTGAATAAATTGGCTACTCTTTGTTCAGGTTCAGATTGGACAGGTGGTGGAAAATCTATGAGTTCATCTTATGCAGAAGAAGTGAGCCTCGAAGAAAACCATTGGTATCGCATCGTTCATGAACTGCTGGAAAAAGCGGATATCGAAATTAATGGTTCACGTCCCTGGGATATTCATATTAATCATCCTGGTTTTTTTAAACGTGTTCTGCAGGAGGGCTCTCTTGGGCTCGGTGAGAGCTATATGGATGGATGGTGGGAGTGTGACCGGCTGGATATTTTCTTCCACCAGGTACTTAAACATAAACTCGATCAGCAGCTGCCTCATCACTTCAAAGATACGCTGCGCATTGCCGCCGCACGCTTAACCAATCTGCAGTCAAAAAAACGGGCGTGGATTGTCGGTAAAGAGCATTACGACCTGGGCAACGACCTCTTTTCACTGATGCTCGATCCCTATATGCAATACTCCTGTGGCTACTGGAAAAAGGCGACGACACTGGCGACGGCGCAGGAAGCCAAGCTGGATATGATCTGCCGTAAATTAGCGCTGGAACCCGGAATGTCACTGCTGGATATCGGCTGTGGCTGGGGCGGACTCGCGGAATTTGCCGCACGTTATTATGGCGTTAAAGTGCATGGCGTGACGATTTCCGCCGAACAACAGAAACTGGCGCAGCAGCGCTGCAGCGGATTAGACGTCACGATTCTGTTGCAGGATTATCGCGATCTGAATGAGCAGTTTGATCGTATTGTGTCGGTGGGTATGTTTGAACATGTCGGACCGAAAAATTACGCGACCTATTTTGACGTGGTCGATCGTAATTTAAAGCCTGACGGTATTTTCCTGCTTCACACCATCGGCGCAATCAAAACTGATATGAGTGTCGATCCCTGGATCGATAAATATATCTTCCCCAACGGCTGCCTGCCTTCGGTGCGCCATGTGGCCGATGCCAGCGAGCCCCATTTTATTCTGGAAGACTGGCACAATTTCGGCGCAGATTACGACAAAACACTGATGGCCTGGCATGAACGCTTTTTGCAGGCCTGGCCGGAGCTGGCCGATAAATATGGCGAACGCTTTAAGCGTATGTTCTCCTATTATCTGAATGCCTGTGCCGGTGCCTTCCGGGCGCGTGATATTCAGCTGTGGCAGATCGTGTTCAGTCGCGGCGTTGAGGGGGGATTACGGGTGGCGCGGTAGGGGTTAAAAAGCGGGCAATTAAGAAGGCGCTGCCCCGGCTGAACACTTGAAAAGAAGGGCCTGTTTTGCTTTAACAGGGAGCGTTGCGCAAGGAACAGGGTCAGATCGGAAAGTCGCAAAACCTGTCATCCCTGACACGCGCGGCCCACGCGATTACGCACCTCATCCCTGAGGTGCGCCCGTTGCCGGGCCAACGCGTTGCGTTGTTCAAAAACGCTCCTGACGTTTTTGTCCATGGCGTGGGACGCTTTCCTCTTCTGACCCGGCGCCCTGCGCTTTTATAATGCTGACAGAGTAAAACCGATTGGGCTGTCTGCGGTGCTTACGCGCCTTTTATTAACTCTCTGTCGTTGACTGGCCGGTCAGCATGCTCATCGCCGCCGCGGCATCGCGCTGTGCTAATACCCGCTCAACAGTCTCCACGATTGCCTGCGTGTGCGGATCGATTTCAATATTCACCCGGTCGCCAAAGGTCTTCGCCCCCAGCGTGGTACGCTCCAGCGTTTCCGGGATCAGATAGACGCAGAACTTAGTCTTAGTCACATCGCCTACCGTCAGGCTGATACCGTCGATGCCGACAAACCCTTTATGCAGAATATATTTCATCTGCGCCGCATCCTGGATTTTAAACCAGACTTCGCGGTTATGTTCTGACTGGATAATCTTGCAGATTTCAGCGGTGGTCATAATATGACCAGACATCAGGTGTCCGCCTATTTCATCGCTGAATTTCGCTGCACGCTCAATATTGACCACATCGCCCTGACGTAAATCGCCAAGGTTAGTCACCCGCAATGTCTCTTTAATTAAATCAAAACTGACGCGGTCGCCTTCAATTGCCGTTACGGTTAGACAGCAACCGTTATGGGCTACGGATGCGCCCAGCGCCAGACCCGGTAAGAGCTCTTCCGGCAGGCGGACAGTGTGGGTGCGAAACAGTTCTTTCTCTTCAATGGACACGATTTCTGCGGTGCCCTGCACAATACCGGTAAACATAGTCTTTGCCTCTGCGAAGTTTACGCTAGTTTATCACAGCTCAGGTCGGCTGTTAGATTTCAGCCCGCACCGCCGCTTTATAGCGGAGCAAACCGCATTGTGTGACAAAGATTGGCGAATTCTGTTACGCCAGTTACACTAGCTCGCGAAATTCCCCGGGCTTCCTGCCCCTTTTAATTCATTCAATAAGTCAGGTGTTAACGTGCAGAAGTATTTAACAGAAGCGCGTCAATTGCTGGCCCTTGCGATTCCGGTCATCCTTGCTCAGGTGGCTCAAACCGCAATGGGATTTGTGGATACCATTATGGCCGGCGCAGTCAGCGCCACGGATATGGCCGCCGTTGCTGTCGGCACCTCTGTCTGGCTACCGGCCATCCTGTTTGGTCATGGTCTTCTGCTTGCATTGACGCCCACCGTTGCGCAACTCAATGGTTCTGGCCGCCGCGAACGCATCGGTGAACAGATCCGCCAGGGATACTGGCTCGCCTTTTTCGTCTCCCTGCTGATTATGGTGCTGTTGTGGCATGCCGGTTATCTTATCCGGGCGATGCATGACATCGATCCAGTGCTGGCGCTGAAGGCAGAAGGCTATCTGCATGCCCTGCTGTTCGGCGCGCCTGGCTACCTCTTCTTCCAGGTGCTCCGCAATCAATGCGAGGGGCTGTCGAAAACCAAACCCGGCATGGTGCTGGGCTTTTTAGGCCTGATGTTCAACATCCCGCTCAACTATGTCTTTATCTATGGCCACTTCGGCATGCCTGCTCTGGGCGGTGTCGGCTGCGGCGTGGCGACCGCCTCGGTCTACTGGGTGATGTTTATCTGCATGCGCTTCTGGGTGCGCCGGATGGGTAGCATGCGCGATATCCGTATGGAGAGCCGCTGGTCACCCCCTTCCCGTCCGATTCTGAGCCGCCTGATGACGCTGGGATTGCCGGTGGCGCTGGCACTCTTCTTTGAGGTCACGTTGTTCGCCGTGGTCGCCCTGCTGGTTTCGCCACTGGGCATCGTTAACGTGGCCGGCCACCAGATTGCGCTCAATTTCAGTTCACTGATGTTTGTATTGCCGCTGTCGCTGGGTGTCGCGACCACCATCCGCGTCGGTTATCGTCTGGGCCAGGGCTCCACCGAGCAGGCACGGGTCGCGGCCTGGACCGCACAGGGTGTAGGCATCAGCATGGCGGCGCTAACCGCCATTTTTACCGTGACGTTCCGTCATCAGATTGCCCTGCTCTATAACGACAACCCTGAAGTGGTGACGCTGGCGGCACAGCTGATGCTGCTGGCGGCAATTTATCAGTTCTCAGACTCGATACAGGTGATTGGCAGCGGGATCCTGCGCGGTTATAAAGATACGCGGTCGATTTTTTTTATTACCTTTATCGCTTACTGGCTGCTGGGGCTGCCCGCCGGTTATCTGCTGGCGCTGACCGACTGGGTGGTGCCGCGCATGGGACCTGCGGGCTTCTGGTGCGGCTTTATTATCGGCCTGACCTCGGCTGCGGTGATGATGATCTGGCGCATCAGACGCTTACAGCAATCTCCGGCGGAGATTATCCTGACGCGTGCAGCGCGATAACGTTCGAGGCGGGTCATTCATGGCCCGCAATGACGAAAAAAACGACGGTTAGCACAGTTGCTGTGCAGTCATGGCGAAAAAACTATTTTCCCCTTGCCAGCCTCACACGCTGCCGTTAATATTCGTCCCCGCTGTCGCCCTGACAGCATGTTGCGCTCTTAGCTCAGTTGGTTAGAGCACCACCTTGACATGGTGGGGGTCGATGGTTCGAGTCCATTAGAGCGCACCAAGTGCGTCCGTAGCTCAGTTGGTTAGAGCACCACCTTGACATGGTGGGGGTCGGTGGTTCGAGTCCACTCGGACGCACCAATATTCAGTATGCGCTCTTAGCTCAGTTGGTTAGAGCACCACCTTGACATGGTGGGGGTCGATGGTTCGAGTCCATTAGAGCGCACCACTTTCAGAATTCCTTCAGCTTGCGCAACTCCACTTTTATTGATCTGCATCGCTTCCCCCTTCTGCTTTTTGATTGGTTTTCGCATACTTAGCGTCTATACTGTCCCGCGTTGCTTACTTGAAAGGTTTCAGCGATCACGTGCTTACTGCGATAACTCAAATGATTTGCGCAACAACAGCGTGGTGGTTACCAACCGTAACCGCACAACTTCCCTGCACGCCTGGCCTTCGTCACCTATTCTTACTCAGTACTGCCCATTTCAGTCTCAATCAGAAATTTCACTTCGATGCGCTGCCATCGGATTCCGCCCTTATTCATCCATCACAACTTACAGAAAATCCGTCATGAAAAAGACTAAAATCGTTTGTACAATCGGCCCGAAAACCGAATCCGAAGAGATGCTGACTCAGCTGCTTGAAGCTGGCATGAATGTTATGCGTCTTAACTTCTCTCACGGCGACTACGCTGAGCATGGCCAACGCATCACCAACATGCGTGCCGTTATGCAAAAAACCGGCCGTCAGGCCGCTATTCTGCTGGATACCAAAGGCCCTGAAATCCGCACCATGAAACTGGAAGGCGGCAACGATGCGGCTCTGAAAGCGGGTCAGACCTTTACCTTTACTACAGACCAGAGCGTGATTGGCAACAGCGAGCGCGTTGCGGTGACCTACCCGGGTTTCACTGCTGACCTGAAAATCGGCAACACGGTGCTGGTCGATGATGGCCTGATTGGTATGGAAGTGACCGAAGTCACTGAAAATACCGTGGTGTGTAAAGTCCTGAACAATGGCGATCTGGGCGAAAACAAAGGCGTTAACCTGCCAGGCGTCTCTATCCAGCTGCCAGCACTGGCCGAAAAAGATAAGCGCGACCTGATTTTTGGTTGTGAGCAGGGCGTAGACTTCGTCGCCGCCTCTTTCATCCGTAAACGTTCAGACGTGCTGGAAATTCGCGAGCACCTGAAACAGAACGGCGGCGAGCATATCCAGATCATCTCCAAAATCGAAAACCAGGAAGGCCTGAACAACTTCGACGAAATCCTCGAAGCCTCAGACGGCATCATGGTTGCGCGTGGCGATCTGGGCGTTGAGATCCCGGTTGAAGAAGTGATCTTCGCGCAGAAGATGATGATCAAAAAATGTAATAAAGCACGCAAAGTGGTCATCACGGCTACCCAGATGCTCGATTCCATGATCAAGAATCCGCGCCCTACCCGCGCAGAAGCCGGTGACGTGGCAAACGCCATTCTTGACGGTACCGATGCTGTCATGCTGTCAGGTGAGAGCGCCAAAGGCCGTTATCCGCTGGAGTCGGTCACCATCATGGCGACCATCTGTGAGCGTACCGATCGCGTGATGAAGTCCCGCATCGACAGCCAGAGTGATAACCGCAAAATGCGTATCACAGAAGCCGTCTGCCGTGGTGCGGTAGAGACCGCTGAGAAGCTGGAAGCGCCACTGATTGTGGTTGCTACTGAAGGGGGTAAATCTGCTAAAGCCGTACGTAAATACTTCCCGAACGCGACCATCCTGGCGCTGACCACCAATCCGATGACTGCCCGTCAGCTGATCCTGAGCAAAGGGATTGAGACACGTCTGGTGACTGAGATCGCTTCAACCGACGATTTCTATCGTCTGGGTAAAGAAGCGGCGCTGGAAAGTGGCTACGGCCAGAAAGGCGATGTCGTGGTGTTGGTGTCAGGTGCATTAGTACCAAGCGGAACTACCAACACCGCTTCTGTACACGTTCTGTAAAACGCTCTCTGACCATTATTTTGAAGCGCCTTTATCGGGCGCTTTTTTTTATTTCTACTTAAACCAAATGTCAGAAAATTCCAATCGAAAATAACTATTCAAATACTCTTAATATTAAGGTTAATCCGATTAAATCTCTCTGTTTTCGCTAAATTTTTTTATCATATTCTGTGATTCGCTGCTTCTTTGAGCGAACGATCAAATTTAAGCATCTTCTCATCAAAAATTTATTCTCAACTTAAAAAGCTTTGTGTAATACTTGTAACGCTACATGGAGATTAACTCAATCTAGAGGGTATAAATAATGAATCGTACTAAACTGGTACTGGGCGCGGTAGTTCTGGCTTCAACTATGCTGGCTGGTTGCTCAAGCAACGCTAAAATCGACCAGCTGTCTTCAGACGTTCAGACTCTGAACGCTAAAGTTGACCAGCTGAGCAACGACGTGAACGCAGTGCGTTCAGACGTTCAGGCTGCTAAAGATGACGCAGCACGCGCTAACCAGCGTCTGGACAACCAGGCTCACTCTTACCGTAAGTAAGAGTTCTGGTTTAAAAATGGCGCCTTTATGGCGCCATTTTTTTTGCTCCGAATTCAGTGCCCTTCACAGGCACTTATCCGGTCAGGGCTGAACCGCGTTGCCCTCAGCCTGTGTCACCGGGCTATCAGCCCCCACAGATGCGCTCTCCAGCCCCGCAGGCGGCACGGTATCACTCTGCACCGGCTCCCCACTGCTGACCAGCACAGGCATGCCTGAGCGTCGCGCTAAGCTTGTTTTAATTAGCGCACTATCACTCTTCTCACTTTTCATAAACTGCTTCACTCCGGCAGTGAGTGCAATCGGCATGGTCTGTGGATCGTCCTTGTCGTTGCGTGACAGCGGCTGATGCACTTCCACGTAGCGTTTCCCATCCGGCTCTACAGCGTACTTCACCGGCTGATTGATGATCTGTACCCGCGTCCCTTTCGGGGCTGAGTTAAACAGCGCTTCGATATCTTCTGAACGCAGACGGATGCAGCCTGAACTGACGCGCATGCCGATGCCGAATTTCGCATTAGTGCCATGGATCAGATACTGGCCGGTGCCGCGCGCCAGACGCATGGCAAACTGCCCCATCGGGTTATCCGGTCCGGCGGGGACCACGCCAGGCAGCGTAATGCCCTCTTTGGCGTAGCGTTTGCGGATGTTCGCCGTGGGCGTCCAGGTGGGATTAGGGATCTTCTGGCTGATCTGCGTCACCATCACTGGCGTGGCCGCACCCAGCTGGCCAATGCCGATGGGATAGACAATGACCTTATCCTCCCCTTTGGGATAGTAATAGAGACGAAGCTCGGCCAGATTCACCACAATCCCTTCGCGCGGCGTATCGGGCAGGATCATCTGCAGCGGCACCGTCAGCTGGGTGCCCGCTTTGGGCAGCCAGGGATCGGTACCGGGATTTGCCTCCAGCATGCTCAGCAGGCCGACCTGGTAGCGCGCCGCAATTGCTTCCAGAGGTTGTTTATTGTCAGGAACCTGAGTCAGGACGTTTTCGCCAATCAGGCGACTGTCAGGTGGTGGCAGCGGATATTCGGTGGCGAACGCGGGTGCAGAGAGCCCAAAGCAGGTCAGCAGCAATGCACCGGCTAAACGTAAAGCAGGTTTCATGCAATTTTCTCGTCAGATAAAAAAACAGACGCCGGATGGCGTCTGTGGAGTGTAACTTAGCTGAGGTTCTGAGCGGTATGGCGAATAGACCGAATCATCGCCTCCAGCCCCTGCGACCGGGTGGGCGTCAGGTGCTGCATCAGTGCCAGTTCGCCAAACCAGTGGCGCACATCCAGCGCCAGGATATCGGCGGGCGGCAGGTTCTGATAGAGGCTAAATACGATAGCAATCAAACCTTTAACGATAGCGGCATCGCTGTCGCCTTCAAACGCAATGGAACCATCCGCCTGCGGGGTCATTCTGATCCACACCTGACTCTGACAACCCGAAATCACGTTCTCCGGCTGGTGTAAGGTTTCAGAAGATTCCGGAAGCTTTGAACCCAGCTCAATAATGTAGAGGTACTTCTCTTCCCAGTTAGCACAACGGTTGAAGTTGCGAACCAGTTTCTCTTTTTCAGGCAAATTCGCCATCAGTGACTCCGTTAAAACTGTTCAGCCGCCCAGCAGACGATGAATGCGCGTCAAACCGGCAGCCAGACGATCCACTTCCTCTTCACTGTTATAGAACGTGAAGGAGGCACGGCACATCGCCGGTACATTGTAATGCTGCATCAGCGGCATCGCGCAGTGATGTCCGGTGCGGATGGCAATGCCATATTGATCCAGGAAGCTGCCGACATCGTAGGCGTGATGTTTACCGAGATTGAAGGCGATAACGCCAGCTCGTGACTGCGGACCGTAGATCTGGATATCCGGAACGGTGCCCAGCTTATCGAGCGCATAGTTCATCAGTGCCGTCTCGCGCTGATGAATCGTATCCAGTCCCAGCGCCTGCACATAGGCCATCGCCGCACCAAAGCCGATAATACCGCCGGTATTCGGCGTACCCGCTTCAAAGCGCCACGGCGCACTGTTCCAGGTGGTGCCGGTAGGCAGCATGACGCGCTCAATCATTGAACCGCCCCCTTCCCATGGTGGCATCTCATCCAGCAGCGCTTTGCGGCCGTAGAGAATACCCACGCCGTTCGGTCCATAGAGTTTATGGCTGGAGAAGGCGTAGAAGTCGCAGCCGATATCCTGCACATCAACCTTGTCATGCATCACCGCCTGGGCACCATCCACCAGCGTTACCACGCCAGCGGCTTTTGCCTGAGCAACGATCGTCTTAACCGGATTAACCGTGCCGAGCACGTTTGAAACATGCGTCACCGCCAGCAACCGCGTACGGCTGTCGATCAGCCCCGCCAGTTGCTCCAGCGCCAGCTCACCGTTGTCATTTAATGGCAGGACCCGCACTTCTGCGCCGGTGCGCTGGGCCAGCATCTGCCATGGAACGATATTGGCGTGATGCTCCATCTCAGTGATGATCAGGTTATCGCCAGCCTGGAGGTTACTGCTGCCCCAGGTGTTCGCCACCAGATTGATGCCTTCGGTGGTGCCTTTGACGAAGACAATCTCTTCCTGTGACTGCGCATTGATAAAACGGGCAGCCTGATCGCGCACGTTCTCCATGTCGCTGGTCGCCTGCTGGCTCAGCGTATGGATACCACGATGCACGGCCGCATAGCCGTGCTGATAGAAATGACTCTCGGCGTTAATTACCGAGAGTGGACGCTGTGCGCTGGCCGCACTGTCAAGATAGGCCAGCGGATGACCGTTGACCTCACGCTTCAGGATAGGAAAATCAGCCCTGACGCGTTCGAGATCGAAGTTCATCATATGTCGCCTCCGGGAAAACGTTGCGCGATACGCTGCAGCACGGCCTGACGCATCACCTCATTTTCCAGTGTTTCGGTCAGTTCTGCGGCAAACGCATGAATAATCATGGTCTGTGCAGCATCCTGCTCAATACCGCGCGAACGCAGGTAGAACATCTGCTCATCATCAATACGACCGATGGTGGCACCGTGGCTGCACTTGACGTCATCCGCATAAATTTCCAGCTGCGGTTTGGTATCGACTTCTGAGAGCTTGCCCAGCAACAGGTTGTTGTTGGTCATCTGCCCGTCGGTCTTCAGCGCATGCTGTGCCACTTTAATGTGGCCGTTAAACACCGCACGGCCTTTGTCGCGCACGATGGTTTTATGCATCTGGCGGCTGACGCAGTGGCCCTTGTTGTGCTCCAGGTAAGTACGGGTATCCGCCACTTCCTGTTTCACCGGCAGCACCAGGCTGTTGATAGCCAGCGTGGTGTTTTCGCCATTCAGCTGGGTACTGGTGTTGTGACGCGACAGCCCGGCACCCAGCAGGAAGCTGGTGCTGCTGACCTGGCCATCATTGCCAATGACCAGATCGTTATGCGCAAAGTGATAGCTGGCGCTGCTTTCAAAGGCCAGCTTCGTGTGCGTCAGTTTTGCATTGTCGCCAACCGCAAAGGTAAAGCGCGTGCCGGTGAAATGGGCGCGCTCATCCAGTGAAACGTAGTGCTCAATCACTTCCGCTTCGGCACTCTCTTCCAGCTGCAGGTGATGACGATAGTGAACCGTGTTCATACCCGTCTGCTGACCGCTGGTGATATGCAGCAGATAGACCGGACGCGCAGCGGATTTACCGCGTGCCAGACGCAGGGTCGTCACCTCTTCAGCCAGACTCTCTGTCAGATGCAGGAAGACTTCAGGCTGAACCGCAGCAGGCAGCGGACGGCGCTCGGCGGCCACGCTGTGCTGAACCTCAAACAGTTCGCAGTCGCGACTGCTGAAGGCTGGCTGGAACTGACCGTCAACATAGACCAGACGGATCGCATCCAGCGGCAGCGCCAGTGCATCAACCTGTTCAGCGCTCAGGGTCTGCGGCGCGTCAGGCAGTACAAACTGCTGTGACAGTAAGGTGTCCAGCGGCGTGTACTTCCAGTTTTCGTGCTTGCGGGTTGGCAGGCCAACGCGCATCAGTTGCTGCCAGTGCTGCTGTGCCTGCAGAGAACGCACGTCGCCGCGCGACTCAAACAGGTGATGCCACTGTTGCAGCGCAGAATCACTCTTCGTCGGTAAGCCAGCCATAACCTTGCTCCTCCAGCTGTTTCACCAGCGAGAAGTCGCCAGATTTCACGATTTTGCCCTGATACAGAACATGAACGAAGTCTGGCTTGATGTAATCCAGAATACGCTGGTAGTGGGTCACGATGATAAAGGCACGCTTCTCGTCGCGCAGGCTGTTTACGCCATTCGCCACGATTTTCAGCGCATCGATATCCAGGCCTGAGTCGGTCTCATCCAGGATGCAGAGCTCTGGCTCCAGTGCCGCCATCTGCAGGATGTCGTTACGCTTCTTCTCACCGCCGGAGAAACCAACGTTGACTGAGCGGGTCAGCAGATCTGCGGGCATCTTCAGCAGCTCAATTTTCTCTTCAATGAAGTCCTGGAAATCGAAGCGATCCAGCTCTTCCTGCTGACGATATTTGCGTACCGCATTGACCGAGGTCTGTAAAAAGAACTGGTTGCTGACGCCCGGAATTTCTACCGGATACTGGAATGCCATAAAGATGCCTTCACCGGCGCGCTCTTCAGGGGCCAGTTCCAGCAGATCTTTACCTTTGAAGCTGACCGAACCGCCGGTTACTTCATAATCTTCACGGCCTGCCAGCGTCGCTGACAGGGTGCTTTTACCTGAGCCGTTCGGGCCCATGATGGCATGCACTTCGCCGGGTTTAATTTCGAGATTCAGGCCACGCAGAATGGCTTTATCTTCAACACTGACCTGCAAATCTTTAATGCTTAACATACTTATTCCTTCACATTGCTTCCGGCAACGCGTGTGACGGCATCAGCCCACACTGTGCTCAAGGCTGATGGCTAACAATTTCTGGGCTTCCACAGCAAATTCCAGTGGCAACTCCGAGAATACGTCTTTACAGAAGCCGTTCACGATCATCGAGATGGCGTCTTCTTCACTGATACCGCGTTGCAGACAGTAGAACATCTGATCTTCGCCGATACGTGATGTCGTGGCTTCATGCTCAAGCTGAGCAGTATTGTTGCGGGTCTCCACATACGGGAAAGTATGTGCGCCGCAATCAGGACCGATCAGCATCGAGTCACACTGCGTAAAGTTACGGGCATTGGTCGCGGTTGGCATGATTTTCACCAGCCCGCGATAGGTGTTCTGACTTTTACCGGCCGAAATCCCTTTGGAGATGATGGTCGATTTGGTGTTTTTACCAATGTGGATCATCTTGGTGCCGGTATCGGCCTGCTGACGACCACTGGTCAGTGCCACTGAGTAGAATTCACCCACTGAATAGTCCCCGCGCAGAATGCAGCTTGGGTATTTCCAGGTGATAGCAGAGCCGGTTTCAGACTGTGTCCAGGACATCTTGCTGTGGTCGCCTTCACACAGCGCGCGCTTGGTTACGAAGTTCAGGATACCCCCCTCACCTTCGCCGCCCGGGAACCAGTTCTGAACCGTCGAATATTTCACTTCGGCATTTTTGTGGATGATGACTTCCACCACGGCCGCGTGCAGCTGATAGGTGTCACGCACTGGCGCTGAACAGCCTTCGATGTAGCTGACGTAGCTGTCTTCATCGGCAATCAGGATGGTGCGTTCGAACTGACCGGTTTTCGCTGCGTTGATGCGGAAATAGGTCGACAACTCCATCGGGCAACGCACCCCTTTCGGGATATAAACGAAGGTGCCGTCAGAGGCGACCGCCGAGTTCAGCGCCGCAAAGAAGTTATCGTTCGCCGGAACAACCGTGCCGAGATACTGCTTCACCAGCTCCGGGTGCTCCTGAATCGCTTCGCCAAAGGAACAGAAGATAATCCCCTGCTCCGCCAGCTTGCCGCGATAGGTGGTCGCCACCGAAACGGAGTCAAAAATGGCGTCAACCGCCACTTCACGGCCTTCACGCACCGGGACACCCAGCTGATTAAAGGCGTTTTCCACTTCCTGTGTCAGATAATCGCTGGCTGGCGCGCTGCCTGAAGCCTGCAGTGCACCGGGTTCTGATGCGCAGCTGTCATCACAGTTGCCGCAGGAAGGCGCGGAGTAGTAGCTGTAATCCTGGTAGTCGAGTTTTTCGTAGTGCGCTTTCAGCCAGTGTGGCTCTTCCATTTCAAGCCAGGCACGAAACGCTTTAAGACGAAACTCCAGCATCCACTCTGGCTCGTTACGCTTGGCCGAGATCGCCCGCACCACATCTTCATTGATGCCGTTGGCAAATTCTTCGGTTTGCAGTTGGGTAAAGAAGCCCTCTTTGTAGTTGAGCTTGCCTTCCCAGATTTGTACATCGTCAGATGTTTCGCTGTGTCGTGACATATTTCACTTACTCGACGCCAAAGCTCTCACCGCACCCGCAGGCGTGCTGAGCTTTAGGGTTATTAAATTTAAAAATCTGATTCAGGCCTTCACGAACGTAGTCCAGTTCGGTGCCATCAACGAATGGCATCGCCTGTAGCGGCACAAACAGCGTTGCGCCATGGAATGAGAACTGCAAATCATCCTCGACTGGCTCTTTCACCAGATCCATGACGTAACCAAAACCGGCGCAGCCGGATTGTTTTACGCCGAGCCGCAGACCCTTGACATCGGGGTCCTGAGCCGCCAGATTGAGAATTTGTTGCGCTGCGGTTTCAGTCAGCGTCAGCCCTTTCCAGACAAAATCGTCGGGTGAGAAAGAGTCTGTATTAACGGATGCCATGTTGATACCTCTTGAGTCCGGACCTTTTCAGGCTATCCCCCTATGGTAGTGATCTGACCAATCACTTCAACCTCTTGTTTTGCAGGGATAATCATCTTGTGCGGTTTTATTTGCTTAATTATTAAGCATAGCCTCTTCAGCTCACCTTGTGGTGAGCGCGTCAGCATAAATAAGCCAGTGTTAACCTATTAATAAATCAATCTTTTTTAAATAACCATTTTTGATAAAAATGCTTATTGATAGGTTACGCCTTTCTGCGATGTAAACAGATTGTTATTTCCGATTATACCGACAGGCAGGATAAATCGATAAATTTTTCTGCCCGCCAATTGCAATCACAGCTCAATTGAATATGATAATTATTATCATTCACATTCAGGGTGGCGTTATGACGCTTTCTGTCTCAGCCTGGCTGCAGCACAAAATCGACGAATATCAGTTTGCGGTGCGTGATATCACCGTCGACTTTTATATGGCGCAGGCAAAGCTCGACCGGGCCGACTGTACGATTCATCAGCTACGTCAGTTTAACGATGCCTGTCAGGATATGGCAGAAATCTGCCAGTTGAACGGTGACGACCAGAGTTACCTGCATGCCATGGGTAAACTGCATCACCGACTGGTGCAGGAGATGGGAAACAGCGATCGCGATCGCCTGTTTCGCCTTCAGGCTTATCAACTGGCGCGATTATCCCTGACCCGCCTCTGCCATCAACTGGCAATGGTCGGGGAGTGGAACCAGGCCACTGCGCTGCAAAGTGACTTCATGCGTCACGCAGGCTGGATATTCTAATCCAGCCAGGGCGTGACGTCGCGCACAATTTTTTTACATTAGCTCTAACAATGCCTGAAGCGGATGACGCATTCCGTTGCCCTCGACACGCTTGACCTGACTGCGGCACGAATAGCCGGTGGCCAGGCAGCGCTGGCGTGGCAGGCGCTGAAGCTGGGGATGCCAGGAGAGCGCGTAGATCCCCAGCGAGTTTTCAAGGTTCTTACTTTCGTGACCGTAGGTGCCAGCCATACCGCAGCAGCCAACATTGATGTTCTCCAGCTTCGCGCCAAAACGGGAGAAGATCGCCTGCCACTGATTCGGGGTGGAGGGCAGCGCGGTCACCTCGGTGCAGTGTGCAAACAGATACCAGGATTCTCCGCCCGTGGCCTGCACGTCACGCTCTGCCAGTGCACGCTCTAACCACTCATGTACCAGCAGGACGTTAAAGTCGCCGCGTGATTCGCCCAGCGTCTGACGATACTCATCGCGATAGCAGAGCACCGTGGCCGGATCGACACCGACCATGGGCAACCCCAGTTTTGCCACCCGATTCAGGAAATCGGCGGTGCGGGACGCCGTGCGGGCGAAACGTTGCAGGAAACCTTTCACATGTTGCGCTTTGCCATTTGGCGAGAATGGCAGGAGCACGGGCCGGTAGCCCAGTTTCTCAATCAGCCTGACAAAATCGTTAACCAGCTCCGCCTCATAGAAGCTGGTAAAAGGATCCTGCACCACCAGCACACAGTTTGCGCGTTCAGCGGCTGACAGCCCTTCCAGCTGCTCCAGCGTCATGTTCATGGCGGGATGACCACTGAGCTGCTGTTTCAGATTTGGGGCCGAAAGCAGAGGCAGATCGACCATACCGATATGGGTTTTACTTATCTCTTTCAGCCACGGCTGGCGCAGGAAGAAGTTAAACACTTTCGGTGCTTTTGCCATCAGCGGCGCATAGCCCTCCACTGCAGCCACCAGGTGATCGCTGACCGGACGCAGATAACGGGTGTGGTAGAGCTGTAAGAAGCGCGAGCGGAAAGCGGGCACGTCAATTTTAATCGGACATTGGGTAGAGCAGGCTTTGCAGGCCAGACAGCCCGACATCGCCTCTTTCACCTCGTGCGAGAAGTCATACTCCCCTTTGCTGGCGTGCCAGCTATTGCGGGTACGGGTAATCAGGGTGCGAAGCGACAGCCGATTTTCAGGCAGCTGCTTTTCCAGGGTGAGCGGATCGACGCCCTGCCCGGCCAGCAGCCGCAGCCACTCCCGCGTCAGTGTTGCCCGCCCTTTGGGCGAGTGAATGCGGTTGCGGGTGATCTTCATGGAGGGACACATCGGGCTGCGGGCATCAAAGTTAAAACACAACCCGTTGCCGTTACACTCCATCGCGCCACGCCATTCATCCCGGACCGTTAACGGGATCTGACGATCATAGGTTCCGCGCTTCACCGCATCGACCTGCATCATTTCATCATTACTGTTGTATGGCGTACAGATCTTGCCCGGGTTCAGGCGATTGAGCGGATCAAAGGCCGCTTTGATGCGGCGCAATTCGTTAAACAGCGTCTCACCGAAGAATGCCGGACTGTACTGGGCTCGAAACCCTTTGCCATGTTCACCCCACAGCAGACCGCCGTAGCGCGCTGTCAGCGCTACGACTTCGTCGGAGATCTGCTTCATCATCATCTCCTGCTGCGGATCGCACATATCCAGCGCCGGACGCACATGCAGTACACCTGCATCAACGTGACCAAACATGCCGTAGCTCAACCCGTGGCTGTCGAGCAGCGCGCGAAACTCGACGATGTAGTCCGCCAGTTTTTCCGGTGGAACCGCGGTATCTTCCACAAAGGGAATGGGTTTAGCCCGGCCTTTGGCATTTCCCAACAGACCCACCGCTTTTTTACGCATGTTATAAATGCGTTCAATGCCATCCAGGTCGTTACAGAACTGATAGCCAATCACGCCGCCCTGCTGCTGCGCCATCAGTGCGTCAAGGCGGCCACAAAGCTGTTCAATCTGCTGATCGATCAGTGCGGCGTTGTCGCCGGCAAACTCAACAATATTCAGACCCAGCATCTCTTTGTCGGGTACATCGGCGATCAATTCGCGCACTGAGTGCCAGACAATGTCTTCACGCGCCAGGTTCAGCACCTTAGAGTCAACGGTCTCTACCGAGAGCGCCTGCGCTTCCACCATAAAAGGCGCATTGCGCAGGGCGGAGTCAAAGGAGTCATATTTGATATTCACCAGTCGGCGCACTTTAGGCAGCGGCGTGATATCAAGCCGCGCTTCCGTGACGAAGGCCAGCGTTCCCTCTGCACCACACAGCAGGCGCGTCAGGTCAAAGGTTTGCATATCGTCGCTGAAGACATGGCGCAGGTCATATCCGGTCAGGAACCGATTCAGCTTTGGAAACTTTTCCAGAATCAGCGCACGATGCTCGCGGCAGCGCGTCAGCACCTGCTGATAGAGCCGGCCTTCGGGAGTCGCCGTCTGCGCCAGGGTTTCAGCCAGCGCGGTAGCCATTGGACGCGTATCAAGGATATCGCCGCCCAGCAGCACGGCGCGCAGGCCCAGCACATGGTCCGAGGTTTTGCCATAGACCAGTGAGCCCTGGCCGGACGCATCGGTATTAATCATGCCGCCCAGCGTGGCACGGTTACTGGTGGATAACTCCGGCGAGAAGAAAAAGCCGAATGGCTTCAGCCAGGCGTTAAGCTGATCTTTGATCACCCCCGCTTCAACCCGCACCCAGCCCTCATCGGTATTGATCTCCAGGATACGGTTCATGTAGCGCGACATATCCACCACAATCCCCTGATTCAGCGACTGACCGTTGGTGCCGGTACCGCCGCCGCGCGGGGTAAATACCAGACTGGCAAAGCGCGCTTCTCCGGCCACGCGGGCGAGCAGCGCAACATCCGCAGTCGAGCGCGGAAAGAGCGCCGCGTCGGGCAGCAATTGATAGATGCTGTTATCGGTGGAGAGTGAGAGACGGTCGGCATAGCTGGTTGCCATGTCACCGGTAAAACCCTGCTCTTTCAACGACTCAAGGAACGTCAGCACCAGTTGAACGAGGCCCGGTGCCTGCGAAATCTGTGGGATCATGATTGTCTGACCGAAGGTGTTGTAAACGTTTGCGTTTATAGATTAGCGATTTCTCATTTTATCATATTTTTCCTGCGCCTGCCCTTTTTTCAGAAAAGGCAAAAACCTTTCTCCGCGACTCTGTTTAATCCTCAGCAAATAGATCATGATAAAAACCGGCATCCGAATGCCTGAAAATGAAGGATTAAGACGAGGTTATGAGTCAATGATGAAAAGCCAGTACCGGGATATGGATTTACCGCAAATACTCTTCACCCTGATGTTCATTCTGCTGCTGATTGTCGCCTGTTTATGGGTCGTGCAGCCGTTTATTCTGGGCTTTGCCTGGGCCAGCATGGTGGTGATTGCCACCTGGCCATTGATGCTGAAATTCCAGCGACTGTTATGGGGACGCCGTTCCCTGGCGGTGATCGTGATGACACTGCTGCTGCTGCTGCTGTTTATTATCCCTATCGCCCTGCTGGTCAGCAGCCTGATTGATAACAGCGCGCCGGTGATTGCCTGGGTTACCCAGGGGCATATGATGCCGCGACTGTTATGGCTCAACGATGTACCGATGGTCGGCAAGAAGCTTTATGTCAGTTATGACACGCTGGTGGCGAGCGGCGGTGCCGGCGTCATGGCGAAAATACAGCCCTATATCGGCCGTACCACCGGCTTTTTTGTCGCGCAGGCCGGTCATTTCGGACGCTTTATGATCCATCTGGGCGTGATGTTACTGTTCAGCGTGCTGCTTTACTGGCGTGGCGAACAGGCTGCCCAGGGCATTCGTCACTTTGCTTTCCGCATGGCGGGACGGCGCGGTGATGCCGCCGTACTGCTGGCGGCGCAGTCCATTCGTGCCGTGGCGCTTGGCGTAGTGGTGACGGCGCTGGTGCAGGGCGTGCTGGGCGGTATCGGTCTGGCGATCTCCGGCATTCCTTACGCCACGCTGTTGACGGTACTGATGATCCTCTGCTGTCTGGTACAGCTCGGCCCGCTACTGGTGCTGGTTCCCGCCATTATCTACCTCTACTGGAGCGGAGATACGACATGGGGAACGGTGCTGCTGGTCTGGAGCTGTGTGGTCGGCACGATGGATAACGTGCTGCGCCCGATGCTGATCCGTATGGGTGCCGATCTGCCGATGATCCTGATTCTTTCTGGTGTTATTGGTGGACTGTTTGCGTTCGGGATGATTGGTCTGTTTATCGGGCCAGTGGTTCTGGCGGTCTCTTATCGTCTGGTTTCCGTCTGGGTTCATGAAGCGCCTGCCCCAGATAGTGACCAACTGGCCGTGGCTGATGCCCTGGCGGATCACGATGATACCCCGACTGCTGTATGATGGGATGCAATAACCCGCTGCGCCGCTAGCCCCCATAAGCATTGATTAGTGCGGTTAATGATGATTAACCGCACCCCTTCTCTCAGATCAGATAAATTCTGTTTTCCATTAGCGATTTTTAAGAAAAAAGCCACCTTTGGCCTGAAAGTGACCTTTTCGGGCCAAAAAAGATTACTTTCTGCACTGTTTCTTAAGCCAAATGGCGAAGTAAAGGTCACAAAAGATTATTGGCTTTAAACTAATAAGAGGATTCTTAAAGACGACAGCCAGCCGTATGAATAACATGTTTCCTATGTTCGAAATCAACCTGATGATTTTCAGACAATCTCATTCCCCTGAGTAGAGTAAAGAATTGCTGTGTGTAGTCTTTGCCCATCCCCTGTGATGGGCTTTTTTTTTGCCTGAATCTGACCAGATATAAACAGAAAAGGCCCGCATAGCGGGCCCTGAAGAGTGCTAACAACCCGTATCAGGCTGTTTTATTTAACTGTGCCAGACTCACCCAGGTCTCCACCACCGTGTCCGGGTTCAGTGACAGACTGTCGATGCCCTCTTCCATCAGCCATGCGGCGAAATCCTGATGGTCTGACGGTCCCTGCCCGCAGATTCCGACATATTTCCCCTTCTGCTTCGCCGCCCTTATCGCCATTGAAAGCAGCATCTTCACGGCTTCGTTACGCTCGTCAAACAGTGCGGAGACGACGCCAGAGTCGCGGTCCAGCCCCAGCGTCAGCTGAGTCATGTCGTTTGAGCCAATAGAGAAGCCATCGAAGTGCTCCAGGAACTGATCCGCCAGCAGGGCATTGGACGGGATCTCGCACATCATAATGATCTTCAGCCCGTTCTCGCCGCGCTTCAGTCCCTGACGCCCCAGCTCTTCCACCACAGCCTTCGCCTGCTCAACGGTGCGCACAAACGGAACCATAATCTCGACGTTTGTCAGGCCCATCTCGTTGCGAACACGTTTCACCGCTTCGCACTCCAGCGCAAAGCAGTCCCGGAAGCTGTCAGCGACATAGCGACCCGCACCCCGGAATCCCAGCATCGGGTTTTCCTCTTCCGGCTCGTAGCGTTCTCCACCCACCAGGTTGGCATATTCATTGGTTTTAAAGTCAGAAAGTCGGACAATTACGCGTTTCGGCGCAAAAGCGGCGCCAAGCGTGGCAATTCCTTCAGTCAGGCGAGCGATGTAAAACTCCACCGGATCATCAAATCCTTTCATCATTTTACGGATCTGCTGCTGCAGCTCCGGCGTCTGTTGGTCAAACTCCAGCAGCGCTTTAGGGTGGACGCCGATCATACGGTTAATGATAAATTCCAGCCGCGCCAGACCCACGCCTTCGTTAGGCAGACAGGCGAAATCAAAGGCGCGATCGGGGTTGCCCACGTTCATCATGATCTTCAGCGGCAGTTCAGGCAGTGAATCGACCTGCGAACTGGTGACGTCGAAGTCGAGCAGTTGATCATAAACGTAGCCGGTATCACCTTCGGCACATGAGACCGTGACGTTATGCCCCTCTTTCAGCCGGTCGGTGGCGTCACCACAGCCCACCACTGCCGGAATGCCCAGCTCACGCGCGATGATCGCCGCATGACAGGTCCGTCCGCCACGGTTAGTCACAATCGCTGACGCCTTTTTCATGATCGGTTCCCAGTCCGGGTCGGTCATGTCGGTCACCAGCACATCGCCTTTTTCAATGCGATTCATTTCGCTGATATCGTGGATGACCTTCACCACGCCTGCGCCAATACGATGACCGATAGCACGACCTTCCACGACGACGCTGCCCTGCCCCTGCAGCGTGTAACGCTCCATTACCTGACCATTTGAGCGTACGGTTTCAGGGCGCGCCTGAACAATAAACAGTTTGCCGGTGTGCCCATCTTTGGCCCACTCAATATCCATCGGGCGCTGATAATGCTGTTCAATCAGCACCGCCTGCTTCGCCAGCGCCTGCACTTCCTCATCGCTCAGGCAGAAACGGTCGCGTTCGGCCTCAGGCACATCTTCGATCCGCACCTGCTCGCCATGCGCCTGGGAATCGGCATAGACCATGCGAACCTTTTTCGAGCCCATATTGCGGCGCACAATCGACGGACGATCGGCTGCCAGGGTTGGCTTGTGCACATAGAACTCATCCGGGTTAACGGCACCCTGCACCACCATTTCCCCCAGCCCCAGTGCGGCGGTGATAAAGACCACCTGATCAAAGCCGGACTCGGTATCAATGGTGAACATCACACCCGAGGCGGCCAGGTCTGAACGCACCATGCGCTGTATTCCCGCTGAGAGCGCAACGCCACGATGGTCATAGCCCTGATGCACACGGTAGGAGATAGCGCGGTCATTAAACAGCGAGGCGAAGACATGCTTTACCGCCACCATGACGGCGTCGATGCCCTGTACATTCAGGAAGGTTTCCTGCTGGCCGGCAAAAGAGGCGTCAGGCATATCTTCTGCGGTTGCAGAGGAGCGCACGGCAAACGACGCGGCATCATCATCAGCAGAAAGCTGCTTATAGGCGTCCAGAATGGCGGACTCCAGCTCGGGCAGGAACGGTGTCTCCACGACCCACTGACGAATCTGCTTACCCGCTTTTGCCAGCGCATCAACGTCATCAATATCGGTCTCATCCAGCAGCGCATAAATACGCTGATTCAGCCCGCTTTGATCGAGGAACAGGTTAAAGGCGTAGGATGTGGTCGCGAAACCGTTGGGCACGGAAACGCCCAGCGACGACAGATTAGTAATCATTTCACCCAGAGAGGCATTTTTGCCCCCCACCCGGTCAACATCATGCATGCCAAGCTGGTTATACCAGAGCACGAGTGGCTGTTCGCCTTTACTGGACATTGAGCTTATCCTTTATCAATTATCAATGAATGGACACAGGGAGTAATCTGTCTTCAGCCTGGCATATCACCCTCTCAATAACGATCTGTTGAATCGTTAAAGCAGAATTTCAGCCACAGTTTCGGAATTGTGAGCGCATTATTTTGCTGTTGCGCAAAGTCGCCTTTTTTCTCTAAATGATTGATGCCACAGGAAATGGCAGATTTTCAGCCACTTAAGCATTCATTTTTGTTGCGCAACAACTGCGTGGCTATTTGCGGCTTAACGACGGATTAAAAAGAATGCTGGCTCAACGAGCCACCCTTTCATTTTTAGTATCGTGATGAAACGACAGACAAATAATCCGGACAGACATTCCAGAAATTAAAATCAGAGATGATTTATTTAATCGCATGGCCCATGCTGAATGCTCACTCTTGTCTGAGGCTGATTTCGTTATGACAACTGACAGAAGCGTTTTTTATATCTCCGATGGTACGGCCATTACGGCTGAAGTGCTGGGTCATGCGGTGCTGTCGCAGTTTCCGGTCAATATCACCAGCCTGACGCTGCCGTTTGTGGAAAATGTTCAGCGGGCGCTGGCGGTTAAAGCCCAGATTAACGCGCTCTATCAGCAGAGCGGTGTCCGGCCGCTGGTCTTTTTCTCCATCGTGACGCCGGAAGTGCGCGACATCATCGTACAGAGTGACGGCTTTTGTCAGGATATCGTCCAGGCGCTGGTCGCCCCGCTTCAGCAGGAGCTGGGGTTATCGCCCGCGCCGGTGGCACACCGTACCCATGGACTGGATGCCAGTAACCTGGGTAAATATGACGCACGTATCGCGGCCATCGATTACACCCTGGCGCATGATGACGGCATCTCGCTGCGCGGACTGGAAGATGCGCAGGTGATTCTGTTAGGCGTCTCGCGCTGTGGCAAAACCCCCACCAGCCTCTATCTGGCAATGCAGTTTGGTATTCGCGCCGCCAACTATCCATTCATTGCCGACGATATGGATAACCTTAAACTCCCGCCCGCGCTGCGCGCGCATCAGAATAAACTGTTCGGGCTGACCATCGATCCGGAACGGCTGGCTGCGATACGTCAGGAGCGAGCGGAAAATACCCGTTACGCCTCGATGCGTCAGTGCCGGCTGGAGGTGGGCGAAGTGGAAGCGCTGTTTCGCACTCATCAGATCCGCTATCTCAACAGCACCAACTACTCCGTGGAGGAGATTGCGACCAAAATTCTCGACATTATGGGCCTGACTCGCCGCATGTACTGATGGGTAACCGGCGCTGAACTGTAAAGCGGCGCTGCCGTCGCTTTTGATTTCATTATTAAATTCCGGGTTGAATTCGCAGACTAATGGTTTATTGTGACCACCATCACTTCCCGGTATTTCACCGCTGCGAAGAACCGTTTTCGAGAAACCCATGAACAAAACCGACGAACTGCGTACCGCACGCATTGGTAGTCTGATTACCCCCGCCAGCCTGGCGGCTGAGCATCCTGTCTCTCCGGCAATTGCCGACAATGTCACCGCTGCCCGTAAACGTATTGCCCGTATTCTGACGGGTGAAGATCCCCGTCTGCTGGTGGTGATTGGCCCCTGCTCGCTGCACGACCCGAAAGCGGCGCTGGAATATGCTGAGCGTCTGAACGCGTTACGCAGCCGCTATGAAGATCGGCTGGAGATTCTGATGCGTGCCTACTTTGAAAAGCCGCGCACCGTAGTGGGCTGGAAAGGCTTAATCTCCGATCCGGATCTGGATGGGAGCTACGATGTGAACCGCGGCATAGGCATCGCCCGTCAGCTGCTGATTGATATCAACGCGCTGGGCCTGCCTACCGCCACAGAATTCCTGGATATGGTGATCGGCCAGTTTATTGCCGATCTGATTAGCTGGGGCGCGATTGGCGCACGCACCACCGAAAGCCAGATCCATCGCGAAATGGCATCGGCCCTCTCCTGCCCGGTCGGCTTTAAAAACGGCACCGATGGTAACGTACAGATTGCCGTGGATGCGATTCGCGCCGCGCGCGCCAGCCACATGTTCCTTTCGCCCGATAAGCTGGGCCAGATGACTATCTATCAGACCAGCGGCAACCCGCATGGTCATGTGATCCTGCGTGGCGGCAAACAGCCTAACTATCATGCCAGTGATGTCGCCGCCGCAGCCGAAAGTCTGTCGGCGTTTAATCTGCCACAGCAGCTGGTGATCGACTTCAGTCACGGTAACTGCCTGAAGCAGCATCGTCGTCAGATGGATGTCGCGGCAGAGGTGGCAGAACAGATTAAAGCGGGATCGCAGGCCGTTGCTGGTGTGATGATTGAAAGCTTCCTGGAAGAGGGCAATCAGAAAGTCGTCAGCGGCGAACCGCTGGTCTATGGCAAGTCGATTACCGATCCCTGCCTCGGCTGGCAGGAGAGCGAAAAGGTGCTCGCCCTGCTGGCCGAGGCGGTTTCTCACCGCCTCTGAGTCTGCATCAGCTGGAGCAGCTCACTTCCAGGGTTTTGCCCCAGTCTGGCGGCCGCTGACGATATTCAGCGGCTGTCTGATCGCTAAAGGGTTGCTGTAACGCCTGATGCAGACGTGCCAGCGCCCCCTGCTCTCCCCGCTCCGCCTCTTCAATCGCCTGCTGCGCCAGATAGTTGCGCAGAATCACCGCCGGATTGGCCGCCTTCATCACGGCCTGACGTTCTGCATCGCTGACCTGCTCATCCATCAGACGGCTGCGGTAGCGCTGATACCAGCTATCAAACGCCTCACGATCGATAAACTCATCCCGCAGCGGTGAACGGCTGTCAGCCTGTTGCGTCTCACTGAGCAGGCGGAACGTCAGGGTGTAATCGCTATGCTCCTGCGTCATCAGTGCCAGCAGATCGGTCAGAATCTCATTATCGCTGCTCTGCTGCGTCAGCAGACCGAGTTTCGCCCGCATCCGTTCGCCCCAGACCCGCATCAGTTCAGGTTCGTAGGCGCTCAGTGCCGTCCGCAACTGCTCGGTGGTCAGCAGACCCGACAGCGCATGTGCCAGCCGGTTAAGATTCCACATACCGATCATTGGCTGATTTTCAAAGCTGTAGCGCCCCTGATAGTCGCTGTGATTACAGATGAAGTCAGGCTGATAATCATCCAGAAAACCAAAGGGGCCATAGTCGATGGTCAGACCCAGAATCGACATGTTGTCCGTGTTCATCACTCCATGAGCAAAGCCCACGCTCTGCCACAGCGCAATCAGACGCGCAGTGCGTAACACAATGTCGGTAAACCACTGTTGATAGCGGTCTGCTTCAGCGTCCAGATGCGGCCAGTGATGGCGAATGGCGTAGTCGGCCAGTTGCTGCACTTTCTCCTGCTGCTGGCTGTAAAAGAAATGCTCGAAATGACCGAAACGCAGATGACTTGGGGAAATGCGCATCAGCATCGCGCCACGCTCTGTTGTTTCGCGGTAGACCGGCTCATCACCTATCGACAGCGTCAGCGCACGCGTAGTGGGAATGCCCAGATGATGCAGCGCTTCCGAGGCGAGAAACTCACGCACGCTGGAACGGATCACGGCACGACCATCCCCCATGCGGGAATAAGGCGTCAGGCCTGCGCCCTTGAGATGCCAGTCCAGCTTGCTGCCATCCTCCAGACGCTGCTCACCCAGCAGAATGCCGCGCCCGTCGCCAAGCTGGCCCGCCCAGACGCCAAACTGATGGCCGCTGTAGACCTGCGCCAGCGGCTGCATGCCGGGCAGCAGTGCGGCACCGTGCCAGACGGCATGACCCTTATCGGCAAAGAGCGCGCTATCCAGCCCCATTGAGGCTGCAAGCGGTGCGTTATGATACAGCAGGCGTCCGCCTGCCAGTGGCGTGGGGTTCAGCGCGGTGTAACACACGGTAAGTTCACGGAACCAGGTGTTATCGAAAGAGGCCTTGCCTGAGGACATTGTTTCTCCCATGCGATGCTCAGCGTTACTTAAGGTTAGTCCTCTAGTGTAACGCTGATAGCGGGGATTAACAGGAAGTATCAGCCGGGATGCTGCGCGGATGGCACACGATCGTCGGCGCAGATCAGTGAATGCAGCGCGTCAGATTTTACCACCGGGAAGAGCGCACCCTGAAACTCGGCACCGCTCAGCTGGCTGACTTTATCCAGCAGCACGTCGTCATCAATGCCACAAATAATGAGCCGGTCACAATGGGCGCGGAAATTATCGATAATGCTCTGAATAAATGGCACGAATGAAGCGCGCTTTGCCAGCGAATGAATAAACTCTTTGTCCAGGCAGATGCAGCTGAATAAATTATCGTAGACCGCATTAGAGGGGGTCTTACCCGCGCCGAAATGAGAAATCGCTAAATTAAACTCAGCATGCAGGCTTGCCAGCAGGGGATTATTTTTTCCCAGTTTTAGTTGCGGAAACGTTTCAGTGATATTCAACAGAATGAATGGCAACTGCTTTATTTTGCGCATCACTAATTCGCTGGCCAGCAGCGTCCGGGCCATGCCTTCATCAATACGTATAAATGCTGACACGGAATGCGCTTCAAAAAAGCCGCGATTCTGCTCCAGCAATCCAATCTGACTTTGCAGCAGGCGCAGCTGCTGCGACTCATCGAGCTGCGGCAGCAACAGATCCTGCGGCAGGGTGATGGGGGCACTTTCATGCACAAACTGCGTGACCAGCTCGACAGCGGTCAGTCGCCCATTAACATCACAGACAGGATAAAACCAGATTTCCGACTGATAGTCGGCCGAAAGATGAATTTTCATTTTAATGCCAGAATATGCGGCGATGGGGATATCGTATAGTAATGGTCAGGCGCAGGCAATAGTGCCAAATCATTGAAGAGACGAACTTCTTTACTCTTCCATTGCCGTTTGGCAGCAGGCGATCACCCTTAAGCCAAATAGTAGCGATAAAACAGCGGTTATTAGTGGAATTAAATAAGCGTTTATTATGTTTATTAAAACCCACGCTCAATAACTGTCATTTAAAATAAACCTTTTACTCTCTGTTTTAACTCTATTTAAAATTGGACTTAAGTCTGATTCCCCGGACCTGCGTTTAAATACGACGGGCCTGCCAGAACACTTTTCGCCAGTAGACATTGTCGAGCGAGGAGCGGATGACGCCCTGGCTGGTTGAGGCATGAATAAAGGCGTTATCGGTGTCATAAATGCCCACATGCAGGCCATTCTCCCCGCGACCGGTTTTGAAGAAGACCAGATCGCCTGGCAGCAGCTCGTCTTTGCTGATTCGGGTGCCGATATCGCTTTGAGCTGAGGTGGTGCGCGGCAGTTGCAGCGCAAATTTATCGCGGAAAGTCAGATAGACAAAGCCGGAGCAGTCAACCCCGTTACGACTCATGCCGCCATAGCGATAAGGCGTACCACGCCAGTTACCGAGCTGATCGTTCAGTTCCGCAATCACGGTGATCGAATCGGAAAGACGGCCATTAATCGGCGGAGCGTGATGACTGCATCCCGTCAGCAGCAGAACTAAAATCAGCAAACCCAGGCGCATCGCCAAATGTCCTTATCAGAAGTTGCAACCGGCTTAATGTAGCGGTAAAGCCCGCCGGGTAGCAAGTGTCAGGGCAATACGGTCAGCAGCGTGCGTCCTTCAAGTTCAAGCTGCCGGAAAGCAATCTGGTAGATCGGTGTCAGGCGCTGCGGCGTCAGAACCTCAGCCGGTTCACCCTGGGCTATCAACGCTCCCTTATCCATCAGCCAGACCCGATCCGCCTGTTGCAGGCTGTGGTTGAGGTCGTGACTGCTGGCGATAACGCTGATGCCCGCCGCGCACAGGTCGGCAATCAGATCGTCCACCGCTTTTTGCTGGGCGATATCCAGCGCGGTCATGGGCTCATCAAGGATCAGCAGCCGCCCGTGTGGATTGATGTGGGGATCAATCTGCACACAAACCGCCGCCAGCCTGACGCGCTGCCATTCACCACCGGAGAGCCGGGTCAGTGAACGCGATAACTTATCCTGCAGCTGAAGCCGTTTCAGCAGCGTGCTGAGGCGATCGTCTGTCTGCCCCGCCGCCTGTTTCAGATGCAGACGCAAATAGTGCCAGACCGGCATCTGACTCAGCGGTGCCTGCTGCTGAGGCAGCCAGCCGCGAACCCGGGCCATCGCCGCGCCGTTCCAGTCACTCAGCGGCTGTTCGTCCAGCAGCACCGTGCCGGAGGCGGGTTGCAGTCCCGCAATCACACTGAGTAAGGTGCTTTTGCCTGCACCGTTCGGGCCTGCCACGTGCAGCAGCTGACCGGCGGCAAGCTCACCGGTCAGTGGCAGCAACCGTCCGGGGACGGCGGCCTGTTGCAGGCGCAACAGCATCTATTTTGCCAGCGCCTGCTTAATGGTTTCCAGAATGATCGGATCTTCCGGCGTCATGTCAGGTGCAAAACGCTGGATCACGCTGCCGTCACGGCCAATAAGGAATTTTTCGAAGTTCCACAGAATGTCGCCCTGCTCTTTCGGCGCGCGTCCTTTGCTCTCCATACGCTCGTAAAAGCCGCTGCCTTCCGGGCGCACCGCGTCAGGTCGGGCAGCGATCAGCTGAGCATAGAGCGGATGACGGCCTGCGCCATTCACCTCGGTTTTGGCAAACATCGGGAACGTGACGCCATACGTGGTGCTGCAGAAGGTTTTAATCTCCTCACTGCTGCCCGGCTCCTGCTCCAGAAACTGGTTGCAGGGAAAACCGAGTACGCTGAAGCCCTGATCCTGCCAGGCTTTCTGCAGGTTCTCCAGCTCTTCATATTGCGGCGTCAGACCACATTTCGAGGCAACATTGACCACCAGCAGTACCTTGCCCTGCCATTGTGACAGCGTGGTTTTTTCCCCATCGAGCGTAACCAGTTCAGTTTGATATATGTTCATGCTGTTTCCTGTTGTGGATGCTGTTGTGGATGCAGAGTCGCCAGCCGAAGCTAGCGTGAAGATTTCACCAGTAAAATAATAAACAGCGGCGCGCCCAGTGTCGCCGTCACGACGCCTATCGGTAATTCCGCCGACGTCAGCGCCAGGCGTGCCACAATATCGGCTGCCAGTAATACACCTGCGCCAGCCAGCGCCGATGCCGGCAGCAGATAGCGGTGATCGCTGATGCCGCTCATACGCAGCAGATGCGGGATCACCAGTCCGATAAAGCCAATAGCACCGGCCATCGCGACGCTGATGCCGACCAGCCAGCCCATGGCCAGCACCAGCAGGTTACGCCAGTAGAAGAGAGACAGTCCGAGCTGGCGGGCAGATGTCTCGCCCAGCGCCAGCAGATTAAGAATCTGCCCGGTCGCCCCCAGGGCCAGCATCACCGGCAGCAGCGCCAGCATCATCCAGCCATAGCGCCAGTCAATCCCGCTGAAGCCCCCCATCATCCAGTACATCAACTGGCGCAGATCGAGGCTGGTACTGAAGTAGACCGCCCAGGTCATGATGGCACTACAGATAATCCCCAGCGCTACGCCGGTAAGCAATAGCCGGGTGACCGAGAGCTGACGATGGGCAAAATGCAGCAGGATGAGCGTAATTATCAGTGCACCGGCCATCGCCGCCAGCCCAAGGCTCCACAGCGAACCGCTGCCCAGCAGCACGCCGAGCACCAGGCCAATACCGGCACCGTTCGAGACGCCGAGCAGGCCGGGCTCCGCCAGCGGATTTGTAAACAGCGCCTGCATCACGACACCGCATACCGCCAGCGACGCTCCAACCAGCACCACCGCCAGACTGCGGGGCAGCCGCAACTGCCAGACAAAGAGCCTGCCGCTTTCCGTGAACCAGTCTGAGGGCGCGATCCAGCTGTCACCGGCACACAGGCTGAGACAGAGCAGTGCAGAGAGCATAAGTGCTAACACAATAAGCCATTTCTGGCCGCGCTGGTCGGCCTGGCGCGCGAGCTGGTCGAGCAGAGACATAAGCGGGATTAGCTGAGAAAACAGAGATTTGATTGTAGAGGGATTGCAGAAAAAAGAAAGGCAGATGAGGCGGTTTGCTCTTTGCCGTCAGGGAGATTAACGGGCGCGGGAAGCGGGATTACTGCGTACTGAAACCATGAAAAAAGGCCGCTTGCGCGGCCTTTTTGAAACGCTGAAATTCAGTCAGTCTCTTTGGGTGTAGCGTTCTCTACGCGGCTTTTCAGCTTCTGTCCTGGGCGGAACGTTACTACGCGACGCGCAGTAATCGGAATATCTTCACCCGTTTTCGGGTTTCTGCCAGGACGCTGGTTTTTGTCACGCAGGTCAAAATTACCAAACCCAGACAGTTTTACCTGTTCTCCATTCTCCAAAGCGCGACGTACCTCTTCGAAAAACAGCTCTACTAACTCTTTGGCATCGCGTTTGCTCAGCCCGAGTTTCTCAAACAGGTACTCTGACATCTCAGCTTTTGTAAGCGCCATAGGTTCAATCCCTCAAGGTTGCCTGGAATCGCTCTTTTAATGCCGCAACGCATTTGCCAACGGTCGCGGCAATCTCCTCTTCTTCGAGTGTCCGGCTGGTATCCTGCAAAATCAGGCTGATTGCGAGGCTCTTGTAGCCCTCAGAAACGCCCTTACCGCGGTACACGTCAAACAAGTTTACGCCAACTACCTGATTTACGCCAACTTTCTTACACTCCGCGATGATATCTGCTGCGGGGACGTTTTCAGCCACCACAACGGCAATATCACGACGGTTCGCCGGGAAGCGAGAAATCTCGCGCGCGTCAGGCAGGACGCGGTCTGCGACCTTATTCCAAAGCAGTTCAAAGACTAAGGTGCGGCCATTAAGATCAAGCTTACGTTCCAGCTCAGGATGAACCACGCCGATAAATCCGATATGTTCATCATGCAAATAAATCGCCGCGCTCTGTCCTGGATGCAACGCCGGATTCGCTTCAGCACGGAAGCTGATGTCATCCAGTTTGCCGGTTAAATCGAGCAGCGATTCTAAATCGCCTTTCAAATCATAGAAGTCAACTGTCTGACGCGCCAGATCCCAGTGCTCTTCAACGCGGTTACCGCTGATGACGCCAGCCAGCATAAGATCCTGACGGATGCCCAAATCTGCCTGGGTATCCGGCACAAAGCGTAAGCCGCTCTCAAACAGGCGCACGCGGCTCTGCTGACGGTTCTGGTTGTAGACTACCGCGCTGAGCAGGCCGGTCCAGAGTGAGAGACGCATGGTCGACATATCGCTGGAGATTGGGCTCGGCAGCAACAGCGCCTCCTCACCCGGGTGCAGCAGCTGCTGAATTTTCGGATCGACGAAACTGTAGGTAATCGCTTCCTGATAGCCCTTGTCCACCAGCAGGTTTTTCGCGCGCTTCAGCGACAGATTCGCTTCGCGATGCTGAGTCATCACCAGACCCGCCTGTACCGGCACATCCGGAATGTTGTTGTAGCCATAAATACGGGCCACTTCTTCAACCAGATCTTCTTCAATCGCCATATCGAAGCGCCAGCTCGGGGCGACGGCCTGCCACTGCCCTTCTCCCACGGTCACTTCACAGCCGAGACGCGTCAGAATGTCAGTCACCTGCTCATCCGCGATCACGTGGCCAATCAGACGGTCCAGCTTTTCACGACGCAGCGGGATCGTCGCTGGCACAGGCAGGGCTGCCTGATGGGTCTGATCGATGATCGGGCCCGCTTCACCGCCGCAGATTGACAGCAGCAGCTGGGTAGCACGCTCCAGTGCGGTATGTTGCAGCGCCGGATCAACACCACGCTCGTAGCGATGTGACGCGTCGGTATGCAGACCATGACGACGGGCGCGGCCGGTAATAGAGAGCGGATCAAAGTAAGCGCACTCGAACAGGATATTCTGCGTTTCGCCGTTCACGCCCGAATGTTCGCCACCAAAGATACCAGCCATCGCCAGCGCTTTCTGATGATCGGCGATCACTAAGGTATCACTCTGCAGGCTGGCTTCAGTGCCATCCAGCAGCGTCAGCTTTTCGCCTTCTTTCGCCATACGCACCACGATACCGCCGTCGATGCGGTCGAGATCGAAGGCGTGCATCGGCTGACCCAGCTCCAGCAGAACGTAGTTAGTGATATCCACCACCGGATCGATAGAACGAATACCACAACGACGCAGCTTCTCTTTCATCCACAATGGCGTTGACGCCTTTACGTTAATCCCTTTTACTACACGGCCCAGATAGCGTGGACAGGCTTCTGTCGCGTCAACCTGAATCGGGAAAGTGTCGTTCAGCGTCGCAGCGACCGGCTGCATCTCCGGCACGTCCAGTGGCAAACCATTGAGGACGGCGACATCACGGGCGATACCAATAAGACCCAGACAGTCAGCGCGGTTAGGCGTGACGCTGATTTCGATGGTGTTGTCATCAAGCTGCAGGTAGGCGCGGATGTCGGTGCCAATCGGCGCATCGGCTGGCAGCTCGATGATGCCGTTGTGGTCGTCGGAAATCCCCAGCTCGGAGAAAGAGCAGAGCATGCCTTCAGACGGCTCGCCACGCAGTTTGGCCGCTTTGATTTTGAAATCACCTGGCAGCACGGCTCCGACGGTGGCGACCGCGACTTTCAGTCCCTGACGGCAGTTCGGCGCGCCACAGACGATATCCAGCAGGCGATCGCCGCCCACATTGATTTTGGTCACACGCAGCTTGTCTGCATTCGGGTGCTGGCCGCACTCCACCACTTCCCCGACCACGACGCCGTGGAAGGCACCGGCAACCGGATCAACGCCGTCGACTTCCAGACCGGCCATAGTGATTTGTTCAGACAGCGCAGCGCTGTCCAGGGCTGGATTTACCCATTCGCGTAACCAGAGTTCACTGAATTTCATTGGATATCCTGCCCTTACTTAAATTGTTTGAGGAAACGTAAATCATTTTCAAAGAAGGCACGCAGATCGGTCACGCCGTAGCGCAACATGGTCAGACGCTCCATGCCCATACCAAAGGCGAAACCGGAGTAGACTTCCGGATCGATGCCGACATTGCGCAGCACGTTAGGGTGAACCATGCCGCAACCCAGCACTTCCAGCCACTTGCCGTTTTTACCCATGACGTCTACTTCTGCTGATGGCTCAGTAAACGGGAAATAGGAAGGACGGAAACGAATCTGCAGATCTTCTTCGAAGAAGTTGTTCAGGAAATCGTGCAGCGTGCCTTTCAGGTTGGTAAAGCTGATATTTTTATCCACAATCAGCCCTTCCATCTGATGGAACATCGGGGTATGGGTCTGATCGTAATCGTTACGGTAGACGCGGCCTGGCGCAATAATGCGAATCGGCGGCTGCTGAGCCTTCATGGTACGGATCTGCACGCCGGACGTCTGGGTACGCAGCAGGCGCGTGGCGTCAAACCAGAAGGTGTCGTGATCGGCACGGGCCGGGTGATGGGCAGGAATATTCAGCGCATCGAAGTTATGATAATCATCTTCAATTTCTGGACCGGTTACGACGCCAAAGCCTAACTCACCAAAGAAGGTCTCAATGCGATCCATGGTGCGGGTTACCGGATGCAGGCCGCCATTCTCAATGCGACGGCCAGGCAGAGAGACATCAATGGTCTCTTCAGCCAGACGGGCATTCAGCACCGCAGCTTCCAGGGCATCTTTGCGCGCATTCAGACGCTCGGTGACCTGCTGCTTCGCTTCATTGATTACCGCACCCGCTGCCGGGCGCTCTTCGGCTGGCAGCTCGCGTAACGTAGTCATCTGCAGTGTCAGATGTCCTTTCTTACCCAGGTATTCGACGCGCACCGCGTCAAGGGCGGCGATATCCGTCGCCCCGTCGATGGCCGCCGTGGCGCTGGCCACCAGTTCTGCGAGTTGGGACATAGTTTCCTCTTTTTCCAGTCAGGCTGGTCAGTTCTCGTTGGGACCTGCCGGTCCAATATGCTAGCGCCAGAAACAAAAAAGCCTCCACGAGGGAGGCTTTTAGCGCGATTTTTCGTTTCTTTTCTTATGCGCAAAAGCCCCTGGATGTCAGGCGCTAAAGTAAAAAAAGAAACGGAAAATAGCAGCGTTCATGCTTGCGGTTACCTTGTCATGCGATACAGGGAGTCTATTGAAATGCTCAGCGACGAAAATGTCAATCTTTTGCGTAAGTTACAGGCAATAAAAAAGGGAGCAAGCTCCCTTTTCCATCTGACTTACGCCAGGGCTGATTTCGCTTTTTCGACCAGTGCAGAGAATGCCACTTTATCGAATACCGCGATGTCGGCCAGGATCTTACGGTCAATCTCAATGGCTGCTTTTTTCAGACCATTGATGAAACGGCTGTAAGACATGCCGTTCTGACGAGCCGCTGCGTTGATACGCGCGATCCACAGCTGACGGAACTGACGCTTACGTTGACGACGGTCACGATAAGCATACTGACCAGCTTTGATAACAGCCTGGAAGGCAACGCGGTAAACACGTGAACGTGCACCGTAATAGCCTTTAGCTTGTTTTAAGATTTTTTTGTGACGTGCGCGAGCAACTACACCACGTTTTACACGAGCCATTTAGCTCTCCTGTTTAATATTCTGATTTAATGAAAAAATTACTTATGCGTACGGCAGGCAGGCAATTACCAGACCCAGATCGCCTTTTGACACCATGCCTTTAGGGCGCAGGTGACGTTTACGCTTAGTAGATTTTTTGGTCAGAATATGACGCAGGTTTGCGTGTTTACGCTTGAAGCCGCCAGAAGCGGTCTTGCGGAAACGCTTAGCCGCACCACGTACAGTTTTAATCTTTGGCATTTTAAAAATATCCACTTCGCATTGTTAATAACATGACCCAGACAGGCGAACAGTTAACCGCACAGCGCGAACGCTGCGCGGTTAGTGTTACTTGAAAGCCTACTGTTTCTTCTTAGGAGCGAGCACCATGATCATCTGGCGGCCTTCGATCTTCGAAGGGAAGGATTCGACAATGGCCAAATCCAGATCTTCACACAGGTCTTTACGGACGCGGTTAAGCACTTCCATACCGATCTGCTGGTGCGCCATCTCACGACCGCGGAAACGCAGCGTGATTTTGGCTTTATCGCCTTCTTCCAGAAAGCGAATCAGGTTGCGTAGTTTGACCTGATAGTCGCCATCATCGGTTCCAGGACGGAATTTGATTTCCTTAACCTGAATAACTTTTTGCTTCTTCTTCTGTTCCTTAGAAGATTTGCTTTTTTCATAGAGGAACTTGCCGTAATCCATGATGCGGCAGACCGGCGGTTCGGCATTCGGGCTGATTTCGACTAAGTCGCCGCCCGCTTCCTCGGCTTTTTCCAAAGCTTCGCGTAATGTGACAATGCCAATCGGCTCGCCATCCATGCCTGTTAAGCGCACTTCAGTTGCGCGGATTTCACTGTTGATTTTGTTCGGACGCGTCGGTAGTACTCGTTTTCCGCCTTTAATACTTTATTCCTCCAATTGTTGAAGATTTCGGCTGCGAATCTCTTGTTGAAGTTTCTCAACAAACACATCGACATCCATCGACCCAAGGTCTTTACCACGGCGGGTGCGAACGGCAACTTTGCCAGATTCCACCTCTTTATCACCGCAGACCAACATATAAGGGACGCGACGTAATGTGTGCTCGCGGATTTTAAAGCCTATCTTCTCATTTCTCAAGTCTGCCTTCACACGAATGCCAGCATTCTGCAGCTTACGCGTCAAAGACTCAACATATTCTGCTTGTCCGTCGGTAATATTCATTACCACGACTTGCAGCGGTGCCAGCCAGGTTGGGAAGAAACCGGCGAATTCTTCGGTCAGAATACCGATGAAACGCTCCATTGACCCCAGAATCGCACGGTGAATCATCACTGGCGTCTGACGATCATTGTTTTCACCCACGTAGGTTGCTTCAAGGCGTTTTGGCAGGGAGAAGTCTAGCTGAACTGTTCCGCACTGCCAGGCGCGATCAAGACAATCGTACAAAGTAAACTCAATTTTAGGACCGTAGAACGCGCCTTCGCCTGGCTGGAACTCAAACTCAATATTGTTTTCGTTCAGCGCCGCAGCCAGATCTTCCTCGGCACGATCCCACATCTCATCCGTACCGATGCGCTTCTCAGGACGGGTGGATAACTTCACCACAATCTTTTCAAAACCGAAGGTGCTGTACATGTCATAAACCATGCGGATACAGCTGTTCACTTCGTCACGCACCTGCTCTTCAGTACAGAAGACGTGTGCATCATCCTGGGTAAAGCCACGAACACGCATCAGGCCGTGCAGTGCGCCTGAGGGTTCATTACGGTGACAGCTGCCGAACTCTGCCATACGCAGCGGCAGGTCACGGTAAGATTTCAGACCCTGATTAAAGATCTGAACATGCCCAGGACAGTTCATCGGTTTAATGCAATATTCACGGTTCTCAGATGAGGTGGTGAACATCGCTTCTTTATAGTTTTCCCAGTGCCCGGTTTTTTCCCACAGGACGCGATCCATCATGAATGGACCTTTAACTTCCTGGTACTGGTACTCTTTTAACTTGCTGCGGACAAACACTTCCAGCTCGCGGAAGATGGTCCAGCCGTCATTATGCCAGAAGACCATGCCTGGTGCTTCTTCCTGCATGTGGTAGAGATCCAGCTGCTTACCAATCTTACGATGGTCACGCTTCGCCGCCTCTTCCAGACGCTGCAGATAGGCTGCCAGCTGCTTTTTGTCTGCCCATGCGGTGCCATAAATACGCTGCAGCATTTTGTTGTTGCTGTCGCCGCGCCAGTAGGCACCGGAGATCTTCTGCAGTTTAAAATGATGGCAGAACCGCATGTTCGGCACGTGCGGACCGCGGCACATGTCGACATATTCTTCGTGATGATACAGGCCAGGCTTATCGTCATGGCTGATGTTTTCATCAAGAATGGTGGTCTTGTAAATTTCGCCGCGCGCCGCAAAGACGTCGCGAGCTTCCTGCCAGCTGACCTTCTTCTTCACCACATCGTAGTTGGTTTCAGCCAACTGATGCATGCGTTTTTCCAGCAGGTCGATATCTTCCTGGGTCAGGGTACGATCGATGTCGACATCATAATAGAAGCCGTTATCAATGACCGGGCCAATCGCCATTTTGGTATCCGGCCACAGCTGTTTAATCGCATGCCCTAACAGGTGCGCACAGGAGTGACGGATGATTTCCAGACCCGCTTCATCTTTAGCGGTAATGATCGCTACGGCGGCATCTTCAGTGATGGGATCAACAGCATCAACCAGTTCACCGTTAACACGGCCAGCGATACAGGCTTTCGCCAGACCAGGACCGATGTCCAGCGCAATATCCATCACACTGACAGGGCGGTCAAACACGCGCTGGCTGCCATCAGGAAGCGTAATTACAGGCATTTCATATCCTTATTTGCAGTGGTAAGCCACACGAAAGCCTACATGCAACGTAATGTAAAATTAGTGACCCGGCGTGATATCAGACCCACATTGTCGGAATGTCGCCAGGATTTCAGTGCGGGGCCGATGATAGCAGTTTTCCCCAGCGAGAAAAACCCATGCCTTTTTCGCTAAGCCCTGGAGAAATCAAAAAAAAGCGGCCTGACACACTGTCAGGCCGCTGTGAATGCTGCTGCAAAAATGCGCTTACATAGCGTAAGAGAGCATGATTGAGGTTTTGGTATCGGTGCGATCAGGCGCAGATTCCGCCGGATTGTTGTTCCAGCTGACGTTGTAAGCCAGCTTCAGCGCGAAGTGGCTGTTGATAGCCACCTGCAGACCAGTTTCGGAGTTCACCGTGGTGTCTTCTCCGAAGCTGCTCAGCACTGACACGCCCTGAATAAATTTAGTGGTGTCGGTCAGCTGCCACTGATAGCTGACTGCGCCATAGCCCAGCGCTTTGGTCTGATGACCACCCGCGTGATAATCGTCATAACGTACACCCGGACCCAATTCCGCACGCAGCGAGTGCACCGGTCCATTCAGAATCTGACGACCGTAACCGGCTGTCAGCACGTCGCGTGAATCGTAACCATTGAAACGATCGCTTAACCAGCTCGCCTGTCCAAACAGGTAGTCATACGAGTTGAGGTTGTAACGTGAACGACCACCGATGTTGTAAGTTTCAGAAGAGCGCTCATCGTTTGACGAGGTGTTGGCTGCGTTACCCCACAAGCTGTAAGCCATAGATGACTGATACCAGGTCATATTGGTCTGAGCCGTCATTGATGAACTGGTGGTGTTACCGGTTTGCGCCAGATATCCCGCAGCAGCAGAACCTTCAAACGGCTTTTTAGCTGTTGAAGGGTCATCCATTGACGTAAATACGGCGTTATCGGCCATTGCCTGGTGACAAAAAGCTCCGGCGGAGAGCAAAAGAACAGCAGACAGCTTGTTATAGGCTTTCATTAAATGTGATCCGTGCGACTGTTTAAAAAACGGAGAGTCTGAAGCGTTTTGCCGGGCATTCAATGCAATTTACGGTAAGTTTTGTAAAAAATTATTAACTTACACAAAATGCCTGGAATCGCCCTGACAACCCCTGTTAATTGGGACTCATCTTATTAACGTCGCGCATTATAGTGCTGCCCAAACGAAAAGCCAGACGCAACGGCAGAAGATTTTTACGTTATGCTGCTGGCTCCTGACACGAATTTACGCTATGCATCACGTCACACACACGGCATCTCCTTCATAATTCGCCTGATTTTTCACCATGGTCTACGCTCAGTTCAGTTTCCCTTCCCCGGAGGTGCCTCATGAGCAACACCTTAACCCGCTATATCGTGACCTTTCACTATCAGGAGTCGGGCTTAAGTGACATCCTGGAGCTGACCAGCGCAATGACCGCTGCAGGTTTCACGACCACGATGACAGATGACGACGGCCATCCGCATGAACTCGGTACGAACAGCTATGGCATCGTCAGCACGCTGGAGGCTGAGGATCTGCGGCAGCAGGTCACTACGGCCGGTGAAAGCGCGCTGGGTCAGGAACCCGAGGTGACCGTCACGACCTTCGAAGAGTATCTGCGCGATGCTGCCGATCATCGCCCTGCCACCTCAGCGCCAGAATAAAGGGTGCAATTGCGCGGTTTTTGGTGAATATTTACGCAATACAATCGAACTTACGCAGCGAATAACGAGGATAGCCCAATGTGGTCAGCCATTAGTCGTCTGTTAAGCGAGCAGTTAGGCAACGCCGAAATCATTCAACGTCACGCCCTCGCGGGGGGTGATATCCATCCCACCTGGCAGATCCGCTACGGTGATCACGACGTCTTCGTCAAAAGTAACAGCCGCGATATGCTGTCGCTCTTTACCTGGGAAGCAGACCAGCTGGATTTGCTGGCGCGCACCGGCACGGTTCGGGTGCCTAAAGTCTATGGTGTGGGTCATCATCGCGAGGAGAGCTTTCTGCTGCTGGAATATATCAGGCCACAGCCGCTTGATGAGCAGAGTGCATATCAGCTCGGTCAGCAACTGGCGCATCTGCATCAGTGGAGCGAGCAGACGCAGTTCGGCCTCGATTTCGACAATAACATCACCACGACGCCCCAACCCAATAGCTGGCTGCGCCGCTGGTCGGTTTTTTTTGCTGAACAGCGCATTGGCTGGCAGCTGCAACTGGCAGCGGAAAAGGGAATTCAGTACGGGGATACAGAGCTGATCGTTGCCTGCGTGCAGCGGGTGCTCGCGTCACATCATCCGCAGCCGTCGCTGTTGCATGGCGACCTCTGGCCGGCTAACTGCGCCAGCAGTGAGAGTGGCCCCTGGCTGTTCGATCCTGCCTGTTACTGGGGCGACCGTGAGTGCGATTTAGCTATGCTGAGCTGGTACCCTGACCTGCCTCGCCAGATTTACGACGGTTATCAGGCGGTGTGGCCGTTACCGGATGGTTTTTCGCAGCGTCTGCCGGTCTACCAGCTCTACTATCTGCTCAACCGGGCTAACGTCTTTGGCGGGCACTGGCCAGGCGATGCACAGTTCGCCATTGGCCAGTTGCTGGATGAGGATGCGCTGGGCGCCAGTCAGGCCAGACCGGCCTGACAAAGCTCGCGGTCAGATAAAGCCCAGCAGCGACAGCGCAAAATAACCGGCTATCGCAATCACCACCGGCAGGACATAGAGCGGGAAGATCTGCAGGAAGATGGTGTGGCGAGGTACGCGCACCTTCTCTTCCAGTTGCTGACGGCTACGCCCTTCACTGCCTTTTGCCTGCTCCAGAATCATCTGATCCTCAATGCCTTCTTTGACGTGACGCGCCTGACGTCCCATCCGCGCGCCTGACGACTCCAGCGCCAGCCCGACAAAAATCAGAATGTAGATTAGCCAGAAACCCAGGTTCATCTGACCGTTAAATTCCGGTACCGGCGAGTTATGCCAGAAGACATTCAGGAATGGCGTGTTAAAGCGCAGCATGTCGACGATGACGTGGACGAAATCGAGCATGACGGCATCAATGCCTGGCTGCTTTTCGCTATGCTTAAACATAAAGCTCAATACAGAAATAATGGTCGACAGCAGCGCCACTAAAAAGAGCACCCAGCCTGCCACTCGCTTGAGGATGGCGATACGGCCAGCCTGTTGATAGGTCATAATATCTCCTGAACCCGGAATCCAATTTGCCGTCAGTTTACCTGCCAACGGTGAAATTTCCCAAATAAAGCGTGGCCTGTCGGGCAGAGCGTGCGCCAGCAAAGAATGATGTTAAGGTAAAGCTGACTTTAAAAGGAGACCCCCTGATGCCTTATCACCGCCCTGTCCTTGCTGCCCTGTTTGATATGGATGGCTTACTGATCGATTCTGAGCCTCTGTGGGATCAGGCTGAGCTGGATATCTTTTCAACGCTGGATGTTGACCTGTCACGTCGCAGTGAAATGCCCGATACCCTGGGTCTGCGCATCGATCAGACTGTTCGGATGTGGTACGAAACGCTGCCGTGGCATGGCCCCTCTCAGCAGGAGGTCACTGAGCGGATTATTACGCGCGCCATGACGCTGGTGGATCAGACGCGGCCACTGCTGCCGGGCGTGGAAACGGCGCTGCAACTGTGCCGGGAACATGGGCTGAAAATCGGCCTTGCCTCCGCATCACCGCTAAAGATGCTGGAACAGGTGCTGGAGATCTTCAATCTGCGCCCTTATTTCGACGTACTGGCTTCAGCAGAAGCGCTGCCCTACAGCAAGCCCCATCCGCAGGTCTATCTCAACGCCGCCGCCAGCCTTGCGATCGATCCGCTCAACTGCGTCACGCTGGAAGATTCGTTTAACGGCATGATCGCCACCAAAGCAGCGCGTATGCGATCGATTGTGGTGCCCGCCGCCGAACACCGTGACGATCCCCGCTGGGCACTGGCGGATGTCCGGCTGGACAATCTGACCCAGCTTAGCCTGCAGCATCTGCAGGGATAATATCAGCCCGCTTATGGCGGGCTTTTTATTGCCTGTTGCACCTGTCACTTGATCTGACCCGCAAAAAATAAAACAACGTTTCATTTTTATTGAATTCCCATCCCGCTCTGCCTAAGATACCAAAAGCGTCCCCGTTTGGGGCATGAATAACCTGACCTGCAGAGAGGCCTGAGATGGACGTTCGTCAAAGCATTCACAGCGATCACGCTAAGCAACTCGACACTGAAGCACTGCGCCGCGAGTTCCTGATTGAGAAGATATTTACTGCCGATGATTACACCCTGACCTACAGCCATATCGACCGCATCATTATTGGCGGCGTCATGCCGGTGAATAATCCGGTCACTATCGGTGATGAGATGGGAAAACAGCTGGGCGTCGCTTATTTTCTTGAACGCCGCGAGCTGGGCATGATCAATATTGGCGGCCCGGGTCTGGTAGAAGTTGACGGTAAAGCGTGGGAAATCGGTCACGAAGAGGCACTTTACATCGGCAAAGGTGCGCGCAACCTGCAGTTCCGCAGCCTGAACCCGGCACAGCCGGCCAAATTCTATTACAACAGTGCGCCAGCACACAGCACCTTCCCGGACAAGAAAATCACGCTGCAGGAAGCCGCCACCGCGACGCTGGGTGATGCCGCGACATCCAATCGCCGCACCATTAACAAATTTATCGTGCCGGATGTGTTGCCCACCTGTCAGCTCACCATGGGCTTAACCAAACTGGATGAAGGCAGCCTGTGGAACACCATGCCCTGCCACACCCACGAACGCCGCATGGAAGTCTATTTCTACTTCGATATGAGCGAAGAGTGCGCCGTCTTCCACATGATGGGGCAACCGCAGCAAACCCGCCATCTGCTGGTACACAACGAGCAGGCGGTGATCTCACCCAGCTGGTCAATTCACGCCGGTGTCGGCACCCAGCGTTACACCTTTATCTGGGGCATGGTGGGTGAGAATCAGGTCTTTGATGACATGGACCACGTCAAAATCAGTGAACTGCGCTGAGCAGAGGAGAAATACCATGGTACTGAGTACGTTTAACCTGGAAGGTAAAGTCGCGCTGGTGACCGGCTGTAATACCGGTTTAGGGCAAGGTATGGCGCTGGGTCTGGCCCAGGCGGGTTGTGATATCGTCGGCGTTAACCGTGATGGCCCGGATGATACCCAAAGTAAAGTGGAGGCGCTGGGTCGCCGGTTCTGGCCGGTACAGGCCGATCTGATGCAGACCAGCGTGGTGGCCTCAGTGGTTGAACAGGCGCTGGCCGCTGCCGGTAAAATTGACATTCTGGTCAACAATGCCGGCATTATCCGCCGTGAGGACGCACTGAATTTCAGTGAGCAGGATTGGGATGACGTGATGAATCTTAACAGCAAGAGCCTGTTTTTCCTGTCGCAGCAGGTTGCCCGTCAGTTTATCGCGCAGGGTAATGGCGGCAAGATCATCAATATCGCCTCCATGCTCTCCTTCCAGGGCGGTATCCGGGTGCCCTCTTATACGGCGTCGAAAAGTGCCGTGATGGGACTGACCCGTCTGATGGCGAACGAGTGGGCAAAACATGGCATTAACGTCAATGCCATCGCTCCCGGTTACATGGCCACCAACAATACGGAACAGCTTCGTAATGATGAGTCGCGCAGTGAAGAGATTCTGGGGCGTATTCCGGCAGGCCGCTGGGGCGTGCCGGATGACATGATGGGCCCGGTAGTCTTCCTGGCCTCTTCCGCGTCTGACTACGTGAATGGCTACACCCTGGCGGTGGATGGCGGCTGGCTGGCGCGTTAATCTTACTGGCGGACAGTGTTTCATCGCTGTCCGCCTTGTTAATAATATTCATGCTTCGTTACAGCGTCACATGTTCTCATTTACTGGATAAATCCCTATACTGGATGCATCGACAGTTTTCTTTGCAACCAGGTTCTATCATGACGGGCGAAGGCCACATCATTTTTGCCATTGCCAGCGCTATCTTTGCGAAGCGTGCTGAGCTGACACCAGTGCTGGCGCAGGCCGACTGGTGGCATCTTGTTCCCTCAGCGCTGCTGACATGTCTGTTGCCCGATATCGATCACCCTAAATCTCTGCTGGGACAGCGACTGCGCTGGCTCTCTCATCCTATTGCGCGCGCGTTCGGCCATCGCGGCTTTACCCACAGTTTGCTGGCGATAGCCGCCGGTTTATGGCTTTTTCAGATAAACCTGCCCCAGTCGTCGCCGATACCGCCTGATGTCCTGCAGGGTCTGACGCTGGGCTACCTTAGCCATATTGTGGCCGATATGCTGACGCCTGCCGGGGTTCCGCTGCTGTGGCCCTGCCGCTGGCGTTTCCGGCTGCCGATTCTGCGCAGCCAGAAAGGCAACCAGCTTGAGCGGGCATTGTGCCTGGGACTGGTGGGATATGCGCTCTGGTTTCCGGTGGGCATGCCATCTTTTGGTGCAAACGGCTGGCCGTCACAGCTGTTCGATACGCTACAAAATGGCGTCGGACGGTTGATTTCCAGTCATACTGCGCAATAAATCAGCACAAAACACCTTTAAGTTATAAACCATGCCATTTGGATATAAGGCACCCTCTTCGCCTGCTGTTACCATTCCTGCTGTCTTAATTCGTGATTAACATTATGCGGCCTTTCCAGAGCGAAAGGCCGCATTACTCTGGAGTTTCAGTATGGACCTTCCTCTTACGCTTAATATCGTAGCCTTTGTGGTGCTGCTGGTATTGCTCTCTCGCTTCAGCCGTCAGAACTGGAGCCTGTCGAAAAAAGTGCTGACCGGTCTGGTAATCGGCGTACTGTTCGGCCTGGTTTTGCAGTTGATCTACGGCGAAAACAGCGCAGTGGTCAAAGAGTCTATCAGCTGGTTTAACATCGTCGGTAATGGCTATGTCCAGTTGCTGCAGATGGTCGTAATGCCGCTGGTGTTCGTTTCCATTCTGAGTGCGGTCGCCCGTCTGCATAACGCCTCGTCGCTGGGAAAAATCAGCGTACTGACGATTGGCGTACTGCTGTTTACCACCGCGATCTCGGCGCTGGTCGGCGTCTTCGTGACCGGCCTGTTTGGCCTGAGCGCTGAAGGTCTGGTTCAGGGCGTGCAGGAGACTGCGCGTCTCAGTGCGATTCAGAGCAACTATGTCGGCAAAGTGGCTGACCTGACCGTGCCGCAACTGGTGCTCTCCTTTATCCCGAAAAACCCGTTTGCCGATTTGACCGGAGCCAGTCCGACCTCGATTATCAGTGTCGTTATCTTCGCCGCCTTCCTGGGTGTGGCTGCACTGCAGTTGCTGAAAGATGATGAAGTTAAAGGTCAGCGCGTGCTGGTCGCGATCGATACGCTGCAGTCCTGGGTCATGAAGCTGGTGCGTTTAGTGATGAAGCTGACACCTTATGGTGTGCTGGCGCTGATGACCAAAGTGGTTGCCGGTTCTAACCTGCAGGACATCATCAAGCTGGGCAGCTTTGTGGTCGCCTCTTACCTCGGTCTGGCCATCATGTTTGGTGTCCACGCCCTGCTGCTGTCGGTAAATGGTATCAACCCGATGCGCTTCTTCCGTAAAGTGTGGCCGGTTATTACCTTCGCCTTTACCAGCCGCTCCAGCGCAGCCAGCATTCCGCTGAGCGTGGAAACCCAGACCCGTCGTCTTGGCGTGCCTGAGTCGATTGCCAGCTTCGCGGCCTCTTTTGGTGCCACTATCGGCCAGAACGGCTGTGCCGGTCTCTATCCAACCATGCTGGCAGTGATGGTTGCGCCAACCGTCGGGATCAACCCGTTTGACCCGCTGTGGATTGCGACGCTGGTCGGGATCGTGACGCTGAGCTCAGCAGGCGTTGCCGGTGTCGGCGGTGGTGCAACCTTCGCGGCGCTGATTGTCCTGCCTGCGATGGGCCTGCCGGTCACCCTGGTGGCGCTGCTGATCTCCATTGAGCCGCTGATCGATATGGGTCGTACAGCCCTGAACGTCAACGGTTCCATGACCGCCGGTTCTCTCACCAGTCGCTGGTTAGGTCTGACCGATAAGCGCGTCCTGGAAAGCGACGACAACGCCGAACTGGCGCACCGCTAATCTGCTTTGAACCTGGCGCGCCCGCGCCAGGTTATTACCGCCCTTCTTCTCCATAATCTCCCCCATTAATGGCAACGCCGTTAAGAAAGCGTTAAGCATGGTAAACAGGCGAAAAATCGCCGCTTTAGTGCTTGTCTTTGCCGGGTAAAAAGCGAATTCTGCATCCAGTCTTATGAGGAGAACACCTGATGAAAAAGATAATCGCCTCGCTTCTGACGCTGACGCTTTTGACACCCGCTCTGGCTTTCGCCCATCCTGGCGACTGGGGGCCGCCGGGTGGATGGGATCGCCATGGCGGCCACGGGCCACACTGGGGCGGACCCGGGCCGGTGCGCTTTTTGCCTGAAGCCGCAACCGCGGTGCTGATAGGCGGACTGACCTACTATCTGCTCAACGGCAATTATTATCAGCGTCACGGCGATGAGTATGTGGTGACAGAGCCGCCTGCAGAGTCGCGGGTCAGCAGTGAAATGCGGGTACTCGACTTTAACGGCAAACGCTTCTATGTGCAGGCTGGCCACTTCTACCAGCGACAGATAGATGGCGATTATGTTGAGGTGCCGCGCCCGGCAGGTTTGTAGTCAGCGCCACAACGAAAAACGGCCCGTCATAATGACGGGCCGTTTGCTATTCAGGGGTGCTATGAGTTACTGCTGAACCTGCGGATCGGTGTCATATTCCGCACAGCTCTGGAAGCCATAGTTCATGACACGGCCGGTGTCGTTATAGCTCACGAAGTAAGTCTGAGCTTTACCGTCGCGCTGACCCAGTACATAAGTCTGGCAGGTGCCGCGCGCGTGAACCATGGTGATTTCAGTAGAAGGCGTACCGGCGATCTGACGAACCTGATCACGGGTCATACCCTTTTTAACATCCTTTACCACTGGCTTAGTCACGTAGCTTTCCGCACGATCGTAAGTCGTACAACCAGACAGTGCAGCCAGCGTCAGCGCCGCAGCGATACATCCCATCACTTTATTCATCTTGTTGTTCCTCATTTATTGTCCATGTGGAAACAAGCCTGGAACATAAATGCTGATTTATCAAGTTTATGACGAACAATTAGTGGCCTGCCAAATGTCAGGATTTCGTAAAGAAGGCTGTTTTGCTGTCAACGCAGACGTATACTGCCCGGCAAAACAGGTACCCGACAGCGCCCCGTTTTCAGAGACCGCACCGTCATCCGCGCAGTCGCAGATCGGCGTGAATGTCACGTTACCGGACGCTGTTTTTCGTAGCCTTACCCGCTTCTGTTTACCCCATCGCTGACAATCCCGAGGATAAATGACCCCTGTACACTCCAATCGCCTGGTTTATGCCATTACGCTGGGCCTGCTGGCCGCACTGGGCCCGCTCTGCATCGACCTCTATCTGCCTGCACTACCACAAATGGCCCAGGACCTGCACACCGAAACCGCTACCGCGCAGCTGAGTCTGACCGCCGGACTGTTAGGTCTCGGCTTTGGCCAGCTGCTCTTTGGCCCGATGAGCGATAAGTTCGGCCGCCTGCGCCCGCTGACCCTGTCACTGGTGTTGCTGTTTATCGCCTCGATGGGCTGTGCGCTGGCGCAGGATATTAACCAGCTGCTGCTGGCGCGGCTGTTCGAAGGGTTAGCAGGTGCGGGCGGTGCGGTGCTGTCACGGGCAATTGCACGCGATATGTACAGCGGCCATGAGCTGACGCGATTCTTCGCTCTGCTGATGCTAGTCAACGGTCTGGCACCGATCGGTGCACCGGTATTAGGCGGCGTGCTGATGACGATTTTAAACTGGCGCGGCATCTTCATGGTGCTGGGCGGCATTGCCATTCTGCTGATCCTGCTGGCGCGCTGGAAGCTGCATGAAACCCTGCCTGAGGCACGCCGCAGTAAAGGATCAATATTCTCCGCCTACGCGGCATTAGGTCAGGTGATTACCCATCGCCCCTTCATGGGCTTCTGCCTGACCCAGGGATTTATGATGTCCGGCATGTTCGCCTACATCGGTGCCTCGCCGTTCGTGCTGCAGCAACTCTATGGTCTTTCGCCCCAGGCCTTTAGCTTCTGCTTTGCGGCCAATGGGTTTGGCCTGGTGATTGCTTCACAGACCAGCGCCCGCCTCTGTCCATTGTGGGGCGAATATCGGGTGCTGAAAGGCGGACTGACGCTGGCCTTTGTCGCCTCCAGCCTGCTGCTGCTGGCCGCGCTGCTGCATGCCCCGTTAGCGCTGCTGCTGGTGGCACTGTTCTTTACCATTGCCAGCAACGGCGTTATCGCTACCACCGCCTCGTCCCTGGCGATGCAGAGTCAGGGCCATCGCGCTGGCAGCGCCTCTGCAGTGATTGGCGTTACGATGTTCACGCTGGGTGCGATTACCGTGCCGATTACCGGCATCGGCGGCACCTCGGTGCTGAGCATGTGCGCCACCATTTTTGGCTGCTTTATGACGGCGATTCTGATGTTTAGCGTGCTGGCGAAAAAACCGCTGCCGCAGGTAAAAACTCACTGATTTCGCAACGTTTCACGGCAATCAGTTACCGCTTTGGCTTGTTGTTTTCGCAAAGGCACGTTAGCTTTAATAAAACGTTCGCATCGAGCCGACAGGCCACTGACCTGAGGAGAAGTTCATGTCACTGCAGCAGGAAATTATTGAAGCCCTGGGTGTGAAGCCCACTATCGACGCCGACCAGGAAGTGCGCGTCAGCATCGATTTTCTTAAAGCCTACCTGAAACGCCACAGCGGATTGAAAACGCTGGTGCTGGGGATCAGCGGCGGTCAGGATTCAACCCTGGCGGGCGCGCTGGCGCAGCGGGCGATCACCGAGCTGCGTCAGGAGAGCGGTGATAACGACTACACCTTTATTGCCGTGCGTCTGCCCTATGGTGTGCAGGCGGATGAGCAGGATTGTCAGGACGCGCTGGCCTTTATCAAACCCGACCGTTCGCTGGTGGTAAACATCAAAGAGTCGGTGCTGGCCAGTGAGCGCGCGCTGAAAGAGGCGGGTATTACGCTTTCCGATTTTGTCCGCGGCAATGAAAAAGCCCGTGAGCGGATGAAAGCGCAATACAGCATCGCCGGCATGACCAAAGGCGTGGTGGTCGGCACCGATCACGCGGCTGAAGCCGTGACCGGTTTCTTCACCAAGTATGGCGATGGCGGCACGGATATCAATCCCCTGTTCCGCCTGAACAAGCGTCAGGGCAAGCAGTTGCTGAAACACCTTGGCTGCCCGGAGCATCTCTATCTGAAAAAACCGACTGCCGATCTGGAAGATGATCGTCCAGGCCTGCAGGATGAAGTGGCGCTGGGCGTTACCTATGAGATGATTGATGACTACCTGGAAGGCAAAAGCATCAATCCTGACAGCGCCCGCATCATCGAAGGCTGGTATCAGAAAACCGAGCACAAACGTCGTCCGCCGATCACGGTATTCGACGACTTCTGGAAGTAATCCTGCCCCTCCCTTGCCGCGGCAAGGGAGGCTTCTCTCACTGACTTTGTTGATCGCTGCATGCCTGCCACCGTTTCGCGCGCGACCCTCATCGGGCTTGTCGCCATTCTGCTCTGGAGTACGACCGTTGGCCTGCTGCGCAGCGTCAGTGAAGCCTTTGGCGCCACCGGCGGCGCGGCGCTGATCTACACCACCACGGCGTGTCTCCTTTGCCTGAGCCGGGGCCTGCCCAGACCTGGCGCAATGCCCGCCATCTACCTGTGGCTGGGGGGCGTACTCTTTGTCGGCTATGAAATCTGTCTGGCACTGGCCATCGGGCTGGCCAGCGATCGCAGCCAGTCGCTGGAACTGGGGATGATTAACTATCTCTGGCCCTGCCTGACCATCGTGCTGGCGATCCCATTTAATCAGCAGCGTTTCCGTGTCTGGCTGTGGCCAGGACTGCTGCTGTCGCTGCTGGGGATCGTCTGGGTAATGAAAGGCAGCGGCAACGGATCGCCGGCGCTGTTGTGGCAGAATATGCTGCGCAACCCGGTCGCCTATGCACTGGCCTTTATCGCCGCCCTGACCTGGGCGCTCTACAATAATCTCACCCGCCGCTTTGCCCGTGGTTCCAATGGCGTCACGCTGTTTTTTATCCTGACCGCCCTGGCGCTGTGGCTGAAATATGCCTTCAGCGATCACACTGCACCGATGACCTTTACGCTGGTGCCGCTGCTGGAGGTGCTGTTTGTCGGGCTGTCCACCGCCATCGCCTATTCCGCCTGGAATCACGGAATTCAGCAGGGCAATCTGACGCTGCTGGCCACCGCCTCCTATTTTACGCCGGTGCTGTCGGCCCTGCTGGGATCGCTGTGGCTGGGCCTGACGCCGCCGCTGGCCTTCTGGCAGGGCGTGGCGATGATCACGCTCGGCTCGCTAATCTGCTGGCGGGCAACACGATCTCTGTAACCAGACGGCTGGCGATCATTTCACCTGCCTGTTATGCTGTATGGACAACCAGTAAATGGAGTCCATCTTGGTCAGACGTTCTGCCATACTTCGCCCCGAACCCGACGCGAATGCAATTTATCAATATCCCGAACACCTGCGTGAATGGCTGGAAGGCCTGCCAAATCATCCTGGCGTCTATACCTTTCATGGCGAAAGTGAGTCGCTGCCGCTCTATATCGGTAAAAGTGTGAATCTGCGTTCGCGGGTGATGTCCCATTTCCGCACCCCGGATGAGGCGAAAATGCTGCGCCAGTCGCGGCGTGTAAGCTGGATCCCTACCGCGGGCGACCTCGGCGCGCTGCTGCTGGAAGCGCAGATGATCAAAACCCAGCAGCCGCTGTTCAATAAGCGACTGCGCAAAAACCGGCAGCTCTGTTCATTGCAGATTACCGACGGCAAACCGAATGTGGTCTATGCAAAAGACCTCGATTTCAGCCAGTCCCCCAACCTGTTTGGGCTCTATCGCAGTCGCTTCGCCGCGCTGGAACGGCTCAAGCAGCTCGCGGATGAGTATCAGCTCTGTCATGGCCTGCTGGGTCTGGAAGCGCTGAGTGCGGGGCGAGGCTGCTTCCGCTCGGCACTGCGCCGTTGCGCCGGGGCCTGCTGTGGAAAAGAGCCGGTCAGCGATCATCAGGATCGACTGCTGGAGGCGCTGGAAAACGTGCGGGTGTTCTGCTGGCCATGGCAGGGTGCCGTGGGGCTGGTGGAGGAAGGCAAAGAGATGACGCAGATCCACGTTATCGACCACTGGTTCTATCTCGGTTCGGTCAGCAGCATGGATGAGGCCAGAAAACTGCAGCGGCCCAAAGGCGGTTTTGATCATGACGGCTACAAAATCCTCTGCCGCCCGATTCTGTCAGGTGCCTACCCTATTTTGCCGCTATAAAAAAACCGCCGACGCTGCCCACTCACCTTCAGTGGACAGCGCCGGCGGTCTCAGACCGTTCGCTTAACGAGTGTTATTCAGCCGGTTCTGCTGGCGGTGCCATTTTGCCCTCGTGCGGGCCTTTCTCAGTCAGACGCTTTTCAAAGTTAGCGTTGTACTGTTTCTTCTGCTCCGGCGTCAGCACGTTATAGAGCTTGTTCTGGGTTTCCAGCATCTTCAGCGCATGCTCTTTGGCATTGGCGGACATCTTCTCTGCCTGTGCTTCTGCTTTGCTCTGGTCGAAGCTGTCAGAGGCAATAATGCTGTGGGCCGCACGACGCTCGTCCAGTGACGGGCGTTTCATATCTTTGTGGCTCTCTTTCATGATGTCGCGCATCTGAGTTTTCTGCGCGTCGGTCAGGTTCAGACCTTTAAACATCATCTCCATGCCGTGGCGCATTGGCGGCTTGTGCATCGCTTTTTCGCTGCCTGCTGGCGGTGGAGTCAGGTTGTCAGCGGCTGCATGGACGGCGCTGGCTGCACCAAACGCCAGCGAGGAAGCCAGTAAAAGGGAAGTCAGTTTGCGCATAATAGTGTCCTTATAATTCATGATAATGACGACAGCACTCTGTCGCGTCTTCGGAAACAAGCATACGACGCTGAACGTCAACTACTCAGAGCCTGAGTAAAGCCGTGAAAGCATAAAAGATAAAAATCGGGCAATCATGAAGAGAATAAGAAGAAAGGCGTGAGGAATTGAAAATGTTTATGAATTTAAAGCGAATTTGGCAGAAATCATGGAGGAGTGTAAGGGTTACGACAGGAAAGCGGAAGCCGATCTTCCACTTTTCCTGTCGGTTTTTTAGCGCCGAGGGTCTGCAGGGTCTGCGCTGTTAACAACCGCTATCAGACCGGCAGCGCCTGGGTCTGTTCGCTCTCTTCAATCAGCATCAGTCCGGCACGCAGCCCGGCGGCCACGTTAGGGTTAGGGAACAGCACATACTCCCGCGCCTGCTGCACGTAATAGCGGGTGCTACCATCTTCCGCCAGCAACGTCCCCTGTGGAAACGCGGTAAAGTTCAGCGTTTCCGGCGACATATGCAGCGTAAAGTGCTCACTCAGTCGGGTGATCTGCTGCGCGACCCGATAGTGACGCGGTCTAACCGCCGCCGCAGGCAGCGCTTCGCCATAGAGTAAAGACGCCAGCGCCTGCTGTGCCGCACTGAACTGACTGAGATCGTTTTCGCCAAACGGCAGCGCTTTGCCCAGCTCCAGGGTACAGCTGGCCGCACCGAAGTGCTCGCAGCTGAAGTGGGTAAAGGTGCCGCCCGGCGAGCGATGGAACACCAGCGCTTCCAGCCCGGCAGCGGCCAGCCAGTCAAGAAACGCGGGCGGCCAGGGGCGTTCATTGTGCGGCATTACGCCGAACTGAGGATGATAAGAGCCACGAATAGCCGTGTGCATGTCGAGATGCCAGCGCGTTTCATCGCACTCGCCCAGCTGCCAGAAGGTCTCCAGCGTCTGCTCCAGCCGCAGCACGCGGCGGGCCTCATCACCATCATCAATCTGCTGCCAGCGTCCGCCAAACAGCCGGTTAATGTCATAACGCACATAGCGCTTACCGGTGCGTAGCGCTGAGGGATTACCCAGAATCACCAGCATGCGCTGCTGTAACGGCTTTTCGCCCCGCAGCAGCGGATTAACCAGCTGGTTCACCATTTCTACCGGGGCCGTTTCATTGCCGTGGATCCCGGCAGAGAGCACCAGCGCCTGTTTAACCGGCACCGTCGGCTCCATCAACAGTATGCCGTGATACAACCATTGCCAGCGAAGATGCGCCGTTTCACCACTACGCTTACGCGGCACCTCGCCGGAGAGCGTTTGCTGTAAAAAGTCCTGCATCGTTCCTCCTTTTCGCCCTGAGCAGGCGGCAGACTGTGCTGCCCCCTCCTTCACTGCTGAAATGCATATACATTTCCTAAGTCTAGCAGCTTCGTCAGTTCATCCAGCGCGTCGCGTCCCTCACGCAGCAATTCTGGGTCGACCAGATCGGCCTGGGTCAGGCGATCGCGGTAATGACGGTCAACCCAGTTATTCAGCGTGCTGAAGAGCCGATCGTTCATCAGCACCGCCGGATTCACTGCCTGCTGCTCCTGTGGTGTCAGCACCACCCGCAAACGCAGGCAGGCTGGACCACCCCCGTTATACATGCTTTCGCGCAGATCAAACACCTTCAGGGCTTTGAGTGGCGTGTCAGCCTCAACCTGTTCACACAGGTAGCGCCAGACACCCGGATGCTGACGTGACTCCTCCGGCAGCACCAGCATCATGGTGCCGTCGGGACGGCTCAGCAACTGACTGTTAAACAGATAGGTCTCTACCGCATCTTTCACTGACACCCGATTTTCCGGCACTTCCAGCGCAACAAAACCGGGGACGCGCGACCGAAGCTGCGCCAGCAGTTCAGGCTGATTAACAAAGGCGTGCTGGTGACAGAAGAGCATCTGCTGATTACTTACCGCAATCACATCGTTATGGAACACGCCCTGATCGATCACCGCAGGATTCTGCTGCGCATACAGCAAGCTTTCCGGTGAGAGCTGATGCAGACGGGCGACCGCCTCGCTGGCTTCCCGGGTCTGACGCGCAGGATAGCGCTGCGGGGCTTTGCCCTCATAGCTGCTGTCGCGGCCATAGACAAATAGCTGCACACCGCGCTCACCATAAGCGCCGCCCAGCCGGTTATGGTTCGCCGCCCCTTCATCGCCAAACATCGCCACCTGCGGCAAGGCATCATGCACCGCAAAATGGCGATCGTCGCGGAAGATGGAACGCAGCAGCCAGGCCGTTTCCGGCGCTTCTATCGCACGGTGGAATTTGTTGTTAAGGTTCGCCACCGTCAGGTGAACCCGGCCATCAAGGCTGTCCGCTGACGGCGAGACCGTGGCAGCATTGGCGACCCACATCGCCGAGGCTGAACTGACGGCGGAGAGTAATCCCGGCGCAGTTTTCCCGGCCGCAGCCAGCACCTGCTCATCGCTCCCACCAAAGCCGAGCTGGCGCAGCGCCGCAATATTGGGCCGCTCATGCGGCGGGATCACCCCCTGCACGTAGCCCATATCGGCCAGCGCTTTCATCTTGAGCAACCCCTGCTTTGCCGCCAGACGGGGATTCGACGGCTGCAGCTGATTGCGGGTCGAGGCTTCGTTGCCAAACGATAGCCCGGCATAGTGGTGTGTTAACCCCACCAGCCCATCAAAGTTGGCCTCGGTTGCCTTCATGACGTCGTCTCCTGGGTGGAGAAATCGAGGCCCGGCGACAGCGTGGCGGGCAGCGTCAGGTCAGGCGTCTCCAGCGAGGCCATTGGCCAGGCGCAGTAATCCGCCGCATACCAGGCGCTGGCGCGATGGTTGCCCGAGGCACCAATGCCGCCAAACGGTGCGGTACTGGCTGCGCCGGTCAGCGGTTTGTTCCAGTTGACGATACCGGCACGCGCTTCAAGCAGCAACTGATCAAACTGCTGGCGTGAAGGCGAGATCAATCCGCACGACAGGCCATAACGGGTCTGGTTCGCCAGCGCTATCGCCTCTTCAAATGTCTCATAGCGGACTATGCCTAACAGCGGACCAAAGACCTCTTCATCCGGAATGCCCTGCACGCCGGTTAAATCGATAATACCTGGCGTCAGGATGGCACTGTGGCGATCCGGCCAGCGCATTTCCAGCAGCACCTCGCCGCCCGCCTCAACCCGCCGTTGCCACTCACCCATAATCTTCTCTGCCGCGCCGGTGGAGATCACGCTGCCCATAAACGGCTGCGGTTCAGTATTCCAGGCGGCGGGTTGCAGTCGCCCCGCCACCTCCACCAGCCGCCGCAGAAACGCATCCCCTGCATCGCCGCGTCTGACCAGCAGACGCCGCGCGCAGGTGCAGCGCTGACCGGCGGTTATAAAGGCTGACTGCAACGTGATGTTGACAGCCGCATCAGTGTCCGCCGGATCTTCTACAATCAGGGCATTGTTACCGCCCATCTCCAGCGCCAGCATCTTTTCAGGCTGACCGGCAAACTGGCGATGCAGCTGATAGCCGGTATGGGCGCTGCCGGTAAATAGCAGGCCATCAATCTGCTGACAGTTGGCCAGCGCCTGACCAGTCTCACGTCCGCCCTGTAACAGTGCCAGCACGCCGGCAGGCAGGCCCGCAGCCAGCCAGAGCTCAACGGTTTTTTCGGCGGTCAGCGGCGTCAGTTCGCTGGGTTTAAATACCACACAGTTGCCCGCCAGCAGCGCCGGAACAATATGGCCGTTTGGCAGATGTCCCGGGAAGTTATAGGGACCAAACACGGCCAGCACCCCGTGCGGGCGGTGGCGCAGGGAGCTTTCGCCTTCATGCTGTTCACCGGTGCGGCTATGGTATGCCTTCACCGAAAAGCCGATTTTGTTGATCATCGCGCCCACTTCGGTCAGCGCTTCCCAGCGCGGCTTGCCGGTTTCACGGGCGATAGTTTCCGCCAGCGCCGTTTTATGCGCCTCAAGCCCGGCGGCAAATTTCTCAACGATCGCCTGCCGTTCCGCCAGCGGGCGTCTGGCCCAGGCTGGAAATGCGTCGCGCGCCGCCTCACAGGCTGCGGTGACCTGAGCGGCTGAGGCCGCTTGGCCCTGCCATAACGTCTCGCCGCTGACCGGATCCGCTTTCGTCAGAATCTCAGCTTCACCGTCCAGCCATTGTCCATTTATCAGATGTGTCATGCTGTTTTCTCCTCTTTGCAGAGCGTCACCACGCGCAGGCTGTCGCCCGGCTGGCAATGGAGCGCCCGCATCTGTTCATCCGTGAGTTGCACGCTGTCGCTGTCAGCCTTTGCCGGAATCAGCGCCACACGGAACTGGCGATAATCGCTATTGGCAACCAGACAGAGCGGTGCATCAGCCGGGTTTTCGCCCCGTTCTGCGCTGCGCAGACGGCTTTTACGCACCGCGCGGATATGATCGATATCGCACTCCAGCGTCGGGCCGCCATCAAAAATGTCGACATAATTGAGGTAGCGGAAGCCCTCTGCTTCCAGTACCGCCCGTGCAGGCGCGGTTTGCGGATGGACCTGTCCAATCACCGCCTGCGCTTCCGGTGTCAGGTAGTCGATGTAGAGCGGATGTTTCGGCATCAGTTCAGCGATAAACGATTTCTGTCCGGTGCCACTAAGGAAGTCCGCTTTGCTGAATTCCATAGAGAAGAAGCGGCTGCCGACGCTCTCCCAGAACGGCGAATGGCCCTGCTCATCGCTGACGCCACGCATCTCGGCCACCACCCGGTTGGTGAAACGTTCACGGAAACTGGCCATAAACAGGAAGCGTGACTTCGACAGCAGATAGCCGTTTTTGCCATCACGGTAATCGGGATCGAGAAACAGCGTGCAGAGCTCACTGCTGCCGGTATGGTCGTTACTCAGCGACAGGGTAGGCAGCGCGGCATAAACATTCAGCTCTTTTGAGGCGTGCACCTGGGTACCGACGCGAAAATTGTACCAGGGATCCTGCAGCCCCACCGCCACCTCAATGGCGCAGATGCCGACGGCGCGGTTATCTTCGCTATCGGCCAGCACAAAGACATAGCCCTGCTCGGCACGTGGCAGAGAATCCTCCCAGGTCTGCAGCGATCGATCGATACGCGCCTGAAGCGTCGCGCTATCAACCGGCAACGAGGTCAGCCCGCCACCGGTTTTGCCCGCCAGCGCCATCAGCTGGCTTAAGTCATCGCGTTCAACCGGACGGATTACCATCATGATGTTGACCCTCGCACCAGGCTTTCACACACTTCGGCAAAGCGGGCCATGCCCAGCTTCACTTCCTGCTCACTGATATTCAGCGCCGGGGCAAAACGCACCACATTGGCACCCGCAATCAGCACCATGACGCCCATTTCCGCGGCGGCAAGGTTGATCGCTTTGGCTTTACCGGCAAAATCGTCGCTGAGCACCGCGCCAATCAGCAGGCCAAGACCGCGCACTTCTTTGAACAGGTGCAGACGCTGGTTGATCTCATCCAGTGCCGCCACAATCCACTGGTGACGTTCTGTTACACCCGCCATCAGTTCAGGCTGATTGATCAGCTCCATGACTTTACCTGCCACTGCGCCCGCCAGCGGATTGCCGCCATAGGTGGTGCCGTGGGTGCCAACGCCCATCACCAGCGCCAGATCTTCGCGCGTCAGCATCGCACCAATCGGGAAGCCGCCGCCCAGCGCTTTGGCGCTGGTGAGCACATCCGGCGTGACGCCATAATGCATGTAGGCATAAAGCGAACCGGTACGGCCAACGCCGCTCTGCACTTCATCAAAAATCAGCAGAGCCTGATGCTTATCACAGAGCTCACGCAATCCACGCAGGAACGCCGGATCGGCAGGCAGCACGCCGCCTTCACCCTGAATGGGTTCAACAATGACTGCGCAGGTATGGTCATTAATCAGTTCAGCCGCCGCAGCCAGATCGTTAAACGGGGCATGCTGGATCTCTGGCGGCAGCGGCGCAAAATCTTTTGAGTAAGCGGGCTGACCACCGGCTGTTACCGTAAACAGGGTGCGGCCATGAAATGCATTCTTAAACGCCACGATGCCACTTTTATGCGGACCGACACGATCATGCGCCACCTTGCGCGCCAGTTTCAGCGCCGCTTCGTTCGCCTCCGCCCCGGAGTTACAGAAGAACACCCGGTCAGCGAAGGTGGCATCGATCAGCTGCTTCGCCAGTCGCAGGATCGGTTCGTTGGTATAGCCATTACCGGTGTGCCATAAACGTGCGGCCTGTTCCTGCAGCGCCTGTTGTAATGCCGGATGCGCATGCCCTAACGCATTGACGGCAATGCCACCGGCGAAGTCGATATAATCTTTGCCGTTTTGATCCCAGACGGTGGAGCCTTCCGCGCGAACCGGTATAAAAGTCGCAGGCGCATAAACCGGCATCATCCATTGATCGAAATCGTGACGTGAAACGTGCAGTGCCATAACCCACTCTCCTGCTTTACTTTACCGGCCGGGTAAAGCTTATGTTTTAAAATTGTTAAAAGATGTTGTAGTGCAGCCCTACTGTAGAGTGCAGTTAACGTGCCAGCCAGAGAATTAATGCATAAAATGGTCTTCACGACGTAATATCAATGAGTTAGATGCTGACAATATTCACTTAATTTGCATATATAGTGAATAGTTGTCTGATTGCAGCGCCAGAACCGGGTTTTAAACAGCAGAATTATGCATTCACGGGATGAAATATCGCTTTTGTGATCGCTGATAAATTATCTCTCCAGAAAAGCCCCTCCACTGCCCTGTTTTAGCGCAGTTTGCCTCGCGATGGTGCAGCGATTACGCGGGGAACTCGCCCGGAAATGTCAGAACACCCTGGCTTTATTTAACAAAAGTTTTTCATTTCCCCCTGCAGACACATTAATCTGCGTATCTTTTCCAGGCTATTTTATAAACAGGATGATCAATATTTAATCAGCAACTCTGACTATTATTCCGGAGGTGATTATCGGGCCAGAAAGAATATTCTATAAAGATGAACAAATATTAATACGCAGACTAATGGTTAGGATAAAAGCCTTATAAGGCTATTCTTAGCGGATAATCACCCATAATTAAATCAGGGGTTATATTGATTTAAAAATGTACAAAAAATGCCCATTTAAGACCACTACATACAAACATAACCAATTGATAAATAAAGATATAAAATCAGATAACTCATAATTACTTATTAGAAGAAAATCTTATTACTTTACAATTTAATCTTCTGTTCCTCGCTGTTATCCATCAGCTGAATATAGACATCACATTTTGTTACTTTTATTGCACTTTGTAGTTTTACCTTTTTGTGTCATTTTCTTTTCACCCCATATCAGGGGAATAATAATTAATGAATACAGGGTAATAATTAAATGATGAAGCGCACTTTACTGGCGGCTGTCATGCCGTTACTGATCGGTCTCTCCTCCGCGCAGGCCGCAGAAGTTTATAACAAGGATGGCAATAAGCTGGATCTGGTCGGCAAGATTAACGTGTCACACCTCTTTTCTGACGATAACAACAACGATGGTGATACCTCCTCTTATGCCCGCTTTGGCTTTAAAGGCGAGACAAAGATTACTGACCAGCTTACCGGCTACGGTTTCTGGCAGTATCAGTACAGTCTGCATAACTCCGAGGGCAGTGATGCCCAGGCCACCAACCGTACCCGTCTGGGCTATGCTGGCCTGAAGTTTGGCGAGGCGGGTTCGCTGGATTACGGACGTAACTACGGCCTGGTCTATGACGTGCTGAGTTATACCGATATGCTGCCGTTCTTCGGCGGCGACTCCGGTTATACCGACGCCTTTCTCTCTGGCCGCTCAACCGGTGTGCTGACCTGGCGTAACAGCAATTTCTTTGGTCTGGTCGACGGCTTAAACCTTGCCGCGCAGTATCAGGCCAAAAACGATCGCAGCAGTAACATTGACGGCGTGCGTCGTTCCAACGGCGACGGCTTCGCCCTCTCCGCTTCCTATGACTTCGATTTCGGCCTGAGTTTTGCCGGCGCGTTTGCCAGCCTGGATCGCACCACGGCGCAGAACGCTGCCGCACGCGGAGAAGGCGAAAAAGCCCAGCACTGGGCGACCTCGGTGAAATATGATGCGAACCAGGTCTATCTGGCTGCCATGTACGGTGAAACTCTGAACGCCACGCCAATTACTGGCGGTTTCGCTAACAAAGCGCAGAACTTTGAAGCCGTGGCGCAGTATCAGTTCCTGAACGGCTTCCGTCCGTCCGTGGGTTACGTCTCATCCAAAGGCAAGGAAATTGAGAATATCGGCGATGCCGACATCATTAAATACACCGCCGTGGGTGCCACTTACTACTTCAACAAGAACATGTCGGTCTATGGTGAATACCGCATCAACCTGTTGAAAGATAACAATCCGCTTCGCCTGCCGACCGACGACATCACAGCCCTGGGTCTGATTTACCAGTTCTGATGTGACAGCGGGCCCGGCTCTGACCGCCGGGCCCGTTTATTGTTTTAATCCCGGCCACAGAGAGTGTTGCGCGCTTTCAGCCCAGCGACCTGACTAAGCTAACGGCCATCGCCTCTTCCTGCATCAATTCCTCCACGTTAGCGGACGCCAGCAACGTGGTGGCCTGCCCGGCAGGAACCGGACGGCTGAAGAGATATCCCTGCCCGTAATCACAGCCGCGCTTTCTCAGCCACCTCAGCGTGGCGACATCCTCAATGCCCTCTGCAGTAATGATCACATTAAGCCCCTGACAGAGTGCCAGCAGCGTTTCCACCACTTTTCGCTGCTCAGATCCGGTCACGATTCCGGCAATAAACGTCTGGTCAATTTTGATTTTGGTAATACCCAGCCCCAGCAAAACCGACAGGTTGGAGTAGCCGGTGCCAAAATCATCCAGCACCACTCCGATACCGGCCTCTTTCAGCAGACGGATCGCCTGGCGGGCATCGTCAGAAATGGCCATGACATTCTGTTCGGTGATTTCAAGTTCCAGCATTACCGGCCCGGCATGCTGCATAATGCTGGACAAACAGCTGGTCAGCGACGGTCTCAGCAACTGCTCCGGGGTAATGTTCAGCGACAGGCAGAGCCCGGCTGGCCATGCCCGGGTTGCACTGACAGCATCCTGCAGCAGCGCCACGGTCATGCTGTCCATCAACCCCAGCCGCTCCACCACTGGCAGAAACTCTGCAGGCGAAACCGTCTGACCGGACGCAGTGATCCAGCGCGCCAGTATCTCAAAGCCGGTAATGTTACCGGTGCGCAGTGAAACCAGCGGCTGCAGAAAGGGAACGATGGCGTGACCGCTTACAGCGGCAACAACCTCCTGCTCCAGCCTTTCCCGCTGGCGAAAGCGCAGCTCCATGTCCGGGGAGAATCGAGCCAGACAGGCGCACTTATCCTGCTTGGCCTCGTACAACGCCAGATCCGCCGCCCGCACGACATCAGCCTGACCCGTGCAGGCTGAGCTGGCAATGCCTGCTGAAAGGCTCAGGAAGGTGTGCGGACCGGTCCGGATGGATGCCGCATGCTGGCAGAAGCTTTCGGCGGCGGCCAGTGCCTGCTCTGCCTGTGAAGCCTGGGCAACAATGGCAAATTCATCCCCGCCGATGCGAAACACCTGACTCCCGGTACCCGCCGAGGTGGTCAACAGATTGGCCAGCGCGACCAGCGTGGCGTCGCCCTGACGATGACCGTTCAGGTCATTGATATTCTTAAAGTCATTGATGTCGAGCAGCGTCAGGGTGTAGGGCGTCCCGTCGGCATCAAGCGCAGCAATATGTGCAGTGAACGATCGGCGGTTCATGACTCCCGTCAGCGCATCAGTTCCGGCCAGCCTGAGCGCATTTTTTTCCGCACGCAGCGTGTTGCGGATCAGACCCGCGATAAGAAGCGCCGGAATAATCATTGCCAGTCCGGCAAACGAGGTGGAGGTCAGGATAAACCGCAGCCGCTCACTGGTTTCAAAATCGGGATCATAGCTCAGGCCCAGCAGGCTGGAGATCCACGCCTCGAGCCCGAATTCCCACAGCGTGGAGAGTAAAATGATGGTCGCAATATTCAGCATTGCGAGCCAGAAAAGTTTCAGGCGCATGCGTTAGTTCCCGGTGATGGAAAGTGTCAGAGTTTTGTTTTAATTTTCAGTAAAAAACCGGGGCGTACATCTCATTCAATGTCTGCTAAGCTGCCGACAATTATCACCCCTCCGCTATTTTTACTCATCGCATTCGCACGTTCTCACTCGCCTTACGGCAGTGAGGCAGACGTTCTGCGGAGCCCGATGCGTGTCGGTTACGTCATCAATGTCGAATAGTGTTCTATCGGCAGCAGCAGCCAGATTAACAGGCCCGTCCGGTTAAATTTGTGCATTCCGGTGTTTTTAACCGGTTACGCTGCTGGCGTATCGCGCCGCTGAACAGCGCGAAAAGGCGCACACTCGCCAGACGATAAAAAGCGATTTATCAGGATATTGGCCGGGTTTTCGTTATCAATTCCGTTACGATTTTTGTGGCATAACGAGGTGGGTATACGTGCAGTTTTTAATTTCGTTAAATTAAATAGCGAACAATTTAGTTAAACGTAACTCTCCAGAAGTTCTCTCGCCTGCCGATACCGATTTACCCAATGAACTCTTTCGGAACGAGAGATGAAAATTTCAACGCGCCTTAGCGCAGGTTTTGGCTTGCTTATTCTGCTGTTTATTATCTGTACCGGCACCGCGATTCACGCCCTGGATAGCGCTCGCGATGGTATGGACGAGGTGGTTAATGTCCGTTTGAAAAAGTACCAGACGGTGCTGGATATGCGCGGTGGCGTGCGGGATATGGCAATCGCGGTGCGTAACCTTGCTCTGCTGACCGATCCCGTTGCCATGAAGCCAGAATGGGAACGTCTGCAAAAACAGCGCGCGCTCTACATCAGCAACCGCGAAGTACTCTCAGGCATGATGCAGACCGACCCCGGACAGGCAGGACGGGAGGCGATGAGCAGAATCGAGTCCACTGAAGAAGCCGCTCTCTCCACGCTGATGACCGCCGGGAAACTGGGGATGGAAAATCGTCAGCAGGAGGTCACCGACTATCTGTTAAAGGTGGCGCGTCCGGCTCAGCAGAGCCTGCTGAAGGCGATAAACGATCTGACCGAGCTTGAGATGCGCAGCAGCCGGGATGCGGTAGTGGATAACGGCATCGCTATCGCCCGCACCACCTGGATACTGATCATCCTGGCGGTGCTCTCCGTGCTGGCTGCCGTCGTCACCTGCGCGTTTATTGTGCGGATACTGATGCGCCAGCTGGGCGGCGAACCGGTGCAGGCTCAGACGCTGGCTGCTGCGATTGCCGCCGGTGATCTCACCTCGCCGGTCACGCTGCGCCGTGGCGACAGCACCAGTCTGCTTGCGTCGCTCAGCGGCATGCAGACCAACCTGCGCGAACTGGTTACGCAGATCAAAGGGGCATCCGCCTCGGTGGCGCTGGCGGCCGATGAGATTTCGCAGGGCAATACCGAGCTTTCATCCCGTACCGAGCAGCAGGCTGCTGCGTTGCAGGAAACGGCCGCCAGCATGGAGCAGCTCACCGCCACGGTAAAAAGCAACGCCGCGGGCGCGCAGCAGACTGCCGGTTCAGCGCGCGAGGCCGCCACCCTGGCCCAGGCGGGCGAAGCAGATGTCCAGCGCCTGTCAGAAACCATGCATGACATTTCACTGAGTGCCGTTCGGGTGCGCGATATTACCTCGGTGATTGAAGGCATCGCTTTCCAGACCAATATTCTGGCGCTCAACGCCGCCGTCGAAGCCGCGCGCGCCGGTGAAGAGGGCCGCGGATTTGCCGTGGTCGCGGGTGAAGTCCGCTCACTGGCCCAGCGCAGCGCCACCGCAGCACGCGACATTAAGCAGCTGATTGAGCAGGCCGTGACGCAGGTCGAGGATGGCGTGACCGTAGCGGCCGGAACGGGTGAGCGCATCCTGAAGATTGTCAGCCGCGTCGGTGAACTGGCCGATGCTATGGACAACCTCTCCCTCTCCTCCGGTGAACAGATGCAGGGCATCTCCCAGGTCAGTATTGCGGTGAGTCAGATGGATGGCGTCACGCAGAATAACGCCGCGCTGGTGGAAGAGTCCTCTTCTGCATCGCAGTCACTGCTGGCCCAGGCGCGCGACCTGCGCGGTATGGTAGAGACCTTCACCGTATAAGCCGTATCGGCGGGCGGCTTCAGCCTGGGTTAAATGCTGAAATTGTCCTGCCGATCTTAGCTGCGTTGCACCCGGCGCACGTTGTGCGCAAGGGTTGCGACCGGTTATGTTGACTTCAATTTAATTTGACTCAATACTGTGCCGACTTTCAATCGGCGGCGCAGCTAAAGGCTTTTTCTCCCGCTGCGATAGCGCTTAAAAGTCTGGTGTCTTACACCAGAAAGAGATGCTGCCGAAATCAACATCTCCCCGAGATACTATTCGCGAGACTTCACGGCTGACCAACAGCCTGGGGTCTGGCTGTCCCACCCCGGACTCAGAATGAGTAAAGATATGAATGACGAACCCGCGGGGATCTCCGATACGCCTCCCGCCAGTGCAGCGCCTGAAACCATCGACCAGTTTCTCTGCTTTGCGCTCTATTCCGCCTCACTTGCCATGACAAAGCTCTATCAGTCGCGGTTAAAACCGCTGGGTCTGACCTATCCGCAATATCTGGTGCTGCTGGTGCTGTGGGAGAAAGATCGCCTGACCGTCTCTGATATTGGTGCACGCGTCCGGCTTGATTCCGGCACGCTCAGCCAGCTTCTGAAGCGGCTTGAAAGCGCGGGCATTATCTGCCGCCAGCGTGACACGGGAAATGATGAGCGCCGGGTACTGATCTCCCTGACAGAACGGGGCCACCAGCTTAAAGTCGCGGCGGCTGGCGTCCCGGCTGATATGATCTCGGTGATGGATACCGCCTGTAGTGAACTCGGTGAGCTGACAACCCAGGTGGCAACGCTGCGTGAAAAGCTGCTTAAGGCCCTGCCATGATGCTGGCTTATAAAAAACCTGTGACCAGGCTGATAAAGCTGAATCGCCTGAGTGTTACCTCTTCAGGTGCTATTCAACAGAACGGTTGCGCTGGAGTTTCTATTGAGTACCGATAAACCGGCAGATATGGCTGACGTCCATGCCGTTGTAGGGCAGGCCGTGTCGAGCCTGCTGAAGTCAGGCAAGACGGCAGGCTTACAGGACATAATTGCATTCCTGCAGCATCAGCAGGCACGGTCGGTAAACGGTCAGCGAGAGGTCTACGCCAGAGCGGTGCGTATTGTGATGAGCATGGTTAACTGATAACCGGGCCGCTGCGCTAAACGGCGGCGCTGCCCGCGCCTTCTTAATATCAATACCCTGCCCGCTGCGCAGCGTCGTTCCTGCTTTCACCCGGCGATTCCCGCTCTCATTTCAGGATCAATAGTGATGTCACTCTGCCGCACCCGCGCCTTCGTCATCCCGACAACTTATCTCTGCCAGTAACCGCTGTCGGGCCTGCAGACGTTAACAACAGCGTCTGCACACCACCACCGCTATTAACTCCCCCTATCCTTTCTGTGCAGTAAAGCATTCCTGCTAAAGTGTGGTGCCGCCGGGTGCCATCAAATCATAACGATCGTTCTGCGGGGCCTCGCCCACGGTCATCGGTGGCTGAATTTTCAGGGTGATCCAGTTAGAGGTCACACGCTGCTGCTTGCTATCCTCCAGCGTTACCGACAGGCGATATTCGTTGCTGGCGTCTGGCGACGGATCCCATTGCGGTAAGATCACACTCCAGCCCTGCGGATCGGCGTTATTGGCCGGAGGTGTCAGGCTCAGCGCCTGCGTATCGCCCTGCCAGCTTACCGCCTTGATAGCATTGCTGGCGCGCACCTGCAGCTTCAGCGGCAGACTCTCGCCACTGCTTAACTGCCAGGGCGGGGTTGCCAGAAACACGGACAGCGTTTTGCGCTGACGGAAGGCGAGCACCGGCGTATCGCTGCGGGTGACGGTATCGTAACGGCTGCCGCGCAGAGAGTGCGCCTCCGCGACGTTTCCGGCATCGAGCTGACGTCGCAGCGCCACGCCAAAGCGATAGTTGAGTTTCAGCCCCAGCTGATCCTGACTCTCACCGGCACTGCTGGTTTTATGGGTAGCGGACAGCGTCACCAGCGGCACGGGAGTGTAAGAGAGGCCAAACGACATGGCGGAGGGATTGTGATAGCGGTTGCCGCTGTTAAACAGATCGACATTCTCACCCAGATATTGCTGATAGCTCACCGAAACGCCCAGCTGACGATAAAAGGGCAGATAGCTCTGGCTGGTAATATCGTAGCCGCGCGCCATGCGCTGCTGCTGCGAATCGCCCAGATTTTTCCAGCCGGAAAGCGGCTGATAGTAGTTGGCCGAGAAGCGCATTGAATCGCTCCACGCTTCCGTGCCCACAGAGGCGCGTTGCAGGCCGCTGCTGAACACGCGGTCAACAAAGCCGTTGTAACCCAGCAGCCAGTCACCGGCATCCCAGCGTTGCCCCAGTCCTGCATTGCCAACCAGGCCATCGCCGGTATCGTGCAGACCAAGCTGGCTGAAGGTGAGCCGGCTGTTTTCGTCGGCCAGTGCGCTGAAGAGATCGCCGCCGGTGCCGGTAAAGTTTCCGTTCATGTCGACTTTCAGATCCAGCTGCGCGGTGCCGTAAGGGGAAAGCAGTGACTGCCCTTCGCTCTCAACCCGATCGGCCACTTCATCGCGCAGATGATTGAACGCCCAGACGCCCGCCTGCTGACCAAACGTGACATTGCTGTCGCTGTTGTTACTCGCTTCACCGATACTTTTGGCCACGGCCGCCAGCTTTTTGCTCCACTCTTCATCCTGATCGCTGGCACCGCCGAGCGTCGGCAGCGACTGACTGTAGCGCGCAGGATTGTCGAATGGCGTCTCTGACACCGCTGTTTCAGTCTGGAAGGCGCGGGCGCTCTGCGTGGCAGTCAGCGACAGCGCAATCAAAGAGAGAACCCCTGTTTTCCGTATCATGTCACCCGGCACATTGATTAGTTCGTAGCTGCAATTAAACAAAAATCATCAGCTATTACCTTAACATATTGTGACGGCGATGCAGGACAGCAGCGGCGAATTGTGCATATAACAGAAAAGTCCGGGTCAGAAAAAGGCCTGCGTTTACAGCAGGCCTGCGATCTCTCACCGCATCAGGAGAAGATCAACCCGCCATCCACATTGATGGTCTGCCCGGTGATGTATCGCGCATCCTCTGATGCCAGAAACGCCACCAGTCCGGCGACATCTTCCGGCTGACCGGCACGCTTCAGCGGAATATTTTTCACCCACTCCGCCATCAGCTCCCCTTTACCGTAGGTTTTCTCCTCGCTGCTGAGGATCTCGCCCCAGACGCGATCGTTGTAATCCCACATCTCACTCTCAATGATGCCAGGGCAAAAAGCGTTGACCGTAATGTTCCACGGCGCCAGCTCCAGCGCCAGACTCTGGGTAATGCCTATCACCCCCATTTTGCTGGCGGCGTAGTGCGGCGTGTAAATAAAGCCCTGTCGTCCCTGCCCCGATGAGGTGTTGATCAGGCTGCCACTGCGCTGCTGCACCATATATTTCGCCGCTTCACGGCAGCAAAGCCAGACGCCGGTGGTGTTAACCGCCAGAATCCGCTCAAAGTCGCTTTTCGGCATGGTGTCGAAGCGGTCGATGGTGATCACGCCCGCATTCTGTATCGAGACGTCGATCTGACCAAAGCGTTCAAAGGCCTGCTGATAGAGCTGCTGCACCGCAGCTTCATCCGTGATATCGACCTGCAGCGCCAGAATCTCACTGCCATACTGCTGCTGAAGCTGGTCGGCTGTAGCGAACACCCGGTCAGCATTCGACACCATCACCAGCCTGGCCCCGTCGCGAGCGAAACGCGCCGCGATCCCGGCCCCGATGCCACGACAGGCACCGGTTATCACCACTGTTTTTCCACGTTGTTCGCGGCTCATAATCGCTCCTGTTAACTGTGACGAACATCAGTAAGGGGGGCTGCCTGCTGCTTTTTTTCATGGCGACGCAGCAGCACCACTTTGCTTTGCAGACGTTGCTGGAACTGGTCGATGACTACCGCAGTCACAATCACCAGACCTTTGATCACCATCTGCCAGAAATCGCTGACGCCCATCATCACCATGCCATCCGCAAGGAAGACGATAACGAAAGCGCCAATAATCGAGCCGGAAACCCGGCCACGTCCGCCCGCCAGCGCCGTGCCGCCCAGCACGGTGGCACCAATGGCATCCATCTCAAACATGTTGCCGGTCATCGGGTGCGCGGTCTGCAACTGAGAGGCCACCACCAACCCGACGAGTCCCGCGCAAAGGCCGGAAAAGGCGTAGACAAAGACTTTCACCTTGATAATCGGCACGCCCGCCAGTCGCGCGGCGGACTCATTGCCGCCAATGGCGTAGATATAACGACCCAGCGGGGTTTTGCGCGTCAGGTAGAGGCCGAGCAGTAAAAAGCCGAGCATCAGCCAGATTGGCAGATAAACGCCCAGTACGGTGCCGGAGCCGAGCAGCGAAAAGCCGGTGTTGCCCAGCGCGGACACTCCCACCAGGTTGGCGTAGGTGCCGCCGTCGTTGAACAGCAACGCCGCACCGCGCGCCACATACATCATGCCCAGGGTGCAGATAAAGGGTGCGACGCCCAGTCGGGTAATCACCGTGCCGTTAATCAGTCCTACCAGCACGCCAAAGATGGCCACCACCAGAATCACTTCAGGCACGTTGAGAAACAGCGTATTGCCGCCCCACAACGGGATGCCATTGGTGAGCAGTGCGCCCGCCACCATGCCGCAGATTCCGGCGACCGCACCCACCGAGAGATCGATACCGCCGGTCAGGATCACCAGCGTCATACCAATGGCCAGCAGGCCGGTAATCGCCACGTGCTGCGTCATGATCAGCAGGTTAGAGGGGGTGAGAAAGTTCGGCACCATCACGCTGAAAAAGCCGACCACAATCAGCAACGCAATAAAGGTGCGGGCCTTGAGCAGGTACATATAGAGCAGATATTTTTGGTTCATGAAATTCTCCGGCCAGCTTAGAGCCTGGCCCGCCAGGCGTAATGGTTTCAGGCAGTCTGGACACGGACAGCGCGGAACAACCGGCACGTACACGCAGTACGTCAGGATTACTCGCTGTGCTCGCCCCTTCAGGGCCGCCCTGACGGGCGTTCAGGTTGCTAAAGCAGCCTGTGTGACCACTGCCCAGGTTCAGACGGACAAATAAAATAGCCTGATGGGTCAGGCTCTTAATCCTGCGGGGTTGATGCCGCAATCAGATGTTCTCGCGTCGCCGCTGCGCGCGGCAGATCGGCAGTAATCCGGCCATCGGCCATCACTAAAATGCGGTCCGCCAGCGCCATCACCTCATCCAGTTCAGACGAGGAGAACATCACTGCCAGCCCCTGCTGTGCCAGACTGCCAATCAGGTGATAGACGTCGGTTTTGGCACCCACGTCGATACCGCGCGTTGGCTCATCCAGCAGCACCACCTGTGGCCCGGTCATCAGCGCTTTACCCAGCACCACCTTCTGCTGATTACCGCCGCTCAGCGCCGTAACCGGCAGGTCGGGATCGCTGACTTTAATCGCCAGATGGCCGATCATCTCACTGACCCGCTGCTGCTCCCTGGCAGGATTCAACAGCCCCAGCGCACGTCGAAAACCGCGCAGGCTGAAGTCAGAGAGCGTCATGTTGGCGGTGACCGACATCAGTTCAATCACCCCTTCGCCTTTGCGATCTTCGGGCACCAGCGCTATGCCACTTTTCAGCCGCTGCTGGAAGCTGCGCTTCGCCAGATCCCTGCCCGCTAAACGTACCCGGCCCGACTGACAGGGCATCAGGCCAATCAGCCCCTTAAACAGCTCGGTGCGTCCGGCCCCCAGCAGGCCATAAATGCCGATCACCTCGCCTTTGCGCAGCGTAAAACTGACGTCATTAAGCTTGTAACCGCCGTTCTGATGCAGCGCAGTCAGGCCCTCTACCTCCAGCACCGTTTCCCCCTGTGGCGCAGGCTGATAGTCGAACTGCTTTTTCTTGTCACCCACCATCTGGGCGATAATCCACGGCACGCTGGCGTCCCGTACCTCGCGCTCACTGATAAAACGGCCATCGCGGAAAATGGTGATGTGATCGCCAATCTCCATCAGCTCTTCCAGCCGGTGAGAAATGTAGATAATGGTGACCCCACGCCGCTTAAGCTGATCGATGACGTTAAACAGCACTTTCACTTCAGACTGGCTCAGGGCGCTGGTCGGTTCATCCATGATCAGCACCCGGGTATCCTTCGACAGCGCCCGGGCGATCTCCACCAGCTGCTGATGACCAATACCCAGCTCACCCAGCGGCGCGTAAGGATCGACATCCAGCTGCAGCCGCTCCAGCAGCGACTTTGCCAGTGCGTACTGATACTTTTCATTGATCACCCCGCGCTGGAAATACTCATTGGCGATAAAGATGTTGTCCATCACGTTCATGTTGGGAAACAGATTCAGCTCCTGAAAAATGATGCTGATCCCCTGCTTCTCCGCCTGATGCGTGGAGTTCAGCGACACCACCTTGCCATCCAGCAGAATCTCGCCCGAGGACGGCGTCTCTACACCCGCCAGCATCTTCATCATGGTGGACTTACCGGCGCCGTTCTCACCGATCAGCACGTTAACTTTATTGCGGTAGACCCGATAACTGACCTGATCGAGCGCGGTCACGCCGGGATAAAGACGCGACACGTTGCGCGTTTCGATAATCACGTCGCCGGACTGTTGCGGTTGAGGATTTTGCATCTGCCGCTCCTTATTGCCGGTTGATCGCAGCCGGAGTGATATCCGGCAGCTGCTGCGGAATGTCCCAGCTGCTGAACACGCCGGAAACCCTCACTTTATCGCCCACCTTCGGCGCAAACTGCTGCATCAGAGTGGAGGCGTGCTGGTTAATCGCCTTGCCGTAATCACCAAACAGCACCTGGTCATTGAAGTCCTGATAGCTCACGCCTTTGTAGACATCCCGCAAAGCGGTGCCACGAATGATTGGCCCTACCTGAATTGTGACACTGTCACCTAAATCATCTTTCACGGTCATTTTTCCACTGCGTGACGTGGTATTTACGGCGGTCACCTCGCCGCTAACCGAGACGCTGAAGACACAGGGATTCTCAGCCTGACTGCGATAGCCGTAGCTCTGACAGGCGCTGTCGAAGTCTTTAGCAGACTGCAGCGACTTCATCAGCGTCGCCAGCGGTTTAGCCTCTGCCTGAACCTGTGGCACCAGTTTCTGCTGCCAGAGCTGGTCGATGTTCGCCATTTTCGGATTGGGGGGATTTTTCAGGGCAGCCAGCTCCTGCTGCGACACAATTTTGCAACCGCTTAACAGCAAGACCACCAGCGTCAGCCAGACTCTTCGGGACATCATCTTCTCCCTGGCGCCCGCTTTCGCAGGCGCGACAGCGTTTAATTACGACTTGTAGTTAAAGTCCTGTACACCTTTAGCGTTTTCCGGGGTAATCAGAATGCCGCGGAACATCACCCGCTGTTTTTCCGGCTTCACGCCCTTCTGAATGAAGTTATCGAGATCGGTCACCCCTTCAGCGGCAATCGCCTGCGCCTGCAACATGACCGTGGCTTTCAGCGTGCCCGCTTTCACTGCATCGCGTTCGTCGTTGCTGCCATCAATCCCCACCACGATGACATCGTTGCGACCGGCCGCCTTCAGCGCGGCTATGGCGCCCAGCGCCACCGGGCCGTTACCGCAGATCACCCCTTTCACATCCGGATGCGCCTGAAGGATGCTGTCCATAATGCGCTTGCCGTCGATCAGCGTGCCTTTGGCATCCTGACGCGCCACGCTCTGCATATCAGGATACTGATCCAGCACCTGATGGAACGATTTCGAGCGTGTCACGCAGTTGTTATCCGCCAGGTTACAGGCGAGTTCGGCGTATTTGCCCTTTTCGCCCATCTTTTCAACAAAGACGTTGGCAACGTCTGAACCTGCCTGGAAGTTGTTGTGGGTGATCTGCGCCAGCGCCACGTCATCCACCGGGATTTCGCGGTTGATCAGCACCACCGGGATCCCGGCATCTTTGGCTTTTTTAATCGCCGCCACGCTGGCGGTGGAGTCGGCGTTATCCAGCACGATACCCTGTACTTTTTTACCGATAGCGGCGTCGATTAGTTCGCTCTGTTTCTTAACATCTTCGCCGTGCGACAGCACCGTCGTTTTGTAACCCAGCTCCTGTGCTTTGAGATTGGCGCCTTTGGCTTCGGAGGCGTAGTAGGGATTATCGAGTGAGTTAACCAGAATCATAATGGTGCCCTTTTCGGCGGCAAACGCCGCCTGCGAAACCAGACAGGCAGCCACGGCAGTGCACAGCAAGGTACGGTTTTTCATGATGTTCTCTCTTATCGTTATGGCAGGGTATGAATTCCCGGGTGCTGGATTGGCCTTACCAGATGGTAAAGCCCCCATCGATCATCAAATCGGCGCCAGTGATCATGTCGCTGCCGTTGCTGGTGAAAAACAGCACCGCAGCGGCGATCTCATCGGTATAGGCAAAGCGACCGAGCGGAATCAGCTTCTTCATCTGCTCGCCCTTCTCGCCGCGCCAGGCCTTTTCGCCCATCGGCGTCAGCACCACGGTGGGCGACAGGGTGTTAACGTTGATGCGATGCGGGGCAAACTCTTTGGCCATCACTTTGGTCATGCCCAGCAGGCCCGCTTTGGCTGAGGTGTAGGCGACATGGTTGTCGATAGCGATGGATGCCGCCTGGGAGGCGATATTAATAATTTTGCCGCCCGCACCGGCACGGATCATCAGCCGTGCGGCGGCCTGTGAGCAGAGAAAAGGCCCGGTGAGATTCACCGCAATTTGCTTCTGCCACTCGGCAAAATCGGTCTCGATCACCGGCTGCAGCATCACGTAGCCTGCGCAGTTCACCAGGATATCGATCCGGCCATAGTGGGAAACCACATCGTCAAAAGCCTGTTCAACCGACGCGGGATCGGTAACGTCACAGCAGACAAACTGCACCCGCTCGACGGGGAAATCTGCCCTCAGGCTGGCCACCTTCTCTGCTTCAAACGGCGGATAGAGTAGTGCCAGACTCGCGCCCTTCTCCAGCAACATGCCATTGGTCGCCATCGCGATACCGCCCAGCCCGCCGGTCACGACGGCCACTTTGCCGGCCAGATTCATTGCGGTATCCACGCCGTAGCGCAGGTTTACGTCATATTCACCACTCATCCCACTCTTCCCCTCAGATTTTTGCCGATGCCGTTGACTCACTCATTTTCGAACAAAAATATAAGCTATCGAAAAGAAATGTTGTGTGGAGCAGATCAAATTTCGACCATCTGCCCTGCAAAGCGGCTTATCTGATTGAAAAGACGTGATCTGGCTTCCAGTCCCGAAATAAAGGCAGCTGGTTGCAATCCGGAAAGCGTGAGAGATTCAATAACCTGCACATTTTATATTTTCGTTCGAAAACCAAAGGCAGATCAGGCTATCTCGCATTCATAAAAATGGCGCGTTAAACTCAGCCACAAAGACCTTGTTCGCCCGACTTCTCAGGTTATTGGAAAAGGGAGCATTTCGATTGAAAAGCAAAAGTGAGCAGTTCGCTGACATGCAGCAACGCCGCGAGAAAATTCTGGAGATGATCCGTGAGGATGGCACGGTCACGGTTAAAGCTTTGACGGAGACCTTTGGACTGACCGAAGCCACCTTACGCAGCGACCTTCGCATGCTGCAAAAACAGGGCTTTGTGCAGCGCTACCATGGTGGCGCGACGCTGATGACGGGCAAACAGAATACCGGGGCGATGCTGCTGGAGCGGCAGACACATCTGGAAGAGAAAGAGGCGATTGGCCGACTGGCGGCGCAGCATATCGAAAATGGCGACACGGTGATTTTCGATTCCGGCACCACGACCACCGCGATCACCGATGCCATCAGCCACATCCGCCGCCTGTCGGTCGTGACAACCGCGGTGAATATCGCCCTGAAACTGGGCGGCGAGCCGGGGATCAACATCCTGCTGACCGGCGGTACCTTTAAATTTCCGACGCTCTCTACCTCCGGCGAAAAGGCGGCCAGCTTCTTCGAAAACGTGCTGGCCGGTAAACTCTTCCTGGCGACCGCCTGCATCTCGCCACGTCTGGGCCTGAGCTTCCCCAGTGAAACCGACATCAAGGTAAAGCTGGCGATGATTAAATCTGCCAGCACGGTTTACGTGGTCGCTGACTCCAGCAAAATCGACAAGGTTTCGATGTTCGCGCTGCCCTGTGACTGGAGCAATATCCACTACCTGATCACCGACAGCGGCATCAGCACTGCGCAGGTAAAAGCGTTTGAAGCACTAGGCGTGAAAGTGCTGGTGGCCCCGCTGCCGCTGAAGCGGGCGATGTAATGCTTGTTGAAACAACATCGATTCAGCCACTCGCTGTCATCAGACAGCCACAGGATTAAGTTACGCTCCAGAGCGAATGCTAAGCAGGGATGTAACGGATGATAAAACGATGAAAAACGAGATTTTCGAGCGCAGGAAAGCGCGGGCTTTAGCCCTGATGGCAGCGAAGAAAATATGGCCGAGTAACTCTGCTCCGCCATTACATCGTTTGTTATGGAAAATGAATATCCATCTTCCACCCCCGAGTTTCACTCCTTTCTGGCTCAATCTTGTGGTGTTTGCCAGCATGTACACGCTTATGATGCCACTGCTGCTCTTATTGCCTTCTCTTCCGGGCGTGTCTGACGACAACTATTCGCTGATACCCAATCTGATCGCAGGTCTGTTCTTCGGTACGACAATGGCACTGTTTCACGCATATCGAAAAAAGGTTCACAACCTGCCTGTGTGGGAGGAGCTTTAAAGCCAGCTAAAGCTCCATCGTCTTTTATACAGTGCACCTGCACGATGGTGCCTCCACTGTAAGCACGCACTATCGCTAATCGTGCAGGTAAGGCCTGCCTGAAGAGCAAAGTGTGCGAGCCAGGGATGGCGAGCCCAGTCCGCAGGGATGCGGGATCCCTTTGCGATCAGGCAGGCCTTTCCTGCACGACGCACCGTCTTACCAACCCTCACCTGCCTTCCCACACTGGACTGCTCTTTTCGTCCTGCTCGGGCACTTCCACTCTCATCAACCGCACTCAATCCAGATCTGATCCCAAAAAAAACCGCACCGCCGCCAGCCGGGCAGGAAGGGCCTGCCTGAAGAGCAAAGTGTGCAAGCCAGGGATGGCGAGCCCAGTCTGCAGGGATGCGTGATCCCTTTGCGATCAGGCAGGCCTTTCCTGCACGCCGCACCGTCTTGCCGCACCGTTCCGGCCTTACCACCAAGACATACGCCCACTCAATCCAGACCTGATCCCGCAAAACCCCGCACCAATGCCAACAGTGCAGGTAAGCCCTGCCTGAAGAGCAAAGTGTGCGAGCCAGGGATGGCGAGCCCAGTCCGCAGGGATGCGGGATCCCTTTGCGATCAGGCAGGTCTTACATGCACGCCGCACCGTCTTGCCACACCGTTCCTGCCTGCCAGCAAAAGCCCGCACCTGCAGCCCCGTCACCCCACCGCCTGCACCTGCATCCCCACCTGCAAATCCGCCCGATAAAACCGCACCACTTCACCCACCATCAGCAACGACGGAGACACCGGCGTATCCCGCGCCACCGTCTCCGCTAATCCCCCCAGCGTGGTAATCAACACCCGCTGATCGGGCCGGGTCCCATTCTCAATAATCGCCACCGGCGTCTCTGCATCACGTCCCTGCGCCTGCAACTGCGCACTGATCGACGCACTCCAGCTCAACCCCATATAAAACACCAGCGTCTGATTCACCGCCGTCAGCGCAGCCGCCTCCAGCTGCGGCTCGCCGTTCCGCCCATGGCCGGTAATCAACCGCAAAGACTGCGCGCAATCCCGATGTGTCAACGGAATTCCGCTGGCTGCCGCACAGCCCACAGCCGCCGTAATCCCTGGCACGACCTCACAGCGAATCCCGGCCTGCTGCACGCTCACCATCTCCTCGCCTCCGCGACCAAAAACAAACGGATCGCCCCCCTTCAGCCGGATTACATTGCGTCCACTGCGCGCCAGTTCCACCAGCAACTGATTAATCTGCGCCTGCTTCAGACCATGCTGCCCCGGCTGCTTACCCACATCAATACACAACGCCTGCTCCGGCACCTCCGCCATCACCGCGTCACTCACCAGCCGGTCATATACCACCACCTCAGCACGCTGCAGCAACCGCAACGCCTTAACGGTCAGCAGTTCCACATCGCCAGGGCCCGCACCCACCAGCCACACCGCGCCCTGTTGCGACACGGCATCCACCGGGGCCAGTAACTTATCCAGAGAATCAATTGCTCGTGTCATCATTCCTCCGACATCACTTCGGACAGCAACAACTGCTTCAGCTCCGGAATACAGGAGCCGCACTGCGTGCCGCACTTTAGCTTTTCGCCCAACGCCTGAGTTGTACGACACCCCTGCGCCACCGCCTGTAAAATCGTCTGCTCACCCACCGCCATACAACTGCAAATAATCCGTCCCGTGGCCGCGCCCTGCGCGGGCTGTCCTGCCAGTACACTGTGCCGCCCTGCCGCATCCTGCGGCGCATGACTAAAGGCCTCGGCGACCCACGCACTATCAATCGACGGCAACACGGAGCCGGCATAAAACGCCAGCTGCAACTCGCCGTCACGCCATGCCAGCAACCGGTAATCATTGCCGCTGCCGGTCGCAACCTGCCTGTGACAGCCTGAAAGAACAACCTGCCCGTCCAGCCAGACCTGCGGCGAGCCCTCGCCCGCCACCGCATAACGCTGCACCGCCGGATAGGGGGTACGCGCCCAGTAACGCAACCCTGTGGGCTGCGCTATCTCGCGCTGCCATAGCCAGCCCTGCCAGCTCACCCTCAACGGCAGAATCCGCACCGACGTCTGCTTCAGCGCGGGCTGCCCCGAAAACGGACAGGCGCGGGCGGCCACCAGTAAATCGACGTGACTCTGCTGACTGAACTGCCGGTTCCAGTGCATCGGCACAAACAGCTCGCCGCGCCGCATCCCGGCATCGACACGCACCCGCACGCTAATCCAGCCCTGAACAGACTGCACCCGCGCCAGTCCGCCCGCCGTCACGCCATACGTTGCCGCATCCGCCGGATGCAGCGCGACAAACGGTTCATCGCAATGCTGCATCAGACGCGGCACCAGCCCGGTACGCGTCATGGTGTGCCACTGATCGCGCACCCGTCCGGTATTCATCAACAACGGATACGCCGGTTCGCGCGGGGCGACAACCGGCGTGGCCGGCACCCGCAACCGGGCCTTACCATCCGGATGAAAAAACCGACGATTGCCAAACAGCCGGGCGCAGCCCTGCGGACAGGCCGCGTTAACCGGCCACTGCACCGGACGCAGCGCATCCCAGTCAGCATTACTCAATTGCGCCAGGCCGCTGATATCAAACGCCCTGGCGCCCCGGTTCTCGAAACCTGACAACGCCGCATGCTCACGGAAAATCTCTGCCGGATGCTGCCAGTTAAAGCCTTCATCAAACCCTAAACGCCTGGCCACCTGCGACAGCAACCACCAGTCAGGCCGGGCGTCACCGGGTGCGGCGGCAAAAGCGCGCTGACGTGAAATACGCCGCTCGGAATTGGTCACCGTGCCGTTCTTCTCGCCCCACCCCTGGGCGGGCAGCAGAATATTGGCAAAGGCGCTGGTATCGGTCTGCGCCATCACATCTGATACAATCACCAGCGGACAGGCCGCCAGCGCCTGCGCGACGCGGTTGCCCTCAGGCATCGACACCGCCGGATTGGTGCCCATAATCCACACTGCTTTCACCGTGCCATCCGCCAGTGCCCGGAAAAGATCCAGTGCAGTCAGTCCCGGTTCCCGGGCAATGGCCGGACTGCGCCAGAAACGCTGCACCCGTTCGCAATCCGCTTCAGTAAAATTCATATGCGCCGCCAGCTGATTCGCCAGGCCACCCACCTCCCGTCCGCCCATGGCATTTGGCTGTCCGGTCAGCGAAAAAGGACCACAGCCCGCGCGGCCTATTTTGCCCGTCAGCAGATGCAGATTAAGAATCGCCTGGTTATTGTCGCTGCCGGTGGCGGACTGATTAATCCCCATGCACCATAGCGTCAGCACCCGATCGTGCTGGCTGAAAAGCTGGAAAAAGTGCGCGACCTGCTGCACGGTTAAGTCACATGCCTCTGCCACTCGCGCCACACCCCACTGCGCTGCGGCGGTCAGCGTCTCGTCCACACCATTCAGGTGCGGCAACATGCTGGCATCAATGCCATCCTGCTGCGCCAGCCAGTGCAGCAGACCGGAAAACAACGCCGTATCGCTGCCGGGCCGCAACGGCAGGTGGAGATCGGCCTGATCGCAACTCGCCGTACGCCGCGGATCGATAACGACAATACACATCGCCGGACGTTGCAGCTTCGCCTGCATCAGCCGCTGCCACACCACCGGATGCGCCCAGGCAGCATTAGACCCCACCAGCAGCACCAGGTCGGCCTGCTCCAGATCCTCATAGCAGCAGGGCACCGCATCGGCCCCCAGCGCCCGCTTATAACCGACCACCGCCGACGCCATGCAGAGACGCGAATTCGTATCGATGTTGGCTGCACCGATGTAGCCCTTCATCAGCTTATTGGCGACGTAGTAATCCTCGGTCAACAGCTGGCCGGAGCCGTAAAACGCCACCGCCTGCGGGCCATACTGATCGATAACCGCCCGCAATCCCGCCGCCACCGCATCCAGCGCAGCGTCCAGGCTGACGCGCTGCCCGTTAACCTCGGCGTTCAGCAAACGCCCTTGCGGCGTCAGGGTCTGGCCCAGCGCTGCGCCTTTTACGCACAACCGACCTGCATTCGCGGGATGGTGCGGATCGCCGATCACGGTTGCCTGATGCGCCCCCTGCGGGGTGACGCAGACGCCACAGCCGACGCCGCAATAGGGACAGGTACTGTTCATGATGCCTGCGCCAGCTGATCCAGCGGACGATTTGCCAGCCAGATCTGACCCGCTTCCAACTTCACCGGCCAGCAGCGCAGCTGATGCTGCGGGTTATCCAGGCTCTGTCCGTCACGCAACCGTATCCGCTGCTTATAGAGCGGGGAGATCACCACCGGCTCGCCGCCCACATCGCCAAGGATCCCACGTGAGAGCACGCTGGCGTCGCTGCCGGGTTCGCGGTCTTCCAGCGCAAAAAGCGCATCGCCAAAGCGGAACAGCGCAACACGTTCGCTACCCAGTCGCGCCCCGATCCCCGCCTGCTGAGGAATCGCCTCCAGTGTACACACCGCGCTCCACGGCTCGGCTGGCGGCGGTAACAGCGGACGATCGGTAACGGCCTCCGGCTGACGCTGACCGCGCACCCGGCTGTAGTGCAGCGTCTCATCCGGGCGATCGCTGTTGACCGTAGGGGTAAACAGCGCAAGTCGTGAAGGATCCGCCAGCGTGGTCTGCCACTCGCACTGATACGCGTCCACCACCCGCTGCATCTCCTGCTCCAGCGTCTCGCCCAGACCGAGGCTATCCTCAATCACCACCTGACGCAGATAGTCCAGGCCGCCTTCCAGATTGTCCATCCAGACGCTGGTGCGCTGCAGCCTGTCTGCGGTGCGGATATAGAACATCAGCAGGCGGTCGACATAACGCAGCAGCGTGGCATCATCGAGATCGCTGGCGAACAGGTCGGCGTGGCGCGGCTTCATGCCGCCATTGCCACACACATAGAGATTCCAGCCCTTTTCCGTGGCGATCACCCCGATATCTTTGCTCTGCGCTTCCGCACATTCGCGGGTACAGCCCGATACCGCCATCTTGATCTTGTGTGGGGCGCGCAGCCCCTTGTAGCGGTTCTCCAGCGCAATGGCGAAAGCGGTTGAATCCTGCACGCCGTAGCGGCACCAGGTCGACCCCACACAGGACTTCACAGTGCGCAGCGACTTGCCGTAGGCGTGACCGGTTTCAAAACCCGCCGCCAGTAGCGTCTGCCAGATATCAGGCAGTTGATCGAGCCGCGCGCCAAACAGGTCGATACGCTGACCGCCGGTGATTTTGGTGTAAAGATCGTAACGCGCCGCCACCTCGCCAATCGCGATCAACCCCTGCGGCGTGATTTCGCCCGCCGGGACGCGCGGCACCACCGAATAGGTGCCATCTTTCTGGATATTGGCGAAATAGCGGTCGTTGGTGTCCTGCAACGGCAGATGCGCCGGTTTTAGCAGATAGTCGTTCCAGCATGAGGCGAGCAGTGACGCCACCAGCGGTTTGCACACTTCACAACCCTGCCCCCGACCATGTGACGTCAGCAGCGCATCAAAGGTTCTGAACTCACCGGCCCGCACCAGGTGATAAAGTTCCTGGCGCGAATAGCTGAAATGTTCACAGATATCTTTTTTTACCTCGACACCGAGGTTTTCCAGCTCAAACTCCATCACCTGTTTTACCAGTGCCGCACAGCCGCCGCAGCCCGTAGCCGCTTTGGTGCAGCTTTTGATGCTGCTCATCTCACCGCATCCGCCTTTCACCGCCGCGCAGATTTCGCCCTTGCTGACGTTGTGACAGGAGCAGACCTGGGCGCTGTCAGGCAACGCCGCGACGCCTGGCGCTTTCGGCGCCCCCGACAGCGCAGGCAGGATAAGGCTTTCTGGCGCGGCAGGCAGCGGTAACTCATTGAGCATCATCTGCAGCAGCGTGGCGTAGTCGCTGCTGTCACCGACCAGCACGCCGCCCAGCAGCCGGGTGCTGTCGGCAGAAACCACGATTTTCTTGTAGATGCCTTTTGGCCCGTCGGTCCAGTGATAGTGCTGACTGCCCGGCGTGCGGCCATGCGCGTCACCAAACGACGCCACCTCCACCCCCAGCAGTTTCAGTCTGGTACTCATGTCCGCGCCGCTGAAGGCGGTGGATTCAGCCGCCAGATGCCCGGCCAGCACGCGTGCCATCTGATAGCCTGGCGCGACCAGACCGAAGATCTGACCGTTCCACAATGCGCATTCACCAATGGCAAACACCTCTTCATCGCTGGTCTGGCAGCGATCGTTAATCTCAATGCCGCCGCGCGGTCCCAGCGTCAGGCCCGCTTCACGTGCCAGCTCATCGCGCGGCCGGATACCGGCGGAGAACAGCACCAGATCGCCGGGTAAACTGCTGCCGTCAGCAAAGCGCAGCACCACGCTACCGTTGGTCTGACGCTCAATCAGTTCGGTCTGTTTTGAGGTGTGAACCGTGACGCCCAGCGCATCGATCTTCTGGCGCAGCATCAGCGCACCGCCCTCATCGAGCTGCACTGCCATCAGGCGTGGCGCAAACTCCACCACATGCGTTTCCAGCCCGAGCTGCCGCAGCGCATTTGCCGCCTCCAGACCCAGCAGGCCGCCGCCAATCACAATGCCGCGCTGGCTATTGCGGGCGCAGGCGGCAATGGCATCAAGGTCGTCCAGCGTGCGGTAGACAAAGCAGCGTTCGTCGTCGTGGCCCGGTACCGGCGGTACAAAAGCACGCGAGCCGGTGGCCAGCACCAGCTTATCCCACGCCAGCTCATTGCCCGCGCTGTCACGCAGACTGCGCTGCTGACGATCGATCGCTACGACTGCGCAGCCGCTGCGCAGTTCGATGCCGTGCAGGGTAAAAAAGTCCGCGCTGACCAGCGACAGATCGTCGGCCGTTTTGCCGTTGAAATAGTCCGACAGATGCACCCGATCGTAAGCCTGCTGACGCTCCTCGCCGTAAACCACCATGTGGTAGTGCTGATGCAGTTCGCGGGCAACCAGCTGTTCAAGAAAGTGGTGACTGACCATGCCGTGACCCACCACGGCTAATACCGGTTTACTCATCTCAGGACTCTCTGCAGCCTGCGGCTGCGGTTCAGGTTGACGGGAATCGAACAGGGCTTCGAGCGTGACAGCTTCGGTGTGCAGCAGACGCGCCAGCAGCGCGGGACCCTGCCGGGTGTCGCCAGAGAGCAATACGCCACAGAGGCGGCCCTGACGAAGAAACAGACGGCGGTAGTCGCCGGAGATCGGATCAAAACTGCTGATGGAGGGTGCCTCACTGACATCCCCGGCGCTGAACAGCGAAATGCCACTGACTTTGAGCCGCGTCGCCTGCGGCTGGCTGACAAAATCCGCCAGTGGCGACCCCGCCAGCTGTGCGGCCAGAATCTGCGCCTGCGTCAGGCAGGGTGCGACCAGGCCAAAGGTTTCGCCGGCAATTTCGCAGCACTCGCCTACGGCGTACACCGACGGGACCGCTGTGCGTAACTGCCCATCGACCAGAATGCCGCGCTGACACGGCAGACCCGCTGCCTGCGCCAGCGTTATCTCCGGCTGAACGCCGATGGCAATCACCACCTGCGTGGCGGCGCAGTGACGACCGCTGGTCAGCGTCACACCCGCCTCGTCAATCGCCGTGAGTCCGCTGTTCAGCACGCAGCGAATACCGCGCTGCTGGAGTGCCGTCAGCAACAGCTCGCCCGCCTTTGCATCCAGCTGGCGATCCAGCAGCCAGGGTTTGTGATGAACCAGCGTAACCTCACGCCCACGGGCACAGAGTGCCGCCGCCGCTTCAATGCCGAGAAAACCACCGCCCAACACCACCACCGGTCCCTGGCACGCCAGGAGTTGCCGGACGTCGGCGATACTGCGAAAACCCAGTACGCAATCCGCGTTGATGCCGGGAATGGCGGGCAAACGGGGCTGTGAACCGGTGGCAAACACCAGCCGATCCCAGCCCAGCTGGCGATAATCGGTCTGCACTGTACGTGCCGCCAGATCGACCTGCAGCACGGTTTCGCCGGATAGCAGCGTGACGCCGTGCCGCTCATACCAGTCGCGATCGTGGATCAGCGTTTCACTGAACGGCGTTTCACCCGCCAGCACCGGCGAGAGCAGCACACGGTTGTAATTGCCGTGCGGCTCGCGGCCAATGACCGTGATGGCGAAGCGCTGCGGTGCACGTTGCAGCAGGCTCTCCACCATCTGCATTCCCGCCATGCCATTACCTATCACCAGCAACCGTTGCTTCATGGTCTGTTCCTTACGCCGCAGTCGTCTGTTTTTCATAGAGGAAATGCAGCACTTTCTGTCGCAACTGGTGGTAGCGCGGCTCATCCGCCAGCGCCACCCGTGAACGCGGACGTGGCAGATCGACAGTGAGGATCTCGCCAACCTGCGCCGCCGGGCCGTTAGTCATCATCAGCACCCGGTCTGACAGCAGCACGGCTTCATCCACGTCATGGGTAATCAGCACGATGGTGGTGTTCAGCTCCTGCTGAATGCGCATCACGCTGTCCTGCAGATGAGCGCGGGTTAAGGCGTCCAGCGCGCCAAACGGCTCATCCAGCAGCAGCACGCGTGGCTTCATCGCCAGCGCCCGCGCAATACCGACGCGTTGCTTCATACCGCCGGATATTTCGCCGGGCCGCTTGTGCATGGCATGGCTCATCTGCACCCGGTTAAGGTTGTGCTCGATCCAGTCACGCATCTCCGCTTTGCTGAAGCGCCCTTTAAACACCTGTTGCACCGCCAGCTCGACATTCTGAAATGCCGTCAGCCACGGCAGCAGCGAATGGTTCTGAAACACCACCGCGCGCTCCGGGCCGGGGCCGGTGATTTCGCGGTTATCACACAGCAGCACGCCGCTGCTGGGCCGGGTTAAACCGGCAATCAGGTTCAGCAGCGTCGATTTGCCGCAGCCGGAGTGGCCGATCAGGCTCAGGGTTTCCCCTTCGTGAATATCAAAACTGACATTGTCCAGCGCCAGAAACTCGCCGCTGGCGGTGGCAAAACGCTGGCTGACCTGCTGGACGCGAATGATCTGTTGCATCGTGCTCTCCTTATTTATCCCAGCTAAAACGACGGACCAGCAGCATCAGCCCCTGTTCCAGCAGCAGCCCGATTACGCCGATGACCAGAATGGCGACCAGAATGTTTTCCACGTTGAGGTTGTTCCACTCATTCCAGATCCAGAAGCCGATGCCCAGTCCGCCGGTCAGCATTTCGGCGGCGACGATCACCAGCCAGGCGATGCCGATAGAGAGACGGACCCCGGTCAGCACCGCGGGCAGCACGGCGGGCAGCAGGATCCGGCGCATCACCGTCCACTCAGAGAGCTGTAACACCCGCGCCACGTTGAGGTAATCCTGCGGGATACGCTGTACCCCTTCGGCGGTGTTGATGATCATTGGCCAGATCGAACAGATAAAAATGGTCCAGCTGGCGGCAGGCTCGGCGCGCTGAAACAGCAGCAGGCCAATCGGCAGCCAGGCCAGCGGACTCACCGGCCGCAGCAGGGCGATGACGGGATTGAACATCTGCGCCATAAAGCTAAAGCGACCGATTAAAAAGCCCGCCGGAATGCCGACCAGCGCGGCCAGGCCGAATCCAATGCCGACGCGTTGCAGCGACGCCAGCACGTTCCAGCCGATGCCCTGATCGTTGGGGCCGTTGCTGTAGAACGGGTCAGCGAACAGGACCTGAGCGGCCTGCCAGGTGGCGTAAGGCGAAGGGAAACCCGGTTGCGACAGCGCCGCGATCTGCCACACCAGCAGCATTAATAACAGGCCACCGGTGGCGGGAATGGCGCGCTGCAACAGCGGACGCAGACGCGCCGGACGGGCTGCGGCTTTCGGGGTGACCTGTAACGGAATAACGGTGGCACTGTTGTGACTCTGCACCGGCTGCGCCAGGGCGCGCGCGTCAGTTTTCATAGCAACCTCTCTTAACGTTTGATAGCGAAACTGGCGGCATAGGCGGCAGGATCGCTGCCATCCCAGACCTTGCCGTCGATGAAGGTACTGCTGCGCATTTCACTGGCGGGCAGTGCAACCTGTCCGACCGCGCTGGCGGCCTGTTTGTAGATGTCGATGCGGTTGATCTGGCGCGCCACCGCGAGGTAGTCGGGATCGCTGGCAAGCAGGCCCCAGCGTTTCATCTGGGTCAGGAACCACATGCCGTCTGAGAGCCAGGGAAAACTGACGTTGCCGTTGTCAAAGAAGCGCATCGGGTGAGCGTCCTGCCACGACTGCCCCAGGCCGTTCTGATACTGACCGAGCATCCGACCCTGTAACGTCTCCACTTTGGTATTGATCCAGGCGCGGCCGGCTAACACCTGCGCGGTTTCGCGGCGGTTGTCGTCCGAGGCATCAATCCAGCGCGCGGCCTCCAGCACAGCGGCGGTGAGTGCACGGGCCGTGTTGGGGTTCTCTTTCACCCACTCTGCGCGGGTGCCGAGCACTTTTTCCGGATGCTCCGGCCAGATCTGCTGGCTGGTGGCGGCGGTAAAACCGATGTTGTCGCTGATGGCGCGCTGGTTCCACGGCTCACCAACGCAGAAGCCGCTCATGTTGCCAATTTTCATGTTCATCACCATCTGCGGCGGCGGCACGACCACGGTGCGCACGTCATCAAACGGGTGGATGCCCGCATTGGCGAGCCAGTAATAGAGCCACATGGCATGGGTGCTGGTCGGAAAGGTATGGGCGAAGGTAAAGCTGCCTTTGGCGCTGCCATCAATGGCCTTTTTCAGGCTGGCCGCATCGGTGACCCCACTGGCTTTCAGCTGGTTCGACAGGGTGATCGCCTGGCCGTTATGGTTGAGCGTCATCAGGTTCGCCATGTCGTGCTGCGGACCCGCTACGCCCAGTTGCAGGGCGTAGATCATGCCGTAGAGCACATGCGCCGCATCCAGCTCACCGGAGGTCAGTTTGTCGCGCACCGCCGCCCAGCTCGCCTCTTTGCTGACCTGCAATGTGAGACCATACTTTTTGTCGAAGCCTTTCACAGAGGCCATCACCACCGGCGCGCAGTCAGTGAGCGGGATAAAGCCGACCCGCACCTGCGCTTTTTCTGGCGCATCTGATCCCGCTGCCCAGACCGCATTTCGTAATCCCGGAACGATCCAGGCCGCACCCAGCGCGGCGCCGGAGATCAGCGCCTGACGTCGTGTCAGTGAAAATGGCGTTTTGCTCATCTTGTTGCCCCTGAACAGAAATAAAAAAAGGCGTCCTCCGACAAGCCGAAGCCTGCGGATGGACGCCTTTATCCAAAGCACTGACCCCACCGCCATTGGCGGGAGCAATGCGTACTCTCTATAGGGATTAAGCAAAGGATGTGCCAGATCGCCGAAACAGCCTTAATGCCGATCTGCGGTGACGCACTGTTGAAAAATTAACCGCTTTTGCACGTTTCTGACGCAGATCACGCACAAAGGTTGTGCAGCTACCTCATCCGGGTTAGTTGCTCAGGGTCTTCGCTACCGCCAGTACCGCCTGCGCGATCTCCAGTACCCGCTTATTCTGATTCATCGCACTTTTGCGTAATGCCTGCCAGGCGGCCTCTTCTGTGAAACCCTGCTGCTGCATCAGCCAGTGTTTGGCCTGATCGATCACCCGCCGCTCGTCCAGTGAGGCGCGCATCGCCGCCAGTTCATCCGCCTGCTGCTGCAAACGCTGCGACTGTTCGCCAATCAGCGATAGCACCGAGCGCCCCAGCTGCGGGGCCAGACCGTCGCTGTCGAGCGCCGCCGCGCCAGGCAGCCAGTCCGCCCCGGAGACGTAAAGCGAAAAATTGCTGTCGCCCTGCACCACTGTTCCTGCCGCCTGCTGTTGTGCCTGATCAATGGCAGCCCGGCAGCGCTGCATCAATGTCGCCGTCAGGGCATCCTCCAGCATTTTCATCTGATCCAGCCGCTCAGAGAGCAGGGAAAACCAGTGCAGCGCGCCGGTCTCATCACAACGGCCGCCGGTGCAGGCGATGCGACGAAGGCGTTCGATGTCGCGGCTGGCCTGAGCCAGCGGCTGCCAGGATTCACACGCGGCGCTGTCAGCAAACTCCCGGAAGGTGATAAAGCTCTGCTCCTGTGCCGCAATCAGGGCGACCATCTGGCTGCGCTGGTCGGGGGTGAACTGACGCGCCGCAAAGCCGGCTGAGCCGATGGCCCGCTCCTGCCCGGCCAGTTCTTTGCCCTGCATAAAACTGAACAGGGCGATCAGTGCACGGGAGATGCCGGGATAGCTGGCGGTGTCGGCCGCCTCAAACACCAGATTGAGTAAAGTACGGATAACCTGGTTAAAGGCGGCCATCGCCGCGGCCTGATCAAGCTCACGCTGGCTGATTTGCTGGCGCAGCGCAGGCAGTCCGGCCAGCGCCTGCAGGGCAGCGGCAATCAGGTTGCAGAAGCGGCTGTAGCCGGGCTGCGCTATGGCGGCCGGCAGCGCCTGATAAAAATGCTCCAGGCCGGCGCTGACCTCCTGCTGGCGGGCATGACGTTCGGCGCTGAACAGCGCTCCGTCAGAGCAGATCCAGAGATTGTTTGCGCCACGTTCCCGCTGCAACCGATGGACCAGTTCACTGACGGCAGCCATCAGCTCGCCGGTTTCCAGAAGACGTTGCAGGCTGGCGATATCGCTCGCGCGTGATGCCTGCAGCCAGGTCAGGGCGTCCCTCATTGCTCACCTCAGTGCGGTTAAAACCTTTCAGAAGCAAAAGGCGTGCCGCTTTCCTGAAAAAAGAGGGTCTGAGCAGGGGCGTAAAATCTGATTTTGATAAGTTTCTTAACGCAAACTGATAAATTTTTTCGGCAACAAGTTATTAGTAAATCTTAATAGTTTCCAATCGGATTCATTGCATGTCAGAATGCGCGGCACTGTTCTCAACCAGTTTGTCTCTGCGATAATTCAGTTCGATTTAACTATCACATTACCTGGCGCTTTTCTTATACCGAAACCCGCCCGTAAAGCGCCTGCTATCACGCATCAGCAGCGGGTGCAATGGTTTGAATTCTCAAAAGTCTTAGGTAAACTGAATGCGTTACTATCCCGATGTAATCTGACCCTTTTTTTAAAAACAGAATTTCGGCACGATGCGGCGCGATAAAGATCGCCCCATGGCATCGGGCCTGGCAATATGCAGATACTTTGATGAGATCACGAGGAACATGGTGAAAAAGAGTCTTGCGTTAACGCTGCTGGCGGTTCTTACCCTGGCAGGCTGTAAGGCCCCGCCGCCGCCCGTCACTGACGATACGCTGGTTACCAGCGAAATTAACGGCGTCAAACTGGTCCATCGACACGCTGTCGCGGCACCGACTGAATTTGAGCCGGTCAATCAGACCTGGCGGGCGCTTTATGGCGCATCCGTCATGACCTCGCCTGATTACGGCGGCAAAGTGGTTCGCTATCTCGAAACGGGTAAACCGTTCGAAGTATTAGGTAATGTGGAACACAGCTGGCTGGCGATTGCTGACCAGGCTGACGGCCCGCTGATCGGTTATGTGCCGTTAAAAGCGGGTGTAGAAAGCAGCCGTTACGATGCCACCGTGCAGAGCGATCGTCCCCGTCCCCGCAAAACGAAACAGGTCTGTGTGGCCGTCGGTGGCGCCAGCAAAGCCTGCCGGACTAACGATACCGCGACCTGGATCTTAGACTGAATATGAAATCCGGCGCATATTGCCCGCAGAACCGTCCCGGGCTGCGGGTACAGGGATTTGCCATTGGCTGGAAGATCACGAATTAATGACTGTGGAATCCCCTGCGCGTGAGGCGACCCCCTCAGGCAATGAGAATCTCTTACTTCAGGCTGCGGCGCCACTGCTGAACGCGGTGGTGCAAATTCGTCAGGCAGCCACCCACGATGACCCTGCGGGTCTGCGCCAGTCTCTGATCGATGAAATCCGCCAGTTTGAACAACGCTGTAAACAGGCAGGGCTGCCGTTTGAGATGATTATCGGCGCGCGTTACTGCATCTGCAGCGCGCTCGATGAAGCGGCAGCGCAAACCCCCTGGGGCACGCGCGGCGTCTGGTCTGGCAATGGCATGCTGGTGACCTTCCATAATGAAAGCTGGGGCGGCGAGAAATTCTTTCAACTGCTGTCGCGCATTTCACAAAGCCCGCAACAACACCTCTGGCTGCTGGAAGTGGTGCAATACTGTCTGCTGCTAGGCTATGAAGGCCGCTATCGCGGCAGTGAAAATGGTCGCGCCCAGTGCGATGGTATCCGTAAACGCCTGAAAACCCTGATTGACGAAACGCGTGCCCAGCGCCAGACAGCGCAACCGCCACTGGTTGAAGTGCATCCGCTGGTTAGCACCCTCGCCCGCCCGATGGTGCCGCTCTGGGCCTGTGCCATGCTGGTCGCGCTGATCGGCTGCCTGATCTACAGCGGCCTGAACTGGCGTCTCGGTAATGCCGCCGAACCGCTGCTGCGTACCATCTATCAGACGCCGCTGCCGCAGATTACCGCGGGCCGTCGTCCCTCTTCCCCGCAGGCGCTGCTCGATCTGCGTCAGCGCCTGAATGATGTGATTGCAGCCGGGCAGCTTGAGGTCAGCGATGGTGCCTTTGGCAGCAAAGTGATCATCCCCGCGGACAAACTGTTCGCCGAACAGGGCACGGTGATCAATCCGGTCGGGCGCGCCCTGCTGGCCCGCGTCTCAACCGCGATGAAAGATGTCAAAGGGACTATTCTGGTGTCGGTGTTTACCGATGATCATCCGGTGGATAACAGCCGCTTTGCCTCCAGCTATGAGTTCTCATTTGCCCGCGCCCGCGCCATCACCCAGTTGTTACAACTGCAACTGGCTGACGGCCATACGGTTCGCTCCGAAGGCCGCGGCGACAGCGACCCCTTGCTGCCCAACGACAGCAGCGAAAACCGGACCCGCAACCGCCGCGTTGAAATCACCCTGTTTGCCGCGCCTGAAACGCTCAGTAATCATCAAGGAGCACAATAATGCGCGCCTCCCTTCGCCTGCTGCTAACGCATCGCCTGCTGTGGAGCTTTATTGGCGTCACGGCGCTGAGCTGTCTGGTCTGGATGCTGGGACCGTTCTGGTCATGGGGCGAATCGCGCCCACTGGAACCCGTACTGCCTCGCCAGCTCACCGTAAGCGCCCTCTATTTTCTCTGGATCCTGTTCCAGCTGATCCCGTCGCTCTATCGTGCCTGGTTCAACAGCCGCTTACTGACCCAGCTTCAGCTGTCGGGCAACGACGACCCGGCGGAACGTCAGATGACCGAAGAGCGGCTCAACCAGCGCTTCAGCGAAGCTGCGATGCAGCTGAAACGCACCCAGTTTGGCCGTCGTCATAGCGGGAACCTGCTCTCACGCTTTAACGCTAATTATCTCTATCAGCTGCCCTGGTACCTGGTCATGGGTGCGCCCGGCGCCGGTAAAACCACCGCGCTGTTTAATGCCGGCCTCGATTTCCCGCTGACCGATACGCTGGGCAAAAATGCGGTCCGCGGCGTCGGGGGCACCCGCAACTGTGACTGGTGGTTTACTGACAGCGCGGTGCTGATTGATACCGCCGGTCGTTATGCGTTGCAGGAGAGCCAGCGCGTGCGAGATGCCGCGGAATGGCACAGTTTTATCAATCTGCTGAAACGCTATCGCACCCGCCAGCCGATTAACGGTGTGATCATGACCATCAGCGTCGCCGATCTGCTGAGTGATTCAGCCGAAGCGCGTTTCGCCCAGGCCAGCGCGCTGCGTGAGCGCATGGCAGAACTGCATCAGCAGACCGGTATTCACTTCCCGGTTTATGTGATGGTCACCAAAACCGATCTGCTGAAAGGCTTTATGAGCTACTTCGGCTCGATTGATAAAGCGCGGCGTGACGCTATCTGGGGCTTCACGTTCAACTGGGAGCTGGGCAAGCCGCACAAAGATGACTGGCATCGCCATTTTGGCCAGCAGTTTCAGCGGCTGGAACAGCAGCTCCAGCAACAACTGGCGGAGCAGATGACCCATGAGCGCGACCTGAACGAGCGCGCTGAGTGCTTCCTCTTCCCGCAGGAGTTCGCCTCGCTGCGTCCACTGCTGAACGAATATCTGGATATCGTTTTTTCTGACCATCAGGATGCGGTCGCCTGGAGCCCGCGCGGCCTCTTCTTCACCAGCGGCACCCAGGAAGGCCTGCCGTTTGATCGGGTGATGGGTGAACTGAGCCGCAAACTGCAGTTACGTCAGGCGGGCGATCACTCGATCGCGGCCTGGGACAGCGTTAATCGCAACAGTCCGATTCCCGGCAACAAAGGCCAGAGCTTCTTTATTCGTGACCTGCTCAGCGATCTGATATTCAAAGAGAGCGGCCTGGCCGGCAGTAATCGCCGCTGGGAGTACCGTAATCAGCTGTTCCACTGGATTGGCTACGGCGTGCTGGCAGGCGCCCTGCTGATCGCCTCCAGCCTGTGGGGCATCAGTTACTACCAAAATCAACAGTATCTGCAGCAGGTTGCCGCACGGGTACCACTTATCCGTGAGCAAAGTCAGCAGGTGATTCATCAGCCTGCTGATAATATTTTTGATCTGCTACCCTTTCTTAATAACCTGGTGAAGTTGCCGCTCTCGGCGCGCTTTTCCCTCGATAATCCGCCGCTTACTATGCGGGCGGGCTTATACCGGGGTAATCAGATTAGCGATGCCGCCTGGGTGCTTTATCAAAATGCGCTTAAGTCTTTGTTGCTGCCGCGTGTGGCGCAGCAGATCACGAATATCCTGCGCAACGACCCGGGTGATGATAACGCCTACAGCCGCAATGCGCTGCGCGCCTATCAGATGCTCTATCAACCGCGTAATTATGATGGCGAATTTTTACGGGCCTGGCTGCTGCAAAATTTACAGCGCTCACTGCCCGATACGGTAAGCGCCCGTGACCTGCAGCAGCTTGACTGGCACCTGAGCCAGCTGCTGGATCAGCAGATTCAGTCGTCGCCTTATGCACGTGATAATGCACTGATGATGCGCAAGCTTGCAGAGAATCTGAAAATTGCGGACCAGGCGGGCGGCATGCTGGCGGTAGCGCCGCGGCACCCGGCCCCGCAATCAAACTCGCATAGCGAGTAATGGTGAGGTGAACATGGCTGCTTACACGGCCCCCGGCTGGTATGGCAAGCTGCCGTCGACCGGTGACTTTCTGCACCATCGACTGAGCGAGCAACAGATTAGCCCGTGGAATCACTGGTTCCAGCAGGGATTAATGCACTGGCATCAGCAGGCGTATTCCTACAGCGCGGACTTTCTCCACGCGCCGGTGTGGAACTTTGTGCTGCCGGTTACCGCGACCCGACCGCAGATACAGATGGGTTGTCTGCTGCCCTCCTGTGACCGCGTCGGACGCGCCTGGCCGCTGCTGGCCCTGCACAGCTTCACGCTGGCTCAGTGGCATCCTGCTCAGCTGACCATTTCCGGCGACTGGTTTCAGGATCTGGGCGCGACACTGTTACGGGCGGTTCAGACACCGCTGAACGGCGAGCAGTTAGAGCAGCAGATACAGGCTTTGCCACCGCTGCTGGTGCCGGCCAGGAAGCCCTCTGAAATCATGGATGTGATCGGTTTTCAGGATCTGCCCTGCACGCTGAGCTGGCGTGAAGTGGCTGAACGTTTCGACCCTCAGCAGCATATGAGCTACTGGTGGAGTAACCGCAGTGATGGTTTTGCCCACGCGACCCACAAGCACAGCGGCAACCTCACCGCGCAACTGTTTTCGTTACTGTTTAACCCGGCGGCAGGTTCACAGCCGGGACGTAATGGCCTCTATCCTCCCATGTTCGAGTGAGGCCGGAAGCGTTTGCCGTTCAATCTGGGATAACTCATGCAATTTACCATTGTGCAATGCACTACGGATGTTCCGGTCAGAAGCGTCGCGTTTCAACCGCCTGGCGGCACCATTGGCCGCAGTCAGGACAACGATCTGGTGCTGCCAGATGAGACTCGGGCCATTTCGCGTCTGCAGGCGCTGGTTCACCTGTCGCATGACGGAGAGTGCCGTCTGACGAACCAGGGCAGCGTGACCCCGGTGGAGCATAACGGCATTACCCTGGGTCGCGGCATGCAGGTCGTGCTGAAGCATGGCGATGCGCTGCGCATCGGTGACTATGCGCTGGAAGTACGAGACCCCGCCTGCCACGACACGCAGAGCGATCCGCTGGCGCTGTTTGCTGGCGACAGCGCTCAGCCCGCGAATCCGCTGGGCATCCACGAACATCATGAGGTTGAGGACCGGCTGCTGGTCAGTGAGGCAACGCCCTCACGCCACGAGCGCCACAACGATGCGCGACTGGCTATCGATCCCCAGGCCAGCGAGCCGCGTCGGGCGCTGACGGCGCAGCCGGTGGATCAGGATCGGCTAATCGCCGCACTGCTGGAGGGGATGGGGCTGAGCAACGGTCACGCCACGCCGGTGGATGAAGAGCAGATGCGCATTACTGGCCGGATGCTGAGCCTCTTTTCCCAGGGCACCGTCGCGCTGCTCTCTTCGCGATCCATTCTCAAGCGTGGTGTCAAAGCGGACATGACGATGATCCTGAATGAGGCCAACAACCCGTTCAAGATCCTGCCCTCCGGCAAAACCGTGCTGATGCAGATGTACCAGAGCCAGATGCCCGGGTTTATGCCGCCGGAACAGGCGGTACGCGATGCCCTGGTCGATTTGCAGGCCCACCAGCTGGGGATGATTGCCGGTATCCGCGCCATTATTGCGGCGATGCTGCAATCCTTTAATCCGCAGCGGCTGGAAGAGCAGGCGCGTGCCGATGGCGTGGTGTCAAAAATGCCCTTTTCCGCCATGAAGAAGGCGGCGCTGTGGGACTACTTCACCCGTAATTATCAGCGTACGGCCGGAGAGATCGAAGATGATTTCCATACGCTGTTTGGCGAGGCCTTTCTCCATGCCTATGACATGGAGGTGAATCAGTATAAGGACTCTCAGACGCGAGTAGATGAACCATGAAAATCGTTTTTGCCAGCCGCTGCCAGCAGGGGCTACGCGATGAGAATCAGGATCGCACCGGCGCAGAGCTGGATGAGCGTAAAGCCTGCTTTGTGGTCTGCGATGGCGTGGCCGGTCTGCCCGGCGGCGAGATGGCGGCACAGCTGGTGCGTGACACCCTGCTGAGCAAGTTACAGGCGCACGCCGACCTGACGCCGGAGATAACCCATCAGGCGATTGAACAGTGCCGCTTAGCGCTGCATGAGGCACAGGGTAAAAATCCGAAATATTCACGCATGAGCACCACGCTGGCGGCCCTGTTTATCGACCGCGAAAAACAGCGCGCATGGTGGGCGCATGCCGGTGACAGCCGGGTTTACCACTTCCGCCGCGGCGTGCTTCATGAGGTCACTCGCGATCATAGTCTGGCCCAACAGCTGAAAGAAGCGGGCTATGAAAATACCGGCATTAACAGTAATTTACTCTATAATGCGCTCGGCGCTGAACCGCCTCGCTTAGTGAGCTTTTCGCAGGAGATTGCGCTGGAGGATGGTGACGCGTTTCTGGTCTGCACCGATGGCTTCTGGCTGAATCTGGCCAGTCATGAAATGGAACAGGCGCTGCGCATGGTGAATGCCTGCGAAGAGTGGCTGGCTCTGATGGAACAGGCGGTGAGCCGCAACGTTAAGAAAGATAATCTCAGCGCACTGGCGGTCTGGATTGGTGAGCCGGAGGAGGCAACGCTGCTCTATTCACTGGCTGATTCGGCACGCTTTCTGCCGCCTCGTTTTTGATTCCAAGGATCCTTATGAAACTGTGGTTGCCCGGCATCATCACCCTGCTGATTGCCTTTCATGCCCAGGCTGAAAATTATCGGGTTGTCTACTCCCCCAGCCTGGCGCTGGAGGTCTATATCGATAATGTGGTGAGTAAAGCGCCTGACGACTGGTGCAAAGAGACGCTGCCACTGCGCATCGTCTCCGGCAAAAGTAAGGATTCGGCGGTGCTGACCACCTTTTTACCGCGCGTCGGCACCCTGCTCGCTAATCAGTGCGGATTACTGGACGAGCTGCCCTGGCAGATGACCAGTAAAGAGGGTGGCGTACTGGCCAGCGGCAGCGCCAGTAAGCTGCAGAACTGGCGTCCTATCGTGATGGCAGATGCCACCGCCAGCGCCAGTGAGAGTAATGCTGCACCGCTCGACCTGTCTCGGCCCGCCAACAGCACGCCGCTGCAACATTTTGATCTCCCCAGCGGCTGCCATTTTCGCACCGCCTGGGATGAAAATGCCCAGACCCTGTTTATCCCGGATGTCAGCAAGCAGCAGTGCTCACCGGATGGCTGGGCAGAAGGCAAAAGTGAGTTGATGCTGGCGACCCCAGACCACCCAACGCCGGTGGCAGTCACCTTTTATCAGGGCTATCCCATCGCCAATCTGACGATCCCGGACAGCAAGCTGGAGGTTATCGCCGCGAACAATCAGCGCATGATTGTGACACGCCCGGATGCGAATGATAGCTGGCTGGTGCTGCCCTTTGATGCCAAACAACATGTCTGGCGCTTCAATGGTGCCCTGTTGATAAAGATGGATAAGAATGCTGCGCAGCAGGATGCTGACGCTGTGAAATCGCGAGTTGATACGTTGCGCAGCCACTGGGCGCCCTATTTCATGCCACAGCAAAAAGTGAATGTGTTACTCATCGACACCCTGCACGCGGATCTGGTTGATCCTGCCATTGGTGCCTGGCGTAACATCAATTAATTACCGCGCAGCCTGGCGAGCAGGCCGTGTACAGAGAGTTCACTATGTCGGCAAATGATAATCCGAAAACCGTTCCGAATGCCCTGCCTGACGGATACCGTTTCAATGAGTTTGAGATCAAGGAAGTGATCGGAGGCGGCGGCTTCGGCATCGTCTATCGCGCGTGGGATCACCAGCTTGAACGCACCATTGCAATCAAAGAGTACATGCCGGTGTCGCTGGCAGTCCGTGCCGCCGATTTAACGCTGGAGCTGCGCGGTGAGCGTTTCCAGAAGCTGTTTAATGCCGGGCTCACCAGCTTTATTCAGGAAGCGCGTCTGCTGGCCCGCTTTAATCATCCGGGACTGCTGCACGTGCTGCGCTTCTGGGAGCAGAACGGCACAGCCTATATGGGCACGCTCTACTACAGCGGTATGACGCTGAAAGAGTGGCAGGTAACCAGCCCGGCGTCGATCACTGAAGCCTGGATCCGCCGCCTGCTGCCGCCGCTGTTGGGTGCCATCAGCACCATCCATCAGGCCGGCTATCTGCATCGCGATATCTCGCTCGACAATATTCAGATTCAGGAGAACCAGCTGCCGGTTCTGCTCGATTTTGGCTCAGCGCGTAAAGAGATTGGCAACCTCTCTGACGAAACGGAAATCATGCTTAAACCTGGCTTTGCGCCAATTGAGCAATACAGCGAAGAGGGTGAAGTTGAACAGGGGCCGTGGACCGATATCTACGCCCTGGGCGCGGTACTGCATAACCTGATTACCGGTAATCCCCCGCCGGTCAGCGTGGTGCGCTGCATTGAAGATAATTATCAGCCGCTGGTGGAACGCCAGCCCGAAGGCTACTCACTGCCGCTGCTGCATGCCATTGACTGCGCGCTGGCAATGAAGCCAGGCGATCGCCCACAAACGATTGATGCCTTTGCCGCGTTGATTGATCTGCCGGTCAGTGATGTGGAAGCGGTGGTAAACAGCTTCCCGGTGCCGGGCGAGCCGCCTGCTCTGCCGGTCGAGGAGCCGGTTGAGGCTGCTGCGCCGGTGGTAATGGCGATGAATCATGCCGCCGCGTCCGCCGAGCCGGTGACGCCGCGCACGGTGCGTAAACTGTCGCCTGGATTGCTGGGCCTGGCTGCCGTGGCCATTCTGGCCGTGGTTGTCGCCATCTGGCTGGCGAATCGCCACAGTGCCACACCGGAAGTGGTTAACAATAGCTCAGCCATGACGCAGGCGCCCGCATCGATTCCGTCAGCCGCTGCCGTTCCGGCCGCGCTGGCGACCGTCTATCTTAAGCTGGAGAGCGGTGAAAGCGTGGTGCTTAACGGACAGCCGGTTGAGGTAAAACCGGGCAGCAGCGGATTTGCCGCGCTGAATCTGGCGGCGGGACAGTACAAAATTGACGTTAAGAATGGCAGTGAGACGCACACTCAATCCCTGACCATCGATAAGCCCGGCACCTGGCTGATTAATCCGGGTAACTAAGCCCGGTAATCCGCCGCCGGATCGTAAAAGGGCGCGACAGTGTCGCGCCCTTTTACTCTGGTTAAGCCCCGGTTCAGGCCTGCTTCAGGCAGGCTTGCTGCAATGTCCGCACCTGATGGGCCAGCCGGCTCAGACTTTCCTCCTCCATGCCGCGCCGGGTCAGCTCCTCTTCCAGAGCAAACAGATATTGCGCATTCGAGCCCAGCGGGCCGCTGGCCGCAGCAATCAATGGCGCAATCGCCTCCGGGCAGGAGTCCGATTCATACAGCGGATGACGCGGATCCATAATAAAGGTCAGCGCAGTGACGCTGCGACCATCCTCCAGCTGTAATTCACACCAGGTTGGAAGATAGCAGCCGGTGATCATCTCACGCTTCCACAGCAGCGCCAGCTCTTCATGCAGCCGCTCTTCCGGCAGACGAAACGCCAGACCCGTGGTTCTGCCGCCCTGCTTCAGCGCCAGCATGCGGCCGGGATGCGTGGCGGTGCCACGTCCGGCAATCAGCCGCAGGCAGAAAGCACGATGCCAGCCCTCCAGCGAACCGGACGCCACTTCATCCGCCTCAAAAATCGGGTTCCACATCAGCGAGCCGTAACCAAAGATCCATACCGGGCTGTGATCGGGACGACAGGCCAGCGTGGCTGCCAGCGAGGCCGCGCGCTGCTCGCAACTCCAGAGCAACGCCTCTTCGATATCCCCGAACGACGTTTTACAATCCGCTTTTAATAGAAATTCCCGGGTAAGCAATGCGACCTCCTCAACGTCAACGGCGTCCTGCAGAATGGCTCCTGTAACATGATCTCCAAAACGGCGCTGCGTTTCGTTCATCAAATTGACATTAATCTATTTCCGCGCGGGGTTACAAGCGTGATTCCGGTCGCAGGTTAAAAAAAACCAGATAAACCTTATAGCGAAGATGAAAAAAAGGGCCAGATAATCCTGGCCCTTTGGCGTGAACAGGCTAGCGACGGCGTTAACGTTTAGGATGCCACTTATCGTCATCACCTTTCTCATACTCTTTTTTCACGGCTGCCCAGGCGACTTTGTGCGCCACCTCTTCCCGCGAATCATCGCCGCGTCGATCCTTAGCCTCTTTATATTCTTCCCACGCGCTGTTAAATGCCTGCTGATAGATATCCTGCGCATGCGCGGGAAGCACGTGTTTTACGTTGTCAGGTAAGTCGGTTCGTTTAGAGTAAGGCATAACGGCTCCTCAGTTTATGGATTCCTGTTAAGCCTGGCGCAACAGAACAAAAATACAAACAGCCACTTATCTCCACTTCAAATTAAAAACCAGAAACAGGCCACACAAGTTACAATGATAAGCAGATTTTCCGGCATTTGGCGGTCAGATAGATGGGTAAAGAGAAGTTGTTGTGGCCTGATTAATATTGCAATATTTGAGATAACTCAAGGTTAATACCGCTTCGACCATTTATTGCATTTAAGTAAAAAGCAGTAAATTTTTCCCGTTCGGACCGGTGAAAAGATAAACTGCGCCCTGCCCTAAAACTGATTATATTTCTAACAGCAGCACTCGCTGTGTCCGGATAATCATTAACCAGAGAGGATGGTGAATGCCTTCACATGAAAAAACACGTCACAAGGAATTCTCGCTGATACTTCCCCTTATCACGCTGGGTATACTCTATTTTTTTGGTGCAACCACATCATTTCCGATTGTAGTCGGTATCAACTTAGTGGCGCTGGTTGCCATTCTGAGCAGCGCCTTTAGCGTTGTACGACATGCCGACGTGCTGGCGCACCGGCTGGGCGAGCCCTATGGCTCTCTGATCCTGAGTCTGTCCGTGGTGATTCTGGAAGTGAGCCTGATCTCGGCGCTGATGGCGACCGGCGATGCTGCACCCGGGCTGATGCGCGATACGCTCTATTCCATCGTGATGATTGTAACCGGTGGACTGGTTGGCTTTGCGCTGCTGCTGGGCGGTAATAAGTTTGCGACGCAATACGTGAATCTGGCGGGCGTGAAGCAATATCTGATCGCTATCTTTCCCCTGGCGATTCTGGTGCTGGTGTTTCCCAACGCACTGCCGGGCGGTAATTTCTCTGTCACTCAGGCACTGCTGATCGCGGCGATTTCAGCGGCGATGTATGGCGTGTTCCTGCTGATTCAGACCAAAACCCACCAGAGCCTGTTTGTCTATGAGCATGAAGATGAGAGCGATGATGGCGACCCGCATCATGGCAAACCCTCTGCCCACAGCAGCTTCTGGCATACCAGCTGGCTGATCGTGCATCTGATTGCGGTTATTGCCGTGACCAAGATGAATGCTAATACGCTGGAAAGCCTGCTGACGGATCTGAATGCACCGGCACAGTTTACCGGTTTCCTGGTGGCCCTGCTGATCCTCTCACCGGAAGGCCTGGGGGCGATCAGGGCCGTGCTGATGAATCAGGTGCAGCGCGCCATGAACCTCTTCTTTGGTTCAGTGCTGGCGACCATCTCACTCACGGTACCGGCGGTAACCATTATCGCCACCCTGACCGGACAGGAGCTGATATTTGGTCTGGAGCCGCCGCAGATGGTGATTATGATGGCGTCGCTGATTCTCTGTCAGCTCTCCTTCTCGACCGGACGCACAAATGTACTAAATGGAGCCGCGCATCTGGCGTTGTTTATCGGTTATCTGATGACCATCATGCTGTAACGTCACCGGATTTCAGGCGAAAAAAAAGAGCGAATCATCGCTCTTTTTTTGTCGTTGAAAACCCAGGTCAGAATACATCTGGCAGCAACAGATGAACTCGACGTGAAGGGAACAGGGGCAGAGGAGAAAAGCGTCCCGCGCCAGGGACGGCGCGGGCCGAGCGGCCATGGATGGCTTTAGCGTCTTTTCGATCTGCCCCTGTTCTCTGAACTGGCTCAATTTCACAGCGAATCCAGCAGCACTTTCCCACCATCTTATTAAGCGACTCAGTGCTCTTTTTTACTGCAAACTTATTTGCTGGTATCGAGTTCCGGGAAGCTTTTCACCAGATCGTCAATCGCTTTCATCTGCACCAGGAATGGCTCCAGCTTATCCAGCGGCAACGCGGATGGGCCGTCACACAGGGCGTGTTCAGGATCCGGGTGCGCTTCGATAAACAGACCGGCAATGCCAACCGCCATACCGGCACGCGCCAGCTCAGCCACCTGAGCACGACGACCGCCTGATGCTGCGCCAAACGGATCGCGCGTCTGCAGCGCATGGGTGACATCGAAAATCACCGGGCTGTTTTTGGTGACTTTCTTCATCACGTTAAAGCCGAGCATGTCGACAACCAGATTGTCGTAGCCGAAATTGCTGCCGCGATCGCACAGGATGACCTGCTCGTTGCCACCTTCAGCGAACTTATCAACGATGTTGCCCATCTGACCCGGGCTGACGAACTGGGGCTTCTTGACGTTAATGACCGCGCCGGTTTTCGCCATCGCTTCCACCAGGTCAGTCTGACGCGCCAGGAACGCGGGCAGCTGGATCACATCAACCACTTCAGAGACCGGCTGCGCCTGGGACGCTTCATGCACATCCGTGATAATTTTGACGCCGAAAGCCTGCTTCAGCTCCTGGAAAATCTTCATCCCCTCTTCCAGGCCAGGGCCACGATAGGAGTGAATAGAGGAGCGGTTCGCTTTATCAAATGACGCTTTGAATACGTAAGGAATACCAAGCTTACTGGTGACGGTAACGTAGTGTTCGCAGATGCGCATCGCCAGGTCGCGCGACTCCAGAACGTTCATCCCGCCAAACAGCACAAATGGCAGATCGTTTGCAACTTTGATATCGCCAATACTCACGACTTTCTGTGTCATGCCCTTTCCTTTTCAGTGGGTCCGCTTAGTGCAGCGTGACCTGTTTTTGTTCGATTGCGTGAATCTGAACTTTGATCATTTCGCTGACCGGGTCTTCAGGACACTGCTCAACGAAGTACGTTAAATCATTCAGGGCGATATGTTCGCACTCCAGCTGCGCGTAGATCAAACCGCGATCGCGGATTTCGTAGGGATCGTCAGGATCGATACGCAACAGCACCTGACTGACGTTCAGCGCCAGCTCCATCTTCTTCTCTTCCATTAATGCCGCTTTCAGCGTGTCGAGCATCTTGCGCATCACGGTGACGGTTTTGGCTTCGTCGAGATCATCGTCATACAGACGCGCTGTCGGGCTGATATTGCCTTTGAGCCACACTTCCAGCGTGTGCCGGTCAAGCGTTTCGCCATTAAACGGGTTGATCATCCACTTATCGCCATCAATCCAGTCGGCGCGCAGAATCAGCTGCGTCGGGAAGATCACCGGCATCAGCGGCAGTTCCAGCTCGGCGGCGATGTGCAGCAGGATAACGCCCAGTGACACCGCCGTGCCACGACGGGTCTTCAGCACATTGTCGATCCAGAGGGCATCAGAAAGATTGTAGACGCCACTGGCACCGCAAAATCCCCACTGGCGATAGAACAGTTCCAGCAGCTTTTCGAGCTGCATGTCAGCATCTTCAGTATGGCTGACATAGTCACGTGCTTCGGCGACTAACGCCGCAAGTTGTGCTTCCACCGACAACGCCGGGAAATCGGCGCGGATGGCAAGCGTGGCACCAATCACCGCTTCACACAGCGGTGTCTGGCTGAAATCTAATTGTTCGGTCGAGGTCATGCTATCCCCATAACGGCATTTTGGTCAGCGCCAGCTTAATGATGGTCACCAGGGCGATTAACGCTACCAGAAAAGCGATCCAGCGGGTGCGATCAGTGCGTGGACGGCGACTCAATGCCACAAATCCTAAGGCGATGTAGATGATAACCGCTAAAAGCTTCTCCGTCAGCCAGCTTCCTTGCGGTGTAAAGGGATAGAAGTGGGTAATCATCACCAGCGAGACGCCGGTCACCAGTAACAGGGTGTCGTTAGCGTGCGGCAGGATGCGCACCCAGCGTTTCGTCATCATTGCCGATCCACGGCGCAGCCAGTAAAACCGCAGCAGGAACAGCGTCACGGTAAGCACCACCGTTAAGATGTGCAGATTTTTAATCAGGGGATAAAAGGCGAACATCATGAATCCTTCTCAAAGCGCTTTTATGAAGGGAACTGGCCTAAGGTCACACGCGGATTGCCACCGTAATCATCGACGGTTTCCACGGCGTGATAGCCTTTTTGCCGCATCAGCGTGGCGACCGCCTCGCCCTGCTGCCAGCCATGTTCCAGCAGCAGCCAGCCCCCCGGCAACAGCCACGCAGGTGCCTGCTCGATCAGCGTGCGCAGATCCGCCAGTCCCGCTTCATCCGCTACCAGCGCGCTGCGCGGTTCAAAGCGCACGTCACCCTGCTCCAGATGAACATCGCTGGCATCTATATAGGGTGGGTTGCTGACAATGAGGGTAAAGCGCTGTGGCATCAGCGCCTGGAACCAGTGACTGAGCAGAAAGGTGGTATTGGTGAGGCTGAGCTGCTGCGCATTACTGCTCGCCAGTTCAACGGCGGCTTCAATGCGATCCACGCCGGTCACCTGACAATCGGGACGCTCGCTGGCCAGCGCCAGCGCAATCGCTCCGGTGCCGGTGCCCATGTCCAGAATGGTTGCCGGTGTCGCGGGCAGATGCGCCAGCGCCTGTTCAACCAGCAGTTCGGTATCCGGGCGCGGGATCAGCGTGGCGTCATTGACGCGCAATGGCAGCGACCAGAACTCGCGCTCGCCCACCAGATGCGCCACCGGCTCACCGCGGGCGCGACGCGCCAGCAGGCTATCCAGCTGCGTCAGCTGTTCGTCGCTGAGCACCGTTTCATCAAAGGCGATTAACCAGCTGCGTGATTTGCTGGTCACAAAACCTAACAGGATCTCTGCGTCACGCTTCGGACTATCACCACCGCACAGCGTGGCGACCGCCTGTTTCAGCCAGTGACGAATATCCATTAATCCTGACCAGCCAGCGCCGCCAGCTGATCGGCCTGGTACTCCTGAACAATCGGCTCAATCAGGCTGTCGAGTTTTCCTTCCATCACTTCATCCAGACGGTAGATGGTCAGGTTGATCCGGTGATCGGTCACGCGGCCCTGCGGGAAGTTGTAGGTGCGGTTACGGTCAGAACGATCGCCGCTGCCCAGCAGGTTGCGTCGGGTACTGGCTTCGGCGGCGTGACGGCGGGCCATCTCTGCAGCATGAATACGCGAGCCCAGCACCGCCAGCGCTTTGGCTTTGTTTTTATGCTGTGAACGTTCGTCCTGACACTCCACCACGATACCGGTTGGCAGGTGGGTAATACGAATAGCGGAGTCGGTGGTGTTAACGTGCTGACCGCCTGCGCCGGATGAGCGGAAAGTATCGATCTTCAGATCGCCCGCATTGATTTCCGGCAGTTCCGCTTCCGGGATTTCCGGCATCACGGCAACGGTACAGGCTGAGGTATGAATGCGGCCCTGGGATTCGGTCTCCGGCACGCGCTGCACGCGATGGCCGCCTGACTCAAACTTCAGGCGTCCATAGGCACCTTCGCCGGTGACGCGGGCAATCACTTCTTTGTAACCGCCATGCTCGCCTTCGTTGGCGCTGATGATCTCCACGCGCCAGCGACGCGCTTCGGCATAGCGGCTGTACATGCGGAAGAGATCGCCGGCGAAAATCGCCGCTTCATCGCCGCCGGTTCCGGCGCGCACTTCGATAAAACAGGCGCGCTCATCATCCGGATCTTTCGGCAGCAACAGAACCTGCAACTGCTGCTCCAGCACGTCACTCTTCTCACGCGCTTCCTGCAACTCTTCCTGCGCCATGTCACGCATTTCAGGATCGTCGAGCATCTGCTGCGCGGTTTCGATATCTTCCTGCACCTGCTGCCAGTCGCGGAAGCAACGGGTCACATCGGTCAGCTGAGCATATTCGCGTGACAGCGCACGGAAACGCTCCTGATCGGCGATCACGCCTGCATCGCCCAGCATCGCTTCCACTTCTTCGTGGCGCTCCTGCAGGGCTTCCAGTTTGGCAACTATAGAGGTTTTCATTTAAATGTGGGATTCCCGTAACAGGTGGCGACAGCGGTGTGCCTAATCGAGACCCAGGCTGTCGCGTAAAATCTGCAGGCGTTCATTATCGCCGTCGCGGGCGGCCTGCTGAAGTGATTTAGTTGGAGCGTGTATTAAACGGTTGGTCAGCTTGTGCGCCAGTTCCTGCATGACTTTCTGCGGATCGGCACCCTGCTGCAGCGCCTGCAGCGCACGGCCTTCCAGCTCAGCGCGGATCTCTTCCGCCTGAGAACGATATTCACGAATCGTATTCACCGCGCCCTGTGAGCGCAGCCACGCCATGAATTCGCTGCTTTCCTGAACCACGATGCTTTCGGCCTGAACCGCGGCCGCTTTGCGCTGCGCCAGGTTCTGCTCGATGATCGCCTGCAGGTCATCCACGCTGTAGAGATAGGCGTTAGGCAGGTCGCCCACTTCCGGCTCTACGTCGCGCGGAACCGCAATATCGACCAGCAGCATTGGCTTGTTACGTCGCGCTTTCAGCGCGCGCTCCATCATCCCCTTACCGATAATCGGTAGCGGACTGGAGGTTGACGAGATAATAATGTCGGCTTCTGCCAGACGGGCGTCGATCTCCGCCAGGGTGATCACCTCTGCACCCACTTCCGACGCCAGCGTTTCGGCGCGTTCGCGGGTACGGTTGGCGATGATCAGATTTTTGACCTGATGTTCACGCAGATGACGCGCCACCAGCTCAATGGTCTCACCTGCGCCAACCAGTAAGACATTGACGGAGGAGAGCGATTCGAAGATCTGACGGGCCAGCGTACAGGCGGCAAACGCCACCGACACCGCGTTGGCACCGATATCGGTTTCCGTACGTACGCGTTTGGCAACCGAGAAGGTTTTCTGGAACATGCGTTCCAGTTCACTGCTCAGCGCCTGACCGCGTGAGGAGTCGGCAAAGGCTTTTTTGACCTGACCGAGGATTTGCGGTTCGCCCAGCACCAGTGAGTCGAGTCCGCTGGCGACGCGCATCAGGTGGCTGACCGCCTCGTTATCCTGATGCCAGTAGAGGCTGTTTCGCACATCCTCTTCATCCAGCTGATGATAATTGCATAACCAGCTCACCAGACGCGCCTGTAAGTCGGCCTGCTGCTCTACACTCAGGTAGAGTTCAGTCCGGTTACAGGTGGACAACACCACACCGCTCTGCACCATTGGCTGTGATAACAGGCTGTTTAACGCCTGCTCAAGCGTCTCCGGCCCGAACGAGACGCGTTCGCGCAGAGCAATGGGGGCTGTCTTGTGATTGATTCCGAGAGCGAGCAGCGTCATGGTGGTTTTGGTTGGGATGTCCCAATAATGTCAGGGTTTTGTGAGGCGCATTCTACAAGATGCGGCAGATCAAGAAAAGCCATACAAAGGCTATGACTGTAATAAGATTAACCCGATCGTGCTCAATTTGCTGCATAACAGCATTGACGGTTAAAACCGGGACGGTTAGCGTTATCCGTTACGAATAATAAATGTGTCCGAGGAGATGACCACTTGATGCTTAATTCACCACGCAATCTGTTGCGCCTTTTGCCCCTTGCCAGCGTGCTGCTGGCAGCCTGTAGCGTCAACAAACCGCAAGGCCCGGGCCCCAGCGTTACCGCGCCACAGTGGCAACAGCATCAGCAGGCGGTCTCAAAGGTCACGCACTATCAGACCCGCGGCGCCTTTGCCTATCTTTCTGACAAGCAGAAAGTCTATGCCCGCTTCAACTGGCAGCAGACCGCGCCCGATCGCTATCGCCTGCTGCTGACCAATCCGCTGGGCAGCACCGAACTGCAGCTGGATGCGCAGGGCTCGGTGGTACAGATCGTCGATAACAAAGGAAAGCGTTACGTCAGCAACGATGCGCAGAAAATGATTTCGCAGCTGACCGGCATGAACATTCCGCTGGCGAATCTGCGCCAGTGGATGATGGGTCTGCCAGGCGATGCCACCGACTATCAGCTCAACGAGAGCTATCAGCTGAGCAGCCTGAACTACAGCCGCGACGGTCAGAACTGGCAGGTCTCTATTGCGGGCTACGACAGCAAAGTCACCCCGCCGCTGCCTTCGAGCCTGGAGCTGAAAGAGGGTGACCAGCGGATTAAACTGCGTATGGACGGCTGGACCGTTCAATGATCACCCACTGGCCTGCCCCGGCAAAACTGAATCTTTTTCTCTACATCACCGGCCGTCGTCCCGACGGCTATCACAACCTGCAGACGCTGTTTCAGTTTCTTGATTACGGTGACCAGCTGCAGATTACTGTCGATCAAAGCGGCTCGATTACTCTGTTAACGCCCGTGGCAGGCGTTGCGGATGCGGATAACCTGATTGTCCGCGCCGCAAACATGCTGAAACAGGCGGCGCAGGATAACAATCGCCTGTCCGCTCACGCGGGCGCGCAGATTGCCGTTGAGAAAAATCTGCCCATGGGTGGCGGTCTCGGTGGCGGCTCCTCTGATGCGGCAACCGTACTGGTGGCGCTGAATCATCTGTGGCAAACCGGCTTCACGCCGGATGAGCTGGCGGCGATGGGCGTGAAGCTGGGCGCGGATGTGCCGGTGTTTGTCCAGGGCTTCGCGGCCTTCGCCCAGGGGGTGGGTGAACAACTTCATCCCGCAGAGCCGGAAGAAAAGTGGTATCTTGTCGCCCATCCCGGCGTGAATATCAGCACCCCAGTAGTATTCAACGACCCCGAACTGACGCGAGATACTCCATCGCGCAGTTTATCGACGCTTTTAGCATCACCCTTCACCAATGATTGTGAAGCAGTGGTAAGAAAACGTTTTCGTGAGGTTGATGAGCTTGTTTCCTGGCTGCTAGAATACGCGCCGTCACGCCTGACTGGCACGGGCGCTTGTGTGTTTGCTGAATTCGACACCGAGTCTGCTGCCCGCCAGGTGCTGGAGCTTGCCCCGAATGGGGTACGCGCATTTGTAGCCCGGGGCGTAAATGTTTCGCCGCTACAGCGTACCCTGCGAGGCGATTAGCGAATGCGTGACAGTGTCACCACGTTCCGGACACTGCACGTTTCGCATCAACACACCCGTGTGAACGCACATGACCGTACGCGCCGGTTACAGTCATGCCGTTCATTCTCTGGACGCAAAGCCTGAGGTTCTTCTCGTGCCTGATATGAAGCTATTTGCTGGTAACGCCACCCCGGAACTAGCACAACGTATTGCCAACCGCCTTTACACCAGCCTGGGAGACGCCGCTGTAGGACGTTTCAGTGATGGTGAAGTGAGCGTACAGATCAACGAAAATGTACGCGGTGGTGATATTTTCATCATCCAGTCCACCTGTGCCCCCACCAACGATAATCTGATGGAACTGGTTGTGATGGTCGACGCGCTGCGTCGTGCTTCTGCTGGTCGTATTACCGCAGTCATCCCCTACTTTGGTTATGCCCGTCAGGATCGCCGCGTGCGTTCCGCGCGTGTGCCTATCACCGCTAAAGTAGTGGCAGACTTCCTTTCCAGCGTCGGTGTTGACCGTGTTCTGACGGTTGACCTGCACGCCGAGCAGATCCAGGGCTTCTTCGACGTCCCGGTTGATAACGTATTTGGCAGTCCGATCCTGCTGGAAGATATGATGCAGATCGGTCTGGAAAACCCGATTGTTGTTTCTCCCGATATTGGTGGCGTAGTACGTGCCCGTGCTATCGCTAAACTGCTGAACGACACCGATATGGCCATCATCGATAAACGCCGCCCTCGCGCGAACGTTTCTCAGGTGATGCACATCATTGGTGACGTTGCTGGCCGCGACTGCGTGCTGGTCGACGACATGATCGACACCGGCGGCACGCTGTGCAAAGCGGCTGAAGCGCTGAAAGAGCGTGGTGCTAAACGCGTCTTTGCTTACGCGACCCACCCGATCTTCTCCGGCAATGCGGTTGAAAACCTGCGTAAATCTGTGCTCGACCAGGTAATCGTCTGCGATACCATCCCACTCTCTCAGGAAATTAAGTCACTGCCGAATGTGCGCACGCTGACCTTATCTGGCATGCTGGCCGAAGCCATTCGCCGCATCAGTAACGAAGAGTCAATCTCGGCAATGTTCGAGCATTAATCTTTGCGGAACCGGGCCCTGTGCCCGGTTTTTTTATGCCTGCCGGGCGCCCGATTAACGCGCTTCTTTTTCTGATATTTTCGCGATAAATTTCCCCAAAATCGCCTATTTTCAACGCCACCCACTCTTTTGATAAAACGCCGCGTTCCCCGCTTCTGCCCTGTGCCGTTAAGTGGTAATTTGCAGCGCACTTTTCATAAGAACCCTGACCGCCATGAGCCTCGATATCTATACGTTATTTGTTTGCGAGCTTTATGTGCTGGGGTTTCTTAGCATCATCATGTTTTTTGCCTGGATCGGATCGCAGTATGATCGCGTTCTCGGCTTCACCTGCCTGTCGCTGGTTTTTACCCTGATTGCCGTATTCTTAAGTAGCCTGCGCAGCAGTGGCCTGCATTTCCTGCCCGTTGCAGTGGGTAACGTTTTAGTGATGCTGGCTTACGGCGGATTGTTAAATGCGTTCCGGCGCTTCTGCGGTAAGCCCATCGGCACTCACTGGCTGCTGGGCGCCCTGCTCTGGGCACTCCTCTGCTGTTTCCCGGCGTTCTATTACAGCTTACCCAAACGGGTGCTGGTGCTCTGCATCGCCTGCATTGCCTATACCGCCGCACTGATCCAGCTGGTCTGGCTGGCGCGTGCCACGCTAAAGGTGACCTTCTGGCCTGCACAGCTGCTGCTGTGGATCCATTTGCTGTTTCACCTCGCTCGCCTGTTTCTGGATAGCGCGATTCCCAGCACGCTGCCTGGCGCCATTGGCGGATCAAACTTCTCAATTTACGTCATCCTGGAATCGATTCTGTTTGTCATCGGTCTGACATTTACTATCCTGGCCATGGTGAATGAACAGATGCAGTCAGTCTTAAAGCATGCCTCAATGCACGATCCTCTGACCAGCGTCTGGAATCGTCGGGCTTTATTTAATGAAGCAGAGAAGATTGTGGCGCGATGCCGCCGTCAGAACCGACCTTTTAGCGCGATACTGTTCGATCTGGATCATTTTAAGAGCATTAACGATCGATATGGCCATCAACAGGGCGACCAGATATTGATTCACTTTTGCGACATTGTCAGAGGATTGATACCGGCTGAGGGGCGTTTTGCGCGACTGGGCGGAGAGGAGTTTGCGGCGATAATTCCCGTGGCGGCAAAAGATGCAGAAGTCTGGTGTGAGACGATTCGGCAGGCTGTCTGTGCGTCACAACCCAATTCAATCACCTACTCAGTGAGCATTGGATTTGCTTCTGTCACGCATCAGCAGCAGGGTTTTGACGATTTACTCGCACTGGCGGATAAAGCGCTCTATCACGCCAAGGCCAGCGGCCGGAACCGCATCGCGCAGCATCCGGTCACTGCTGGCATCAGTTAATGGTGAGAATTGTGTGACCGGCGACAACGTTTGTCATAGTGACGATGCCAGTAATAACGATCTTCAACCTTTTCACGACCACTCAGACCCGCCCCGACCAGCCACATCATTGCACCAACAAAGATGCCGAGGATTGCGCCCTGCGCCAGCGCATCTGGCAGATCAAGCGAGGGAAGCTGGTTCATAATTGAGAAACCCACGCCCAGCACCATTGTGACTAATCCCAGTACCATCAAGCTGTTACCCGCTACACGGCAGTGTTGATGTTTCATGCTGCACCTCCATCCATATGAGTCAATAACCGCACACAATGTTAAGTGCCATAAGCTTAGGCAATGGGTGAAGATAACGTTGCGGAGTGGATCACACATCAGCCATAAATAATTAACTGGCCCTGATTGCAGCCTGTTGATTTCGATGGAAAATGATTAATCACCGTCATGAACCATTTCGCTGCTTGTACTTTGTCATCTCGCCCGTGGCGAAGTAAACTAACGCCCTTTCGCGATAACAGCAGGATAATCATTGTGAGCAGCATTAAACTGATTGTGGGCCTTGCCAATCCAGGCGCTGAATATGCCGCCACGCGCCACAATGCGGGTGCCTGGTATCTGGATTTACTGGCTGAGCGCCACAATCAGTCACTGAAAGAGGAAGGCAAATTCTATGGCTATACCGCGCGCCTGGCGATAGCCGGAGAGGATGTGCGCCTGCTGGTGCCGACCACCTTTATGAACCTGAGCGGGAAAGCCGTGGCGGCGATGGCGACCTTTTATCGCATCGCGCCAGAAGAGATCCTGGTGGCGCATGATGAACTCGATCTGCCACCCGGCGTGGCGAAGTTCAAGCAGGGCGGCGGGCATGGCGGCCATAACGGGCTGAAAGATATCATCAGTAAACTGGGCAACAACAACAATTTCCATCGGCTGCGCATCGGTATCGGGCATCCCGGCGATCGCAACAAGGTGACCGGATTTGTGCTGGGCAAGCCGCCCGCCAGTGAGCAGAAGCTGATTGATGATGCCATTGATGAGGCGGCGCGCTGCACCGAACTGTGGCTGAAAGAGGATCGTATCAAGGCGATGAACCGGCTGCACGCCTTCAAGCCTGCTTAAACGCCCGAATCGTCGTGATTCCGTGTATAATGCGCGAAATTTTTCAATTCGTCTCCGACAGTCCGCCTTCTAACGCACTGTCCATCCAGTTATAAAGGGTATCAAACCATGGGATTCAAATGCGGTATCGTGGGCCTGCCGAACGTCGGTAAATCCACTCTGTTTAACGCGCTGACTAAAGCGGGCATCGAAGCGGCTAACTTCCCCTTCTGCACCATTGAGCCAAACACGGGCGTGGTGCCGATGCCTGACCTGCGTCTCGACCAGCTTTCTGAGATTGTTAAGCCGCAGCGCGTGGTGCCGACTACCATGGAATTCGTCGATATCGCCGGTCTGGTAAAAGGCGCGTCAAAAGGTGAAGGCCTGGGCAACCAGTTCCTGACCAACATCCGTGAAACCGAAGCGATCGGCCACGTGGTGCGCTGCTTTGAAAACGACAACATCATCCACGTGGCGGGTAAAGTGAACCCGGCTGAAGATATTGATGTGATCAACACCGAGCTGGCGCTGTCCGATCTTGAAACCTGTGAACGTGCGATTCAGCGCGTGCAGAAGAAAGCCAAAGGCGGCGACAAAGATGCTAAGGCTGAGCTGGCTGCGCTGGAGAAGTGTCTGCCGCATCTTTCTGAAGCGGGCATGCTGCGTTCACTGAATCTGGATGAGGACGACAAAGCGGCAATCCGCTATCTGAGCTTCCTGACTCTGAAACCCACCATGTACATAGCTAACGTCAATGAAGATGGTTTCGAGAACAACCCGTACCTGGATCAGGTGCGCGCTATCGCCGAAGCGGAAGGTTCAGTCGTGGTGCCAGTGTGCGCCGCCGTTGAGTCGGACATTGCTGAGCTGGAAGATGAAGACCGTGACGAGTTCATGGCAGAGCTGGGACTGGAAGAGCCAGGCCTGAACCGCGTTATCCGCGCTGGTTACTCCCTGCTGAACCTGCAGACCTACTTCACCGCTGGCGTAAAAGAAGTGCGTGCATGGACTATCCCGGTTGGCGCGACGGCTCCGCAGGCTGCTGGTAAAATCCATACCGACTTCGAGAAAGGCTTTATCCGCGCCCAGACCATCGCGTTTGAAGATTTCATCGCTTATAAAGGCGAGCAAGGTGCTAAAGAAGCCGGCAAGATGCGTTCAGAAGGTAAAGAGTACATCGTGAAAGATGGCGATGTGATGAACTTCCTGTTCAACGTCTGATTAAATATTGTTGTCTCATGGGGTTCCATCAAAACCATGAAGTCTGACAGACTCCCTAAAATCCACGCCATGGCGTGGATTTTTTATTATGCGGTCGGGGTAAAATTCAGGCGGACACGTCCTTCCCATTAGCCGTGCTGCAAAATACTTTCAGATCGACCCCGCCCGAGGCTTATCAGGCGGAGCCTTAAGACGTTATTGCACCAGGTTATGCTGCAGGGAATATTTCACGATATGGGCATTATTGGTAAATTTCATTCGCTTCATCATGCGTGATTTATAGGTGCTGACGGTTTTATTACTGATGGAGAGCGCATCGGCTATCGCATTAATCGACTCCCCGTGGGCCAGCATGATCATGATTTGCCGTTCGCGCATCGTCAGGCTCTCATGAGGCGCACGATTATTGCTCTGGTAGTCGGAGAAGATAATCTCCTGTGCCAGATCGTGATCGATATAGCGTGATCCCTGCGCCACGGTACGAATCGCTTTGAGTAAAACATCCGGCGACTTGTCTTTGGTGATATAGCCCAGCGCACCATTATTTAACACCCGCCGGGTAATTTGCGGTTCGTTGTACATACTCAATACCAGAATGCGCAGCCGGGGATAGAGAGGCATCAGGCGGGTAATCAGATCTTCTCCGCTCATGCCAGGCATCGAAATATCGAGCAGCAGCAGATCGACTTCGTGCTGACGCAGGCGCTCCAGCACCTGGCCGCTATCCGATGCTTCGCATACCACGTCGATATTGTCATCAAGAGCAAAAATTTGCTTCAGGCCCTCGCGCATAATGGCATGATCGTCGGCAATCATCAGACGTATGCATTTACTCATCGGTTAATACTCCCGGTTTTCGGACAGGATGCGACTGATTTAGCGCTTACAGAGAGGGGGAATTTCAGTTTAACCCGGGTCCCTTTACCAGGTGTACTATCGATGGTCGCTTCTCCATTTAGCATGCGTCCTCGCTCCCTGATGCCGTGCAGCCCACACGTCCCTTTCTTCACTCGATTCAGATGAAAACCTTTACCGTTATCGACAACTTCGATGAGCAGCGCATCCGGCATGAGTTTGACGAAGATATAAACATTGCTGGCTCTGGCATGGCGGACGACATTGGTGAGAGACTCCTGTACCACGCGAAACGCCGCCGTCAGCGTTGCTTCATCCAGCACCACGGTATGTTCATCAGGTGCCAGTAAAATGCAGCGGATTCCATTGTTTTTTATAAACTGATCGCACAACCATTCCAGCGCCGGAATTAAACCAAGATTGAGAACGTTAGGCCGCAGGCGGGTCGAGACATCCCGTACCACCTGAATCGTGCTGTCCAGATGCACCATCAGCTGCTGAATTTTTGCCTGCTGCGCATCGACAGGCTGATCTTTACGCATCGCCAGCAGCGACAACCCTGTACGCAGAGCGGTTAAATGCTGGCCCAGCTCGTCATGAATATCACGCGCCAGCTGTTTTTTTTCCGCTTCCCGCGCCCGCTCGAGATTATGAGTTAACTGCCGCAACTCCTCTTCGGTCTTGCGGATTGCGGTGATATCGCGCCCAACCGCCAGCACGCTAACCAGCTCGCCCTGTAAATCATATTCCGGCACGCAGCGCACATGCAGGGTACGTTTATCACCCTGATGCTTTACCACCAGCTCATCTTCGGCCACTTTCTCATCAACCATCGTGCGTGAGACCAGCTTAAACAGGCTCAGTCCAATCCCCCCGCGCTGCACGCTTTCAGTCAGCGGCACCCGACTGATATCGTTTTCGCTAAGATTAAACCAGCTGCGGACCGCCAGGTTGGCATAGAGGCAGCGGGTCTGCAAATCAAACCGTAAAATGAGGTCGGGAGAATTTTCCACTACCTGATGCAGCTGTTTTTCCCGAAGTTGCTGCTGCTCTTTTTGCCGGCGAATTTCATGCATATCGCGCACAATGCATAAGATATGCAGCTCACCATCCTGGTGATATCCGCTACAACTCACTTCTACGGGAAAAACGTTATGCCGGCCGGTATGATGTGAAGTGAATTGTATCCCTTCAGGGCGGGTACTGAGTTTCCACCACAGGGCAAAAACATCATTGTCGCGCAGCTCTTTATCAATGATGTCAAAGCTGAGCTGCGAAAATGCCTCGCGGGAATATCCCGTCAACTGGCAGGCCTTTTCATTGACATATTTGATATGCAGCTGGCTGTCTATCAAATATATCGCATCATGAATTTTGTTTAAGGCAATATTTGATAAACCGGTGATAGTAGTTTTGTCATTGTCATTCTGGTCAGATACACCCTGTAAAAGCATTATTCCCTCCACGGATTTATCAAGCCGCAGAGAATAACGTTCCGACGGCATGATAGTCATAACCCGCTAAATATTAACGAGCTGATAAGCTTAGCAGTTAAATTGCCATTTTTCGCAGGCCCATATTCAGGCGTAAATTCTCCCCTTTAATGTTTCCCGCGCGCGTGAGAGCCGAGAGCGCACGGTGCCTACCGGGATTTCTAACTGCTGAGCGATATCCTGATAGCTGCCCTCCTCCTCCACAAGGATAGACAGCATCACCCTGACGTCTTTCGGTAAAATTTCGAGGGATGCCAGCGTATGACTCAGTAATTGCCTGTTTTCCGTCAGATCGCTGGGATCATTATCCAGCAGCAGATCGGCGATAACTTCATCATTAAGATTATCAAACAGATAGTGGATCTGTTTTGATTTGTAGTAGTTGCGAATCAAATTAACTGCGATGCCAAATACCCACGTTTCCGGACGGGATGCGCCGCGAAACTTATGGCGATTACACAACACTTCCAGACAGGTCATTTGCAGGATGTCATCAGCATCTTCATGGCTGGCAATACGTTTTCGAATGAAATTTAACAGCTTCTTATTATGCGTAACGAAGATTTCATCCCAGTTTACGTTAATTGCTAAGGGTGACTCTGCGACAGCGGATACGAGCGTTGAATTAATCATTTTCTTATCTCTCTCATTAGTAGCAATTGATTTCGTTACATAGCAAGAGATATGCCATCTGCTGCTCAACAAATAAGCTGCTGTTTATGAAAACAATTAATTATCCATACAGAATTATCTGAGACAGTTTTTACCCTTTCTTATCGATGAATAATGCAAAAAATTGCACTGATTTCCGGATGAAATTATTTCCACTTTTTTTTACCGCTTTTTTCGGAACCGGTAAGCGTTATTTGACACAGAAAGAGAGTAATAACCATTGAGGATGGCTGGCGATGCTCAAAATACAACATGCGATACCGGCGCTGGCGCACTCGCTAAAAGCTCTGCATAAAAACACGCCACAGACAGCAGGTAAAAACGACGTGCCGGATAATGTCCGCGCGCGTGAAACCTCACTGAATGACGCGATGGAAGAAATGGGCGCCGCGTTCAGTGAAAAGATGGAACGCAGGCAAAAGGCGCAGGACCGCCGTAATGCGTCGCGGAACCAGCAGCGTGGCAAACATGCGCTCAGCAAAGTCGGAGAGCTGAATGCACTATTTTCCCTACTCGACGGCGGCGATGAACAACAAACGCTGGAGCAGATGGCGTGGCTACGTGCCGCCCTGCGCCAGAATCCGCCGCCGGATAGCGACACACTTCTGGAAAAGACCGGCGGCGATCCGGCGCGCACCGCCCTGCTACTGCGTGTGATCGGCGAACAGGCACAGGATAAAGGCGACGGGGAACTGGCCGGGCTGGCCGGGGCCCAGCTGGATAAGCTACAGCAGACCCACGGCCAGACCATTCGTGCAGGCAACAACACGGCGTCAGCCATCGCCGGGTATACCCGCGATCCGCAGCGTAAACAGTCGTTGCGCAACCTCTATTACGACGGCATCGTCCACCAGCAGTCCGCAACCAGGATGCTGGATATGCTGCTGGAGCTGATCGGCTCGCGTAATCTGATCCCGACGCTGCGTACTCTGCAGCGCGCGCTGGCGGATGATATCGCCGCACTTGCCCCCTCAATCAGCGTTATTACCCTCGGACGTATCCACCGCGGACTGCGCGATGCTGCCGGGATAAGCCAGACGCTGAGCGACAGCACTGCCTTTTTGCAGCGAATGCGCAGCAAACTGCCCAGTGTTGCTATGAACAGCCTGACTCTGGCGCGCCGGATGTTGCAAATCAGCCATAACGGCGCTTATCAGAGTGATTTTACCGGGCTGGCAGACGAGATTGTCGGCCAGAACAGGCAACATCTGCCGCTCTTTTTTAGCTCGCTTTTTCCGCTCCTGCACGGCGTGCCAGCCTCGCTGTGGCCCGCTCAGGAAAATCGTGACAACGCGTTAAAACTGCTGCGCGGCATGATTACGGACGTCACTAAAACTGAACAGCAACAGCAACGCCGCAACCGGAACGCTGCGTCGTGAGGCAACAAAGATGAATACCCTGTTTCAGATATTGAATCGAATCGCGATCAGCGCCATGCAACGCTCCGAAGTGGTGGGTGCGGCTTTTGCCATGGCGCTGGTGTTTATGCTTATTATTCCCTTACCGCTGCCATTAATTGATGCGCTGATAGCGGTGAATATCTGCCTGTCATCTCTGCTGGTCGTGCTGGCCATGTATCTGCCTAAGCCGCTGGCGTTCTCAACCTTTCCCGCCGTGCTGCTGCTCACCACCATGTTCCGCCTGGCACTCTCTATCTCCACCACCCGCCAGATCTTAATTCAGCAGGATGCGGGCCATGTGGTGGCGGCTTTCGGTAACTTTGTGGTGGGCGGCAACCTTGCGGTAGGGATGGTGATGTTCCTGATCCTGACTGTGGTGAACTTCCTGGTCATTACCAAAGGTTCCGAAAGGGTAGCCGAAGTGGCTGCGCGTTTTACCCTTGATGCAATGCCAGGTAAGCAGATGTCCATCGACAGCGATCTGCGCGCCGGACTGATTGATGGGGTACAGGCCAGAAACCGGCGTAATGAACTGGCAAAAGAGAGTCAGTTATTCGGGGCGATGGATGGCGCGATGAAGTTTGTTAAAGGTGACGCTATCGCCGGGCTGGTGATTGTCGTGATTAACCTGATTGGCGGCATCAGTATTGGCGTGCTGCAGCTGGGCATGCCTGCTGGCGAAGCGATGCATATCTACTCGATTCTGACCATCGGTGACGGACTGATTGCACAGATCCCTGCGCTGCTGATCTCGCTGACCGCCGGGATGCTGATTACCCGCGTCTCGTCCGACAATGAGCAGACGGCTGACAATAATATCGGCCGCGAGATTGCCGAGCAGTTAACCAGCCAGCCGAAAGCCTGGCTGCTCTCCTCAATGGGGATGGTGGGCTTTGCCCTGCTGCCAGGTATGCCAACGGCAATTTTTCTGCTGCTGGCCGCGCTGACGATGATTAGCGGCGGTTTTCAGATCTGGCGTGTCAGAAAGACCCTGAGCCTTGCGCAGCCGCAAATGGAAAATGAGGTCATTCCCCCTGAGCTGAACGGCAAGGAGGATTTACGTCAGTTCAACCCAACACGACCTTATCTGATCAATTTCTCGTCCTCATGGCGCGGCCATCCGGAGATGCTGGAGCTGGTGCAGGATATTCGCCGCCTGCGTAACCGTATCGTTTACCACTTCGGCTTTACCCTGCCAGCGTTCGATATCGAGTTTCTCGACCAGCAGACGGAAGATGAGTTTCGCTTCTCGGTTTATGAAATCCCGAAAGTAAAAGGGACATTTAACGTGTCGCATCGGGCGGTGAAACGCCGCTGGCTGGACGAGATCGCGTCAACCGACAGGGAAAGCGTGGCAGAGGGCGACGAGCAGCGTCAGGAAGGCGATCTTATCTGGCTGGCGGCGGATCATCCGCTGCTGCAAAACGAAGAGGTCGAGCGCTGGACGGCGCGCGAAATCCTGGTAAAGCGCATGGAGAACGCTATTCACGCCAGCAGCCCGCATTTTATTGGTCTGCAGGAAACCCGCGCGCTGGTGAGCTGGCTGGAATCAGAGCAGCCGGAGTTGTCGCAGGAGTTACAGCGCGTGATGCCCCTCTCACGTTTCTCCAGCGTCCTGCAAAAACTGGTTTCAGAACGTATTCCGCTGCGATCGGTTCGGGCAATTGCCGAAGCGCTGATCGAGCATGGGCAGCATGAGCGCGACATCTGGCTGCTGACCGACCAGGTGCGCATTTCGTTAAAAAATCATCTCTGTTACCAGTATGCCCGTCCGGACGGCCTGCATGTCTGGCTGCTGACACCGGAACTGGAAGAACAGTTGCGTGACTCGCTTCGTCAGACGCAAAACGATCTGTTCTTTGCGCTAACCCATGAGCAGATCAGCGCCATTCTCCCGCTCATCGCCAACGCATTCCCGGTTGACACCCCGGAAAGCGCGGTGCTGCTGGTCGCCCAGGATTTGCGCAGCCCGATGCGCGGGCTTATTCAGGAAGAGTTCCACTATGTGCCGGTGCTCTCGTTTGCAGAGCTGCAACCCAATCTCGCAGTAAATGTGCTGGGCCGTATAGAGCTCGATCCGGCCGCTTACTCACTTACCACGTGGGAGAGTTAACCATGTTCGAACTGCGCGTGCTGTCTGGCCTGCATTTAGGCGCCGCGTTACCCCTCTTCGGTGATAAATGGCTGATTGGCCACGCCGATGAGGCCGATCTGATGCTTAGCGATGCTCGCGTTGCTGCCCGCCAGTGCGAGCTGCGCCGGGAAGAGACCCGGTGGCTGGCACAACCGCACGGCGGGGAAGCCTATGCCATTAATAGTGAAGAACCTTTTCAGGTCGCTGACGTCTGGCTCTGCGTCGCGCCTATCGACACGCCGTGGGCCGCCTGTATGCCGCCTGCCACCCCTTCTATGCCAGAAGAAACTGCTGAAGCACCGAATAAGGCCATATCCCCGGTCGCTGCACGTAAAGGGATATTCACCCGCAGCATCCGCACGCTGGTCTGGAGCCTGATGTTGCTGCTCACCCTGACAGTAATGAGCTGGGTTTTGCAGCCCACCGTAGCCCAGACTCAGGTCACCTCCTCCCGGCCACTGAGTACTCCCGCAGAATTGCAGGCTCCGTTACAGAAAATGTTGCGCGAACGCGATCTGGCAAGCCTCGTGAAAGTGGACATGCATAATCAGCGAGTGCGTCTTACAGGCCGCCTCAGTAAGCCACAGATGCAAATCTATAAACGAATGCTGGAGCGCTTTAACGCAACGTACACCAGCGATATCCCGCTGGATAACCAGGTCAGGCTGCTGAAGGTCAGACTGCCGTTTCGCATTGTGCAAATCACCACCGGTAGCCGCGCCAATATTGTCACTGATGATGGGCAGCGTCTGTTTATCGGCGATGAAGTAGACAACCTGCGGCTGGTGGCGATTACCAGTACCCAGATCGAGTTTAACGGGCGCGATAACATTAAGGTGAGCTGGTAATGACGATGACACTGGAGCAGTGGTATCAGCAGCAGCGGCGGCGGCTGACCTGCTTTTCGCCGGTCGAAAGCTTTGGTCGCATTACCGGGATCAGCGGGATATTGCTTGAAAGTAGCCTGCCTCAGGCGCGGATTGGCGATCTCTGCCAGATCGCCCGGGATGACGGGCAAAGCGTGCTGGCAGAGGTGGTCGGCTTTAACCCGCAGCACACGCTGCTCTCCGCCCTTGGCCAGCTCGACGGCATAGCCCGGGGCGCGCGCGTGGTTCCGCTGCGCCTGCCACACAGTATTGTGGTGTCCGACGCCCTGCTCGGCAGCGTACTTGACGGCTTTGGCCGTCCACTGGATGCAGGCCAGCCTGGCGCGTTCGCCCTGCCCGGTACGGTGGATGATGCGGTAGGCGTACTGGGCGATGCCCCGGCACCCACCGATCGTCCGCGCATCGATACGCCGCTGCCGACCGGCATTCGCGCCATTGATGGCCCGCTGACCCTGGGCGTGGGACAGCGGGTGGGGATCTTCGCCGGCGCGGGCTGCGGGAAAACCACCCTGCTGGCGGAGATTGCCCGTAATACGCCCTGCGATGTCATTGTCTTTGGTTTGATTGGCGAGCGTGGGCGCGAATTGCGCGAGTTTCTTGACCACGAACTGGATGAGGCGCTGCGCAGCCGTACGGTGCTCGTCTGCGCCACCTCCGATCGCAGCAGTATGGAACGCGCCAGGGCCGCTTTTACTGCCACTGCCATCGCCGAAGCCTGGCGCGATAAGGGTAAGAACGTGCTGTTAATCCTCGACTCCCTGACCCGCTTTGCCCGTGCCCAGCGTGAAATCGGCCTCGCGCTGGGCGAGCCACCGGGTCGCGGCGGGCTGCCGCCTTCGGTTTATACCTTATTGCCCACCCTGCTGGAGCGCGCAGGACAGACCTCACGGGGGGCCATCACCGCCCTCTATTCCGTGCTGATTGAAGCCGATTCAATGAACGATCCGGTCGCGGACGAAGTGAGATCCCTGATTGATGGCCACATTGTGCTGACCCGTCGTCTGGCGGAGCGCGGTCACTACCCGGCAATTGATGTACTGGCAAGCCTGAGCCGAACCATGAGCAACGTTGCGACTCGCGAGCATAGCCGCGACGCCACGCAGCTGCGCCGCATGATGTCCGCCTGGCAGCAGGTAGAAATGTTAATCCGCCTGGGAGAATACCAGCCGGGACATGATGCCATGACCGATGCGGCAGTATCGGCTCAGGAGGCGATAAATGGCTATCTGCAACAGGCGATGCACGCGCCCTGCGGATATGACGACACACTGCATTACTTAGCGGAGGTAAGCCAGCATGCGCCGTCATCCGCTACCTGATCACGACATCACGACTGATGAGGGCAGCGCTGAATTGCAGCAGGCCTTCTCTCTGCTGCTGCCAATTCGCCGCCAGCGCTTACGCCGCTGCGAACGGTTGCAACGGCAAGCGGAGCAGGCGCTGTGCGAAACGCAACGTCAGTCAGCCGAGGCGGAACACCAGCTTGAAGCCGCACAACAGCATTATCAGCAACTGCGCGATAGCTTTGCCGGACACCACCAGTCGGGACTGCAAAAACAGGAGCGTCTGGTCGGAGGATTGGCCCGGGAGCGCCAGGCCAGCGACGCGGTGAGTGGGCAGCGTAATCAGTTGCAACAGTGCCGCGCACAGCAGGTCATGCAACAACAACAGGTGCAGCACACACAGCAGCAAACACAGGCGCGTCTGCGCGATGTGGAAAAACTGGAATATCTGATGGCGCACAGCGAGGCATTACGATGACAGCCTTACCCCACCCCCCGCAAAATAATCCAGCGCCGCCTGCACGGCCGGAGGTGCAGCGCCGTTCGCCGCAGACCGGACCTTCAGACGTCGCGACATCCGAGCGTAAATCCCGCACCGAGCCGTTTCGCGAAGAGGGTTCGCTGTTCGACGCGCTGTTGCTCATCCCCAGCGAACTGCCGCAACCGCTTATCATACCCTGGGAAGGCTCCCCCTCTTTTGGGTCACAGTTATCCCATGAGCATGTGGCTCCCGCTTCTCCGGCCAGGGCCTGGCAACAACTGGAGCCCCCCCTGTGCGCCATGGCAGAAAAGGAGCCTGCTGGCCCGATATCGATGACGCTACTGCTGCCCCTTTTAGGCGAAGTGGATGCCCGCCTGAGTCCTTTTGCCGCGGGCTGGGATATCAGCCTGCGTTTTGCGCCACCTGCCATGACGATGATGGCCGCCCATCAGGAACGCTGCCGTGAGTCCCTGCGCCGCCGGATGGCCTGCGCTGTGCGCCTGCGTTTTGAGCAGCGCGGAGGCCGGGAATGAAACCCTTATCCCTGCGCACTCTGCCGCGCGAAGAAGCCAGCCTGCGCCAGCGTATCGGCCACGGCCTTGGCTATCCTTTTACCCTTGCGGGCGAAGCGGGTGAGCTTCAGCTGCGGCTCGCCCCCCCCGGCGAGCGGCCACCGACGCAGAGCTTCTCATGCAAGGCGGGAGGGTTATCTCTGGCGGAGAGCGAAGCGCTGCTGAGTCTGTTTTCCACTTGCCCGCTGCTGCCAGAACCCGGGGCGTGCGCTGACTGGTACTGGCCGCTCTTTAACCAGCATCTCAGCCCGGCATTGCGCGCGCTATTTGGCGACCTGACGCCGCAGGACGCGCTCTGCGCACCGGTTGAGGGGATGTGGCTTGCGATTAGCGTCACGATCGGTGAGGCGCAGGCGCAAAGTCAGTTATATCTTGCGCCCGCCGCATTGGCGGCGTTGTTAAACCAGCCTGGCTGGGCTCCGCTCCCTGCACCGCTTTGCAGCGCCCTGCCGTTATCGCTGCCGATAGAACTGGGTGCGGTGTCGTTTGCTCCCTCGCAGTTACGCACACTTCGCCCCGGTGATGTGATTTTCCCTGCTACCTCGTATTTTTTCCCGACCGGTCGCGGCGAGCTTCGCCTTGCGCAATTGCACCTTAAGGGCGAATTGCTGTTCGGGGAGGGGCATCCTGCCCGTTTTCTTATTACCCGTCTGGAGAATAGTTACATGAATGTGACCCCCGAAGATAATCTGCCTGCCGATACACCTCAAGCGGATGAAGGCCTGACTGAAACAACGGCGCCTGTGGCATCACCTTTTGATGCGCTGCCGCTGGCCCTGACCGTGCGCTGCGGCCATCTCAGACTTACCCTGGGTGAGTTAAATCGTCTGGATGTCGGCTCGACGGTCACGGTCGAAAACGTCGTGCCCGGTGAAGCACTGCTATGTCACGGCGAGTTTCCGCTGGCGAAAGGCGAACTGGTCGATGTCGAAGGACGTCTGGGGTTGCAGATTACTCACATGCTGCCGGGCGTGGCGAGCGTCGGGGATGTGAACAGGTGATTCCGATGGAGATGGGGCCACTCAACCCGATTATGCTGGCGCTGTTTCTCGGCGCACTGGCACTGCTGCCGATGATGCTCATTATCTGTACCAGCTTTTTGAAAATTACGATGGTGCTGCAATTGACGCGCAACGCGATGGGCGTGCAGCAGGTGCCGCCAACGATGGCGCTCAACGGCATTGCGCTGGCGGCAACGCTATTTATTATGGCGCCGGTATTTAGCGATATGACCGACAGGCTGAAAGCGATCCCTGTCGATTTCAGCAGTATGGAGCGGCTCGAATATACCGCCGCTAATGGTATCGAACCGCTGAAAACGTTTATGCATAAAAATACCGATCCGGACATCGTCATCCATCTGCAGGAAAATGCCCAGCGTATGTGGCCAAAGAAAATGGCAGATTCGGTCACCCCCGACAATATGCTGCTCATTATCCCGGCCTTCGTGCTATCGGAGCTGCAGAACGGTTTCAAAATCGGCTTTCTGATCTTTATTCCTTTTATTGTCGTTGACCTGATCGTCTCGAATATCCTGCTGGCGCTCGGGATGCAGATGGTGTCGCCGATGACCGTTTCGCTGCCACTGAAGATCCTGCTGTTTGTGCTCATCAGCGGCTGGACGCGGCTGCTCGACGGCCTGTTCTACAGCTATTTATGAGGTCATCATGGATATTCTGACGCTGTTTCGCCAGGGGTTACTGCTGGTGGTTATCCTCTCCGCGCCGCCGCTGCTGGTGGCAGTGATCTCCGGGGTAATTATTTCACTGGTGCAGGCCGCGATGCAGTTGCAGGATCAGACCCTGCCGTTCTGCATCAAACTTATCGCGGTCGGCCTGACGCTGGCGCTTACCGGGCGCTGGGTCGGTGTTGAACTGATGGAGCTGGCGCAGGCGGCGTTTGCGATGATGTCAACGGTCAGTTCCTGATGCTGACAGGTTACCCACTCACCGATACGTTTCATGCCATCCTCGCGCTGGGACTTGGCATGGCGCGCATCTTTCCCTGCCTGTTACTGACACCAATATTCTCTTTTAGCGTCATAAAAGGGCTGCTGCGAACCGCCATTGCTGTGGCGCTGGCGCTGTTTATCGCCCCAGGCATCAAAGAACAAATTGATGTGCTTGAGCCGACAATGATGGCGCTGGCAGGGCTGGTACTCAAAGAGTTGATGATAGGCACCCTGCTCGGATTGTTGCTGGCGTTGCCTTTCTGGCTGTATGAGTCTGTCGGTGCGTTATTCGATAACCAGCGGGGTGCCTTAATGGGTGGGCAAATTAACCCCCAGCTGGGGCCGGATGTGACGCCTCTGGGTAAGTTAATGCAGCAGGTGCTGATATTGCTGCTGGTCACAGGGCTGGGATTATCAACCATCACCCAGGTGATCTGGGACAGCTATCATCTTTGGTCCGCCACCCAGTGGATACCTTTCCCCGCAGAGGCAGGTTTTCACGTCTGGCTTACGCTTTTGGGGAAAATCTTCAGCGATATGGTGCTTTATGCCGGGCCGCCGGTGGCGCTGATGCTGCTGCTCGATTTTGCCATCGGTGTGATGAGTCTCTATAGCCCACAGCTACAGGCGACTGCCCTGACAATTCCGTTGAAATGCCTGCTCGGCATGTTGTTTTTTATCCTCTATCTGCCACTGCTGGACCATCTGGGTAATGCGCGGTTGTATGAACTGCGCGATCTTATCCCTGTCCTGTCGCAGATATTTGCCCCTTCAGCCGGGAGCGCACCATGAGCGAAAAAACCGAAGACGCTACACCGCAAAAACTCAGAGAGTCGCGCAAAAAAGGCCAGGTCAGCCAGAGCCAGGATATCCCTAAGCTGCTTATCTCAATCGGTATCCTTGAGACCCTGTTTGCTATGGTGGATACCGGGATGCAGCGGTTGCAGGCGATGATGCTGCTGCCGTTAACGCGTCTGCGCGACCCATTCGATCACGCGATGGAGGAAGTAATAAGTGATAGCGTCACCGTAATGCTGGTGCTGGTGGGCATCGCGTGCGCCATTGCCATGCTGCTGCGGGTGGTGGGCGGCTGGGTGCAGTTCGGCCCACTCTTCTCCACCGAAGCGCTGGCACCGAAACCGGATGCGCTTAACCCGTTTAATCACCTGAAGAATATGTTTTCCGCCCGCCAGTTTACCCAGCTTTTGACCAGCATCTTTAAAGCGGTGGTGATAGGCCTGGTGGTATGGCAGGCGATCATGCCGGACCTCGGTGGCCTTGCTCAGCTGGCGCTTGGCGATCTCAACGGTTTCTGGCAGGGGGTGATGGCGCTGTTTATGAAGGTGTCACGTCGGGTGCTGATGGTGATGCTAATAATCAGCCTGTTCGATTTTGGTATTCAGCGCTATTTCTTCCTCAAACAGCAGCGTATGAGTCATGAAGATATCAAAAACGAATTTAAGCAGAGCGAAGGCGATCCGCATATGAAAGGCCACCGCCGTCAGCTGGCTCAGGAGATCCTGAATGAAGAGCCGGTGCCTGCCCGTGAGATTAACGTGGAAGACGCGGATGTGTTGCTGGTTAATCCCACCCATTTTGCCGTCGGTCTCTATTATCGCCCGGATGAAACGCCGCTGCCGCGTCTGCTATTTAAGGCTTGCGATGAAGAGGCGCGGGCATTAATTGAAGAGGCGCAGCGTAAAAAGAGACCGGTTATCCGCTTTATCTGGCTGACCCGCACTCTGTGGCGCACCACGCGGGAAGGCGCTTATGTTCCACGCGAAACGTTAAATGCCGTCGCGCACGTCTATCGTCTGCTGCGGGAGCTGGAGGATCACTATCTGGATGAGGTGATTGAGATTCGGGAAGAATAGTGCGGAGGGTAACGCCGGACTATCTTATCAGGCAGTCACATCTGCATCTCACGGGCCTGCTGAATAAAAGCCAGTATTAAAGCGCTAAAAGTCGCCGGGGTGAAACCGGCAAGCGGTTGCTGATAACAGAGCCGCCTGCGGTCTGCTGCAGGAAAACTGACCTAATGGAATAGCATTACCAGCACTGGCATGCGGGCAAAGAGTGCGCCGCACACAGGCTTCCCGGAAACGGAAGGTGAATAGCTATGGTCGATTCTCGCTAAAATAGGGCCCCAGCGATCAGCCGGGGCCTGGGACTGCCGAAACGTGATTAGTTATCTACCGTTATCCGCGTGTAGTCGTTCGGGCCATTACGCAGTTGTGGTTGCCACCAGATGGTCAGGTTATGCAGGTCTGAAGAGGGGCGACAGCCCACGTCATTACATCCGCCCTGCGGCCGCGCGCAGGCACTCAGCACCAGCGCGGCGGCGGTAAGCACAATTATTCTCACTAACATGCTTTTTCCTTATCAGCTCAGTAGAGGTTTTTGGCCGGTGCACCGCCTGCTGAAGAGAGCAGCGAAGCGCGAGAAGGACGTGACGGAGCATTGCTATCAAATGCGACGAATACCTCCGCCGATTCACCCGGACGCAGTTCTCCACGCGGCCAGACCGCTACCGCCAGCGTGCGGTCGCTGCGGCACAGACTCTCATCAAAACGTTGCGTCTGCTGGGTGTTGTTGGTGATCACCCCAACGGTTATCTGTACGCTGCTATTGCCGTACCACTGATGGCGACGGAAATCGCTCCCGAAAGCGCCCGAAATGCGGCACAGGGAGGAAAGCGTCTGGCCCGTGCCACCGCTGGTCATCCCCGCTGGCACGCGGTTCAGCGCCAGGTCGCGCATCGCGCCTTCCACCATCCCTTTGACGTCGGTGTACTTATGACGATTAGTCACCTCATCCATCGCGCTATTAAGCTGTTCGCGCGACTCGGCAGCGATATACCGGGTCGGATCGACCTGGTCACCAATTAAATGCGGCGTAATAATAAACAGCCGCTCACGCTGGGAGGTCTCATAGCGCGTTGAGGTAAAGAGCTTGCCGATCAGCGGAATACTGCCGAGGATCGGGATGCGTCGCTCACGGTCGCCCGTCTCTTTGGAATGGAACCCGCCCAGAACCAGCGAGCGTCGCGCCTCCACCAGCGCCTGGGTGCTGACCGCTGCGTTATGGGTTCCCTGCGCATCGCCCTCATCATCTTTATTGAGCTTGCCATCTTCCACATCAACAATGAGCTGGATAGCCGATTTTTGTGAAGTGGTGATTGCGCGTGGCGTCACCCGCAGGCTGGTGCCTGCGGTGACAGACTGAATATCCGCCACCCTCTCGCCAATGGCGCGTATAAAGGCAGTATCGCTGAAATCAATCACCGCGGGCTGATTCTCCAGCGTGAGGATAGTGGGGTTAGCGATAATGGATGCCGTCCCTTCCCCCTCCATCGCTTCGATACTGGCAAAAAAACGCTGGAAATCGGTCACAAACAGTGTACTGGCACCGGAGAGCATATTGGCGCCGCTGGCGACACTGCCAAACTGACCGGCCAGGTTGCTGGAGAAGCGTTTCAGCGCGCTGCGGTCGATATCGACAATCACTGCATCAATTTCGATCAGCTTTTGCGGAACATCAATGGCGTTAATTAATGCCTGATAAGCGTCCCGGGTTTTCGGATCGTCACGCACCAGCAGCAGGTTGTTACGCACATCCGCTGATACTTTACCCGCCAGACTGCTGACAGGCGCCTTTTTACGTCCGGAGGCCGGCATATTGCGATTAATCAGCTCGTTTAAAACACTTTGCGACTGTTCACGTGATACCTGTTCATCCTCTCCCTGGCCTGATGACACTTTTCCGGAAGAGGCGTTGCTGGACTGACCCAGCAGTTCATTCAGAATGGTGGCCACCCCCGGCACCAGCAGCTCCTGATCGCGATAGCGAATGGTGCGATCCGCCACGGCCGCATAACGCAGCGGGAATGCCATCATATCTTTATTGGCCCCGGCTTCAGGTTTGCTTTCCGATTTACGGGCAAATTCCGTTATCTGGCGCACATACTCCGGCGGACCGGTCACCAATACCACGCCTTCATCCGGCAGTTCGCCCCAGCCGAAGCGGGGTTCCAGCAGGCCGACACCGCGCAGCGCCTCTTTCAGATCCGGCGCTGCTTCCGGGGAAATCTCAATACGCTGGGAAGTTTGCGCTGCCTGCGGGCTGACGTAGAGCGTGTTGTTGTAGACAAACCACTGAAAGCGATACTCAAGCGCCAGGCGATTAAGGAACGCTTCCGGGCTGTCTGCGCGCAGTTTACCGGTGACATTGCTGTCGCCCAGCGTGCCAAGATTGACCTCAACACCAAAGCTGCTGGCAAAATCGTCAAGAATAATATTAAGCGGGGTATTATCTGCCGAATAGGCATACGCACCATTCTTCCACTCATCCGGCACACGAGCGTTTGTGATGCCCATACTCAGTAGCAGCAGGGTAATGGCCGCCAGCAGGCGGCCCGGAAAAGAAAACGTAAACACGCCTGACTCCTTGATGACAGGGGCTTAGTTAACAGCGTCGATGATCGCTTTACGGATGCCAAACCTGAACTGGGTGTATTGCGAACTTGCCCAGCTGGCGTTGGACATATCCTGCAGGCGATTCTGGAAAGCATACATATCCGCAATGCTGAACGATTCGCCCGAAACATCGCGGGCAAACTGATAGGCTTCATGATGTTTGCGGTTTGAGTTGGAAGATAACTGACGCTGTAACAGATCGCTGGAACTCATGATATTGACTCCTCTTGTTGGACACCCCTGTTAAGTGGCGCGACAAGCGAAGCAGTTCCACTGTTTTTGCTTTTTTTATGCATTCTCTTCTGCCAGCGCTGGCGCGAGCTGCTGGCACAGCGTCCGCCAGTTAACCATCAGCTCGCCTGCGTCGGTAATAAGCCGCAAGCGATCTGGCTCAAGCGCCGGGTCGGCGCACAGCGTCCAGCGAAGCTGCGGCTGCGCGACCAGCCAGCCGTTAATCTCCTGCTCCTGCCCGCTGGCGCAATACAGCGTCGCCTGCTGCTGACGCGGATAGTGACGCAACAACTGTCTGAGCAACGCGTGAAAACGACGCTCATCATCCACCTCATCGAGCAGGTGTTGCAGTGCCTCGTTCAGAACCTTGCCAGCGAGTAACACCAGCTGCGTCTCTTCGGCTGCGCGCTGTTCCTGCCAGTCCGCAAAGAGCGTCTGCGCCTGCTGCCAGAACCGGGCTTCCCATTCGCGCTGGCTGGCCGCCCTTTCGGCTTGTGCCTCGGCGCGTGCCTGCTCGCGGATCGTTTGCGCCTGTTTATGAGCCAGCTCGATAATGGAAGCCGCTTCAAGCCTGAGCGCAATTTCCTCGCGGCGCAGCACATTACCCGGTGGGGCGCTGCCGCCCTGCAGATGCAGGCTTTTAAGTTTCCACATCGCGCGTCTCTCCCGAATGTTGTTGCACCTGCCAGAGCGCCGTTTCCCATAAAGGACGCAAACGATGGCCAGGCAGTGAAAGTGCCGGGTTTACCGGCGCGTCGCTTACAGGGAAGAGTAGCCGCAGGCGCGGCCAGATAGCCGGAAATAACGCCTGCAGCAGACAGAGGCTGTCGGCGCTGCCGCCAGTAGTGAAAAGCCCGGCGGGCAGCCAGCACTCAATGCGCATTCCTTTCGCCAGACGCCGCAACCAGATCTTTAGCTCTGCGGGTAGCGGCATGGCTCCGGCGCAAATTTCCGCGACTAAAATCAACAGTTGCGCGCGCTGTTCGCAGCTTAAGTCGCTGATGGCCAGCACCATCGGCTCCGGCGCGACCAGTTCGCCTGATACACCCAGTGTGTGGTGCCAGCACGAGGCATGCTGGCGGAGATAGTGCCTCTGCAAAGGCGCAGACAACCGGGCCAGTGGCTGGGTACACCAGCTTTCATCAGCCTGTAACCAAAAGTCAGCGTGCCACCAGCGCAACCAGCGCAGGGCAATTTCCTCATCAGGCGCAGCGTTGAGCATAATCAATCACTTCGCCTGTGCAGCCAGGCGCTTACGACTCAGAGCCTGACGGATGAATGCATTTGCCACCAGTAACAGCAGCAGCACTCCCAGGCATGTTGTAACTATCTTGACCATCCCGTAACGTTCCGGGCTAAGCTGAAACGGCCCCAGTTGCACCATTTCAATTTTATCCTGCCAGGCTTTCGCCGGGACAAAGACAATCGCCAGATCGCGGTCATCGCGCCCGCCCAGCCCCGGAATGCTGGTTGCCACCAGCCGGCGAATGCGCGGTTCGATACTGTCCGGATCGAGGTTTTCATGATATTTGATAAATACCGAGGCGGAAGCGGGCTGTACCGGCTCGCCAGGGGCGATACGCTCGGGCAATACGACATGCACACGCGCCACCACGACGCCATCAATTTGTGACAGTGTCGCTTCTACCTCCTGTGACAGCGCATAGATATAGCGGGCGCGCTCCTCCAGCGGACTGGAGATAACACCACTTTTCTGAAAAACCGCGCCAAGGCTGGTTCGCGCCTGATGAGGTAGTCCGGCGGCATTGAGGATATTCACCGCCCGCTCAATGTCACTGCGCGCGACGCTAACGCTAACCCCCTCTTTAGAAACCTGTTTATCCGCCTCAATCTTAAAGCGGCTCAGTTCTGCCACCACATCGTTGGCATCGTTTTCTGACAGTCCGCTGTGCAACTGAGTCTGATCACCGCAGCCGGTAAGCAGCAGCGCCAGGCACAGAGCACAGAAGCATTTAATGACAGCGCCATTCATAAGATTCACTGCAGGTTGCTGAGTTTATCGACTGACTGAACGGTTTTGGCGATCACTTTGGCGTTCATCAGACTCTCGATATAGTAATCAGAGAGCTGCGCATTAGCGCGGGAGAAATCTTCCGCACTGGATGACCGCGAAGCGACTCTGAGATCGTTAAAGGCTTCTTTTTGCGCACGCTGGTTGCCGCTCAGCGATTGCAGAATATTGCCGACCACGCCAGGCTCTGAAGAGCTCATCTGGCTGCTGTCAGGCGCAGGGCCATTAAGCTTTGCATTAAACCATTGAATATCTTCCGCCGACGGTGCTTCCTGGTACATTTCGACTGACGGAACCGGTTCTGAAGTGAGCAAGGAAGATTGAGAGACTTTCATCAGTAAAACTCCTGTGGCATTAGAGAGCAGGGAGACAAAAAAACACCTCCCTGCCGGAGTCGATTAGTACTGAATTTTGACCTGGGCTGCGGCTGACGCGGCCTGCGCATTACTTTCGGCGATGCCGTTAATGCGCTGGAACTCTACATCGCGATCCATTTTATCGGCCTGGTTTTCCTGCATCTTGTCCATCGCCTGTTGCGAACGGACCATATATTTCGCACCGTTGTAAGCACCGGCAACCTGAGTGTAAGCAGAAGCTGCGTTGGTGATCCCGTTGGAAAGTAAGCTAGCACCTGACATAGTCATTCCTCGCGTTGATGATAGGTTGTAGTTGGGTGTTGCATTCATTAAGTAATCAATGAAGCGATCCGGTTCCATCGCAAAGAAAATATTTATGCAGATTAAGCCTGCTGGCCCACGGCAAGAGAGGTGGGCGACATGTCAGGCGGTAAGTTTTAACAGCTTCAGGCGGTGATAAAGGGTGCGCCTGGGAATTCCTAACTCAAGAATGACATCATCGATACGATTGTCGTGCCGGTTCAGGCAGTCGTGGATCAGGCTGCGCTCAATGCGCCGCATTCTGTCTTTTAATAACACGCGCCCTTCCTGCTTTATCTCACAGCACAGCGGCGGTAAGCCCAGCACAAAGCGTTCTGCCGCCGCTTTCAGCTCGCGGATATTTCCCGGCCAGCTATGCAGCAGCAGGGTCTCATCAAGCGCGAGCGATCCTGCCGGCAGAGGCTGATTCAGACGCAGCGCCGCCTCCTGCGTAAACTGGCGAAACATGGGCAAAATCAGTTCCGGTCGTGATCGCACGGTTGGCGTGGCAATTTTAATTGTGTCGAGGCGAAAGAAGAGATCCCGACGAAAACGGCCCTGAGCCACCAGCTGCGCCAGTGGAATTTGCGAGGCGACGACCACCCGCAGATCCAGCCCGATACTTTTGGTGCTGCCCAGTCGCTCTACCGCGCGATTTTCCAGTACACGCAGCAGCTTAGCCTGCATCGTGAGCGGCATACTGTCTATTTCATCCAGAAACAGCACGCCGTGATTAGCACTCTCAATATACCCGGCACGGGAACTGCTTGCGCCGGTGAACGCCCCGGCCATGACCCCAAACAGCTCGCTTTCGGCAAGTGTCTCCGGGATGGCCGCACAGTTGACCGGCACCATCGGGCCACGACAGCCGGAAAGTTGATACAGCCGCTGGGCCAGTGCATCTTTCCCTGTACCCGTTTCTCCCTCGATTAAGACATCTATGTTTAACGGTGCAATCGTATTTAAAATCTCATACAGATGAGTATGGATATCGGTTACGGGCTCCGGGTAACCCGCCGCCGCATCCGGGCGGGAATCAACCTGGCGTAAGACGTTATCCTCACTCTCCTCATCGACAGTCCCGTGGCCTGACTGTGTCCTGTAAAGACGAACCATACATTCTCCATTAGCTTCGCATAAGCGCGCCTTACATGAGGCGCGCTGCTCGTTCAGCACTTGTGGATGTTCTGGAAGCAGAGCCTGATGCAAAGAATTACAAATTTACCGCGGCCTCACTCTCACCCAATCAGGTCATCCCCGCTATCAGTCCAGGATTATTATCTTGTAGGGATAGACGCTCACCCGGTAAGGATTACCCTACAGGACTCACAGAAAAACCTTCAAAAACAGAATGATAATTTCTTAATGGCGGTGCCGCTGGATTTTTATAAATCTGAACCCGCATCACAAAGGGAACATTTTTAGTGGAACCATCCCGGGACAACCGCCACTCACAGTGCGAGGTAGCATCAGCCTGAACGGTAAAATTGTGCAATCGGCAGTAATCAGGATTGCAAAATGTTACCGCTGTTGCTGCCCAATCAATCGCTGACTTATTAACTCTGAGGAATAAATTCATGAAGATTCCAGGATTTGGTGGTGGGGCTACAAACGCGAACAAAATCGATATGCCTCCGGCAAATATGCCAGGCAAGACGGGGGGGAGTCCGTCAGGTAAACCTGACTTACCTGATCAGCCCGGAAAATCGTCGTTACCTTTTCTCAATAATGCGAAAACAGGCCCGCTCAATTTTGCCAGTAATGCCTTTGACGGCCTGAGCACACTGGCTTCGCTGACCGGTTCAGGCGGAAGTCAGAAAAACGGCCAGGCAAACGGTGCAAACTCGCCTGACGCCCCGTCGGGCGGCGGCTTACTGCAGCAGATTATGATGCTGACAGGCCTGCAACAGCTGTTGGGCGGCGGTAATAAGGCGCAGCAGCCGGAGCAACCGGGCACGCCTGCACCTTCACAGGGCACGAATCACAGCGTCAATCCGCTTGAGCAGCTGATGCAGATGCTTCAGCAACTGCTCCAGCAGATGATGGGGATAGATAAAGGTAAAGGGGCAGACAGCGGAGAATCTGGCGGTAATGCACCACAGGCACCGGCTCAGGGAGCAACTGACAATGGGGGGCAACAGGGCGGAATGATGCAAAACCTGCTGTCCCTGTTAGGGCTTTCTTCATTGTTGCAGGGGCTTTTGGGCGGCGGTGAGGGGCAATCTTCCCAGAAAAATCCGCAAAGCTAACTCAGGGGGCTTGTATGGTTATGCCAATACCTGGCGGGGGGGGAATAACCCCCGCTTTTTCACCCGGCAGGCCACTGCCGGGTAACCTGCCATTATCCACTCCCCTGCCCGGCTCCGCGTTCCCGGTCCCGGTCCCGGGCAGCGATCTCCCCATCAGCTACTCCGGTGGGAGCGGAACGCCGCTGGCGGGCCTGTCCGATCCGATCCGGGAGCTTGATCAGCTTTTAACGCAGGCTGGATTGGAGGCGCTTGTCGATCCGGCAGCCGCTGAAGAAGGGATGGTGCCCACGGCGTTATTTGCCAGCGAAACATCCGGTGAAGATATTCCACAGGCACCGGGCGATGGCGTGCGAACCAGTGAGAAGGACATCCGCGTCAGGCCGACGGAGGAGAATCTGAAGGGTCGTCCACCGGGTGATAACCGCAGCGCCGAACAGATCATTGATGAAAACCCGGTGCTGAAAAACCTTGGCAACCAGAAAGATATCAAGCAGGCAGAGCTAAAAGAGCGCTTCGGCGACTGGACGGATGCCAATAAAGATCCGAAGAGTCGTGCTGATGCGGCGTATAACATGGCCTGCGTGTTAAACAGCATAAAAGGCCTGAATGCGCGTGATGGCAGCGAGCGGAAGGAGATCTCAGCTAACGACAAAATAGAGGGCATCACCAAAGATGGTGACGCGCGCCACGGTACCGAGGCGGGTGTACTGAAGGATATCGCCGAACAGGGTCTGAAGATGCTGCCGGAGAATAAACAGTTGCCGGAGACGAATGATTCGCACGTTCGTATGGATGGTACCAATAAAGACAACTTCCAGTGGGGCATGGGTGAGTTCGGCAAAATATTGTCGAACATACCGATTCTCAAATCTGTTGCCGCGCCTTTCTTTAACAATATTGGCGAAGCCCGCAATGTGGGCGAAGTCTTTACCGGTGGCCTGAAAGGACTGGCCGAGGGTGGAATGAGCGCGGCGCGTGGGCCGATTGGCTGGGGCATCACGGCAGCGACCGATACCGTACAGATTGCGGTGGAAAATAGCGGGGGGAAAGGCAAGAACGAACCGCCGCCGTTTGCCTGATTTTGAGGCTGCTCATGTTTGTCCCTGTACCCGGTACAGGGACTTTTTTTGCGCGTTATGCAGGTAACGTGCCTTTGCCGCTGGAGATAATGTCGGCAAAGTTGAGCACTTTTCCAACATAGGTCGGATCGCCGGTTCCGGTTTTCGAGATATCCGTCAGATCGTTGACATTCACATTCCCCGGGCCTGAGTTATAAGCTCGCAACCCGGCACCGGGATCGCCCCCAAAAGCCTCCCGCTGCTCTTTCAGATAGAGCGCGCCAGCCATGATGCTGTCTTCAGGGCTGGACGCGCTGGCATCTGGCCCCAGCAGATGCGGGTATCTGCTTTGCAGATCGGCGAAGGTGTTGGAATTAACCTGCATCAGGCCGCTGTCGGAAAGGCCATTACCGCCGTTCACGGTGGTCGCCTCTGTTTTTCCGCGTGACTCCTGCCAGATTTGCGCTGCCAGCACTTCAGGCGCCTGGTTAGTCTCTTTGGCGGCACGCATTATCGCCTGCTCATGATCCAGTAACGGGGCAGGTAAATGTAACCCCGACTCGCCTTTTATCAGCGGGACGCCGCCGGATGCTGGCGTCTGTCGGGCAGGCGTATTTAGTGCAGCATCAGAAGCCGTACCTGGCTGTGGCATTGTACTGGCCGTTAGCGGTTGCTGTGCAGAAGCGGATTCAGTCGGGTTAACAGGCTGCTGCATCGCGGCATTAAACGGTGCGGTGAGCGAAGCCCCCTCTTCTGCTGAGGTGCCCGGCATATCGGCACCGCCGCCACGCCCGGCTCCTGCGCTGTTATTTTGCTGCTGACCAGCGAAGAGCTGTTGCAGCATTAATAGCAGTTGCAGCAATGCCTCTATTTGCGGCCCCAGTTGCTGCATCAGCCCCTGCATCTGCATCGGATCCCGGTTGCTCACACTGTCGGGCGTGGCGGTGAGACTACTGAAATCCGTGCCGCTCATGGCATCATTGCCAAAGTTAATCGCCTGGCCACTGGCGCCAGAATCTGGCGGAGTAAACGAGGCTAAATTTTTTTCATCGAGCGCGCTAAAATCAGGCAGTTGCGGCTGTATCGGCCCGAAAGCCGAACCTGACGAGATATTCATTCTTCTCTCCTCTCAACAAAGCGTCATCGTTAGCGCCAGCCAGACTGGCGCCTTTCTCCCGCTATGACCGGGGTACGATTGAGTGGAAAGCGCGAGGCGGGAGTTCCGGGCAGCGCGTGAGACAGCGCAAATTCGGCGTAAAAAAAAGCCGCATCGCTGCGGCTTTTAAGGTGTGGTATCAGGAGGCTTTTTTCGTTTCTTCAGGTTCTGGCGATCCTGCAGGCCCTGCAGCTTCTGATGACGCAGATGACCCGGATGTCACTGATGATGCTGATGATGTCGGTAAGGAGTCCGGCAGCGGTATCATCTCGGCAATGCGCTCGCTCATCTTCTCTGCTTCAGCTTCAAGGACGGCGATGATGGCCTCATAGTCAGCCTGGGTTAACTTCTCAGGCTGTGGGCTTTTGATATTTGCCAGGTCCGGGAACGAGTGCCACCATGCAGAGGTATCACCCGCAGCGCGCATTTCTGATGAACGCTCAGGCGGGGTATTACGTAATGGCCCGGAGTTATGCGAATGTACGCTGTCGCTGTCCGATTCGCCTTCTTCTGACGGCCCTTTCGCCCGGGTACCGGTGCTGGGTGCTGGCGTACCGGCAGGCGTTCTCGCCTCGGTACCGACACTCGGTGCTGGCGTGCCTTCCGGGGTTCTCGCCTCGGTACCGACACTCGGTGCTGGCGTGCCTTCCGGGGTTCTCGCCTCAGTACCTACACTCGGTGCTGGCGTGCCGGCCGGGGTTCTCGCCTCGGTACCCACGCTGGGTGCTGGCGCGCCTTCAGGTGTTCTCGCCCCTGAACTCACCGGGGCTTCCTCTTCTGTCGCGTCGGCGGGCTTCGGGTGCAGCTTGTTTGCCACTGCTCGCTCAGCCTCCTGATAAAGAAGACCGAACACCCCCTGTTGCAGGTAAGAATAGGCGTTTGGCACCAGGGCCGCCGCATTGCCAATGCTTTCGCGGGAAACGCGGAAGCCGGATTTGTTCGCCAGATCCAAAGCGGTCTCTGCCGCACTTGTCTTGCCGGAGGTGAAAAGCTTCTCTGCACCACCTTTGGTCACACGTGCCGCCCCCGCTCCGATGCCCAAACCGAGCGCTTCCATCGTCTCAGAGGCTACCGCACTTAATGCACTCAGCGTTGTAACGCCTTCAACCCAACGTTTTGGTGCTTTGGCGTGTTCCCACACCGCATCGAAGTGGCTCCCCTCGCCACTATTCGTGTGCCCGCTGGACAGCGACATATAACGATCCTTCCAGTCGTTACGGCCAAATAAAAACTCCGCGCCGTGCAGGTTGTCGTAGTAGTTTTCCACAACTCCACTCAATGCACCGGCAGCGGAAGTCAGGCCAAAACCTGCTATCTGGTTGATGGCATAACCCGGCTTGAGCGCACCCTGTATAATCCCCATCGGTTCTGGCCGCGGCTTATTTTCGGGTAATAGCTGGGTTGCACTGGAAATTCCACCCGTCACCGGGTTGCGGACGTTAAAGCCCGTCCCGCCCAGCGCCGTCATTTTTAATTTATGCCCAAATGTCTCGCGTTTTTCTGCCTCATCTTTCATAAGAGGCTCCAGTGCATCCATATCTGCCTGCATCCATCTCGAATCCTGGATGCTGCTACCGATAACCCGAGTGAGCACCGCTTTAAAAGCCACTGCAGTCATCCCCCCCGCTACGCCAGCGACAAAGTTGTGCATGGGCGTGCCCGGCTCCAGCTTCATTGCGCTAGCTATCCCCTTGCCGACCAGATCGCCAGGTACACCGGAAAGGGCATAGGTCATTCCAATCGCCCCCTTTGCCTTGGCCATGATCATCGTGTCGCAGCTGTGAGCCAGTTTGATGACATCTTTTACCTGATCGTCCGTCTGGTGCAATTCATCGTGCAGGGTGACAGCGATTCCTGCCAGGTAATCACGCACGTTCTCTCCGCCTTTACACGCGTTATGCAGAGTAGCTGTAATACGGCTAATCTCAGCAGAACGAGCCCTCGCAGCAGGGGTTGTAGCAGTGACTTCAGTTGTTGATGGCCCACCGCGCGTGGGCATTTCAATCGTTTCGTGATGTGCAGGGGAAGGTGTGCGTCTAATTCCATCCATAATTCTCACTCCGCCAGGTTGTGCCGGTTATCACTAACCGGTCAGTTGATAACTTGCGAAATGAGCAACTCACCCCGCAGCGTCAGGGTTGAGTGATGCGCGAGCGAGCCTGGTTTCAAATCAGGAAGAAATTCTAAAAATTTTGTGATGCATCTCACAAAATAGCCGGATGGGTAGCGGTGAAGCGCGGCGCTTATTCAGCCCCGAATAAACTGCGCTTCGCACTGCCGGGCGATCTCCCACAGTCTGTTACGGATGACCTGCTTAAGTTGCAGAGTGGACTGCGACTGTGGCTGGTCACGGCGGCTGATCAGCATCACTTCAAACGGCAGGGGCTGTGCTATGGGTAGCAGCTTTAGCTGTTCGGCATAGCGACAGGCGGTGAAGAGATCCACGACGCCCGTGCCGCCGCCTGCCAGCACCATATCCGCAATGACCGAATAGGTTTTAATCGACAACGACACGGCGGGATTCAGTTTTTTATCGCGCAGCGCTCGGTGAAGTACGCGTCCAAGCGGATCCTGAGCCTGCATCATCAGTAAATTATTGTTGCATAACCACGCAAGCGTAACGGGTTCATTACGGGGATGATTGAGCGGTAACAACGCGACCATCGAAGACTGAAACAGAGGTTCAGCCAGAAGATCCGCATCGACCTGCTGACCAAAAACCAGCGCGAAATCGAGCTGATTATCCAGAATCATCTGGCATAAAGTACTAAAGTGCTCGGTGACCAGTTCGACACTGACCGAGGCCATCTGTTGCCGCCAGGTGACCAATGCGGGCGCCAGCACCATCTGACCAAAAGCGTGAGCCGCTCCGACGCGAACTAACTGCCCTTCGCCCCGCCGAAGTTGTTCGGTGAGCTGGGTGATAGATTGCAGGCGCTGGCAGAGATCGTCTATTTCAGGCAGGAGACGTCGCCCTTCTGCCGTCACACTCATTCCCTGTATACGTCGCTCAAATAGCGCAAATCCCAATTGCTGTTCAGCATGATTCAGCACACGGCTGATATTGGGCTGCGAGACATTAAGCAAGCGCGCCGCAGCGCTGATGCTGCCGGTCTGTACGATGGCCTGAAAGACCTCTATATGGCGGAGCCGCATGACTATTTACCCTGGATGGAATACCGAAAACGAAGGCCTCTCCGACAGGCTGCACGATCAGGTCCGGGCGGAGGGTGAGAGAGCAATCATTCTTCTGTTGCAAAAACTGTACCGCAAAACCGGTGCAGGCTCAGCTGCCTGTTTCGCCCCCGTCCGTACCCGGCAGGCCTGACTGAAGCCTCTGCAGAGAGCGGGTCTCGCGCTGACGTGGTGCAGTTAAAGGGGCGCTGGTCAGCAGCACGGGTTGCGTGGATTTAAGCCAGCAACGATTCTGACTCGTCAGAGGGAAGATGCGCATGCACAGCCCGCACTACAGGCGTGTGCCTGGCAGGGCGGTTTCAGCAGAACCGGAACGGCGGGCTTAACGGGCTGATGTTGCATGCAGCCCGGGATAATTTCGCTATGACTGTGTGCTCGCCAGATAGGAGAATGCACTGAGTAAGCTGATTAACGTCTCCATATTCTCCGCCTGATACGCCACGGTAACGGCATCCAGGCGCGTGACGCCGGGGATCAGGCTGAACAGATCGGCCAGCACCGGTTTAGTGGCCTGAAGGCGCATAGCGTAAGGTGCCGTCAGGCGGCTCGTGCTCACCTGAGGGGGATGTTGCAGTGCGGCGCTTGCTGCGGCAGCGATCGCACGCTGTGCCGCTTGTGGGCTGATTGATTCCGCGCAGGTATGAGAAATGGCGCGTTTTACACAGACGTAATTGACTGCTGAGTAGTGTTCCGCAATCCAGCTCTGTAACTGATCGTCGCCGGTGACCAGCAGTAATGGCGTGCCGTGCTCAGCAGCGGCGGCCGCATAAATATCGGTTTCGCCCATCACCAGACCATTGATATGGATACGCCAGAATGCCCGGCCGTTGATGGTATGCGCCAGTACGCCCGGTTCACCTGCTGCGCTGTGAAATCCCACCAGAAACAGCCCATCGAACGTCTGCTGCTCTATCCCTTCCACCATCGACAGGACTCGGGGTTTTCCCTGCACCAGCCGGGCGCGGGGATCGATATTTTCCGCACGCAAATTGGTCATCTGCGCATGGCTGTCTGCCACCACCACTTCCGTTGCCCCGCCGGCAAAAGCCCCCTCAATCGCAGCATTCACTTCCTGCTCCATCAGACCACGGGCCAGCTGATGTTCCGGGTGGCCGGGTGTACATTGCTCCGGGCGCATGACCCCCGCGATGCCTTCAATGTCGGCCGAGATAAAAATTTTCATTTAGTTAATCTATCCAGAATCTGCGTCAGTGAGGGGCGATGATGACCGCGAAAGCCGGTAACAGCCTCAGCGCTCAGCAAAGCATCCAGTACAGCCTGTTCAGTTGCATCTGCCGCTGCAGCAAGCAGCGGCTCCAGCGTGTCGTCCTGTGGCGGTTGCGGCAGAGGTTGCGTTGAAAACGCCACCGCAATATCGCCCGAGCCGTGTCCCCAGTAACTGCCCAGCCGTCCCAGACCGGCACCGGCTCGCTTCGCGATGCGCTTTAACTGACGTGCGTCCAGCGGTGCATCCGTCGCCATGATGATGATGACAGAACCGGCATCCAGCTGCGGCGACTCACCGGCCAGCAGCGGCGCAATCATCTCGCCAGCCCGAACGCCATCAAGCGTTAATGCCTCCAGTGCGCCGAAATTGGCCAGCACCAGCACGCCAAGCGTGGCGTTGAGCGAGGGAATAACCCGCGAGGCGGTTCCGATGCCCCCTTTCAGGCTGAAACAGCTCATACCGCGCCCCGCGCCGACGCTGCCGCGCGCGAAGTCCGCTGAGGCCGTCTGCAATGCCTCCTGCGCCATCGCTTCAGTGATGGCCAGCGCCTGGATATCATTCAGCCAGCCATCGTTGCACTCCAGCACCAGCGGATTGACCGTGGGCAGTGTTCGTCCCAGTTCCGGGTTACGACTGATGGCATCCCGCACCAGCGTGGTAAACAGCGTGCCGACCGCCAGCGTGTTACTGAGCAGAATCGGCGTCTGAAGCACGCCAAGCTCCTCTATCTGAACCAGTCCGACGGGTTTCGCAAAGCCGTTCAGGACCTCCACCCCACACGGCAGCGGCGTGAGAAACAGATTGCCGCCCGGCGGTACGATAGCGGTTACGCCAGTCTGCTTTTCGCCTTCATTCAGCGTGCAATGTCCGACACGCACGCCCGCCACATCGCTGATTCGATTGGTGGGTCCGCAGGCGCTTCGCGGCTGCCCAAGCTCACGTCTGTCACGCCAGCGTTTCAGCAGCAGTTCACGCTGCAATTGTTGGAAATCCATAGTCAGCCCTTGAGTTTGGGATCGAGCGTGTCGCGCAGCGCATCCCCAAGCAGATTGAAAGCCAGCACGGTAATAAAGATCGCCAGCCCCGGAAATACGCTCATGTGCCACGATCCGGCCATCATCATGCTTCGGCTCATCGCCAGAATATTGCCCCATTCAGGCACGTCAGGCTCCGGACCCAGTCCAATAAAACTCAGGCCCGCGGCTGTCAGAATACTGGTGCCAATGCGCATAGTGAAATAGACAATCACGCTGGAAAGCGTGCCGGGCAGAATATGCCGCAGGATAATGACGCTGTCTGGTGCACCGGCACAGCGCACGGCTTCAACATAGGCAGCCTGTTTCAGAGAGAGCGTCGAAGCCCGCACGATGCGGGCAAATACCGGCACGCTGAATACCGCGACTGCGATAATGACATTGTTCAGACCCGTCCCCAGCAGCGCCACCACCGCAATGGCCAGCAACATGCCGGGAAACGCGAATAATACGTCGGCACCGCGCATGATCAGCATATCGACCCAACCGCCGTAATAGCCCGCCAGTAAGCCCAGCATGACCCCGACCAGTATGCCGATCGTCACCGACAGCACGCCGATATAGAGCGAGATACGCGCGCCATAGATAATACGGCTGAGCAGGTCGCGCCCCAGTTCGTCGGTCCCCATCCAGTGTGCCGCCGTTGGCGGTGACGATAACGCCATCCAGTCCGGAGCCATGGGATCCCAGGGCGCCAGCCAGGGCGCAAAAATCGCCACCACAATCAACAGCAGCACAAACCCGCCTGAGACCAGCGCCAGAGGATTCCGCACAAGAGCGTGCAGGAAATCGCGCCACGGCGAACGAATAATCTGAGGCGGATTTTCAGTCAGCGATTGAATACTCATTTTGGCTCCTGTCGCAGACGAATGGCCGGATTAACCACCGCGTAAAGCAGATCGACCAGCAGATTAATCACAATAAATTCAAACACGAACAGCATCACCAGCGCCTGAATCACCGGCTGATCCTGCGCTTTGATCGACTCAATCAATAACCAGCCTAACCCTGGCCAGTTGAAAACACTCTCCACCACGATGGATCCGCCCAGCAGAAAGCCGAACTGCAAGCCCAGCATGGTAATCACCGGGATGAGCGCATTGCGCATCACATGTTTCCACGTCACCAGGCGGTTACGCAGCCCTTTGGCTTTGGCGGTACGCACGTAATCTTCCTGCGCCACCTCAAGAAAGGCTGAACGGGTAAAGCGCGCCATTACCGCCGCAACCGACGAACCCAGCGTGATGGCGGGCAGGACTATATCGCTGGCTCTGTTAAAGCCGCTGACCGAGAACAGCCCAAAAGGCATCGCGACGAACTGGATGAGCAACAGCCCCAGCCAGAAGGCTGGCATCGAAATGCCGCCGACCGCCACGCTCATCAGCGTCCAGTCCTGCCATCTTCCACGCTTCAGTGCCGCCATCACGCCGAATAACAAACCGAGAATGACGGACCAGGTAAAACCCGCTAAGGCGAGCCACAGCGTCGGCATAAAGCCCTCTTTGATCACCTCCAGCACCGGTTGCTGGGTGCGATACGTGGTGCCCAGGTCGCCCTGCAACAGGTTGCCGATCCAGTGAAAATACTGCTGCGGCAGCGGATCGTTAAGCCCGAGATGCTGACGCGCCGCTTCGATCGCCTCAACCGGCGCATCCGGTCCGGCATAAATACGCGCCGGGTCGCCCGGCATGAGCTTGATAAAACCGAAAACCAGCAAGGAGACCACCAGCAAAACCGGGATCATCTCCAGCAATCGGCGAATGATGTATGCAAACATGCCATTCCCTGAAATGAGGTGCGACTGGCCTCCTCACGTCCCTCACCCGTTCCGGACAGGGGACGAGGAAGAAGAGACCGTCTTATTTAAAGGACGCCTGAGTGAACAGTAAATTGCCATCAGGCAGCATCGAAACGCCGCTCAGCGTGTTGCGTTTGCCGACCAGATTGTCTGGCGTGCCAAGGAACGCCACTGGTGCTTCTTTCCACAACACCTTTTGCGCTTGTGCATAGGCGATGCCACGCTTTGCCGGATCGGCCGTCGCCAGCCCGGCAGCAATCGCTTTGTCTGCATCAGCGTTACTGAAGTAGGAGACGTTATACGAGGTCGGAACCCAGGACTCGGTGGCAAACAGCGGACGCAGCGCCCAGTCGGCATCCCCTGTAGAGGTCGACCAGCCGCCATAATAGAGGTCAAACTCCGCCTTTTTCGGGTCCTGAACGCCCCACAACTTAGCGTTGCGCGTGCCGGAATCCATCGGTGTTACCGTGACACGAATGCCTGCCGTGGCCAGTTGCGCTTTCAGCACCTGAGCGGCACGGACGCTGGCCGTGGCGTTGGTCACCCAGAGCTTAAGATCCAGTCCCTCCGGATAACCCGCCGCTTTCAGCAAGGCTTTGGCCTTATCCGGCGCATAGCCGTAATCAGGATCGCCCTGTTTCTGATAGAACTGTACGCCTTCCGGGATCGCGGATGTGGCAGGTTTGCCCAGACCGGCAAAGGCCACTTTCAGCCACAGATTACGGTCAATCGCATAGTTGATTGCCTGACGCACCCGAACATCGGCCAGCGGCTTGTGCTGCGTGTTGATCGCCATGTAATAAAGATAAATGCTCGGATCGCGCTGAATGGAGAGATGGCTGTCCTGCTGAACGGCCGCGATGAGGTCTGAAGGCAATGGCCAGATGGCATCCACCTGGCCCGATTTCAACGCTGCCACCCGTGTCGCATCTTCGGGACTCGGCGAGAAGATGACATGGTCGACTTTAGGCCATCCCTGCTGCCAGTAACCTGCATATCTGGCCAGCGTAACGGCTTTGCCCGGTTTCCAGTCGACAAAGGTAAACGGACCGGTTCCCACCGGATGCAGTCGCAACTGCGCTTCGTCCGGATATTGCTTAAGAATTGACGGGCTCCACATCACCGCGGAAGGATGCGCCAGGGTGTTGATAAAGGCCCCGAACGACTGATTCAGATCGATTTTTACCTGGTCGGGTGCCAGCACCGTGACCTTATCAATCATTTTGTAGAGGCTGTTACGCTTCAGCCCTTTTTTCTGATCTGCCAGACGATAAAGGTTCGCTTTGACGGCGTCTGCATCAAAAGGGGTACCGTCCTGGAAGGTAACGCCTTTGCGCAGCGTCAGCGTAAATTCGGTGGCACTGTCATTAGAGGTATAACCGGTCGCCAGCCAGGGTTGCAGCTTCATCCGGGAATCAAACTGGAACAGGCGCTCAAAGATGCCGCTCTGAACCGAGTAGCTGACATTATCCGAGGTGTCGTGCGGATCCAGCCCCGTGATATCGGCATACATTGAAATGCGCAGATCCTGTGCCTGCGCAGTCATGACCAGCGTCGTCGTCAATGCGAGGGCGAACGAAGTACGGCGAAACAGCGTTTTCATAAATTCTCCTGGTCGTTAAGGATTATTGCAATGCAATGCCGTCAGCTACCCAGTGCTGGGGGGCAACCTGCCGATATCTGGTTTTAGTGACCGTTTCGCCCACCTTACGCAACGGCGAGGGGATTTCGCTGTCATCGAAAATGCGGGGCTGACGGTTTTCGGGATCCGCTACCGGCACGGACGCCAGCAGTCGTTGGGTATAGGGGTGTTGCGGCTGATTAAATACCGACTGGCGCGGTCCAAGCTCCACAATCTGGCCGAGGTACATCACCGCGACGCGATTAGCAATACGCTCGACGACCGCCATATCGTGAGAGATGAAAATCCATGCCACACCCGTTTGCTGCTGCAGATCCATCATCAGATTAACCACCTGCGCCTGAATCGAGACATCAAGGGCCGATACCGCTTCATCAGCAATAATCACTTTCGGTTTCAGCGCCATGGCGCGGGCAATAGCAATACGCTGACGCTGACCGCCAGAAAATTCGTGCGGATAACGACGCGCGTGCTCTGGCAGGAGACCGACGCTCTTCAGCAGCGCATCGATCTGTGGGGAAGCCTGTTCAAGCGAAGAGACCATGCCATGTAACAGCAACGGCTCGGCAATGGTGAAACCCACTGTCAGGCGGGGATTCAGTGACGCATAGGGATCCTGAAACACCATCTGAATTTCACGGCGGAGCGGCTGGAATTCTGCCTCTTTGAGGTCAGAGATTTCCTTTCCTTCAAAGTGAATGCTTTCAGCTTCACTGTTGATGAGGCGCATCAGCGCCCGTCCGGTTGTCGATTTGCCGCAGCCGCTTTCACCCACGATGGCCAGGGTCTCACCTGGCCACAGACTGAAATCAATCTGCTCAACCGCATGCACATGATGCGTCAGGCTCGATAAGATGCCGCTGCGAATCGGGTAATAGACTTTTAATCCGCGCACATCCAGCAGCGGCGCAACGTCGTAGCGCGCGGTATGCTGTTCGCCTTGCACAGTCTCGCGGGCACCGGGCAGAGGAAAGCGTTGCGGCCATGTGTGTTCCCGCATATCACCGAGTTTTGGTACTGCCGCCAGTAACGCTTTGGTATACGCATGCTGCGGGGCGGCAAAAATCTCAGACACGGTTCCCTGCTCTACCACTTCGCCACGCAGCATGACCACCACGCGATCGGCGATTTCCGCTACCACGCCCATATCATGAGTGATAAACAGCACCGCCATTTGTTTCTCGCGTTGCAGCTCACGCAGAATATGGAGAATGCGCGCCTGTACGGTGACATCCAGCGCAGTGGTAGGCTCGTCGGCAATCAGGAGTTGTGGGTCACAGGCAAGGGCCTGCGCAATCATCACACGCTGCCGCATGCCGCCTGACAGCGAGTGCGGATAGCTTTTCATGACGCGATCCACATCGGCGATACGCACCTGTCGCAGCAATTCACGCACCCGCGCATGGGCCTGCTTTCTGTCGCACTGCTGATGATCGCGTAATGCCTCGGTAAGTTGATCATCAATGCGCAGCACCGGATTCAGCGAGGTCATGGGCTCCTGAAAGATCATCGCCATTTCACGGCCACGCAACGTGCGGCGCTGAGCGTCATCCAGCGTTTCTAACGCATGCACTTTTCCGCTGCGGTCTCGGAACTGCATGCTGCCGCCATCGACACGTCCGTTGTTTGCCAGCAAGCCCATCACAGCCAGCGACGTGACAGATTTACCTGAGCCACTTTCACCCACGACGGCGACGATTTCACCTGGATGAATGGCAAAACTGATGCCTTTGAGTGCCTGATTCTCACCGCTGCGTCCATGAAACGAGACGCTGAGATCCTGAATCGCCAGCACGGGAGAGGCAGAGGCAGCATGGGTTGCAGGGGAAGTACGTTGTGTGTCCGTCATCGTCGCCTCACAGAGTTATAGCCAGATACGGCCTTGGGAGTAGCTCAGGAAAGGAGAACTGTCGGCGGCTAGCCAGATGGGGCCATCCAGATCGACGAACTCAGCGTTAACCGCGACGGGCAATGCGGCCTCCATGGCCAGTGACGAGCCCAGCATGCAACCGACCATAATGCGCATATTGAGCGTCCGGGCTTCATCCACCATCGCCAGCGCTTCAGTCAGGCCACCGCATTTATCCAGCTTGATATTGATCATCTCGTAGCGATCGCGTAGTCCGGCAATATCCGCCCGCGTATGGCAGCTCTCATCGGCACAGACCGGTATGGGATGTTTGAAACGTAACAGGTCATGGTCCTGTCCGGCGGGAAGGGGTTGCTCCACCATCGCGATGTTGAAGGCCTTCAGTGCCACCAGCAGGCTTTCCAGTTCCAGACCCGACCAGGCTTCATTGGCATCGATAATGAGCGTGGCATGCGGTGCCGCCGCGCGAATCGCCGCCACTTTTTCCAGAATCGCATTACGGTCGAGCTTAATTTTGAGCAGGAGGGCACCACGTGACACAGCATCCGCCGCCGCCTGAGCCATACATTCCTGCGTATCGAGGCTGAGGGTTTCTGCCGTAACGACCGACTCTGGCTGTGAGCAGGTGCTCTTTTGCCACAGCGTTTGATTAGCCCGTGCGGCATCAAGTCGCCATAGCGCACAGTCCAGCACGTTGCGCGCTGAACCGGCGGGTAAACGGTGTTGCAGATCATGACGGCTGAGGCCCGACTCAATGTCAGTGCGTACCGCTTCGAGCATGGCCTGAACGCTATCCGGTGTCTCATCGTAGCGGGCCGTTGGTGTGCATTCGCCCTGCCCGATGAATCCCTCCTGCTCCAGCGTGACACGGATGACCGTCACGGCGGTACGGGTACCGCGTGCGATAGCAAAGGGTCGCGCCAGCGGCAGCTCCACCACATCAATCTGCAACTTTCTCATTTCAGCCACGCTCCTTAAGCAGTGCGGCGATCTCATCAATACCAAAACGCACCGGATCTGTGGCAGGTAAGCCAAACTCAGCGCTGATTTCGGCGCAATAAGCGAGCGCCTCTTCTTCGCTGTAATTGGAGGTATTGATAGCAAAGCCAGCCAGCTGAACCGACTCACTGGTCACCTGTGCGGCGCGCAGATTGGCTTCAACGCACGCCTGCAGGCTGACCATGGGCTGGTGTGGCAAATGACGCATGTGGGGTCGTCCCATTTCATGGCACATAACCAGCCAGTGTGGTTGCGCACCGTGCATCAGCCCCATACTCACGCCCGCATAAGAGGGATGGAACAGTGAGCCCTGGCCTTCAACGATGTCCCAGTGGTCCTCGTCATTCGCCGGTGAAAGCGCTTCTGCTGCACCGGCAATAAAATCAGCGATGACCGCATCCACAGCAATGCCCTCCCCTGCGACCAGAATGCCGGTCTGCCCCGTGGCACGAAAATCAGCTCTCAGGCCGCGCGCACGCATCGCCGCTTCCAGCGCCAGTGAGGTGTACATCTTGCCCACTGAGCAGTCTGTACCCACGGTCAGTATCCGCTTACCTGAACGCTTCTTACCGCTGCCAACATTGAGCGCTGGACGCATATGACGCAGGTCAAAAAGCTCAACGCCAGAAGCCTGTGCAAGCGTCACCAGTTCCGGTTCATCCACCAGTCGGTGGTGCAGCCCACTGGCCACATTCATGCCTGCTTTAATGGCACTTTTGATCGTTTCAAGCCAGTGCGCTGGCAGATAGCCCCCGGCATTGGCAGTGCCAAGCACCAGCGTTTTTGCGCCGCGCGCTTTGGCGCCGGGAATATCCAGTTCATCCAGACCCAGACTGACCGTGCAGCCCGGCAGTTTAATTTCGCCAACGCACTGCTCCGGCCGCCAGATATGAATACCGCGCGCCGTTTTTGCCGCAAGGGGATCGGTAACATCGCCAAGAAAGAGTAAATAGGGTTGTGGGATTAGCATGTTGTCTCTCGTTTCAGCCAAAAGATCAGGTTCTGAAACCACTATTTCATGCGCTCTGAAAGGTGACGAATGCTTGTTTAGCAGGAGGGTATAACGGCAGGTTATAGCCAGAGGTAATAGTGATGATGGATGGGTTTTTCAGGGGGATTGGACAGGGTATGGATTAAAAGAAGGAATGGGTCATAGGAAAAAGATCGTGTTCGGGCTGGAGGGAGGGATATGGGCAAGGGGAGAAAAAGGCTTACGGAGTAACTAACACCGGGCCGCTGATGAGAACATTTATGACGAATGCCAGCGACCCTGCCGGGTTATATCAGGGCAACAAAAAATCCGCTACCTGAAATACAGGATGTCGAAATTAATCCGTTTCTTCCGGTGCGAGGTGAAACAGCTCTTCTGCCATCGAAAGGATTCTGTCTTTATCGACTATTTTATCAACCCACTCTGCAGGAATGCCTGACAGTCCATACAATGCACCCGCTAACTGGCCTGCGGTGGCTGCCACGCTATCAGCATCATCAGCAAGATTTGCCGCCAGCAAAATGGCATCTTTGAAATTGTCTGTATGCCAGACGGCCCATAATGCGGCCTCAAGGGTGTCGATGACATAGCCTGAGGAGCGGATTTGATCACGATGCTTTTCTTTATATTCTCCGGCATTGATAATCAGAACTCTTACCAGGAAGGGAATTTTGTGCGGAGAAAAAGCTTCATTTTTTCCGAAGCCATTCAAAAGATAATGTAAAATAACATTTATATATTGGCAGCAGTCGATTGACTCTGGTGCACAATGCGTTGACATACTTTGAATACTGGCATCACGCCAGCCATCAATAAAAGATTTCCTTCTAAAAATAGCAACGGGCGCATGCCGAATTAACGCAGCATTGCCTGCCGTTTCAGGAGAGTTGTTGCCCAACCAATCAGCCCCATGCTTGATGACTTGCTCAAGAGCATAGCGGGTAGTATTACCAATATCAAAGCAAACTCCATTGGAACTATTATGACCCGTTTTATACCAACTGATTAATTTTTCCCTGAAAAAATCCATATCACAACAATTCTTTTCAATGTACGTTTCTGCCAGACACAGTGCCATTGAGGTGTCATCGGTCCACTCTCCGGCGTTAAGATTGAAAGGACCACCGCCAACCATATCGTAAATGTGAGAACTGTCACGAGCCTGGAATTCCAGAGTGGTCCCCACTGCATCACCAACGGCAAGTCCCATGAGTAAACCTTTGGCTTTATCTAAGGCCTCAACGTCAGAAATACGTTGTTTCAGCGTATACATCCACTCAGGTTTCACTGGCTTTTCATCAGGCATTGGCTGATGTTCGTAAGCCATCCGGTTGATGAGTTGAGGCGATAGCTCAGGCAACAAATGTGCATACTTCCTTGCATATGTTTTAAGTTCAGATTCTAACAATCTTAGGTCTATCATACAAATTCCTTTTCAATTACGTGGGAGGCAAAGCGCTACAACATTTCTTAGTCTTTTCTCTCTTGCTTAGCAAACGCTAAGGACCAAAATAGTGCATTAGCGTATCCATATCATTCCAGTCATCATGTGTAAGTGGCTGTTTCTCCATGCTGTCAAATTTGTGCCTGATGCCCTTCATTGGAATTGCGTACTCATTTTTTGTTGCTAAATCCATTAACAGGTCTATATCAGACTGATTTTTTAGGGTTCTTTTTAAAAGATTGAGCAACATCATTTCAGCTTCTTTTCTCTCTGGAACACACATTTTTAATTCCTCCAACAGATTATCATTATGTAACGGTTAAACCTTTCCATGCTGATGTACGTGTAAATCTAAGTTTTATTAACCTGTTAAAGCAGGAGATTGTTTGCTTTTACTCCAGGGCCACTTCACTGTGCCGATATCAGCCGCATCCTGTCAGGCGTCCAGACTTTGCTTCAGCCCTGACGAGTTTATGATCCAATCAGAGTCCTGGTTGGTGTGCCAAAAAAACCTGATTATTTAAGAAAACTCAGGGATACTTAATACCTAATCTCTCCTTTTCCCATTGAATTTCATTTTCACTTTTTTTTCGTAGCCTGACGATCATAACGCCCAGAACCTCAGTCTGCTTATCATTTAGATAGAGTTCAAAACCATAGTTCCTGTCATAACCAGCTAAAATATACACATAGTTTCCCTGATAGAGACTAAGATTTTCTTTTAGCGAGACACTCCCTATAACCTCGCCACCCATATTTTTTACGCAACTGAGATGGATATCAATTTCCTCCTTTGCTCTGCCCGTCACATTGCTTCTTGAAAACAAAAGATTTATACTTTGAAAATCTATATACTGACGTAACAAATCTGGCGCCAGAGCATCCAAAAGCATTTCGTCTGGACTATTTTCAGTCATAGCAACTCACTCTTTATTCCGCTTAAAAGCTTTGAGCGTTAAATATCAGGTACAACTAGCCTAGCAAAAAATGATCACAATCATCATGTTAAGTAGCGGAATTCCTTAGAATGATGATCAGCTAAGAATCTTTTTAATATCTAATTGTAAGCCAGAGGCTAATTTAATAACCTCGATGCAATATATATCCGGCTCACTCAATATTTGATCAAGATAAAAATTCAGCCTGATGAGCATCTCACCTGAGCTTATACTATAGTCAAGAGCATAAGAGATATTCTTAGCTAACCCAGGAGATAGGTTTACATCCTGAATGATCAGGCAGACTAAACTTCTGGCTTTAAAAAACATATCAGCCTTCATATTAACTTCATCCTGAACTTAACAGTGCTCACAATCGCATCTTATATCCTGCATCGCAATTGATAAAAACCATTTTTATTAAATTTACTTTCCGGAACCTGAACGATAGTGACAATTTATTGTCGCCGTTCTGTTATAAACGTCATAAGCTACATCGATGCTGCCCCAAACCCCGTTTAAAGGTAATGAAGTTCTCGTTTGTTCCTTAAACCAACGTTTTAATATTTTAGTTATGCCTCCTGTAAGGCTTTTCTGCTCACCCATCAACAATTTTTCTGGTGCAAAACTCCAGCGCGATATTACAGCATCTGAGTTCCCGGACTCAAAAAAACTGACAACCAAATAAATATCGCCACTATTATTGTTTTTAAGCGAAAAAACACTTCTGTATGAAACTGTACCCTCAATATTATCTGGCCATGACTCCCAGAAAAACCCAAGAATTGACATTAACTCATGCTTAGTTGTTTTTGGGGTTAAAATCAACGAATCATTAAATACCAGCTCTCCCATTGCGTATTTTAAGCTCATATTTAAAAACTCGTCTTTGTTATTACAGATTGAGATACGATTATAACTCTGCACTTATCTCTTCAACGACAGGCCATTAAATTTATCATGCAAAGCATACGGTTGCATCATGATGATTATCACCGTAGTGCGTCATTAAAACTCGAGTCTCTTTATTTATCTGGGAACGTCACTCCACTTCCCTGTTTCGGAAAGCACAACCTTACCATTAACAATAACGGAAAGATTATTGATCACGTTATTGATAATATAAATTGCATCATGATTTCGAAATGTATAAGTGAGGATCGGACAAGAGGTTTTACCGCAGTCGCTTTTCATAGCTTTACCTTTAAGCCTGGCAACCGCGCCATCTGACTTTCGAACCCCTTCGTAGCTGACATCATTGCAGTCTGAATCAGTCGCACAAAGCGAGGTTATTTTAATCCTGAATTGGCTTGTCTCGAAAAAGCGTTCCTTTTTACTGCTCATTTTTTGTTTAGCATTCACGCCAGGTGACGGCACCTTGTCAAAACGCTGCGCCCAGTCAGCAATATCTTCCTGTATTGTGTCCCTTCCCGGTGCATTAGAGACATAATGCACTTCATTGCTTTCCGGAGAGAACCACGCAGCATAAATTTTACCATCAGGCTGTATGACAAACGCTGAAGCCTGTTCAAGATAAAGATCTTTTAGCCAGCCCTCAGCGAATAATCCTCCCTCTTTGGTTTTATGAGGCTCACCAAACACATCAAAGTTCTGACTAAATTCGTTGTAGTCTTTTCCCAGCACAGATTTTAAACTGGAAACAACTGTCTGGTTATTAAAGATAGCTGAAATTTTGGCTAAGCTATCATACTGAGATAACGGTTGTGAATTTGCAGAAGCCATAGCGGCACCTATTATGGTACCAGAGACGATAAACAAAAAATCACTCTTCTAAATAACCTCATCATTACCTGCCTGAATAAATTTAATAGCCAGAATTGTCTGTACATCAATTCCTTTTAAAGGAATTAAATGAAAATCAGTTTCATCGCATCTGAACTGACTCTGAGAGGCTGCTCTTATTTTAACTTCTTCAATCGGGAGTCCTCGGGCGTTACTGGTCAGGCTGTAGCAAAACAGTGGCATTAAAACCGGTGTCCGCCCTGAAAATCACATTTTAAAGCAAATCAAAATCACGCTTACTTATTTCGCTATTAGCAAAATCTTCGCAAGACATCCTGATATTTGCAGATACCCTTTCGCACGTGCTAAACAGATCTTCTGCGTTCAGTAGATAGTCAGTCACAATGAAAAATCTTTCAACGTCGACTTTGTAATTTCCCTCACTGAAAATAACCTTGAGTACATGCGTATCATTCCCACACCGATATAATGTGAAATCCCAGGGTTTCAGGGCCAATTTCAACTTACTCATCAGTCGTCGTCCTGTAACGTTGACCTTTTCAGTTTCATATCGTTGAAATGAGGCATAATCCCTTCTTATATCCTGAGACAATTCATCAAGTGCTTCAAAATCACCTGACTGTATCAGTCCTGATATATCCAGTTTAAAATACCTGCTCACATCAAAGTGAGAGTTTCTGTAGGCATTAGGAAACAAAACACTGATTATATAACCCTCTTTTGTTTCGAGAATCGCATAGTCTCCTTTCCTCACGTGAATCACAACTCCATCGCCCATACCCTGCATTAGCCTCTCTGGAAAGGTTATTTACATTTTCACGCCACAAACATTTTCATTGTGAGATGAAAATTTCCGCGGTCCCATAGAAAGAACCTTGATTGTCAGAGGTTTTCCCTTAGCGCCTGTCAACACAACTTTTTCCCTTCTATCCAAAGTCCTTCCTGGGAACAAGCACGGCCACGTTTAATGAAAGCGCAACCAATAATTTCATCATCTATTACAAAGCAATGGCCAGACATCACACTTTTTTTAACGGAAAGACAATGATTTTAGTATTATCTTTAAGGGCTGCTAAACGTTTAATCAGTGCATCCAGGCCCAGGGATCGCTAATATCAATCTCAGTTGACCGCTTTCTGCTTCGATATTTAGATAATAATAAACTTAGTAATTCATCATAAGAAACACCGATTTCGAGGCTATCAGACAGGAAAATCTCACTCAAACACTGAGTCCAAACATCTCTTGATGCTGGCATCGCAGATAGCAGATACCTTAAATTACCCACATTGCTACATCTCCCGGGTCTGTCACGACTCCACTTGTCAGCACACCGGCCAGAAATATGAACTGGGGGGGCATTCTGAAGGCACTTCATTTGAAAGAGTTAACCTGCTCTGCAGGAACTGTCGTGTGACAGGCAGAGGGTGATCAACTCTTAATGTGCTGAATATCCTCTATGGCCAATAACGTCAGGCCGTTGTGCAAGGCAGAACTCACCTGACACATCCCAGGCGACCGTGTTGTGTTGCGCGATGACTTCAATCTTTTTCGTCGGGTGCCATTTCAAAAAGCTGTTTCGCCAATGAAAGAATCTTCTCTTTATGCGCTATTTTCTCAACCCATCCCTCAGGAATGCCTGACAGACCATATAACGCACCCGCAAGCTGACCAGCGGCAGCCGCTATGCTATCTGCATCATTACCCTGATTCGCCGCCAGCAAAACAGCATCGTTGAAATTATCTGTATGCCAGACGGCCCATAATGCTGCTTCCAGGGTGTCGATGACATAGGCAGAAGATCGTATTTGACGCCGGTATTTTTCTTTATATTCACCTGCGTTGATCAGAAGAACACGTAATGATGATCCCATGAGATGCGGCGCCAGGCTTTCACTTTTACTGTAACCATTTAAAAGGTAATGAAGTATTAAGATGAAAAAACGGCAACAGCTGACAGACTCAGCCGCGCGATGCGTTGCGTTACTCTGTTGTTTTGCATCACGCAAGGCGTCAACAAATGCTTTTCTCCTGAAAATAGCGGTGGGTGCCAGTCGGACCAGAGCGGCATTCCCTGCGGTATCAGGTGAAGTATTCCCCATCCAGGTGGGTCCGTGTCGTTCAAATTGCTCAAGCGCAACGCGGGTTGTGTTACCTATGTTGAAGCAGACACCGTTTGAGCTATTCGTCCCGTTTCTGTACCAGCTGAGTAGCTTTTGACGGAACAGCGTCGTGTCACACTTATGGCTCTCAATGTAAGTTTCAGCCAGACAAAGTGCCATTGAGGTGTCATCAGTCCATTCCCCGGGTTTCAGGTTGAAAGGTCCCATGCCAACCATATCGTCTACATAGGCCTTATCGCGCGGAACAAACGCCAGTGTTGTACCAATCGCGTCTCCTGCCGCCAGTCCCATGAGAGCACCCTGCGCTTTGTCCAGGGCCTGCAGATCAGTGATCTTTTGAGGCTGTGAGTACATCCATTTGGGCTTTTGTTTGTCTTCTGCCGTTTCTGGCATCGGTACAGGGTTGTAAGACATCCTGTTCATCAACTGACGCGAAACGGGTGGAATTAAATGGGCGTAACGTTGTGCATAATGAAAAATTTCGTCTTCGCCAGCTCTGAGATCCATCATAAAATCACTCTCCGTTTATAGAACTAACTTTAATTGCAGCAGAGTTGAGCGGTTTCCAGTCGCTGAGCAAGTGTTGGTGTGGAATCCGGCCATCATCATGCAGCCGCTTTTCGCTCCAATACGTCTATGAAACAAAGGTCGCTGAAACGCCTGATCTTTAGCGTTTTTTAGCAAAAATTAAAATAAATCTCTCTTAGTAAATCTCCATCTTTTTCATCCAGAGTGATATCTTTTACCTTGTTCAGGTTTGCTAGAATCCCTTTTACAGGAACATCATCTCTTAGAATGCATTCGAAGAAATCACTTCTATTGCTTTCCGGCACATATTTATTGATTAAATAAAACAGGTGCTCTCTTAAATCTTGCTGAGTCATCGTATTTACTTCCGAATGGTTGATAAATTTCACAATGATGAATACGGCCTGCCTGTTTCTTTATCTGGCCTTATCAATATCAATTTCTATGGCGTTAAAAATTTCCAGCCCTGGATTTCTGAAAGAGTTTATGACGGACTCAATAAGAGCAGAAGCACAGGAAAAGTTTCTGGAAAAACTCACACAATCAGGCCCGGATAGTCCGCCTAAAATTTAGCAATATTAATTCCAGCTCTGACCTGAGTTAATAAAATGACTTCATTAGCATCACCCGGGCTGCGTTGAGCTTTGAGTGCTTCGTCCTTGCTTATTTCAGACTCAATCTCTTTACCGACTAAACCGCCATCATCATATCGGATATAAAAAATTCCATCTCTTACTACGATATCAATACCATAGTCACTAAATAGAGTCTCGCTCATACCGTTCTCTTAAAATATTTCAGTTTGAAGGATTGCGCATTGCCGCACTAAGCTCAGGCTTTAGAAACAAACCGCGCTGTCTTAGAGGTATCGTTCTGGTAGAGACGGAGGCATTACACGATGTAGCCGTTTGAGGCTGTAAGCTCCTGGAACGTAAGGTGCTAAGCGGCATGGTTCTACCGTTACTATCCTACATAATCGGAATGTGTTAAACGTCACCTGATTCACTCTTTAGCAGTGATGATCACTTTACTCAAACAATCCGGATTTTTGACAGTAAAAGAAAACGTGATTACCTGACCATCCACCTCTGGAGCAGATGTATAGCTGGTTACTTCATTTTCAGATTGGCCGCGAGGATAGTCACTCAACTTAACACCCGGATACTGTTTTCTGACATCATCAAGAGTTGTGCATTTACCATCGGGAGAAAAGCTCAGAAAAGGAGCCATGCCGCCTGATGATTTACTGACACGTAACTCAATATCAGTAATTTTTCCTTCATCTTCCAGTTTTACCGAATTTGCCTGATAAACGTTGATGTAGTCATTTTGTGTTTGTAATTTTAATTCCAACGGAAACTGATCAAGATGTCCCACAGACAGACTTTTAAGTGAAGCACTCAACTGAGTGATAAAGCTCCAGATCTCTTTATTTTGCATCTTTGCATCTGCGAACCCGCTAAACAGAAAAAATGTCAGTATGAACAGTACCCTATTTCTTTGATGTATCATTTTTATCATACCGATCCTTATCTTCCTCATCATAATAGTACCCGGTGTCAGATTCTCCGGCAGGAACGAGTGGCTGATACGCTCTTCACGCTCTCACCGTCCAAAAAGGGTAACCAGGCAGGCGGGGGCTCGTGATCCTCATAGGCTTGTGTTAGTGCTAAACGCAGGTTTTCACTTCTATGTGGCTCACTGGCAATCACTCACCCAGCAGCAACACAGACGAGTATACATCAGTAGATAACAAGTCTGCCGGATGGCCATTGCCCTTCCCATCCACAGGGAATATGTCCATTCTCATAAATTATCGTCAGCCGCTCAAAAAATCGCTCGTTAGGTAAATATGATTTATAGGCATCTTCAGCAAGAAAACTGACTAAATCCCACTTCACATTATTGACCAGGATATCATCATCTAATGAATTGGGATTCTTTATGAAGGGTATGATTTCAATATCAATAATCTCTTTTGCTTCTCTGACGAGACCATTCCATTAGTGATATTTCAAGCTTTGTCTTTTTGCCAGATATCCGGTTATCGCATTACCCGCCTGAAGCGTTACATTTTCCCAATCGATGCTCGTTATATGGCTGATAAAATCTGATTCAGCAGTTATGTTTTTTATGTCATTCAAATAACCGCCTCTACCTATGTTAACAAACCACGGGATATTCTGAAGACGATCTACAGCTGTTCTGGAGATTTCCATCTGTATTTTTCTTCCGGACAATACTAGCGTCTTCAACCCGTCAGGCGAGAGCTATGCAATGTAAAAATTTACGTTAATCGTTGTCTTATCAACGTTCGCAGACTGCCATGATCCTGAGTGCCACTCTTTACTTCATTTTTTACGCTTTAAATCGAGAGTCGATTCAGCTGGTCTTATTTTACCCTGGCAGATTCAAGTGGCTTTGCGCAAAAAATACTCAATCACAAGTTACATTTTCTTGCTCTGGACTGGGACGTTAACATCACTTCATAAGCATCCAGCCCGCTTTGGCGAGCGTTGATAGCCTCCTGTTCACTTATTTCATATCTTATATCTTTAATGCTAATGCCGCCTTCATCAAAGTTGATGTAATACTTACCATTCTCTTCAGTGATGAACATGCCATAGCCACTAAATATCATTTTTTCCATCACCAACACCTTAGCGACACGTTGTATTCTTATCAAACTGGCCTGAGCATCCTGTTACAATGACAAAAATATAGTATCTTAAGCAAACCTTTCTCATACATTAGAATAAAATTTACGATAAAAACCTGTCAACCCTTCAGATTTTTCGGGGGTCTTTTTTAATCCTGTCTCCTAATGACATAATAACTTCATAGGCATACTGTTGGCTTTTTTTGATTTTTAGAGCTTCATCCATGCTAATTTCAGCTTCAAGATATTCAGGAACAAGCCTGCCCGAGTCAAACAAAGCAATAAGAATCCCATCCCTGTCTACAAGGGTTATCCCATAATCGCAAAAGATTTGATATTGCATATTCAATACCGATTAATAATTAAAGGGGTCTGAGGAACATGTCAGAAACCTGACTGCACTTCTCCGGGCCTGAGCAAAACGCCTGATTGAAGTGCTCTTCGCACCCAGACTTATTTTCAACACCGTAGTTCACATAACGAATAGGTCAGGATGTAAAGTTGCCACATGAGTCTCCATAAGCTTTCCTATGGATGCACGGCTCTATTGTTGCATGCCCTGCCTGACAATATAGAAAACGCAACAGGCTGGAAACACTTTTAACCGCGTTATGGAATGACAGATAGGAAAACATGAAACCGATAATCTCCAGACAAACGATTTGCTATTTTTCCACGTGATCAAGAATCTTAGCGATATTACTCTTTATTGAATCCAGCGGAATATTACGTTTAACCCTCTCATTGTAATCATCATGCCAGAGATGATAATCAGAGAAAGAACCATTTCCGCCATACATTAACCTCCATGTATCACAGGCATCCTTACAATAACTTGCTGATTCAACCCCCTGAGAGTCGATAGAAACCCTGAGCTTTTCTATTATTGATAAAACGCCTCTAATCCAGTTACGCTCTCCATCATTGATTAGAATGTTTTTTAAATTCATAAATTCATAAATTCAATTAATAATTTTTGAGCCATTTCTTTACAATACACTACCCACCTCACAGGCCATGCTTCTGATACCTCAACCCACTCACACGACCGAATTCACAGGCCATTTAATCATTAGTATAAAACTCGCATTGCAGGCAGTGAGGGCCGGTATAATTCGCTGCGGCCATTATGATTTATATTAACTTTTACAGCATCAGTAAGCCCGTGATAACCGCACCAGTTGATTAGTTTGCTGATGGAAAGAGAAATGCCAGTCACTCCAGCCATCAATTTTGCCAGTAAAAACGCAGACTATTAAGACTTCTTTTTTTGAATCCACCGTCATGTAGTAGAATGCTCCACCATCGGGCGGTGAAAAAGATGATAAAATTTTGCCTTGCGCATTTATTATAGTGAGTCTTTCAGGCAAACTTTCCTTCTGATCAAGAACAAATATTAAATCTCTGCTTTCATCAACCAACACCTGATCGATTCCTGATAATGTCAATGTAAATTCTTCATCCATAAATCCCCACTGAATAGTGGATTGATCAGCTAACAATGTTAACCCACTGATGTTATTCATTTAAACACCTTTCTTATTGACTGACGACTTATTAGCGAAAAACACATTAATTTTGCCATCAATAAATCAACTTTAACTCTCACTTTTATTCTATGCAAAAAGCACTTATTCAGTATTTAGCCAGGCCATAAATTGACAGCATGGAGCATGGTTAGGTGAGAAAAATTCTGGCATTAATTGCAGCTCTCATTCTCCAAAAATAACCAAAAACCATCAGTAATCATTAAAGCAGAAGATGACCTGTGATGTGAGTGATGAGCCATGATCCGACATGCGTTATTTTTCACTGGACAACTTACCCTTAAAAACATAAATAAGATCAGTCCATTCCTTATAGCTGAGATCACTAATGTAATAATCCCCAAGCCATTTAACGTGGCTACGGGAAATCAAATCATCAATAGCAGATATTCTGTTCTTATCATTCTTTTCCAGTGTACTAATCATTAAAACCATCGAGCTAATCTCACTGGCCTCTTTGTTAAAACCAGACCTGCTCAGAATATCGCACACTGTTCGGCTTATTTCTTCGAAAGTCATAATGGTTCCGTTTTTCAACGCAGACAAAGTGGATGACGTGATATTTTCATGCTGCGATTAGCATAATAAGCAATCTACTCTTTGTGTAATGACCTGTTCTGGATTCACCATGCCTGATGCGACGCTCTAGTGGATCGTAGCGGAAGCTCACCTTCGTGCATGGCTTATTGCGGCCCCACGGTTCGCTGAGGAAGTTCGTCAAACGGTGCTCACCATTGTAACGGTAGTATTAGTGGGGCTGACCATGCTACTTCCCGGTGGTACGCCCATGGAAATTATATTGCAAGCGGATATTGTTTCGTGCGGTTATGGCGGAACCAGCCTTGCAATCCAGCGTGTTGCCTGCATTGTCCCATCGCAATTGCTCACAACTCGGCTGCGCGTCATCATAAGGCAAACAAACAACCGGCATTATCGTAGTTCCATAATGTCTGTTGAAAGGATATCGTCGCGCTCTTCGAGTTTGAGGTTGTTAGCGTAATCGTAATACCGCTAATGAAACCTGCATATCGCAGAGCTATCCTCATCATCAATACTTACAAGGGGGTAACTTGCATCTGGCTTTTGGTTTCAGTTTGAGAGAAAGTGGATGAAGACCAGAGTCGCGGAATGGGTATTCCGCGATAACAGTACTACAGATCAGTATGGGTTATTTCATACGACGCTGCCGGGCGACGCTGGCGAGGCGTTGTGTCCGGCAGTAAATGGCAAACAGGATGAAAGCCTGCCCATTAAGTATCCAGCGCGCACCCACCAAAGCCGCGAGTGCCAGAATCAGCCACAGGCCCGAGTGGCTACCCATAACTACGCTGTAGCTCAAGAGTAAAACGGTCGATATAAGCAACATCGCACAGACGTAAGCCAGCCCCGCCACACCGGCTGTATGGCCTCGCGCAAGCAGGTAACTGGCCGTGAGTATCGCGCCAATAACGACGATTGAGGGAACAAAAAAACTCAACGCATGTACCTGTGGACTGAGCGGAGGTAGAGCGTGCAGAAACGTCAGCAAATCAAATGCAAATGCAATCAGCAACAGCATCAGCACTATCGCAACCGGGAAGCCGTTTTGCCGGGGAAGCGCCTCAGAAGGCTGTTTAAAATAACGTTCAAGCTCTGTAGTGGAACGGGCAAGTATCGAATTATCCTGCCGTGCGATTACCTGATCTATTTCGCGACCCTGTTGCAGGAGTTCAGTGATATTACGTCCAATAAGCCATGATAAAAATTGCATTAAATTACCGCCAGTGACTGGATTGTTCCCACAATATAGCGCCCGGAACGTGGCACATTACCTGGAGCAGCAATGATACCACTGACAGCACTGCCTGCCACAGCCGCTGCGCTCGTGACGACCTGCGCGAGTTGCTTAACAAGTTCTTTTTGCACCGACTCTACAGGGAAACGCTTTGGATAAAGTCCTGCACGGATGGCGGCTTTAAGCTCTTTATTACTTATACCAGGGTTTTGTGCCTTAATGATTAATTCAGTAAGGCGAGCCCGGTCCTGCCTTGGATAGTTCCGGAGCCACTCCGTTGCTTTTAAAGAAGAGACTGATTTCATCGCTCGCCATGTTGCAAGGGCTTCTTTTAACGCACCGCCCACACTGGCTAGTGAAATAAGGTCAAGGGACGTTGAAGTGGCAACGTACCAATCCTGAGAGTCCAGCCACGCTACGTTTTCACCACCGTTTTCGACGAGATCATAAACCCGATAAATACCATTGACACATTGCACGCCTGTTGCGGCAGCGCCAGCATAACCAATAGCAACAAGCACGCCGCTACTGCCAGCGGTTATAGGCGTTGCAGAAGCGCCGATAACCGCTACGCCAGCAGTAATAATCATTGCACCACAGGAAAGCACGGTCGAGGCAATCTCCGTTCCCATTGAGGTTACGCTTACTGCTTCACTAAGTGACTTGCCCGTATTAGACGCTGTGGCTTGCTTAGGCGTTTTGGTCACAATCAGATGTGTAACGATACCACTTTGACCATTAGGATGACGCTGACCAGGCCGAACAAGATAACGCTGTGCGCCATCTGCATAGATGATGCCAGCCTGATAAAACTCCCGAGTACAATCCATTGCTGCACCCATCGCTTTGAAATCAAAATCAGGTGCCCCATAACCGGTCATCCTCGCGATGTCATAACCCGGTAAGTTATTTTCGGGATTCATTCCTGGCAGGTTCATTTTATCTCCTTATAGGCTCATAATGATAAAATAGAGTTGTTTAGATCTTAAATTCGAAGAGAAAAACTCCTCATTATTGCACCAAGATTATATATCAGTAATTATGCAATCCACGAACAAGCTTATCATTTTCTGATTGAATTAAAAATGCCAGTTGTTCTATTTATCAACACTGCAATAATGACATCAAACAGCAGCCATAAACTCCATAAGAAAAATACCATAACAGATTATTTACCATCTGAAATAACATTCATCAGGAAATCCTTATCATAATGAAAATATCGCCAGTGAGTCTATTTATCATTCCTGCCAGCATTACGGAAACACAAAACAAAGTGCTATCGGACATCCATATTCATTATCAATGACTAACTTGTAAATGATGGAATCTTGTTAATATTTTATTACACTAACATTATCAAATAACATATCAATAGGACTGACAATTTAAATTAATTCCACTCAATATATATCCCACAATTAAATGATTTCTCTTCCGACTGTACAGTTATCTCCCCCCATTCAAAACTCCAAACATGACCATAAGGAGGTTCCTTTAATTCACCCTTATAATTATTAGGATATCTATTTAGCATCCATTCAAACATTCTTTTTTCTTCCTCCTTTAAAGCCTTTACATTGGCTCTTTTTTCCCAATCAGATAGACTTTTATAAAAATCACCTGTTTTACTGGTGAGGAAAACTAGCGCTTTAAAAGAAAAAACAGCCGGATTGAATTCCACAGTAAATGGTTCATCGTGCCAACTGACGTCCTTTGAAAAAAAACGATATTTTCCAATTGGTTTCAGATCATCAACTGAATTAAAAAACAAGGACTTAGTAAAAGCCTCGTAAGATGAAAGATCTATTTCACTCCCATCAATATGTAAAGCTCCATTTGACTCATCTAAATTCATTATTTTCATATGTCAATTACTTTTCCAGGTTTCAGTTTAAGCCGAGCTTCTTCCGGTATATAGAACTGCAGCCCTCCCCCTTCTCCATGTTTAGGATTGGCTTCAGCACGCCCTCTGGCTACAAATATATCTTCTGTAACGTAATAAGCTCTCACCTTTGAACGCATTGGATATGCTGGGTTCAACTCAACTTGCAAAGCTTCATGGTAGCCAAGTGGATCACCTTTATGTTGTCTGACTGTAGGATGACTTACAGTATAAGCAGGTAACTGATCTCCATTAGGATAAAGGGCATAAAGAATCGTCCCTTTTTTTATCACTGTATTCTCATAAACATCGATGCCTGGATAAGTTTTATTCCCTGGTCCCTGCCACTTCGTTGCTTCTTTCGCAGAGTTTTTACACTTCATCAACCCCCACGGATCCACCCACCCCAGCGCATTCGGTGCATACTGGTAGAGGTTTCTCCCGCCCGCCAGCCCTATCGGATCCTGCTGGGTAAAACGTCCGCCGTCCGGGTCATAATAACGAAACAGATTGTAGTGCAGTCCGGTTGATTCGGCCCCTGCGGTGCCTCACCCCCCTGGGGCCATCGCTGAAGCGATGTTCAAATTTGCTTATGCAAATTTGTCCCGGTCCAGGTACTGGCCCTGCATACGCAGATTCTGCTCCACCACAGGAACACGCTGGCTCGACTCGCGCAGCAGCTTGCCCCACGGGCTGTTGATACCTTCCCAGGCTTTTTGCCCTTCACCGTCAGTCAGTAGTTCCGGCATTCCGTTGGCCGCATTATGGAACCAGTAAATCTCCGGGCTTTCAACACCATCAATACGGGCCAGCGGCTCATAGCTCTGGGCGTCGCTGTAAACGTAGGTCAGCGGGATCCCGTCGTGGATTTCCTGCAGCAGGCGGTAGCCTTCCCATACAAAGCGCGTCGTGACGGCGTTGCCAGACGGCCTGCCCTGTAACAACTGCTGGCTGGTTTTACTGATGCGGCGTCCCAGCGGATCGTAGTGTAAACTCACTTTAGGGCGCTGCTTGTTACAGTCACGCGGTTCGCTGATGACATCCGTCAGGGGATGCTCAACATAGTAGTGATAACGCCAGCAGGCAAGCCCGTCACTCTTCTGAATGGAATACTTAGGCTCAGGCTTATCGGAAATTTTATAATTCTAAGTTTTATGTAACCCTAAACTTAGAAATCCTGAAGCATTTACTTTAACCGACACTAATTTGGAAACTTGCGAATACGGAACTATAATCCCAAAGGCCATTTAATTAAACCTTATATTTAATTTAATTAACTTGAATTGCAAAAATTGTAAAATAAATTTAATTATAACAAGTTGACATATGAAAGCAGAGCGATGAATGTCGCATTAAAAAGGCCAAAGTA
>NZ_JAALFW010000029.1:0-3429 GCF_011800485.1 Pantoea sp. EKM20T | reverse complement strand
CAGTACCTGGACCGGGAAACCGGACTGCACTACAATCTGTTTCGTTATTATGACCCGGACAGCGGACGGTTTACCCAGCAGGACCCGATAGGGCTGGCGGGCGGGATCAACCTTTACCAGTATGCCCCGAACGCGCTGGGGTGGGTGGATCCATGGGGGTTGAGTTGTAATAATATAAATAAATGGAATAAATTCCAGAGCCAGACTAAAGGGGTATTCTCTAATAGAAAATGGGCAGCAAAGGCTTATAATGCTTTAAAAGGTGTTGAAAAAAAGGCACGCCCAGATGCTGAAAGTTATTTAGAACCCTCCTACGTTAAACAGCATCTTGCTATGTTCGATGATGGGATTTCAAAAATCGCTTGGGGTGTAAACAGAGCGGAAATTGGCCCTCCATCTGGACATTTTGTTATGCCAAAAGCTATAGCGGACAAGATTATTGCTAAATCTGGTGGTGATGTGTCAAAGTTGGAGCATTTACTGGGGCTTGATCTAGGTGATTTAGGTAATTCGCCAGTAAGAATTGACATACTCAAGCCCAGTGGGCTTAGGATGCCATCCGGAAGGGAGGCAGGAGCAAATGACCATTGGGTGCCTGGAGGAAAAACATCCGGGGGGGTGATTGAAGCGGTTATTGATCAAACGCCTTTGAGTGATGCAAATATTTATCCTGTTTTTAAATAAAGTTATGAGAGATTTATTATGAGTGAATTGATATTTACAGGTTATGGTATCGATATAGTTAAGAAAGACGATGGTTACTATATTCGATATGACGATGGTACCGTGGCTATGTTTGAAAAAGAATCAAAAATAACCTTTGATGAAGCAATGAAGGCTCAAAAAAGTGAAAATGATGCTTATGAGGTTATTATGGCTACCCAATCCAGAGAAGGACGGGGACGGCCTCAATTTTGATTATTGGAACTTTAAAATACTTAATTATTATTCCTTCTGCTAACATACAGGTAATTTGCAATTGTAAGTAATTTATTTTAGTCCTCTAGATAAATTATGAAGTGATGCTGGCCGTAGAATGGAATTTGATACGTTATAACTTTAGTAAACGACGTGCCACAAGTGCTTCATCCACGAGTGTTTGGCGATAAAGACATAACCCCACTTGAATTATTTAGCAAGGCGCACCCAGAGTATGGCGCTGGAAATATCCAACAGATTTATGCTGATAATAGGATAATAAATTTCGATAAAGTCGATATTTTACCGGAGAGAGAATGATAGATTTATTTTCCTACAATGAAGTTTTAGATTTTCTTGAAACATTCTTCCAAAAAATGATTAAAGATGAAGCGTATCGCAAAGAGATGAAACTTATCATTGATGGAAGTCGTAAAAATAAAACGGTTTCAATACGGGCTATAGATGTTTGCTTCATGAATTATCGTAAGGTTACGGGTGATTATAGTCTCCCTACAGATGAGGAGATGGAAATCTGGAAGCAGTTATTTAATGTTTGGCAGTGATAATTGAATTGATTCAATTTGATTTAAATTATGCATCGATTTTAAGGTGGATGATATGATGAATTTTAGAAAGGCAAAAAGCTTGAAAAGGTATTAAGAGTACATGGAATAAACAGCTACTACAGCTGTCGGGGATAGCTGAGTAAAGTGTCTTAGCATTTGCCCTTGCCTGATACCTAACAGATTTGGCAGGGCGAACTGGCGTGGGAGTATGACGCGCTGGGTAACTGCACAGCCTTAACACTGCCGGATGGTCGTAATCTCAAGCAGCTTTACTATGGCAGCGGTCATTTACTGAGCATCGCGTTAGACAACCTGCCGGTCACCGAGTTTACACGCGACACGCTGCATCGGGAACTCAGCCGGACGCAGGGCGGCCTGACCATGCGCAGTGAGTATGATCGCTTAGGCAGACTGCGCCGCCGTGACGTGTTTAAGGGTGACTCACAGCGACCTGCACCGCGCGTCTGGTCCCGCCGGCGCGACTTCGATTACGGCAACAATCTGATCCGTGAATAGCGCGACGATAATCCGTTCAGCCAGACATTATGGAACTACGATAACGCCGGCCGGCTGTTGTCTCAGGACGGTGCGCAGCCGGGTAATGAACAGTGGCGCTGGGATAGCGCAGGCAACCCGCTGGATTGCCATAGTGCCGCTCATGTCATGCATAACCGTGTCAAAGAACTGAACGGTATCCGCGGGCAATATGACATTCATGGCCGTACCACTGAGAAAGATGACGGGCATACCCGCTGGCGTTATCGCTATGATGGGGAGCATCGCCTGACGGATGTGATCAGCGAGCCACGTGACCGCAATAAGCCGCGCACTAAGGTGAGTTTCCGCTACGATCCGCTGGGACGCCGCATCAGTAAAACCAGCCAGCAGCTGTTGCAGGGCAGGCCGTCTGGCAACGCCGTCACGACGCGCTTTGTGTGGGAAGGCTACCGCCTGCTGCAGGAAATCCACGACGGGATCCCGCTGACCTACGTTTACAGCGACAGCCAGAGCTATGAACCACTGGCGCGTATTGATGGTGTGGAAAGCCCGGAGATTTACTTGTTCCATAATGCGGCCAATGGAATGCCGGAGCTGCTGACTGACGGTGAAGGGCAAAAAGCCTGGGAAGGCATTAACAGCCCGTGGGGCAAGCTGCTGCGCGAGTCCAGCCAGCGTGTTCCTGTGGTGGAGCAGAACCTGCGTATGCAGGGCCAGTACCTGGACCGGGACAAATTTGCATAAGCAAATTTGAACATCGCTTCAGCGATGGCCCCAGGGGGGTGAGGCACCGCAGGGGCCGAATCAACCGGACTGCACTACAATCTGTTTCGTTATTATGATCCGGACAGCGGACGGTTTACCCAGCAGGATCCGATAGGGCTGGCGGGCGGGATCAACCTTTACCAGTATGCCCCGAATGCGCTGGGATGGGTGGATCCGTGGGGGTTGAGTTGTAAGAATGCATGGAATGATTTTCAACGGAAGACTAAAGGTGCATTCTCTTCAGTTAAACAGGCTGCTCGTGCATATAAAGCTACAAAAGGAATTGCGAAACCAGAAAAATTTCCTGATCCTGTTACTTATTTGGATTCCGACAAAATTAAATCTCATCTAAGCCAATTTGAAGGTGGCGTTTCCAAAATTGCGTGGGGTGTTAATCCTGCATATTCTGAAATTGGACCGCCAGGTGGTCATTTTGTTATGCCTAAATCAGTGGCTGATGATGTAATTAGCCGATCTGGCGGTGATGTGCGCACAATTGAGAAAATGTTAGGATTATCAAAAGGAGATCTAGGTGACGTACCTGTAAGAATTGACATATCCAATCCAACTGGGTTGCGTATGCCATCTGGTAATGAGGCGGGCGCAAATAATTTTTGGCTGCCTGGGGGATATACATCTGGAAGAATTCCGGAAGCAACTATAGATCCAACACCTTTGG
>NZ_JAALFW010000028.1:0-4869 GCF_011800485.1 Pantoea sp. EKM20T | reverse complement strand
AGGATCGCGCCGTCCATCTGCGCAGCACCGGTGATCATGTTTTTCACATAGTCGGCGTGGCCTGGGCAGTCAACGTGAGCGTAGTGACGTGCAGCAGTCTCATACTCAACGTGTGCGGTGTTGATGGTGATACCGCGGGCTTTTTCTTCAGGCGTGCTGTCGATCTGATCGAATGCACGAGCCTGGCCGCCGTTGGTTTTAGCCAGTACGGTAGTGATAGCTGCAGTCAGGGTGGTTTTACCGTGGTCAACGTGACCGATGGTGCCCACGTTTACGTGCAGTTTGTTACGTTGAAATTGCTCTTTAGCCATCGCTAGTCCCTCTAAGACACGGATATATCAATGATATCATCACATTAACCAGGCAATGCCTGACTGCAAGGAAGTTACAGAGAAAATCAGGAGGGAGATTAAAGGAAGTGGTGCTGATACCCAGAGTCGAACTGGGGACCTCACCCTTACCAAGGGTGCGCTCTACCAACTGAGCCATATCAGCACATCTGGAGCGGGCAGCGGGAATCGAACCCGCATCATCAGCTTGGAAGGCTGAGGTAATAGCCATTATACGATGCCCGCATCCTGGAACTCGGCTACCTGTTCTTTCTGTAGCTTGCAGATAACAGAGATGTTTCTCTACTATCTACTGCCTGTCAGCGAAGCTGACCGACTTTGACTTCGCTAACGCTCAGTCTGAATTCAGGGTGATAATTGACTCACCTGACAGATAAACAGGTTGTTTATCTGTGTACCCAACCGCGAGGTTGAGATGGTGGTGGGAGAAGGATTCGAACCTTCGAAGTCTGTGACGGCAGATTTACAGTCTGCTCCCTTTGGCCGCTCGGGAATCCCACCTACTTGATGGTGCCGGCTACCGGAATCGAACTGGTGACCTACTGATTACAAGTCAGTTGCTCTACCAACTGAGCTAAGCCGGCATCAAGTGGAGCGCATTCTAGGAAGGTCGGGCTCTGGATGCAACTAAAAAATCGCTTATTTTTTTCTATCGCTTACTATTTGTGCAAATCATCGCATTTTAGTGTTTTTGTGCAGAATATTTGTGCAATCTGGTCCTGTTTTCATAGGATCAGTCAGCCCGCGCTAATGCCTCACGCCTCTCCCTGGGTCGCTTTTCAGCAGGTAAATGATCTGCAGGCAGTATTTTTATTTCACACGCCTGTACCGAACGATGCTTTTTTGACCTCGCCTGCGCTTTTTTCTCATGTGCAGGCACTTTTCTGTAGAAAGCAGGCCTGTTTTGACATGCGTGTCCCTTATGTCGGTACGACGATGACCAGGCGTGGAGCCTTTCAAAATGACTCTACGCCGTTTGTTCTTTTGCTGAAGTTCTTATGGGACATATTGAATCTGTACCGCCTCAGCCTCTCTCTATGCCCTTATAGCGGCGTTTTGTCATTCAGACGTGTCAGATGTAAAAAGCAGATAAAAGCCGCACATGCGCTGTGATGACCTGCAATATCATAAACAACGATAAAGCAGTAAAAATTAAAGCCACCATGATGTTTTGTGGGTATGCCGACGAAAGCGAGATCACGTTTATCTTTTTACTTCTGTTAAAAGCCATACTGGTGATACCCTCCAGCCCATTGTTCTCACTGATAAACCAGCGATTCGTGATTCACTTCACCTGTGCTGTCCTGCTTATCGGATAACACGCGGTTGATAGCCATGAATTTGCGGTCAGATGCATGCTTATGGATAAAACGACCCCCCTGACAACGCCTTATTTAGAGTTCACTCGTGAGCAATGGGCTGCATTACGTGATTCCGTACCTATGACACTGTCAGAGGAAGAGATCGCGCAGCTGGAGGGCATCAACGAGGATCTCTCGCTGGAGGAAGTAGCGGAAATTTATCTGCCACTTTCGCGTCTGCTTAATTTTTATATAAGTTCTAACGTTCGCCGGCAGGCTGTACTGGAGCAATTTCTGGGCACCAATGGCCAGAAAATCCCCTATATCATCAGTATTGCGGGTAGCGTAGCGGTCGGTAAAAGCACGACTGCGCGTGTCTTGCAGGCTTTGCTCAGCCGCTGGCCTGAACATCGCAAAGTCGAATTGATCACTACTGATGGCTTCCTTCATCCTAATGCCGTGCTGAAAGAGCGTGGGTTAATGAAGAAAAAAGGATTCCCGCAATCCTACGATATGCACCGGTTGGTCAATTTCGTCTCCGATTTGAAGTCGGGAGCCAGTCAGGTGACTGCTCCGGTCTATTCACATCTGATTTATGATGTCATCCCTGATGGCGATAAAGTGATACAGCAGCCTGATATTCTGATTCTGGAAGGTCTGAATGTATTACAGAGTGGAATGGACTATCCCCACGATCCCCATCATGTCTTTGTTTCAGACTTCGTCGATTTTTCTATCTATGTTGATGCAGAGGAAGATCTCCTGCAAAGCTGGTATATCAATCGATTCCTGAAATTCCGCCAGGGCGCATTTACCAATCCGGACTCCTATTTCCATCATTACGCCCAGCTCTCAGAGGCAGAAGCAGTTGAAATTGCTGGCAATTTATGGAAAGAGATTAACTGGCTTAACCTGCAGGAAAATATCCTGCCGACGCGCGAGCGAGCCAGCCTGATCATGACCAAAAGTGGCGATCATGCGGTCGATAAGGTTCGCTTGCGTAAATAACTGCTGTCATAAAAAAGCCTGCGTTGCTGCAGGCTTTTTTTACTCAGACAGGACGCAGTGATATTTCTCCACCCACCCAGGCTTTTATTTCGCCATCCTGTTCCAGTAACAGGCCACCCTGGCTGTCTACGCCTCGCGCAATACCATGGACCTCACGTTCACCGATAAGCAGCTTAACCGGCCGGTTAATAAAATTATCCAGCGCAGCCCAGCGTGCGACAAACGGGGTTAATCCCTCCTGCTCAAAGAGCGGCAGAGCTTCGCGCAGACTATTGATCAGACGTGCCGCCAGCTCATTGCGGTTTACCGTTACCCCGGCCTCCTGCAGGTTAATCCAGCCCTGATTAATCTGTGATGCATCGGCTGTTCGCATCGCCAGGTTAATCCCCGCACCAATCACGATCTGCGCAGCATCGCCGGTTTTACCTGTCAGTTCAACCAGAATACCCGCCAGTTTACGATCGTTCAGGTAAATATCATTGGGCCATTTTACGCGGACATCATCGGCCCCTAATGAACGTAATGTCTCAGCCATGATAATGCCAATTACCAGGCTCAGACCCATCGCCGCTGCCGGCCCCTGCTCCAGACGCCAGTACATAGACATGTAGAGGTTTGCGCCAAAGGGCGAAAACCACTGACGGCCACGACGGCCGCGACCCGCCTGCTGATATTCCGCAATGCAGGCAGCACCCGACTCCATTTCATGCATACGTTCCAGCAGATACTGATTTGTGGAATCAATCACCGGGATTACCGAGACGTTACCCTGCGTAACCTGTGAGAGTATCGCCTGCTCATCCAGCAGCTGTATCGGGGCAGAGAGACTGTAACCTTTACCTGTCACGGTATAGACGTCAAGACCCCAGCTTTTTAACGTCTGGATATGCTTATTTATGGCTGCGCGACTCATGCCCAGCGTTTCACCCAGTTGCTCACCGGAATGGAACTCACCATCAGATAAGATATCAACCAGCTTTAGCGGAACATTATGGTCTTTCATGCGATCACCCCGACGGCATTACACTCACCCTGCGCCTGAATAAAGCGCACTTCGGGCTCAAGCCAGACATCAAATTTTTCACCAACCTGAGCGCGTACGGTTTTTGCCAGCGCAACGATATCGTCGGGAGTGGCATTTTCAGCGTTGATCAGCACCAGAGCCTGTTGCTGGTGAACTGCCGCGCCCCCGATGCGATAACCTTTCAGCTGGCACTGATCGATAAGCCATCCTGCTGCCAGTTTGATTTCACCATTTGGCATCAGATAGTGTGGCAAAGCCGGAAAATGCGTCAGTAGTGAGCTGCACTGCGCCTCGGTGACGACAGGATTTTTAAAAAAGCTGCCTACATTACCGGTGACTTTCGGATCGGGTAATTTGCTCTGCCGCATCTGGCATACCGCGTGATAGACATCCCAGGCATTGGCCGTCACCGGATTGAGCGTTTTCAGATCGCCGTAGGTTAATACCGGTTGCCATTGCTTAGGCAATATTATCCCGACTGCGACGATGACATAGCCTGACTGGTAGTGATGTTTAAAAATGCTGTCACGATAGCCAAACTCACAGGCTTCACGATCGAGACGTTCTGTCTGACCACTGTGCAGATTAAGTACATCCACGTATTCGCAGACGTCTTTTAATTCCACGCCATAAGCACCTATGTTCTGAATCGGTGCCGAACCGGTCATACCAGGGATCAACGCCAGATTTTCCAGGCCTGTGATCCCTTTTTCCAGCGTGCTTTTAACCAGCTGATGCCAGTTCTCACCTGCCCCAACGTGCAATTTCCAGCACTCATATTCATCCTGAATTTTGATGCCTTTGATGCGGTTCAGCACCACTGTACCGGCAAAATCTTCCAGGAAGAGGACATTGCTGCCTTCACCGAGCACAAGGAAAGGCGTTTGATCACTCTGGCTGGCCTGCCATGCTGCCAGAATGGCGGCTGGCGTCTCGGCGACGATGCGTTTCTGTGTATGTACTTCAAGCCCAAGCGTATTGTCGGCTTTTAAGGAGGGATGCTGGCTGGACATTTGACGGCCTTTACTGAGTTATCTGGCCGTAGTTTACCGTATCAGAGAGGGGTTCTCAGGCTGTTTTCGGAGGTTATGATGAGGTTTTTCACGATCTGCAGACGTAAAAAAGCCCCGCACTTTCGTGCGGGGCTTCTTCACTTATTTAATGCCTGGCAGTTCCCTACTCTCGC
>NZ_JAALFW010000027.1:0-7394 GCF_011800485.1 Pantoea sp. EKM20T | reverse complement strand
TAGGTCAGCGGGATCCCGTCGTGGATTTCCTGCAGCAGGCGGTAGCCTTCCCACACAAAGCGCGTCGTGACGGCGTTCCCCGACGGTCTTCCCTGCAACAGCTGCTGGCTGGTTTTACTGATGCGGCGCCCAAGCGGATCGTAGCGGAAACTCACCTTAGTGCGCGGCTTATTACGGTCCCGTGGCTCGCTGATGACGTCCGTCAGGCGATGCTCACCATCGTAGCGATAACGCCAGCGGGTGTGCCCGTCATCTTTCTCAGTGGTACGGCCATGAATGTCATATTGCCAGCGGATACCGTTCAGTTCGGTGACACGGTTGTGCAGGACATGTGCGGCAGTATGGCGATCCAGCGGGTTGCCTGCGCTATCCCAGCGCCACTGTTCATTACCCGGCTGCGCACCGTCCTGAGACAACAGCCGCCCGGCGTTATCGTAGTTCCATAATGTCTGGCTGAACGGATTATCATCACGCTCTTCACGGATCAGGTTATTGCCGTAATCGAAGTCGCGCCGGCGGGACCAGACGCGCGGTGCAGGACGCTGTGAGTCACCCTTAAACACGTCACGGCGGCGCAGTCTGCCTAACCGGTCATATTCACTGCGCATGGTCAGGCCGCCCTGCGTCCGGCTCAGCTCCCGATGCAGCGTGTCACGGGTAAATTCCGTGACCGGCAGGTTGTCTAATGCGATGCTCAGTAAATGGCCGCTACCGTAATAAAGCTGCTTCAGGTTGCGGCCATCCGGCAGCGTCAGGGCAGTGCAGTTGCCCAGCGCGTCATACTCCCAGGCCAGTTCGCCCTGCTCCCCCTGCTCAGCAACGATGCGGCCCAGCGCATCGTACTTAAAGGTAATCTCCTGCTCGGCCTGCTGGCTCCACTCGGTGTCAGACAGCGGCAGATGCTGCGACACTTTGCCCAGTTGCCCCCCACCGCTGTAGTGATAGCGCGTCTGGCCTTCCGGCGTGGTCCGCTCCAGCAGTTGCCCCGCACGGCTCCAGTGATAGCGATGGGTAATGGACTGAGGATGTCCGGCGGCAAAGGTGCGTGATACCGTGCGGCCCGCCGCATCATAGTCATATCGTGTGGCAACACCATCCAGCCCGACCTGGGCCAGCAACAGAGAATCTGCGCCCCACTCGAACTGATACTGTTCTCCGTTCTCATTTTGCAGCGCCGTCAACCGGCCACGGCTGTCCCAGCTTCGCTGAACCGTCTCACCCTGCGCATTACGGTTGGCGATCAATCGCCCGACATTGTCGTAACGGAATTCACTGCGCTTGCCATCAGCCGATTCATAGGCCAGCGGCAGTCCGTTTTCACTCCAGTGCAACCGCTCTTCCCATCCTTCTGCACGTTCCAGCTGAAGAGGACGGCCTGCTGCATCATAGTGATAACGGGTTTCTTCACCATCCGGCGCGATGACACAGCTGAGCCAGCCCAGGGGATGATAACGGTAGCGCGTGGTCAGCCCTGAACAGTCGGTTTCACGGATAACCTGGCCGGCATCATTAAACTCACGGCGGTAGCTATTACCTGCTGCGTCAGTCTCTTCGACAACCAGTCCGAACTCATCCCGCTGATAGAGCGTGCTTTGCCCGAGCGCATCAACAACACGTTCAAGGCCGTGATGGGGATCGTAATAGTATTTCGTTGTGGAACCATCTGCTCCGGCAACAACCGTGGGCAACGAACGGTGTGACAGCCACTGCACCGCCTGCACACCACCGTCAGCATCCTTCTCTTCAACACGGTTGCCCAGATCGTCATAGGTGAAGCTCACCGCGTTGCCCAGCGGATCGATGCGACGCGTCAGGAGTTCGTTTTCATCCCACTCATAACGCCACTTCTCGCCGCGCTCGTCGATAAAACAGGTGATGAGGCCCGCGGCATTCCAGTGGTGTTCGCGCTGCTGACCGTCATAGGTCGACACGCGCGTAATGCCCGCCTCAAGATCGTAATGCATGTGGCAGCCATCACCGCTGTTGGTGCGGTTTTCTACAACGCGCCAGTGATCCAGCTTCTGCCAGCGATATTCACTCTCCAGCCCGCCCGGCAGTTGGTGCCAGACCATCAATCCATCGTCGTTGTAACGGAAGCGTCGTGAGACAACGCCTGCGGCATCAGTAACGCTGGCAAGCTGGCCCCGATCATTGTAGGTCCAGCGCGTGAGAGGCCAGTGCTGATCGCCATCAAAATGGCTGGCTGATGTCGGACGCCGCGCGTGCTGTTTGTCGTCGTAGTGCAGCGTGACGTCAATAGCCAGCGGCGCGTCATGGATACGTACCAGGCGGGCCTGTTCATCCCAGCCCATCTCCAGCGCATTACCGTACTCGTCGCTCAGTGAAGCCAGCCGCAGCACCTGCGGATCAGCGGCCGTGCGCCTGTAAAGACGCCATACCGCACCGTCATCATCGGCAATGGCGATATCGCCAGACTCGTTGCGCCGCACCATCAGCCCTTCGCTGATGCTGTAGAGCACCTCTTTGTCACCGGGAACGTCAAAGCTCAGTTCGCGCCCGTTGTCATCAAACCAGGTCGCCCGATTCCCTTCCAGCGTCAGGTAGCTGTCAAACACCGTGGCCCAACCCTGACCAAACAAGCCAGCGCGCTGAGTCAGACTGTTATAGCTGCGCTGAAAACTGAGCGGGAAACGTCCGGGGAGGGAAAAATCACGCTCGGCATCATCATTAAGGACTTTGACGCCGGTCGCCGCATGAACCGGAAACAGCGACGAGAAGGCCGCATTGATAGCCATGTCCGCCGCCATACCGCCCACGGCACCGGCCAGCGCACAGGGCATGTTTTTCAGGATCTGACTGGGGCGACCACGGATGAGGGAAAGGCCGATCATCATCACAGCCAGACCTGGCACCTTGCCGCTTTTGATCTCTCTGACCGTGACGGTTTCACCACCAATGATGACATTGGGGGAAACATCGTCGCTCACGGTGGCGTCACAGGTGGTTTTATCCTTTGCGCGCACTGCAGGCTGGCCATTGATAAAGACGCTTTTCGATCCCTGAGCCAGATATTGCGGTGCGCTGTGTTTTTCACAGGCCACTTTGTCCTGCTCCAGCGGAGAGGTGCCCGCATCGGCGGAGGCTACCGTGGGCTGCCACATTGCACTGCCAAACTGGCCGACCGCAGAGAGCAACATGCCGCCATAGTCGGCGAAGCTCTGCGGCGATTGCGGTTCCGGTGGCGGTGTCTCGCCAGGCGTGAGCATCCCGGCCGCGCGTGCGGCTAAAAGACCATTAACGTAGACATTCACTGATCCACTGGCGATTACTCCGGCAGGTGACGGCGGGAATATCATGTTTCCCAGCCCATCGGCCGCTTTGCTGATCTCTTGTGACAGACCAACGGCATTGGCCAGTACACCACCCAGAATACCGCTGAGCAGGCAACTGTTACCCACGGCTGCCACACTCGCCGCTGCCGCCCCTGTGCCTAGCAGGGGCGCTGCCGAGACGATAGCAGCACCCACTGCGGCACCAATGACGGCATAGGCCGCACCTTCCGCAACAATGCTCGTGATATCAGCGAAAATGCTGGAGTGAATGATCTCGTCGCCCACGCGGGCAGCAGGGTTATCCATAGGTTATGCTTTCCGTGGATTGTTCAGACTCAGGCTTTGTTTAAATGCACTCCAGCGCTGTCCATCCTCTTCATTGAATGGACGCATGGCTGATAGCGTAAAAATCATTAAGATGTTCGAATCAGGCACCTGTGTAGCCAGCTGTTTCTGCCACACTGCCTGCCCGTTACGGTCAAATACGGTTTCAACTTCTACCGCGTGTAATGTGTTATCTACACCTGCCATCAAACGTACAAATTCAGTCTGCTGGATATGGCCCATCTGACTCCGCAATGTGTCCCACTGACGCTGGAACTCTTTTTCCGCATCACTGCCCTCAGAAATAACGCCACGGCTCACAACCCATGCCAGCCCACTGGCTTCATCGCGGAGAATATTCATGGTGGTGTCCTGCCAGGCAGCAGGAAAAAGCGCAAAGGCGCCCTCATTGAATTGGTAATGCATAATAGATATCCATATGGGGAAAGTAAAAATGGAATGTTATTAACAGCAGAGGGAGTAACTATTTATTTGCATCATAATCGGGTGCGATACCCGTATGTGATTCAATCAATCTTTCTTTTTCTACCCAGCCATTAGCCTGATTTCCGTCATTAGCCACATACATTACGCTGTAATATTTTCCATATTCGACGTAAGCATATAATTCATTGCCAGGCACCACAAAAACGTCTTTCTCTACACAACGGCCATCAGGTGCAGAATAAAATTGCAGCCGTCCTGACCCGCCAACCCTGTAGACATTATCTGTATTGTCTAAACGCACGCCTTTTGCGTTAGCGTTACTAGCCATCCGTTGACAAAAATCATTTGCAGAAGTCATCAGCGGATATGAAAACATTAAAACGCATAAAATTTTAATCATTTAAACCTGTCATAAAACTTGGCTAAGATATAATTATCACGCGATTATCGATTAAATTACTCATCCTGGATGGCAGACTATTCATTATCAAAACGCTTAGACCAGCGTGCTATATCCTCCTGAACTTTGTTACCTTCAGGCGCGTTAGTGACATAATGTATTTTGTTGTTTTGAGGCATCATCCAGGCAGCATACACTTTGCCATCTGCCTGTATCACGAATGCGGATGCTTGCACAAGATAGAGATCTTTTAACCAGCCCTCAACGAATATACCGCCGCCATCTGTTTTATGGGGTTCTCCAAAAACATCAAAGTTCTGGCTGAAATCATTATACTCATTACCTAAAACAGATTTTAAAGTGGAGACAACATCCTGGTCACTAAAGATCTTTGAAACATTGTCTAAGCTATTGTACTGAGAAAAAGACACTTGTGTTCCTGAAGCTGTTGCAATGCCTATCGGGCAAACTATAAATATCATCAAGAGCATCACTTTAACAAATAACTTTATAGTTTTACCTGAGGAGTGAATTAAGTAGCACCGTTTTACCATATTGATTATTCTCTTTTTAAATAATCATTCAACTCGCCAGATGGCATGCTGTTGTATACAGTTAACCTGGTCTTGAATGAATGTGGCATTTATTTTATTGGTCACATACTTCAGGAGTAGGAAATTAAAACACATTAGCGGACTTAAAATTATTTAATCAAAAAAATAAGATTAATAAGTTAATTTAATCCTGCGTGACGTATCACGCAGGGTTGTTATTATTCATCCGTATTAATCGTCATCATAATATGACTGATTTTTTTATGCTCTAACTGAAATGACATGCGTTTGTTATCAGCATCATAATATAACCAATGCTGATTATCACTGTCATCCACTGTGCCCTGACCATATTTACTGACCAGCACATCCTGGCTGTCGCCTGGTCCTACGCCTCTCGCTGTTTTGATCGCAGGAGTGTTGATGGTGATCTGTGCAATAAGGTAGCTGTCGATATCACGCTGCTCTTTTTGCCAGAACAGATTGGCAGTGTAGATTTCAAAACCATCATATTTGTGCTGGTAGTACTTAAAACTGGTGTCACCGGCAGGCACATCGCCAACAAAGTTTTCACTTATCTGCGTGCCCGCCTGCTTCTGAGTCTCATCGCTCCATTTATCACCTAAGGTAAAAGGATGATTATTGATTTTCACACTAAAGTCAGCGGCTGTTAAGGCAGCAGGGGCCGTAATGCTTGCCGCCGCAGTAGCCAGATTTACCTGAACGGCAGGGAACAGCAGCGCAAACAAAAATACTGCCTTTCTCATAGGAAAAATCATTTTTATCAGTCCCTTATTTAAACTCAGGTATGTCATAAGAAAGATTCGCATTCGGAAAACTGTCGAACATTTTCTTCATGCTGGTTGTCTGAGCCGTAGCCCAGTTAACATCTGTCGCATACTGATGTGTTCCCGGCGAGGCCGGATTCCAGCGCATTTTATACAAAGTATTCTGACCAGAGCCAACAAACTTATCAGATATCCACTTAGCACCACCATCGATGGCCTTCGCGGGTGTTGTCCAGCCCTGTTTATAAGCGTAGTTAGCGCCGGTTTGCACCGCATTGCCATCCAGCGCGCCTATGCCGTACATATTATAAACTTTGGTTCCATTAACCATGACGCCTTTGGCTAACTCACTGGTGCCATTTCCCGTCTCCAGCGCGGAATGGGCAGCCAGATACGCTTCATTAACATTATATTTTTTAGCCGCATCCAGATAAGTCTGTTCCTGACCGGACAGCGTGCCCTTATCCTTAAGGAAAGTGCTCATATCATCTTTACTGATCCCAGATGAGGAGGAAAGATCCACAAACTGATATTTGTCTTTGCCTTCCATGTGGTTGGCAGGATCGACATATTTTTTAATATCGTCCTCGGTGGCGTTTACGAAGCCTTTTTTAGTTTTATCCCATTTCACCGGCGTGGCTTTAAGCCCTTTTTGTTTTTTGACCATCTCATCTACCGAGTAGTCATATTTGCTCTTCTTATCGCCAGAAGCAGTATTGGCTAACGGTGCAGCCGCCCCTTTCGCCGGTGCCGCCGCAGCTTTTGGCGCAGCCGGAGCCGCCTGTCCTTTCTGTTTTGGCGGGAAAAGATTCTCTACGGCCTGGCTGATATTCTGTTTATGACTGGAGCCCGGTGCGCTTGTGCCCGGCTTCGCGCCATCCGTGTTCAGGTTCAGTTTGCCGCCAGAGGTGGTGATATGGCCATCGCCCTGCACGAAAATATTGAACCCCTTGCCCACAATATTAATCTGGCCGTTCGCATTCAGTTCGATAGCACTCTCTCCGCATTCAAGGCGAAGTTTAGTCCCCGAACCCACTACATAGGTATCGACCACCGCATCGAGTTTGCCTTTACCGGTCAGCCGCTCTTCGCCCCCTTTTACACCGTGGACACGGTTGGTTTCGACACGGTAGAGCTCATTGCCGCCCGCATAATGGCTGTGATTGTTGGCGACTGAATGGCTGGCGTCGTTTTTAACATGGGTATCCATGTTCTTCTGCGCCTGAATCCACAGGTGTTCCTCACCCGACTTATCCTCAAACCTTAACGCATTCGCGGTGTCCGCCGTGCCATCCTTCGACCGGCTCAAAAAGCCCATCTGCGTCGCTGCCGCCGGCAGCGCCCACGGCGGCATGCTTGCCTCGTTGTAAACCCGGCCGATGATCAGCGGACGATCCGGATCGCCGTTGATGAAGTCCACCACCACTTCGTCGTTCACTCGCGGGATCTGCACCCCGCCGAATCCCTGACCCGCCCAGGCGCTGGAGACGCGCACCCAGCAGGAGCTGGTATCGTCGCCCTTCGCCAGCCGGTCCCAGTGAAACTTCACCTTTACCCGGCCGTAGCGGTCGGTCCAGATCGACTCGCC
>NZ_JAALFW010000026.1:0-12226 GCF_011800485.1 Pantoea sp. EKM20T | reverse complement strand
GGTCGCTGGCGGAGAGCGTGACGCCGGGCATCTACAGCACCGACGACTACGACTTCCGCAAGCCGAACGCCTGGATGCTGCAGGCCCGCCAGAACCCGGCGTCGCCGGTGCCGGGCTCGGTGGACGTTTATGACTGGCCGGGCCATTTTGTCGACCACAGCCACGGCGAGTCCTACGCGCGCATCCGTCAGGAGGTGTGGCAGGCCGAGCACCACAGCGTCAGCGGGTCGGGCACGGCCACCGGCATCGCGCCGGGCTTTACCTTCTCGATCATCAACGCGCCGCACTTCAGCGACAACGGCGAGTATCTGGTGACCTCGGCGACCTATGACTTCGCTGAAAATTCCTACGCCAGCGGCGACACCGGCGACAGCCGTCACAACATCCACTTCACGGTGCTGCCGTCGTCAGTGACCTACCGCACGCCGCCCGAAACAGCGTGGCCGAAAACGCACGGCCCGCAGACGGCGAAGGTGGTGGGACCCAAAGGCGAGTCGATCTGGACCGACCGCTACGGCCGGGTAAAGGTGAAGTTTCACTGGGACCGGCTGGCGAAGGGCGACGACACCAGCTCCTGCTGGGTGCGCGTCTCCAGCGCCTGGGCGGGCCAGGGATTTGGCGGGGTGCAGATCCCGCGAGTGAACGACGAAGTGGTGGTGGACTTCATCAACGGCGATCCGGACCGTCCGCTGATCATCGGCCGGGTTTATAACGAGGCGAGCATGCCGCCGTGGGCGCTGCCGGCAGCGGCGACGCAGATGGGCTTTTTAAGCCGGTCGAAGGATGGCACGGCGGACACCGCGAACGCGCTGAGGTTTGAGGATAAGTCGGGTGAGGAACAGGTCTGGCTGCATGCCGAGAAGAACATGGACACTGAGGTTGAGAACAATGAAACCCACAGCGTCGGCAGCAACCGGACTAAAACCATCGGCGGCAATGAAACCACCGAGGTGAAGAAAAATCGCACAGAAACGGTTGATCAAAATGAAACCATTACCGTTCATCAGAATCGTACTGAAACGGTGGATGGTAATGAAACAATCACTGTACACAGTAACCGCACTGAAATAGTCGATCAGAATGAGAAAGTGCGGATTGGTCAGAATCAGTCGGTAACGATTAATGGCAACCAGACACTGAAAGTGGATAGGGCGAAAGCTGAAACCATTGCACTGGCTTCAATGCTCAATGTCGGTCTGGCGCAGAACACCAATATTGGCGCGGCATACATGCTAAACGTTGGTGGCGGCTGGATGACTAATGTCGGCGGAATGCAGGCACACCATGTCGGCATGAAATATTCGCTCAATACCGGGCGGGATATGGCATTGACTGCCGGGACTACTGCGGAGTTCAGTGCCGAAGACAAAATCACCATGGTATGTGGCGAATCGATGATTGTGCTTGAGCAGAATGGCACCATCACCATCAGCGCGAACAAGATCAAGCTGGTCGGTGAGAAGGTGATTGATATCGACGGAACACAGATAGACATCAACTGATTATGGAAAACTTTGCCAATTTAACTGCCTTTCCTGCATTACTCTTTGATTCCTTAGATCAACACGACCATGGCTTTTCAACAGTCGTTGCCCGTCTTAGCTATGATCTGGATATAAAAAGTGGTGAACTGGTTCTCTGTGAGGATCAGGGGGAACTGGTTGAGCAGGATAGTTATTTTGCTGAGCAGGGCCGGAGTAGTGTCCGATTTGAAAGCGATTTAGCTCCCTATAAACCACGCCTGGATGTGGTCATTAATGCGACGGCCTGGGCACCTGAAGATAAGCCGGTGAAAAGTTTTACCGCTGGCGTTCAGTTGGGGGATTTTACCCGTCTCATTAAAATTAATGGACCGCGTGAATGGCGAAAGATGATTGCGACCTGGCAGCTAAGTGAATCTCAACCGATAACATCGCTGGATCTTCGCTACGAATACGCCGCGGGGGGATTCTACTCCTTAGAAGGTGAAAAAATTATTGCCTCTCCGGTAAACAGTGTTGGGATGGGATGGTATCCTCCCGAAGTACTGAAAAACCTGAACGCCCAGCGCCTGACAGCCCCACAGATCGAGTGGCCAACACAGCCAGTACAAAAAATTGATCAAAAGTCATCACCTGCGGGTTTTGGCTTTTTTGGCCGGGGCTGGCAAGGAAGGATTGAACTGGCAGGACGTTACGATGAAAAATGGCGAAAAGAGCGTCATCCTTTGCTGCCGCAGGATTTTAACTTTGCTTACTGGAATGGCGCGCATCCCTTAATGCAATTTCCCTTACCGGAACCACTCAAAAGTGTACCTGTAACGCTGCGTTATTTTATTTCATCCCGTGTGATTGAGAATCAGCAAATTCATTTGCAGGTACCCGTGGAGTCACTTTTTGTATTTATTACCACGGAGAAAGGGGCTGGAGTGGCAAAAGATATGGTCCTTGATACGTTGGTTATCGACCTAAATGAGCGAAAAGTACATTGTAGCTATCGTACTGTAATTTCGGAACTTATGGAGTCGGTGATGACCGAACTGCGTTTCATCAAAGCGGAACAACGCCAGCAACAGCTTGAGCTTGCCGCAAGCCATAATAGTCACTCTGCTTCACGCCAGTTTGTGCCTTTACCACCGAGTCTGTTGGCGAAATTACACCAGGTGAAAACGAATGGCTGAAAATTACGCTGCCCGTAAAGATGGTGCATACAAAGTAGTAGGCATGGCACCTGATCTTTGTTTTACGCCGGGATCGCAATCTCCGGTTCCCTATCCCATACAGACCACGCTTGACTCATCTGCATCCACAATTAATTCTGTCAAATTTAATGGTCATCCAGCCTTTGTATTCAATCAAAGTTTTGTGCCCAAAACGATTGGAGATGCAGCAGGAACGAACAAGGGTGTTACCAGCGGAACGGTAGAGGGGAATTGTTGGCCGATTGAACACAGTCCTGATACCAACATAGGCGGTTTCAGAATTATCAGAGTTCAGGATATGTTTTTCATGAATGGCAGTTTCTTGCCAGGCATGCTCGGCATGTCCAAAAGTGAAAGATGGAAATACCGTAAGCATCTTATCGAATTGGGAAAGAACAGTAGCGACAAGGATGTGCAGGCTGCAGCAAATCGTCTCGAACTGGATAACACTGCCGTTGAAAAAGCCCGTTTAGCCTCAGTAATCTATGACGGAGGGGAACCATCTGAACCAACCCCCGGTATGCCTGAAGGATGGACTGATATAAGTAATGATTCAGAGGCTTTAAAGAAGATAAATTTGAAACCTGAAAATCTTATTGCTGACGGCTCTCCTGGTTTCAGAGCCAGAGTTTATGCGCCGGATCCGGCTGTATTTGGCGATGATATGAAAACATCTGTGGTTTTTCGAGGTACAAGGCAGAGTGAGATTGAAGACTGGAAGGCAAATTTCAATCAGGGAGTTGACAAAGAAACGGGCTATTATAGTCAGGCGGTTAAGATCGGCTCGCGTTTATCTACAACGGATAACGTTGACGTTGTCGGGCACTCTCTGGGCGGTGGGTTAGCGTCTTCTGCATCAGAAGCGGGAAAGGTTAAAGGGTGGACATTTAATGCTGCAGGATTAAACAAAAATACCGTCTCACGATATTCCGGTTCACCGGGTTCCGGGGATGCAAAGAATATCGATGCATTCAGAGTGAAAGGAGAGATACTGACTGATGTTCAGGAGAATAGTCCTGGAAGGTTGCTGGAATTTGGAATGAAGTATGGCCCTGGGCTGACTGCATTGAAGGCGTATATTGCAGGAAAGGCGCCCGACTCTTTAGGTATCAGGCACAATCTATCCGGCGGAGAGGGCAATCCTGTCACGTTGCACGGCATGGAGCAGGTGATACATTGTCTGGAGTTAGAAAAGAGCCACGATATAGCAACGATTACAGGAGGAAAAATTTGAACATTCTAAGAAAGATGATTTTTTTGCTTTTTTTATTTTCGTTTTTAACATTACAGGCTTGTGGTGATATGAAAAAGATCCATCCGGAAGAATATTTCTCAGGAAGCCAGTTACAACTCGCGCAGGCAATTGAAGATGGTAATGTTGATGAGGTGGAGAAATTATCAGCTCAGACTGATCTTAATAAACCTGGTGAGAAGGGATTGACGTTTTTGTATTATGCCCTCAGTGAAGCTTCAAAAAAGGACGTTAACAGACTCAATGTAATGAGTGTTTTAGTAAAGCATGGTGCTGATCCTCTACAATACGTTGCCGATATGGGATCTGTGGCAACTAATACAGCGGGATATTCAGACCCTATTTTTATCAAGGCATTGATTAAGGGAGGGATGGATAAAAATGCGAGCTTTAAAAGCACGCCAATAATATTTTATGCAACTAATGAAAAAGCCTTCCCGACTCTAAAATATCTTGTAGAGATTGGTACAGACGTCAATGCCAAAGATGGTCTTGGACAAACGGCAATATTTGAAGGGATATATGGCGAGCAATATGATCAGGTTGAATACCTTCTAAATCATGGCGCTGATGCAAATATTACTGATGTTAACAATGTAACTTTTAATCAGCTACTGGATAAAGTAATGAGTAATACAAATAAAGATAATGTAAAAGCTATTGATAAGCTGAAAGAGATAAAAGCGCTGGTACAAGCAAACCCATAGGGTTTTGGGACAGGCTGAGTGGTATGGGTTAGTTGCACTAAAATCGTCAGACGATTTTAGTGCAACTAACCCATACCACTATAGTCAGACTAAAAAACAGCGTCACTGTCACTATTCGGAATAAGTTCTTTGAGTCTGCATCGGCTAGCCTTTGTGACAAACCCTGGTTACTGCGCTTTTATTCTCACCTCACTCCCGCAATGATCAAGTTCAGACTGGGCTGACTTTTCATATTATTGCGCCGCCTGATGTGATCACTTATTTCCGGGTAAATTCGTTTTATCAATAACTTTATTTTTCATCCTGTAAATGTTCGCACGGAGCTCCAATGGCAACCGGAAATACGATTGGTAAATTACAATATGCGCCTGCGCCACAAGGCCATGTGGCGGCGGGCAGTGCCAACCCGCCGAAAAAGAAAAGCTGGTGGAGCAGTTATGGCGACTGGGTCCATACCGGTCTGGACGTGTTAGGCGCAGTTCCGATTGTCGGCACGGTGGCTGACGGCGCGAACGCGGCCATTTACACCGCAGAAGGCGATTATGGTAACGCAGCACTTTCAGCTGCTTCGGCGGCAGCTAACTTTGTACCCGGTGGTGGGGCGGCATTTAAAGCCGGTAAGCTGGCAGCAAAGGCTGGCAAAGCAGTAGAAGCCGCGAAAGTGGGCAAAGGTATTGCAAAAGAAGGTGCTGAACTGGCAGAAAAAGCAGCCGTCAAGGCTGAAACAACCGCCGCTCAAGCTGAAGCTAAAGCCACCAAAAAAGAAGCTGATGAAGTTATCAGTGCTAAGAAAGCGGGCAGTGAAAAGGGAGGCAGTGACAAAGGACATGCGCAGAAAAAGACTGAGCCATGCAAAATTCCGGCAAGGCCTCTGCCGCAGGTCGATATGGCGATTGGTAGTCCGGTTAACCCTGTACTGGGGATCAAACTGCTGTTCGGCCCTGAAGATAATGATTTCTCTTTTCCAGCCTCGGTCCCCCTTAACTGGCAACGCTACTATTTTTCCGATGAAATCGGCAATGGCTGGCTGGGACAGGGCTGGTCACTGCCCATTTCACAGGAAGTACGCAGGAAAGCGGGTCTGCTGGTCTTAATGGATGAACAGGGTCGCGAAATTGAGTTCCCCTATCCGGAAGCGGGCCGCCAGCCTCAGCTTCATCGCTATGAGCAACTCTACCTCTCGCAGCCGCAGCCTGAGGAATTTTGTATTTCGGCCGCGGATGAAAGCCAGCACTGGCACTTCAGTCATAAAGTTGAATCTGACCGCTGGTTGTTGTCTGCCATCAGCGATCGTCATGGCAACCGGCTGATGCTCCGTTATGATATCCGGCATCTGCCGGTGCAGATTGAAGATAGCGCTGGCCGTCGATTCAATATCAACTTCTCACGTTTTGAATCGGACGCGGGCATCGCTTTTTTCCGCATCACCAGCGTCAGCGTCTGTTATCCCTCCGATCCTCTGAATGCTGAAACCCTGTGTCGCTACGATTATTCAACTCAGGGTGACCTGATTGCCGTGCGTAACGAGCTCAATGAGGTGCTGCGTGAATTTCGTTACCGTAACCATATTATGGTGGCGCATCGTCGTGCGGGCGAAATGGAGTGTTTTTATCATTACGATAAATATTCCCCTGGAGGAAAAGTTCTGGCACATCGTGACAGCCTCGGCGGGGAATGGCGTTTTGAGTATGGCGGTCAGACCACAACGGTTGTTGACGCTCTGGGACGCGTGACACGTTACGACTTCGACGATAACCAGGAACTTATCGGCTATCGGGATGCGATGGAAGGAACCATTCGTATCAAACGTAATGTCCGCGGTCAGATGACACAACTTACTGATCAGTGTGGCCGGATAACGCGTTACCGCTATGATGAACGCGGCAACTGTACGGCAGTCATTGAGCCGGACGGTCAGACTACACGTTTTGATTATCACGAACGCTGGAACACACCGGTCCGTGTGACCAACATGCTGGGCGGCTCGCGGGAATTTATCTACGACACAGCAGGAAACTTAATCCGCTTTACGGATGAGATCGGACGCATCACGGAATACAACCATGACGACCGTGGCAATCTGGTCAGGGTGCGTGATGCTGCGGCGGGCGTACAAAAGTTTTGCTGGAACCAGTCCAACTTCCTTATCAGTCATACCGACTGCTCTGGGCGCACAGCGACATTTGACTATGACAAATATGGCTGGCTGAAGCAGCAGACGGATGCCGCAGGCAACCAGACGCTGTTCTATAACCGATGGAATGGCCTGCCTCAGTGTATTGTGCAAGCCGATGGTGGAACGGAAAGCTTTGAGTTTGACCGCTGGAAACGTCTGATTGCCTGGCAGGATCCTCAGGGGCAGGTTACGCGCTGGAGGCTTGCCGCTGATGGCTTGCCGTTATCACGCACTGATGCACTCGGCCATAGCATTGGCTACGAATACGATCTGGCCCGTCGCCTGACCGCACTGATTAATGAGAACGGTGCGCGATATAAATTCCGCTACGACGCCCGGGATAACCGGGTGGAGGAGCGTGGCTTTGATGGTTGTAAAACGCGTTATGAATATGATGACAGTGGCTGGCTGCTTGCTCGTATTGAAGAAGGCGATGGCAGCGTGTCAGTAATTCACTCGCACTATCAACGGGATCCGGCCGGACGATTGCTGGAAAAACTGGTGTCGCGCGGCGGAGATGCTACATGGCAACGTACCCGCTATCGTTACGATGAGCTGGGGCGCCTCAAGGCCGGTGTCAATCACGGCGGACGCTCTGAACTCGAATGGGATGATGCCGGACAACTGCTCGCAGAGCGGACGCTGGTTCGGGGTCATCGTTATGAACTGCGCCACAGCTATGATGAGCTGGGTAACCGGACGCACACCACTTTACCCGATGGTCGTGAACTGAAGCAGTTCTACTACGGCAGCGGGCATCGGGTGCAGGTGAACTTTGGTAACCGTGTCATCAGCGAAAGCGAACGTGACGTCCTGCACCGTGAAGTGCGCCGCACTCAGGGTGCAATCACCAGTGAATATCTTCACGACGAAATGGGACGGCTGATAAGCCAGCGGGCGGGTCGTGGAGCGCAGTCAGCGGTGGCACGCGAGTACGTCTGGCGGCGCGATGGCCAGCTGACGCAGATGACGGATAAATACACGGGCGATTATCGTTACGAATATGACGCGCTGGGACGGATGACGCGGGCACGTGATGAGCATTTCGCCTTTGACCCGGCGCATAATCTGCTGAGTGAGGCTCAGACGCAGCCCCTGCAGGATAACCGACTCAGTGTTTATGAAGATAAACGCTGGTCCTATGACTCCTTTGGTAATGTGACGCGAAAACAGAGTGGCCGCCACACAGATCAGCTCTTTATCTGGAACGCTGAACATCAGCTGACCGAATCAGTAAGCGCCCGCAACGGGACCGAGCAGCGAACCACCTACGGCTATGATGCGTTTGGCCGCCGAAGCTGGAAACGCGATGCCTTTGGTATCACGCGCTTCATCTGGGAAGGCAATCGCCTGCTGAGTGAGGTGAGAGGCTCGCGTCAGCACATCTGGGTTTATGAGGATGACAGCTTTGCTCCGCTGGCGCAGCTAAGTCTGCAGCAGGGTGAAACGGAGCATGAAGCTCAGATCTTCTGGTATCACAACGACGTGTCTGGCCTGCCACGGGAGTTGACTGGTGCTGATGGGAGTGTGGTCTGGCGTGCCGTCTATCGTGCCTGGGGCAATACGCTGCGCACAGAGCAGGCAGCAGTGGAGAATGCAGAACCGTTCTATCAGCCGCTGCGCTATCAGGGTCAGTACTTCGATGCGGAAACAGGTTTGCACTATAACCGCTTTCGCTATTATGATCCGGATGCGGGCAGGTTTGTGAGCCAGGATCCGATAGGGCTTGCTGGTGGGGTTAACCTTTATCAGTATGCGCCGAATCCGTTGAGTTGGGTGGATCCGCTGGGGCTCTCCAAATGCCATCTGGATAACCCTAAGAAAAAAGTAAATAGCGCTGAAATAGGAGATATTGTCAGAACCCCAACATCGCATCCGGAAGACTTTATTAAAGTTAAAGGAGGAGATTATAAGAACAACCACACTAACGAAATTTGGAGTAAAAGTAATACTTCGCATAGTGACAAGCAAGGTGAATGGAAAGTTGGTATAGGTAAGTCAGCACCAAAACCAAGGCATAAAATAACTATAGGTATGAGTGATGGTAAAATTATCAAAGTTGACAAGTAGTTTTTCACTAAGTGATATCAATTTTTCTGGTTTTAGTCAGTCAGAAAATTGGGTTGGTTATTTTGAAAAAAAAGGTGCTTTTTCATATGACTTAATTGATAAGGCAATCAATTTATTTGAGGGGTTTTTCGGGGCTAGTGGTGATGAGGGTATTATTCTGGTTGCACTTTCATTCAATGATGAAAGAGAGGATGACGTTGATACTATAAAAAAATATGGGAAGTTATACGAGGATGTAAAAGATAAAGGGTTAGTATTTCCTATGAATGATGATTTTGAAAGCTATCTATATGGGGACTCCTGTTTACCTGCAAGTTCTTTAAAGTTGAGTTTTGATGCTAATGACTTCAAAGATCTTTCTCGATTGTTAATGTGTCACGCGGGAGTAATTGGCCAGGTCTGTTTTTATATTAATTTATCAAAAAATGTGGCTATTTATCCTCATGATGATGTTGGGTTCGGATGTATTGCTCTCAATTCTGATACGAACACAAGCAAGTCTTTCCTTAGTTATTGTTCGAAAGATATGGATTTTGAAGTTTTCCTTAACGAAGATGATGTGGTGCAGAAGATTTAAAATAAGGATGTCGTGAATCATCAGTGAACAGATTACAGGAATTGTTTAACTTACTATCAAATCCGTGGAGATAAGAATGAATTTAGATCAAGAGTTCTCATTGAATATGGATAAGTTTCATCCCAAGCCAAGAATAATTAATGAATGGGAGCAAATTGCTGATGTGCTCTCTGAGTCATTTAATTGGAAAGGCTAAAAAATAGATTGGAAGTGTTTGGGATTACATATTGAAAAGCCGATTGATTTCAAATCTACACAAATTGAAAAAGAAGTTGAAGGGTTCATTAAGGAAAGTGGGTTATATGAATTTATAAATGAGGGTGAGATAGTTTATTATGTTAATGATTCGTCGCTTGATTTTGCAGTTTCGCTTGATTCGAAAATATTCTTGTCTTTTGTAATTTATGTAATAAATAACACCCCTCAGCATCATTATTTTTTTGATGAGGAAGTGAGTTGGTGTTTTGCTATTACTGCAGAGGGTTATCTTGACTTTGGTATTAAGGGTTAATTTTTTTGTTGATATTTAAAAAAGTAAAATCTTGAGGTTGTTATTAACTTCGTTGCGACTAATCACCTCTTTAGAGAGTTAATTCTCATGTGTTTTCTATTAAAGTTACTATAGAGTGCGTTTTTGGTTGGTCTCTATATATAAATAAGGTGGGTCCAATAAGTTCTAATTTAGATCTGCCTTTGCTCTCAAACGAGAATGATGCATTTTGGTTATAATAAATAAAGACGAATATAACGCTCTTGACTACATTAATGATGCTATTGATATAACTAATCAAAGAGCCATGGAAAAGCCGGAGTTTACAGTTTTTCAGGTTGCTCTGAAGCAGCTTATTTATGTAAAAAAAATACTAACTGGTGAAGAGAAAGATAAAAGTGTCCTGCATGGCATGAATCTGGGAAGTTTGGCCTCCAAAGAGTTTGATACAACTGACCCAGAACTTGCTAAACATCTTTCAAACGCAAATTATATTGCATCTCAAATAGGTGCGGGGCTCAAGGTTATTCTTCCTCATCAAACCGATCCTGAATATGAAAGGCGTAAAAAAGATATTTAAAATTTCATAAGTAAATGGGTGTTGGCCTATTTTACTCAGTCTTTATTGGTTGATATCCAGATCACATATTAAATGAAAAAGTTACTCTATTAATTATGTCCATAGATTTTGCTTTTTTTAGGCAGGAGTCTGTGTAGAAAGATAATTTCATCCTGACACCTGTTACTTCTAATCATAAGATACTTTTAGTAAAAATCATTTCCCTTCAACTTTAACTGGCTCGCTTCACTGGCTGTACGGATGAACCATGTTCCCGCGCATTACTTCACCGCAGCAGGCCTGCTGTTCGATACGCTTACGGGCACCGAAATGCTGGTTGTCCGTTTGTGCTCACCGTCGAACTGCTGTTCACCGACGCGCGTATCGACCATCATGCTTTGGTGGGCAAGCAGGTGACTTTTACGCTACCGACCCATGGCCTGATGAACGCGCTTAGTCCGCGCTAACTTAACGGCAAAATCACCCGCTGGCGGGGCGCAGCCAGGAGCTGAGCGGCACACGATATGCGGTCTATTAACTGACGGCCGAGCCTGACCTGTGACCGTTGAAACGTGACCGCTATCATTAGCGCTTCTAAAACGATTCTGGCTGGCAAATGATTTTTAAAAGAGATGACAATAGCTTGGAAATCATAGCATTTTTATTGTTTTTATTAGTGACGGAGTTTTTTATCTGGAGCAGTAAGATTTCCTATGGGAGAAAAACGCTGGCTGGTCTAGGTAAAGCTTTTGTCGGTGTTTTTATCGCCATTATCGCTATCGGGTTCGTGCTTAAAGGACTGGCAGCGATAATGCCAGGTTTTACCAGGGACGCCGCAGGGGATTTAATGGAGGCGTTAGGTGCGTCATTATTTTTTATATGGGGTATGAGGTTTATACTTGTTGGGTTGTGCAATATATTTGGCAATATTATGGATTTTCACAAGAAATATAATGCTGATAATTACAGGAGGTTTTCACCAGCTATCAATAAACTGGCGCCAGGGCTGTTCGTTTTTTCAAAGGTCATTCTTTCTCTTGGATCTATAGTGATTTATTATGGTATCTGGCTGGCTAATTAAATTAAGAAGGGAAACAGGCTGTAAATTTTGATACGGACTTTGGTTTGCCCCTTAAGCCGGGTTTCTCTAGAGAAACGATCGAACAGCGCTTCTGGACATGCCTCTATACTCCGGCCAGAAAAAAATGCTGCATTACTAAGTTGTGTTATCAAAAACCCCAAGCTAGCGGAACTGATACCGGTTGCCTTTCCAGATATCTGTTTAACCCATATCGGACACTACTTAACCACATATGACTCATCCTGTCCGGGAGTTTGGGCCGCGTATGAAGGTTGCCAGTGTGAGATAAATGCGTCTGACTGGCTGTTAAAAAAGCCTGCCATGACGGGCTTAAAGTCCCGCACCGCCACAGGAGCTAATACGGGACGGTGCGCTGTCTGTATAGCGGGTTGTAAAAGGTGGGTGAAAGCAGCAGCGCGACACGCATTACCTGTCGACCGCGGGGGGTGGCTGGAAGCCGCTGGTGCACATCGATACGCTGGATGACAGCGCCATGATGTACTGGTACCCATTCTCTAATATAAGCACGGAATCTGATTATGTTCTCACGCATTACCGCACAGCTGCCGGCGGACGGCCTGCTGTTCCATACGCTTAAGGGCACCGAGACGCTGTCCCGTCCGTTTGTGCTCAC
>NZ_JAALFW010000025.1:0-19091 GCF_011800485.1 Pantoea sp. EKM20T | reverse complement strand
GGTCAGTGCAACGGATCTGAATGGAAACAGTACCAGCCTCAGCCAGAATCTGCTGCTGATTACCCACTACAACAGCAGCAACCCAAAAGTCACCGTTAACGACATCACGCTGGCGGATGCGGTCCAGCATGACGGTCAGACCTGGTACGTTATCAGCGGCACGCTTGAAGCGCCGCTGCCGCTTAAGACTTTTGCGGTGCAGGTTTCTGATACCTTCCACTGGAATTATGCCGTGGTAGAGGCAGATGGCAGCTGGCGCGCGGAAATCAGCGCGTCGGAGCTTTCCCAGGGCGGCAACTTCTTGTCGTTTGGCGTGCTGGATGGTGCCGGAAACTGGTTTGAGCAGAGTGGCAATGTCACAGCCGACCTTATTACGCCCGTTGAAGGCGGCAATGGGGTTCCGCCGGTTATCGATGACAATCCAACGGATGGTGGCAATACGCCACCCGCCGATGGTGGCACGCCGATTCCGCCTGTCAGCACGCCCCCTTCTTTAACCATTAACAGTTTTACTGGTGACGGCGTGTTAAGCGCTGAGGAGAAGCTCTCCCCACAGACGTTCAGCGGCACCACAGCGAACCTCGCCGCAGAGAGCACGCTGACCATAATGCTGAACGGTCAGACCTATACCACAACGCTGGCCGCTGACGGCAGCTGGAGTGTTACCCTGCCGTCTGCCGATCTGCAGGTGCTGCCGGTAGGGTCTAACCACATCAGCGTAACCTTTGAAAACAGCGTTGGCGGTACGACCACCGCAAACAAAGTCATTACCGTAGAGGCGTCAGCACCGCCATCAGACGCTATCCCGCCACAGCCGACTATAGACACGCCGTTTGTCGACGGGTTTATGAACGCACATGAACGCTTCGAGCCTGTTACGCTGAGCGGCTCCACTGGTGTGACCGGGGCGGGCCAGAAGATCGATCTGACCGTAGATGGTGTTCACTATGCGGGCGCTGTGGACAGTCTGGGCAACTGGCTTGTCTCACTCTCCACCGGGCAGCTGATGGAAGCAGATTTAGCCGAGGGGAGTCATTCCGTTACGCTAACCGCCACCGATCGCTGGGGCCAGTCCGGTATTACGGAGACGACGTTTATTACCGATACGCAGGATCCTCTTGTCACGATTAATACACTGGCAGGGGACGGGGTGATCGATAGTCATGAAATCAGCAGCCCGCTGGTGATCTCTGGCAGAGGCGAAGCCGGCAGCACGATTGAAGTTAATTTTGGGGCCTCCCACTGGAGCGGCATCGTCGATCAAAATGGCCAGTGGCAGTTCTCAGTTCCCGCGGAAACGCTGCAGGGAATGGAGGAAGGGAGCTACCGTGCTATTGCTGAAACAACCGACGAAGCGGGAAACAAAGGTTATGCCTCAGCAGGCGTGCAAATCTTCGCTACTGAGGCGTTGCCGCAGCTGACCCTTGATCCGATCACCGGCGACAATGCGGTCAGTTACCAGGAGGGGATATACGGCATTATCTTCACCGGCACTGCCGCCCATCTTCCCTCCGGCACGCCGGTTGAACTGACCCTTGACGGCAGAACCTGGCAGGGCAGTGTCTATCAGAATCAGTGGCAGGTTCAGCTCTCTGACAGCGACGTGAAAACTATCAAGGATGGCAACTATACCATTCAGGTCAGTGCAACGGATCTGAATGGAAACAGTACCAGCCTCAGCCAGAATCTGCTGCTGATTACCCACTACAACAGCAGCAACCCGAAAGTCACCGTTAACGACATCACGCTGGCGGATGCGGTCCAGCATGACGGTCAGACCTGGTACGTTATCAGCGGCACGCTTGAAGCGCCGCTGCCGCTTAAGACTTTTGCGGTGCAGGTTTCTGATACCTTCCACTGGAATTATGCCGTGGTAGAGGCAGATGGCAGCTGGAGCGCGGAAATCAGCGCGTCGGAGCTTTCCCAGGGCGGCAACTTCCTGTCGTTTGGCGTGCTGGATGGCGCCGGAAACTGGTTTGAACAGAGTGGTTACGTCACAGCGGACCTGACTTCTCCGGTCAGTGATAACAGCGGCGATCCGTTGCCACCGGTCACCCCCGATAATCCCACCGATGGAAGCAATACTACGCCAGTGGTCGATATTCCAGGTCAGCCTGCACCTGAAATTGATACGCCATTTAGTGACGGCTGGCTGAACCGTGCGGAGAAAAAAGAGGGCTCGATGCTGACCGGCACAACGGGCGTCACTGGCAGCGGTCAGACGGTATCGGTGATTATTGGTGGTAAACATCACAATGCGGCAGTAAGCGACGACGGTCACTGGAGCCTGCCACTGGCGCCGGGGACGATGAAAACAGGTTTCGGCAAGGGGCAGCATGACATTGTCGTGACTGCTAGCGACGCGGCTGGCCATACGGCTACGATAACGACCAGCTATCAGGTGGATGTCTGCGCACCCAAAATCGCTTTTACTCACCTCACAGAGGGGCAGCAAATCAACCTTGCCTCCAGCCATGATCAGCATGTATCAGGTACGGGTGAAGCCGGTGATATTGTTACTGTCAGGCCTGGCGACCACCAGTGGCAAACCAGTGTGACCAGCAAAGGCACGTGGGCCGTGCAGCTTGAAACGCTGGACGCACTCACGCCTGAACCGGGAGAGCACAGGATAACCGCAACTATTCGTGATGCTGCCGGAAACGTTAACCTCGTTTCGCAAAACGTCGAGCTTTATATGGCCGAGCCGCAGCCGAAGCTGAGTATTGCAACCGCAGCGCAGGACAACCTGATCAATGCCACAACTGTGAACAGCAGCAACACAGAAGATGGCAGCAATTCGGAAAGCCATAGTGCTATCACACTGGAGCACGCGTCTCTTCATCCTGATATGGCTGACAATCTCCATCTCTCTGGAACAGTAAACAGTGAAACGCTCTCGCTTTTATATTCAAATCTGCACACCAGCCTGAACGGTGCTGCCGATGACGATTCGTTTCAGCTGAATGGTGCGCATGAGGCGTTTGATTTTGCCACGCTTGGGCTGAGATCAGGCAACGCTGAGGTCATTAATCTGGGCGCTTTCAGCAGTAATAGCGTCAATCTGGGGCAAAAAGAGCCGTTGCCAATGAACGACAATGCGAGTGAGGCGCCGACGATAAAAGACGCGGACGGCAATGTGGTTACGCTAAGTAACATTGAAGGCGGCGTCTGGAGCGAGGATGGGCAGCGTATTAGTAACGGTCAGCAGTACGACCTGTATCACAATGCCTCTGCCAGCCATGAAGGTTCGCTGGCTGATATCCTGATGCAACATAATCTTCACTTACAACTGGCTTAAATCAGATGGCCGGGGCGGATTTTCTTCCCTGGCCATTTTCCGCAATTAAGATTGCCAGTGAAGCGCATACGAGTGCCCAGCGTAGCTATTCTCTAATGGCGTGCGAACCTACGCTGCCGGTATAGGGAAGACTGACGTCAGGCTAATTTCCGCTATGAGCGAAAAGCGGACATTATAGGCAGATAAAATTCTGCTTTCCCAATACATTGATAACTACCAGATATATTGAACGATGCAGTTCAGATCTTTAGGTAAATAATCAAAAGCATAACCTGTTGAGAATCGATACTACATCTCGGTATCACTTTCTTAAGATGTTGATAGATGGGCGCGTGTAAACAGGAGAAGGATGATGATTTCAAAGGAAAATGCAGAGCATTATTTCTGGGGCGACAATTGCGATGGTTGGTATCTGGTAAACCGTCAGGATATGCTGGTTATTCATGAGAAAATGCCTGCCGGCACTTCTGAAAAGCGACACTTTCACTCCGTTTCCAGACAATTTTTCTTTGTTCTCGATGGTGTTCTTTCAATGGAACTGGAGGGTAAGATGCATAATATTAAAGCCCTGCAGGGGCTAGAAATTCCACCGGGGTCAAAACATCAAGCCAGAAACGACACTGAGTTTCCTGTAGAGTTTATTGTAATTTCGCACCCAACGACGCGAGGAGATCGTTCTGACCTTCCTTCATCCTGCTGACGAATTATGAACACCGCAATGGCTTGTCTTAAGGTAAGGACTGCGCGCCAGGTGTTAACTTAACTGAGTATTTGCAACGCCTGCTTCAGGCACAAACCTGACCTGCGTTTCGGTAGGTCCGCTATGAGCGAAAAGCGGAACATTAAAAATAATGACATTGCTCAGACCCCATGTCCGCAGCTGACTAAAGTGAAAATAAAATGAACAAAAGCAGTCTTAAAGCGTTTTCCCTGTTACGTGTTCTGACGTTGACGTGTGTGCCCATGTTTTTACTGGGTTGCGCCAGTGCACTTTGCCCTTTTGGCACCACTGAAGGCACGGTACCGGACTTTAAAAATAGTTACTGGAGATCCACAGATAAAAAACCGGCTAAGACTAATGAACAAGTCCTGGAGGAATGCACCCATGCTGCCGATGCTGAGGAGCAACGGCTTTCGCAGATCTATCTGCAGATGTGTAAAACCGGACGTTTAACCGCAGAAAATCAACAATTTGCACAGAAATTACTCGGCAATCCACTCTATTCTGGCCTGGAACCAGTAAAAGCCGTCCCCCAGCATCAATCAGATGATTCAGTTGAAGCTCAGCTGAAATGGTCGATGTCTTATAGCGATAATCCTCAGGAGTTCAAAGAAAATTGTGGCTCTTACATTGAAAATAACGCAGCGGAACGGTCCAGCACCATGCTGGGTTTACAGGCGGGCCGTTACAAAGAGCAGGTTTTTAAACAGTGCATGGCAGAAAACCATATGGCGCTCATTGTTCCAAAAACTGAATTCAGTCAGTGCAAGTCGATAGGGTGGTAAGCAACCACAGGCCTGACCTCTATACCAGGCAAAATATAATGTGTCCGCTAAAACTCATCATCTATTTATGTCTGTAAACCGGGTTCATTAGCCGTGCCCAGCACACCGGGGTTTTTAAACCTGCGCCACCAGACAAGTAAGCATGGGAAGATGAGAAAATGATTACACTGAAGATTTACGCTCCGTACCCCAAAGAAACAGTGTTATGTGGGCAGATATAAAATTAAATGCGGGCTATGCTGCAGAATGCATGATCCCGGAAAAGCATTAATTATGTTGAATAGCGTTCATGCCAGGCGGCGCGCTTGCCGTTTACCTTCGGTCTGCACTATCTGATGTGATACCAGGATAGCGGTTAAAGGGAATAACACATGAAGTCAAACCATAGTATCTTTGTCAGGATAGGGTTAATTATTGGAGTGTTTCTGATTTTTATTTTCTTAAAATATATTTTCGATGCAAGTCGGCCAATGCAAAGCGATGTGCGTGGCAGGCCTGTCCTTAATGTCTGTAGCGAATCTGTTCATGGTAAATTTAACCAGAATGGTGAGAGAGATAACTTATTTCAGGTAAGTCAGCAATGTTCAAATGATATACGGCCTGTTTTCAGTAACTATGTATCCATTAAGAACAATATTTACTGGGTGAGTAAAATTAATTACGAACACTCTCCCTGCATTACTGGGACGGGCGATACTTCAGGTTTAATTTATAACATCACTTCCTGGGGTTGCTTAACAGCAAAGCCCATGCAGGTCAATAAAATAGAAAAGCGCGATCTTTATTTAGTGGCTAAATACTCCTCTACGTTTCGACCGGTTAATTACGTTAAGACTACCCGGCCATACTGGCAATCGGAACAATTAGCGAGCTACGCGCAAGATGAATCGTCTGTATATTTCCGGAGCGAGAAGATAAAAGAGGTTAACCCGGAAGATTTCCAGGTTATTTTTCCATTTGGAAAGGATGATAAATGGCGTATTTACAATGTCTTCAAAAGTAATGGCTCAACCTATGTCGGTGGCTATAATGTTGGTGATTTAGATCTGAGTAAATTTCATCTTCTTTCTGTTGTCTCCTGTCCGGAGCATGGGCTCACCAGATGCACGGGATATAGCAATCCAGATACCTTTTTTCGTGCGGGAAACTGGGGGCGCGGAGTGATTGGTCACATCGGGAATGATGTCATCTTTTTACAGCCTGAAGTGATCAGTCGCTTCTCAAATATGGCTTCACCAGACATGTTTATGTTTGCGTCATCCGAGCGTATTTATCTGTATACTTACAGTAAATTTTACGAAGTGGTTGAAGGTGAGACAGGATTACAAAAGAAACTTGTCGAGATGGATAAACAGTATTTCGAGCAGAATCCATGATTATCTGGCAGGCAAAATGTGATCACGTGCTGTCACGTAAACATTATCTAATTAACATCCAGGTGAGTCTGTAATTGAAACTGCTCTCAGGGGGGGGGAAACATCCGAATTCCGACACCCTGGACTAACCTGTTTCTATATGTCTGGCTGAAAAATGATACCATTAGTTCTTTTCATTAACGGTCCTGCTGCCCCGATCCTGATTGATATGATACGCATCAATCCCAGTAAACCAGATAAGCAAGTGCGGCAGCTGAACAGAAGGCATAGGGGCTTAAAAGCAAAATATCCGAATAAGGCGTTTCACATATCCTGATAACAGGCCATGCCAGTACAACCAGCCACATGAAGAGCGCAGAGCACACGATAAAAAAGCTCCCCTTCAGGGCAGCGTCAGGATAAAATCGCTTTGAAATCATCGCTAATGGCATGCCGATTATCATTGAGCCCATCGTGGTGCCAATAATACTCACCATAACGATGAAAAAATAAGTAAAAATTAAACCCATTACGGGTGTACTGCTTTTTCCCAAGGAAAGATAGGTTAAAACCAGTAATGAACCCACGACACTACTAAATATTGCTGATATCACAGATACCCTAATCCAGTTGTCGTCAATAATGTTCGGCATAATTTTCTCTATGTCTGAGCAGCTATATTGATGCAGCTTACTCGCTTAAATTTTCGGCACGAGGCTTGATCGCAAAACAGGCATCCGGCACAGCATCCTTTTGCTGACCTGTGACGGGCATCCGGCAATAAGGACATTAAGGCCGCCTGTCAGGTTTTTGGGGCAGGTCAGTGAGCGTCTCGCATCCTTAAGGCTGAATCACCTTACCCTGCTCATCAAGCAGATCCGTCAGGAGTGCTGTGCCATCGCTTCCCACCCGAAATGCCCCGTAACGCGCCTGGGCGAATCTGTCGGCATGACCTTCCTGAAAGAAATAAGCGTTAGTACCGACGGTCAACGAGCCATAATGTTGATGGTATTTTACCCGTAGCTGATTCGGCTGCAGAGGTTCACCCTGATCAAAACGGGCCTGAGTCGCATGACGCTGCGCATCGAGGTCAACAATCAGGGTTCCGCTGGTGGGCAGGCATGGCGCTGACAGGGTCGCGCCACAGGACTCAGCCTGTTGATACAACGCCAGTTCCAGTGGGCGGGTGAGGGCATAGTTCAGCGCCATATAATCACCCTGCATCAGGGATCGCGGGTCAACCGGGGCAAGAGGTAAAATCATGACCGCGCCTTGCTTCAGCAACTGCTCTTTTTGCCAGATACTGACATTTACGGCTATCAGCGCCAGCGCTATCACAGCGCCAGCCAGCCATCGGCCCTGTTTATGCATTCTCACTGGCACCTCCGATTTGTGCGGGTAATACTTTTTTGACTCCCCATGCCAGCCCCAGTAAAACCAGACCGCTGACCAGCAGCAGCAGGGATTTCTGCAGCAGAATTACCTCCAGGAAGTAATACCAGCCAATGACATACAGCACCATGAAACCGCCACTGGCCACCAGCAACCCCAGACTTCCCTGATAACGTGCCATCAGAATTAACCACAATCCCAGCCCTATACCCGGTGCATAGAGGGCGGCAGCCCCGCAGATAAGTGCAGCGGGCAGCGTGATAATCGAAAACAGCGGCTTGCTGTGTCTTTTCTGACTGAGTGCACTCAGCACTAAGCCAGCCGCGATCCCTGTGCCTGTCCCAGACTGAAGCGTGGAAAATTGCGATGCTGACCAGAGGAAATCCGTGAGATAAGCCGCGTTTATCCCAAGGAAACTCAGCAACATCAGACCACACGGGATGCCATGCTGCAGAGGATGTACCGCGTCAGCATACGGCCCTGCCTGTAACCTCAACTGATGACTGACAGTCCACATCCACAAAAATATAACCGCCGCCACCAGTACGGACACAGCAAGTCGTGCAGCCATCGGAGACAGGCAGATCCGGGCCAGAGAGTAGCCCGCCAGCACCAGGAAAAAGGTCAGGGCAGTGATGGCCATAAACCGATAAGTGCGGTCGGGCATAGCCATCGCCATTGCGGCCAGGATCGGCAAGGCAGTCAGTGAACTCAGCATAATAAAGCTGACGTCATTGCTCTGAATTTGCAGCAGAACACCGGTTATCAGCCCGCAAGTTGCCGCAATCGCCCATGCCAGCCCGAGGTGATGTTTACCGTCACGCTGACTGCTTAACAGGCCACGCGCAATGGCGGCAAGCAGCAGCGAAGGAATAATAAGGGTGGCAGCATTCGGGTCTTCCAGCAGATCAGTGGCATAGAGCATCAGTATCATCAGTAACAGAATGATGATCGCTGCCACCCAGCCCCCAACGCTTAGCGCCAGCCTCAGATACCAGGGCAGGTCGGATGCGTGACCGCGCTGCTTAATTTCCTCAACCTGCGAGGCGCTCAGCAAACCCTGCTGACGCAAAGTGTCTGTCAGTAAGGTCAGCCTGGCCGGAACCAGATCGATTGGCCCCTTTTCAACCAGTTTGCGTTGCCACTTCAGCAGAATTGAACCATTTACCGCCACCCAGAACGCCATCAGGATGCCGGTCAAAAACAGATCACCCGTATCGTAGGCTAAAAGAAATAACTGCATGATTAGCGCACAGCCAACCACGGTCAGGCTGGCGATGCCCAGCGTCAGCATGCAGAGATCCGGATAGCGGTAACGGTACAGGTAATAACCTGCCAGCAGGGTGATCACCCAACCGCCGGTGATATTAGGAAGGTGGTCACCGCCACCCCAGTCAGAGAGGTTCCCGGCCACAATGGCGGTCAGCTGAAGCAGTAAAAATCCCGCCATGACTCGCGAGAACCAGCGGCTTGCCAGCCAGCTCTCGGGCTGATGCGTTATCGCGCGCCACGCCAGCGCTTCCCTGACAATCAGGCAGGCTGCCAGCAACGCCAGATATGCGTAGAGCACAGTGGTCGGGAGCCTGGCTAAACTGTCAGACGCGGCGAGATCCAGCAGTGACGACGGCAGGGTGTTGTAATAGAGCTGGAACGCCAGGTTAGCGACCAGCCAGCTGCAAAACCACAGGCTGTTTTGCCGGGCAATCAGCGCCAGCGGCAGAAGAACGTATAACCAGGCCCGGAATAGCTCCCAGCTGTCAGCACCGGTCTGATAAATCTGTCCATACAGCGCAAAAAGGGCACCGAAGCTTAGCCCTGTCGCCAGTAATGCGTTGCGTGCCAGCGTGCTGTACCAGCGCCACCAGACAATCACCGCTAGCGCGACGATCAACAGCTCGGCCAGGGCAAATTTCGCCATTTTCGGCAGCCAGCCCCAGTTCCAGGCAATAAAGAACACCGCTCCGGCAACCAGAGACAGTAATCCCAGACAGGAAAGAACCGGGATAAGAAACTGACGCCACTGAGCATCTGACGGTCTGATTCCACAGAAAGCAAAGATACGCTGGCAGGTCTCCGGGGTCAGGCTTCCTCCTTTCAGCAGGCGTGCGATCTGGCGACAAAGATACTCTGCCGTCCGTGACGGCATCCCGGTGATGCCATCGGGTGCAAGCTCCCTCATTCTTTCCCTGCCTCTGTTTGCGGTATGACTTTGATGATGAAGTTAACGGCTGTTCTTCCCTGCGATCAATCCGCGTGTCGGTCAGTGACGCTCTGCTGAGCGGCCGATAATTTTGCTGAACAAATGTAAACATCTTTTCCTGGATATAACAGCGTAAATCAAAGGCGAGGGGGGAACTCTGCGCAATCTGCCGCATTCTTATGATCAAATAGTATCAAGGCCGTATTTGGGCTGCGTGAACATGACATCCGCCCCCGACGAACGCGATCCCCGCAGGCAGGCTTTACTGCTGTACTCTCAGGGTTACCGCATCACCCGCATTGCTGAAAGGTAAGAAGCGTAATGATTATCAGGTGACTGAGCAGGGGAAGCTTACGGTTGATGATAAGCTTATTGCCACGACTATTGGCCAGAAGCCGCTAAAGAAACCGCAGTCGGACAGCAAATTGTGGATTGTTAGCTACCTGAACCGCTGAAATAAACGCTTTCCTGAACCGAGGTTTCACTCCTTTATTGCAGGTGATGATGAGACACGGCGTAATACTTTTACCCTGGCCCGTCGCGCATTGATTCAAAGGGGTGAGTTCCTGAGTGGAAAAGCGCATACGCTACCGGACGCCGCGCCGCATTGGGCGCGCGTGCAGAAAATCGCCCATTCGCTGAATCGGATTGCGGGCAGTTGCTATTCTGGCAGAGGTCCGAAGGCGCTGTATGAATCCACCAGTGAATCAAAAAGCGAGATATCTGAGCGACTTCTGGCGATAAGCTGGGCACCGGCAATGGCCGTGAAAATTGCACGTGCTCTGGATTCACTCTCACCTGAATCGCACACCTTCGCAGCCACCAGCAGTCTGTTCAGCCATGCAATGTTCACATCAGCAAACTTCTGTATTTCTGCATTCATTTCAGGAGGTAAGGTATCTTTTTCAGCGCCCATGAAACTGCCCAGGCAGAGACGATTTTCGGCCTCAAGTGATCTTCGGAAGATTTCAGGAAAGCGACGCAGCGCGTCAATGGGTGATGGGCTTTCTGATTCGATCATCTCGAGTGCGAGCGCACCGTCCTCCCAGTATCGTCTGGCAACGGCAATACCCAACTCGGCTTTGCCTGGAAAATAGTAGTAAATACTCGCCGCTTTGATACCCACATCCTGCGCGAGGTCGCGGAAATTCAAACCGTTATAGCCCTGAGATTGGGCAATTTTCCTGGCCGCCTGCAAAATGGCTTCCCTGGTGTTGACGCTCATCTTGATGCCTTTGGTATTGGGATGATCTCTTAAATAGAGAATGCTAATTTACAGCAAACGCTTACCGGGTGACAGGGTGATTGCCATGGAAAACAGTAAGTTCAATGCATCCAGGGTGCTCAGGCAGACGTCATTGCATCATGGTTTAGCAAGTAACATCGACAGCCGACGCTATCATAAGCACTCTGGTCACCGGGAAAGTCAGTAGATAACGAACCCGGCGTACCGCAGTTTACATCGAGTGGCGCTATTACCGGGCTGGCGAATCCAGCTCAGGAATGCCGCTGTTGCGATCGGCGTAGGCCGCCTGGAAGGCAGGACGTTTTGTCCAGCGCTGCCAGTAGGCATCTAAGAACTCAAAACGCTCGTCCAGTGGAGTGGCATTGACCGGGAATTTCGAGAAGGCGATCGCGGTTGCCAGAGTAATATCCGAGAAGGTCGGCGCATCGCCGCCGAGCAGCCATTCGCGGCCGTCTGACAGATGGCGATTAACCAGCGCGGCGTGAGCCAAAGCTTCTTTACGGCAGTGTTCACCCCAGGCCTCATTTTTGGTCAATTCCAGCTTGAAGCCGAGGCCGGTGTGCAACACGTGGAACGCTGTAACGATGCGGTACAGGATATGCACCCACACCCGGTTATCCCACATATTATCCAGCCCCTGTTCCAGTGCTGTTTCTCCCATAATCTTGCGGCCCGGATACTCCTGATCAAGATAGCGAACGATGGCAGCCGTTTCAGAAATATAACTCCCGTCAGCGAGTTCAAGGGTAGGCGTTTCGCCCCACGGATTCATATTCAAATGTCGCCAGCCACGCTGCTCTCCTCCAGGGGACATGTCATAGATGGTCTCGGCAAACTGGTCAGCGATGCCCTTTTCGTGCATGAAAAGCCGCAGGCGCTGTGGATTAGGAAAGGCCGAAGGTGATGTAAAAAGCTGAAGTTTAGCAGTCATGGTCGATCCTACAGGTTGATGGTTGGGGTATCTAACTAACGTTAGGTAGGCAAACATTAGCGGGCAAATCAACACCCGTCAACACCGGTCTAACACTTGTTAGTTTAATTTTTTGGTGACCTTCATGCTTGATACAATATTTCAGCGGAGGCATAGCTGAAGGAGGGGGAAAATGACGCCGGAAGGTTGAAAAATGCAAATGAGTGGAGAGGCTCGATTCAAACGGGTTTTCAGGTGAGTTACATACTGGCAATTGCTGCCGACTGGTTGCTGGCCAACAGGAAGAGCCGGCTGATAGTCCGGAAGCGCAAGGGCCACGGGGTGAGGTAGTAGCGGTTAGATCAGCCCATGAAGCCGACTGGTATCGGCATCATTACTGGTCACAAAAATGAGCGGCCGCTGTGAGCGAGGAGCGGACGTGGGGATTTCAAATACCTTAAAACTGCATGTAAAAAGTAACAGGATCGGAAATAGACTGTTTCATACAGCAAGCATTCTGTATTGACTCACTTAACTCTGATTTCTTTCATGTTTGTCGGGTATGACTATTTTCACCTGTGACAATCCTGGCGTTAAGTTAACGCTGGATATCGTGAAATTCCGTCTCTGACATTCGGTGATCGGTAAACTCCAGCAGGCACACTCTCTCCTGCTCTTTGGCACAGACAAACATAGGCCCAGTGTAGTGGTAAACCAGTGAATGACTATAATCTGAGAGGGAGCTGCGCCAGTGAGCCGCTTGTAGATGTAACCAAACCCACTCAGGGATTCGTAGCCATTGTCCAGTGCTACGTCAGTCGCCGCACGTCCGCTTTTCAGCTCCTGCAGGGCAATATTTACCCGCTGCATTCGCTGGAAGGCCTGAAAAGTGATGCCGTGCTGTTGCAGGAACCAGCGCCGCATCCGCTCCGGGCTGATTCCATGCTGACGAAGATCCGCGTCGGATATACGGGATTTGATATCGCGCCTGACAAGCGCAAGCGCCTGTTCGACAAATAATGGCGCGCTGTGCCGTGGTTTTTCACATTATTGATTATCAAACCCCTTACGATATCAGAACTCTTCGACTGCCCCGCGTAATGTCTCATCCTCTTTAGATGAAATTAAGCATTGCTTTCTCATAAATCTACTAATGATAATTTGCTATAAGCCAGATTGTTTCGTTGTTAGACAGGGTGCGGTGCGGCTTTTATCTTTCGTCATGATTTGTAAATTCCATACAAACATTTGATGAGGGAGCCATTTTGTCCATCCTACTGAAAAGCATAAAAACAAAACCCACGCGTTTTACTCTGGCGCTTAAAATCGCGTTACTCAGCAGTATGGTGGCTTTCTCTTCAGCCTCTTTCGCCGATGTACCCTTAAAAGAGGGCATTACACCAGCCACCGATGCCAGCCAGATTCCGGCAGTGGCTAAGCTGCGTAAAGACACGGTGGTGGCTGGTATCTCTGAACCGCAGGGTATTTTTAACCCTTATTTCTTTGTTAACGGCTGGGACGAAAACGTCACCAACGTGATTTTCTCACGTCTGATTGACTGGGATAGCCACGGCAAGCTGGTGCCAGGCCTGGCCGAAAGCTGGAGCGTTAGTCAGGATAACAATGTCTACACCATTAAGCTGCGCCCACACCTGACTTTCAGCGACGGCTCGCCCCTCACCGCCGAAGATGTGGCGTTTACCCTGACCGTGCTGCATGACCCGAAATATGATGGCGATACTGACATCACACTCGCCAACATTGTGGGCGGCGCGGAGTATAAAGCCGGAAAAGCTGATAGCGTCAGTGGCCTGAAAGTGATCGACCCGCTGACATTACAGGTCACCACCGGGCAGCCTGGCGCGACAACGCTGGCGAAAATTGGCGGCCCGGTGTTGTCGAAAGCGTATTATGGGAAAGGGTATCAGCGCGGCAATCTCGACTATCTGCGCATGTTGCACGGTAAACCGCTGGGCAACGGACCGTATGTCTATGACAAATATATTCCGGGCCAGGAGATTCGTTTCCACGCCAATACCCATTTTTACCGTGGCACACCACCGACGCCGCGCTTTATCTACCGCGTAACCAACCCGTCCACTAACTTCCAGTTGTTCCAGACCGGCGAAACCGATTACGACTCGTTTACTTCTCGCCCTGATGATATCGAACAACTGAAAATGCTGGGCTTCGCCAATATCAACCTGTTTGGCTCCAGTGACTACAGCAAAGTGGAATTCAACGTACGTCGCCCGGCGTTGCAGGACGTGAAAGTGCGACAGGCGCTGATTTATGGTCTCGACCGCCAGAAGTTGATTGATGTGGTTTATCAGGGCTATGGAAAAGTGGCAATTGAACCTATTGCCCCGATTTCATGGGCGTATAACACAGATGGCGTGAATCCATACAAATTTGACCCGGCACAGGCGAAGAAACTTCTTGATGAAGCGGGCTGGAAACCGGGGCCTGATGGCATCCGCGTGAAGGACGGTAAACGTCTGGAGTTGACGCTGCTGGTGAGCAAGAAAGTGCTGAATGATGCGCTGATCCCCATCGCCAAAGAGAACTGGCACCAGATTGGCGTGCTGTTGAAGCCGCAGGTGGTGGATTTCAACGCCCTCATGGCACAGCGTAAAGCCGGTAACTATGACCTGGCCTCTTTCAGCACCAGCACACTCAACGATCCACATGATGGCGTGTGGGATTACTACAGCACGGAGGCGAAAGAGTCCGGCTATAACAATCCGCAGGTTGATAAGCTTATCAACGAAGGTAATGCGGTGCTGGATGTGGAAAAACGCAAACCGATTTATCACCAGCTGTATAAAGTGCTGGCGGACGATCCGCCGGTGATTCTGCTGGGTAACCGCGAGATTTTGTCGGCCAGTAGTGCCCGCGTCACCGGCTTTAAACCGGATATCTACAACGGGCTGACCGGTAGCCTGCCGGATGTGAAAATCATTAAATAACAGTAACAACTGCCGGGTCTCCCGGCAGTTGTCATGAGAAAGCTATGCGAAATTTTATCCTCAGGCGACTGCTGCAAACCCTGCCAATGCTGCTGCTCGCATCACTGATTATTTTTATGCTTTTCGCGAAAACGCCAGGCGACTTTATCGACGGTAACATTACCCTCACCGCTGCCCGCGCCGCCGAACTGAAAGCTATTTATGGACTCGATCAACCGATCCTTACCCGCTATCTGCATTGGCTCGGCCAGTTGCTGCGCGGCGATTTGGGGTTCTCGCTGCAATACCAAATTCCGGTGAGTCAGCTACTTAACCAGTACATCTGGAACTCTTTCCTGCTGGCAAGCGTTGCGCTGGTGTTTTACTGGAGCATCGGGCTTGCGGTGGGCATTGCCTCGGCGCTGAAACCCAATTCGCTGTTCGATCATCTGGTGAGCGTGTCGGTGTTCGCCGCCATGTCTTTCCCGACCTTTTTTCTCTGCCTGTTGCTTATTAAGTGGTTCGCAGTCGATCTGCACTGGTTGCCAGTGGGCGGCATGACCAACACCGGCAGCGACGATAACGGCTGGGTGTGGGTGATGCAGGTTGCGGCGCATCTGGTGTTACCGGTCATGGCGCTGGTGATGTTGCAGGCGGGCAGCCTGACGCGCTATTTCCGTGCCAGCATGCTTGACGTAGTCAAGATGGATTTTATCCGCACCGCGCGTGCTAAAGGGTTGCGCGAACGTACAGTGATCCTTAAACACGCGCTGCGCAATGCGTTGCTGCCAATCATCACCCTGTTAGGTTTTGAGCTGCCGGGGTTGTTTTCCGGCGCGATCATCACCGAAAAGGTGTTTAACTGGCCGGGCGCAGGGCATATTCATATTGATTCTCTGGCCGCCCGCGATTATCCGGTGCTGATGGGGTTCACCCTGTTTCTTGCGGTATTGACAATTGTGGGCAACCTGATTGCCGATATATTGTACGCGTGGGCCGACCCGCGCATTCGCGTGAGGTCGTGATGTTCGGTTCCCTTTTCTCTACGAATCGCCGCTTACGCAAGGCGGAAATTCCGGCGATGGCGCAGGCCACACCTTCTCCGTGGCACCAGGCGTGGAAAGCGCTGCGCCACAATCATCTGTCGATGCTGTGCCTGGTTCTGCTGGTAATCATGACCATCTGGTGCGTGCTGGGCCCGGTGTGGTCGCCGTGGAAAGATGACGCCACAGATGCGCTGATGATCAACAAACCGCCTGGCGCAGAACACTGGCTGGGCACCGATTTTCTTGGCCGCGATATTTATACCCGCCTGCTGCTTGCCGGTCGTATCTCGCTGATTATTGGCCTGATGACCATGCTACTTTCGGTGGCTCTGGGCTACCTGCTGGGTGCGGTATCCGGCTATGCCGGCGGCTGGACGGACAAACTGATTATGCGCATGGCGGATCTGGTGATGACGATCCCCAGCCTGCCGCTGCTGATTGTTGCCGGAGCGATGTTGTCTGAGCTGGATTTTTCGTCTGATTCGCGCATCTACATGGTAGTAGTGATGCTTAGCTTGCTGGAGTGGCCGAAGCTGGCGCGGCTGGTGCGCGGGCAAATCCTGTCACTGCGCGAACGTGATTTTATGCTGGCGACGCAGGTCCTGGGCCTCTCTTCGCGCCGCCGCCTGTTCGGTCATCTGTTGCCGAACACCATACCCATTCTGGTGGTGATGGCGACCATGGCGGTGGCCAACGCCATCCTGATGGAATCCGCGCTTAGCTACCTCGGCCTTGGCGTCGTACCGCCAACGCCCTCATGGGGCAATATGATGGACGCGGCCAACAGCCTGATCGACTTTCAGCGTCGCCCATGGCTGTGGATGCCGCCGGGCATTGCCATTTTTCTGACCGTCATCGCCATTAATGTGCTGGGCGATGGCCTGCGCGATGCGCTGGATCCGAAGATGAAACGGAGCCTGAAATGAGCGAGCCGCTAATTACCTTTAATAACTTATCCATCTCCTTCGCCAGCGAGCAGGGGCGTGTGCGCGCTGTACAGGATGTCTCCTTTACCATTCAGGCAGGGCAAACCATTGGCGTTGTTGGTGAATCTGGCTGCGGCAAAAGCGTTACCGCCATGTCGCTGATGGGACTGTTACCGCCGCAGGTTGCGCGTATCGACGGCGGAGAAATCCGCTTTGAGGGCACCGATCTGCTTGCCCTGAAGCCGTCGAAAATGGCCGATCTGCGTGGTAATCAATTAGCGATGATCTTTCAGGAGCCGATGACAGCGCTCAATCCGGTGCTGACCATTGGCGAGCAGCTTTGTGAACCGCTGATACGCCATCGCGGCGAAACACCAAAAGCGGCCTGGACGCACGCCACGCAACTGATCACCGATGTCGGACTCGGGCGTGCGGAGAGTCTGATGGGTTGCTATCCGCATCAGCTTTCCGGCGGCATGTTGCAGCGCATCATGATTGCCATGGCGTTAAGCTGCCAGCCGAAGCTGCTGATTGCCGACGAGCCAACCACGGCGCTGGATGTCACCGTGCAGGCGCAAATCCTGCGCTTACTGCGCGACCAGGCGCGGGCGCAGCAGATGGCGCTGATGCTGATCACTCACGATTTGGGGGTTATCGCGCAGATGGCGGAACATGTCGTGGTGATGTACGCCGGGCGCATCGTTGAGCAAGGCCCGACTGCCGATGTGCTACACAACCCACTGCACCCTTATACCAAAGGGCTTATCGCATCGCGCCCTGTTCCGGGCGAGCGCCGACGCCGCCTCTACTCCATTCCCGGACAGGTGCCTGACCTGGCCGAACTGCCGCCGTACTGCGCGTTCTATGATCGCTGCGAACGTAGAACCGCGCAGTGCCACGCGGTCATTCCGCCGCTGATCGGGCATACGCGGCAAGCCGCATGTATTCACAGTGAGTTAGCGGAGCCTATCGCATGAGCCAGCAATATGTTATTGAAGTGGACGAGTTGAAAAAGCATTTCTCGCTACGCGACGGGATTTTTGGTCAGAAAACCGGACAGCTACGCGCTGTGGACGGCGTCAGTTTTAACATTCGACCTGGCACTATTTTTGGCCTGGTGGGCGAATCCGGTAGCGGTAAAACCACCGTAGGACGCACGCTGCTGGGGCTTTATGACAAAACGGCAGGTAGCGTGAAGTATCGTGGTCAGGAGTTGCAGGATCTGACGCCGAAACAGATGCGCGCGCTGCGCCCGAAAATCCAGTTGGTATTTCAGGATCCTTACAGCTCGCTGAATCCACGCATTCGAATAGGTGATGCAATTGGGGAAGCAATGCTGGAACACACGCTGTGCAGCAAAGAAGAACTGCGCGACAAAGTGCTGGAGGTAATGAAAATCTGTGGACTGGCGCCGCAGCATTACAATCGCTTTCCCCATGAGTTTTCCGGCGGCCAGCGCCAGCGTATCGGCATCGCCAGAGCGCTGATTCTCAACCCGGATTTTATTATTGCCGACGAACCCATCTCGGCGCTGGATGTCTCTATTCAGGCGCAAATCATTAACCTGTTTTCCGATTTGCGTGATGACCATGGCGTCACCTTCCTGTTCATCTCTCACGATCTCGGTGTCGTAGAGCATTTGTGTGATGACGTGGCAGTTATGTATCTGGGGAAACTGGTGGAAACTGCCAGCCGCGATGCGCTGTTCAGCCAGCCGCTTCACCCCTACACCCAGGCGCTGCTGGCGGCGGTGCCGACGCTTGCCCCTGGAAGCTTATCCGTGCCGGTGGTGCAGGGGGAAATTCCGGATCCTTCGCGCCCGCCCTCTGGCTGTCGCTTCTCTTCTCGCTGCCCGCAGGCAACAGTACGCTGCCGCACAGAAATTCCGGAACTTCGCGAAATGCGCCCCGGCCATCAGGTGGCGTGCCACTGGGTGCAGCTGACGTAATAAAAAAGAGAGGATTCATCCTCCCTGGTTGATGGAGTCTGACGTTCAATGATGTAAAAAACCACGCCAGTCAGTATCAGAAATTAATCCTGATACGACCCTGTCTGAAAAGGTCATAAAAACCTATCTGACCTGCTCCCAGCAAACTGACATAGCAATGTAAGCAAGTTCCGCTTCTGGTACAAAACTGCCTGCTGAAAAGGGCGGATGACCGCTATGAGCGAGAAGCGGACCTTTTGTGGCAAAGATTTATATATTCCAATTGCTTTAAATATCACTTTCTGGCGAAGCGCCTTAATGGAAATCAAGTAGAGCA